>CACYZM010000001.1 GCA_902778855.1 uncultured Bacteroidia bacterium
CCGGTATATTGGGCGCTGAAATCAGCCTTGTGGGTATGGAACGACCCGATGCCGTAGGAGAAATCGAGGTAGTTGCGGCGGCTGCGGTTCGTCACGATGTTGACGGCGCCGCCCAGCGCGTCGCTGCCGAAGCTGACGGGAATCACGCCCTTGTAGATTTCCACGCGCTCGATGATGTTCACGGGGAGGTTGGCCAGCGTCATGCCGGTGCCTTTGGCATCGAGCGGCATGCCGTCGAGGAAGTAGCGGATCGAGTTGCCGCTCATCCCGTTGATCGACAGGTCGAACTCGCTGCCCACGCCGCCTTCCTCGCGGATGCGGATGCCGGAAGAGCGGTCGATGGCCTGCGTCAGCGACTGGAGGGTGCTGGCCTGGAGACGGATGTTGAGCGCACCCACGGCGAAGGCGCCTTCGCGCAACTTCTGCTCGCGGCTCTTGGCCGTCACGGTGGCGTTCTGGAGCACAAGCGTATCGTTCAGCATCCCTTTCACGGCCAGGGAGTCCTGAGCGAAAAGGGACACGGTTCCCAACAGGGTGGTCAGCGACAATACAAGACGCAGTACTACATTCATTTTCCCGTACGCTTTTATTACCCGAAAGCGCCTTCGGAGCCGGTTCCGGCAGGTCTTCTGGCTCGTCCCTTTCCTGACGCCTTCCCGCTCCGGAGAGCAGTGGCCCTTGACTGTCAGCAAAGCTTGCGGGACTTACAGCAGCGGTGTCTGCTCCGGTCTTTCACCGGATTCCCTTTTCATCCGTCCGTCCCGGTTGAGGCGACGGACACCGTAACCGGCCGCAAAGATAGCTTTTTTTTATTATCTTTGTAGAATCCAAACGTGACTCTATGAAAAAGATTGTTCTCCTTCTCGTGCTGCTGGCCCTGCCGCTGGCCAGCCAGGCGCAGCAGAACCGGGTTTCCGACAAGGAACTGGTCAGCGTCCTGTGGGCCATGGGCCAGATGTATCCCGATGGTTTCACCCTCAGCCTCGACTCGCTGCGACAGCCCACCCAGGGCCTGGCCGTCTCCTACCTGGCCACGCAGAACAGCTTCGACAAGAAGAGCCTTCCGGCCGTCATCAAGCACGCCCATGAACACAACAACGTCGTGGGCGGCTGGTACGATCCCGTGGAGGACAAATACTACTTCGACAGCACCATCATCTTCCCCGAGGACAGCCTGACCGCCGCCCTGGCCTTCGCCCGCGAAAACCAGCAGCACACGGTCTATGACCTCGGCCGGAAAATCAACATCCGCAGCAACTACGAAGAACAGGACATCCGCATCATCTACGATACCGACATGGGCTCCTCGACGGATGACCTTTTCGCCCTGATGATGCTCTACCGCTATATGGACATGAAGCGCTGCAAGCTCATCGGCGTGGTCGTCGACCGCATGGGCAAGGCCAACGCCGACATCGTGGACGTGCTCAACAACTACTACGGCTATCCCGACATCCCCATCGGCCTCGAAACCCAGGGCGCGCCCGACCCGAAAGTCTGGATCACCTACCATAACCTCCCCTACGCCCGCACCACCGACGCCGTGCCGATGTTCAAGCGCACCGTCGGCGACAACGGCACCTATATGGAAGGCTACAAGTTGTACCGCAAGCTGCTCGCCGCGCAGCCCGACCGCTCCGTGACGATCGCCTCCGTCGGCTTCGTCACCTCGCTCGCCCGCCTGCTCGAATCCGGGCCGGACGAATACTCGCCCCTCAACGGCGTTGAACTCGTCCGGGCCAAGGTCAAGAGCATCTACGCCATGGGCGGCGTGTTTGGCGACGCCGTGGAGCCCGACTACAACTTCGCACAGGCCATCGACTTCTCGCTCAAGTTCTTCGAGCTGCTGCCCAAAGAAGTGGACATCGTGTTCTCTCCCGGCGAAGTGGGCGACCCGCTCGACTACCGGCCCGAACTGGTGATCTCCGATATGAACTGGACCGATTTCCATCCCATCAAGTGGACCTACCAGTTCCTCAACTGCAACACCGGCCAGAAGATGTGGGACCCGCAGGCCGTGATCCAGGCCGTCGAGGGCGACGACTTCTACGAACTCTCCCCGCGCGGCTGGGTGACCCTCACCCCTAAAGCCGAGACGATCTTCACGCCCGATCCCAAGGGCAATGCCCGCTACCAGCGCCCCGGCGATCCCGTCTGGTGCGACATGGTGCTCAAGTATATCCGCCTGATGTCCATCCAGCACTAGACTGCCATGAAAAAAACAATCCTCGCCCTCTGCCTGCTGGCCGCCACGCTCCCGGCCTTCGCCCAGCAGCAGTTCACCGATAAGGAACTGGCCACCGTCATCTGGGCCATGGGCCAGATGAACCCCCAGGGGTTCACCCTGAAACTCAGCGACCTGAGCCAGCCCAAGGAAGGCATCATGGTCTCGTACGGCGCCACCCAGAACAGCACCGACCGCAAGAACATCCCGGCCGTCATCAAGCACGCCAAGGCCCACGAAGGCCTGGTCGGCGGCAGCTTCATCCCCGAAGACGGCACCTACTACTTCGACAGCACCCGCCCGTTCCCGGAAGACAGCCTGGCGGCCGCACTGGCCTTCGCCCGCGCAAACGGCCAGAAGAGTGTGTACGTCACATCGAAGGACATCCACGTCAAGTCGAACTACGAGCAGAAGGACATCCGGATCATCTACGACTGCGACATGGGCTCTTCCACCGACGACCTTTTCGCCCTGATGATGCTCTACCGGTATATGGATATGCACCGCTGCACCCTGCTCGGCGTGATCGTGGACCGCATGGACCGCGCCAATGCCGACGCCGTGGACGTGCTCAACAACTACTACGGCTACCCCGACATCCCCATCGGCCTGGAGACCAAGGGCGTCGAGGCGCCGCGCGTGTTCATCCCCTACCATAACCTCGCCTATGCGCGGAACACCGACGCCGAACCGCTCTTCAAGCGCACCGTCGGCGACAACGGCACCTATATGGAAGGCTACAAGCTGTACCGCAAGCTGCTGGCCGCCCAGCCCGACAAATCCGTGACCATCGCCTCGGTGGGCTTTGTGACCTGCCTGGCGCGGCTGATGGAATCCGGCCCGGACGAGTATTCGCCGCTTAGCGGCCTGGACCTCCTGCAGAAGAAAGTCAAGGCCATCTACCTGATGGGCGGCGTGTTCGGCAAATCCGACCAGCACGACTACAACTTCACGGCGGCCATCGACTATTCCCTGCGCTTCTTCCGGGACCTCCCCCGCGACATCGACATCGTGTTCTCCCCCGGCGAAGTGGGCGACCCGCTTTACTACAGCGCCGAGACCATCATCAGCGACATGGACTGGACCGACGCGCATCCCATCAAATGGATCTACGAATTCCTCAACGAAGACAAGTTCCAGAAAATGTGGGATCCCCTGGCCGTGATCCAGGCCGTCGAGGGCGACGAACTCTTCAACCTGTCGGAACGCGGCTGGGTTGAACTGACGCCCACCGGCGAAACGAACTTCACGCCCGACCCCAAAGGCAACGCCCGCTACCAGCTGCCCGGCGACGCCCGGTGGAGCAAAGCGATGCTCAACTATATCCGCCTGATGTCCATCCAGCACTAAGATGCCTCCGCAGTATAACAGCAGTGACCGGGAGATCCTCCGTATGTTCTCCGAAGCCATCCGGGCTTCGGACACGGAGGCCTATGAAGTGCTGTTCAAAGCGGAATACGAGAACGTCAAGTTTTTTATCCAGCATTATATCCACGATACGGCCGAGGCGGAGGACCTCGCCCAGGAGACCTTCGCCTCGCTCTGGACCAACCGCGACCGCATCGACCCTACGCGCAACATCCGCTCGTTCCTGTTCACGATCGCCCGCAACCGGGCGCTCAACCACCTGACGATGCTCCGCACCCGGATGACCGACCCTTTGGAAAAAAGCGCCGTGAACCTGTCGATCGAGAGCTTGAGCAGCGACCATATGATCTCGCGCATCGATGCCCTGGATATGAAACGCATCATCGACCTGGTGTATGAAAAGATGCCGGAACTCACCCGCAAGATCTTCGTGATGAACCGCGACGAGAATATGACCTACGAAGAAATCGCAGAGTCTACGGGCCTGACCGTCAAGAAGGTAGAGTACAATATGGTGAAGGCGCTGAAGCAGTTCCGCAACAAATTGTCCATTTTCAAATGATTTTTGAGGGGAAGTCTATGGATATCGGTATTATTGGTAGTAAAATGAAAGAAGCTACGCTCCATCGATACTTCGAAGGCACGGCCTCGGAGGCAGAGCGGCGCGAAGTCCTTTCGTGGGTCGAGGAATCGCCTGAGAACAAGGAGGAGTTCCTGCGCCGCGAAGCGGATTTCGTGTTCGACGCGATGCCCGATACCGCCCCCTCGCACGCCGCGACCGCCCAGATGCTGGAAACGATCGCGCCGCAGCGGCGCAAGATCCGTTTCCTGCGCGCCGTGGCTGCGGTGGCCGCTACCTTCTTCATCGGCGTCTTCCTCTGGACCCTCCACGACAATGCCCGCCTCAACCGGCAGGTGATGAGCCTGACCGCCCAGAACGAGAAGCTCATCGCGATTCCCGAACTGGCGCAGGGCGAGTCCGTCCTCAACTACAAGGTCAATCCGGGCGTCAAGGGCAAGATCACCCTGCCCGACGGCAGCGAAGTCATCCTCAACAGCGCCAGCACACTCCGCACGCCTGCCAAATTCGAAAACGGCAAGCGCGTGGTGGAACTCGAGGGCGAAGGCTATTTCAAGGTGGAATCGAACCCCGACTGGCCAATGTACGTCCGCACCTCGCGGGGCGTTACCGTCAAGGTAACCGGCACCGAATTCAACCTCTCGACCTATAGCGATGACGCCGCCCTGAAACTGACGCTCGTCCGTGGCAAAGTTTCCCTCCTCGACGAGAAGAACGAGACGGAAGTCGTCGTCAAGGAAAAGGAAGAAGTGGTCATCGGCGCCAAGGCCCAGCTCGAAAAACCCGCCCGCAAGCCGGCCGACCTGAAGCTCAACACTTCGTGGAAAGACGGCTACCTGGTTTTCGACAACACTCCCATCCGCGAAGTCATCAAGAAAATGGAACGCTGGTACGGCGTCGACATCACCGTCGCCGACTCGAACGTGATGAACAACCATTTCACGGCCAGCTTCCGCAGCGAATCCCTCCAGCAGGTCCTCACCCTCCTCGACATCACCTGCGGCATCAAGTCAAAAATAAAGAGCCCCACCGAGGTGGAGCTCCGTTAATTCCGGTTTCGGCATCAACCCTTACGGCAGCAGCTCGGCCAGTTTGGCCTTGAGCTCGTCGCCGCTAAGGTTGCGGGCGAGGATGGTACCGTCGGGGCCGAGGAGCACGGTGTGCGGAATGGCATTCACCGCATAGGCGGAAGATCCTTCGCTGCCCCAGCCTTTGAGGTCCGACATATGGTGCCAGGGCATACCCCATTCGGGGATGGCCTTCAGCCAGTTCTCTTTCTTGCTGTCGAACGAGACGCTGACGATGTCGAAGCCTTTGTTCTTGTACTGGTTGTACAATTCCACGACGTGAGGCATCTCTGCCTTGCAGGGGCCGCACCAGGATGCCCAGAAGTCGACGAGGATGTACTTGCCCTTGCCGGCATAATCCGACAGATGCATCAGATTTCCGTCGGGATCTTCCATCGCCAGGTCCGTGAAGGGCTGGCCGACGGCCGTGCGCTCCAGGACCGCGATACGGTCGACGATGCTCTGAAAGTCCGCGAGTTCCTTCGTGCGGCCTTCCGCACCGGCGATCAGGTCTTTCAGTTTCGCGACGGCATCTTCTTCCATCGCCGTCATCACACCGACGTTATACAACTTGAACCAGGCGGCCGGATTGTTGATGTTTTCCTTGACGAACTGATAATCGGCCTCCTGCTTCTGTGCACGGATTTCATCCGCCTGCTTTTCCAGACGGGCGGATTCTTCGGCATCAGCCTCCCCGGAGCGAAGACGGTCATAGATGGCCATGATCTGATCGCTCAGTCGTTCTTCTTGTTCGGCATTCTGCTGGACCAGGTCGTTGGCCGGAGTACCCGATACGCGGGTCTTATGGTCCGCATCAGTAACTACGCTGATTTTGGCTCCGGGTTCGATGACGACCGTCGCGTGGCCGGCAAGATTGCCGCCGGTCAGGTCACCGACATAGATCGTACAGTAATCGGGGTCGGACACCTTGCCCGAGAACGTGTATTTTCCTTCCTGAACCAAGGTCGAATCCATCGGCATGGACTGCGTCGGATCCGCGACCAAGTCGGAGATGTTGAAGCTGGCTACCTTATAAACTTTCGCCCCTTCCAGGGAAGGGTCTTCCACGACGCCTTCAATCGTGTAACTGTTCCCGCCGCAGGCGGAAACAAGCAGGGCGGCCCCCAGGGCCGCCGCTACGAGTAAGAGATTTCTCATATAGAAGATTTTGATTAGTCAAGTAATTCAGCGAGTTTGGCTTCCAATTCCTCGTGTTCCATCTTGCCGATGACCTTGCCTTCCTTATCCAGCAGGAAGTAGGAAGGGATGTAGTGGACGCCATAGAGCAGGCCGACGCGGGCCGGCCGGTTCTCTACCGGGAATTCGTCCACCACGTGGATCCAGGGGGTCTGGTCCTGGGCGATGGCGTTTTTCCAGGCATTGTGGTCGGTATCGTCGGAAACGCCGATGATCTCGAGGCCCTTGGGATGATACTTCTTGTAAAGTTCCTTCATGGCAGGCATACCGGCACGGCAAGGCTTGCACCAGGAGGCCCAGAAGTCCACGATGACATACTGGCCGCGAAGCGACGAGAGGGTCACGGGATTGCCGTCCGGATCGTTGAGCGTGAAATCCGGAGCCTCGGCGCCGGGCTGCGTCGCCTTGCGGGCGGCGAGCTCTTCGCGGGCTTCCGCAGCCAGGAAACTGTTGCGGACTTTTTCGCTGTACTGATTGAAGGCTTCTTCGAATTCTTCCGTGGTGGCATCGTTGTAATAGCGGTTGAACAAATAGGCAGCGGCCTCGACATCCGGATTCCCGGCGATGACCTTTTTCGTCTCTTCTTCGAGGGCATCGTAATAGGCCGGCAGTTGCTCGGCGAACTTACTCTGGATTTCAGCCTGTTTCTGCTGATAGGCGGCCATGTCGGCATAGCCCATCGACTCCACTTCCTCGATGGCGGCAGCCAGTTCCTTGAGTTCAGGGCGCTGGGCAATGACCGTACGGACATTCTGCATCTGATTCGCGAACTCGTTGTTCGGGCCGCCAGTCGTCGTGACATCCGAAAGGAACTTACCGCCGTAGCGGGCATAGTCGATCACCTTGTCCAGGTTGACATTCATCGTCAACGGGCAGTTTTCGACATAGACATTGGCGCGCAGGGGGTCCTCACCGGCCGGAAGCAGGGAGACGGAGCCGATCACCACATCGGGCACCGAGCCCTTGAAGGTGAACTTGCCTTTGTTCATCGCCACCGTGTCGCTGAAGGGCGTACCATCGGGCAATGTATAGGCAAGAACGGCTTTGCCGTCCAATTCGCCGGCCTGGCCCTTGATGACATAACCGGGCTCTTTCGTGCAGGCGCTGAGGGCCGCGACGGCCACGATGATTGCGAGTATTTTTTTCATGATGTGTTACAGTTTTACGGTAAAGGTTTTGGTTTCGGGCACCAGGCAGGTGTTGTTGTTGCAGCACTGGTACGTGACCGTGACTTTGGCTTCGCCTTCGCCTTGGCCCTGGATGGACTGGCGGAATTCGCCGGTACCGCGATAGACGGTCGTACCGGAGGCGTCGAGCAGGCTGGCTTCGGGAAGGTAGAGCGGGCCGACCTTCTCATATCCGGCGGGGAGCTCGATCTCGACGGTCGTCACCACGAAAACCTCGTCGGCCGGCACCACGGCGTAGGTATGGTAGCCCGGATGGATCTTCTGGAAGACTACGATGTCCTTGCCTTTGTCGGTATTGACAGCCCTGGCCTGGAGATACACAGGGTTGCGGTCATCGGTCAGCGAGGCCGACGCATCATTCCCGCGACGGCGGGAATCCTTGCCCAGCATATAGGCCTCTTCCTCCTCGGCGAGGCGGACACGGTAGTCGTTGCCCGGCACGTTTTCAAAGGTATTGACCAGCCACAGATAGCCGCCGTTCTCGGTAAAGAAGAGTTTGTCGTGGTAACGGTTGTACCAGTCGCGCCATTCTTTCGCCGTTTCGAAGCGGCAGAGCGTGTAGCGTTTCAGGACGGTCTCGGCGATGTCCTTTTCCGGATCGTTCTTCTCGAGCATCGAGATGCACTTGTCGAGGATGCGGATGTCGTTGTTCGGAATGCCCAGATAGCGGACTTCGTCGTCGATGGCCAGTTCGTAGGAACCATTGGGGCACCAGAACCAGCCGTAGTTCTTGTCATAGAAGTCCTGATACGCCTTCTCGTCAGTGCCGAACACGGCATAGAGGCCCTTGCCGCGGTCATTTTGCATCAGGAATTCCCGGTAGGTGAGCATCTTCTGCTCGGGGAAGTTTTCGTAGATGGCCATATTGGGATCGACCTTCTCGCCACGCGCCTTCTGGTCTTTGATGACGGCCTTCAGACTGTCGACCATCCGGTTGAAATCCGCATTGGACTTGTTGTAGGCTTCCCACATCGAACGGCTCATCCGGTTGCGCTCCATCCCGATATGGTCGCGGGTGGAAACGCCGTCGTTGAATTTCCGGGCGATGGGATGCTGTCCGGCAAACTGCTTCATATAGACCACGGCATTGACGAAGAGGGCCTTGGCGGTCTCGGTCATATAGGTCGGCGAAGCCGAGAAGCCCCAGGTAAACCAGTTGGCGTGGCGGCCAAGGGCCACGGCGTCGATGCTCTTGGCGCATTTGCCGCCGCTGATGACTTCGGCTTCCGGCGAATCGGTGTAGCCGCCCGGGCGGGAGACCATACCGATGCGGTAGTCGCGGTTCTGCTCGTAATTCATCGTCTGCATCCGGAACATCTCGGTCTCGGCAGGCAGGGGCTCACCCATCATTTCCGCGATTTCAGCAGCTGCGGGGGGCGTGGGCTGCATCGAGGTTTCGATGGTGACTTTCACCGGGCCCTGGAAAATGGGATGCGAGGCATTCCAGCCGAGGGCCATGTCTTCCAGGCAGAGGCAGTACCAGTCGTTCTTCGTGCCGATGCGACGGCCCATCTCTTCCCCGGCCTCGGCAATGGTAATCACCGGGCGGCTGAAGTCGAGCGGGAAGTACTGCGGACGCGCATAACGGACCATTCGGCCGTGATCGTCGACGTCGCGGATCCCCGGCGCGATGGGCGCCGGCGTGCCGTCAAGGATGGTCACGTCGTAGTAGTCGGACATCGAATAGTGATAGTCCTTGGCGTCGATGACCTTGACGGTCTTGAAATTCTTTTTGAGGAATTTCTCAAACGCCGCGGTGCGCTCCGCCGCACTCTTGGCGACGACGGCCGGGTCGGGTTTCTCCGCCAGGCCAAAGGTCTCGATTTCAGGCGAGCCGCCCACATAGAGCACGCTCACCGCCTGCTTTTTCTGGGCGTGGAGGCCCAGAAAACAGCAGAGCAGCAGGGAAAGGGTCAGAAAGAACCTTTTCATAAAAGTTGATTACAGATTGTTCGGTTTGATGTTCGGATTGTTGCTGATCGCGTTCTTCGGGAACGGGAAGATCCACATCTTGGAATCGGGCGCCAGCGTATAGGTATTGCCAGCCAGTTCGCGGGTGAAGGTCTCCTTCATATCGTCGAGCTGGTTCCAGCGCTTGCGGAAGATAAAGTTGTACGGAGTGTACACGAATTCGCTGTGCTCCACTTGCTTCAGGTGGGCGATTGCCTCGGCTTTCGTCGACACGTTGCCCTGCAGCGGGGCGTACATCGCGGGCTCCACGCGCTTTACGCGGACGGCGTCGAGATACTTCATGGCTTCGCTGAAATTACCCTTGCGGATTTCGCACTCGGCGATGGTCAGGTACATATGCGGCGTCTTCAGGCCATACGTATTCCAGCTGGAGTTCAGGTCGAAGGTCATGAAACAGGGAACGCCGGTCATCATTTCGCCGCCCATCATATAGTCGTACATCATATCCATGCTGGCCATACGGGAATAGGTGGCATAGCCCGGTTCGAAGCGGGCGATGCCTTCCTGGCTGACGGCTTCGTAGAAAATGATGTCATAGGTGTGGAAATAGTCTTCCTCCTGCTCGAGTTTGGCCAAGTACAGGGAAGGATACTGCCCGCCGATGATGTAGCCCGTCGTGATGACGGTATGCGCGGCATCCAGATAATCGGAGACGGTGCTGTTGATGTCGAGCGCCTGCTTGGCGACGGTCTCGGCCTCGTCGAACTTCTGCATGGCCATCAGCGCCAGGGCCTTGACGGCGTACGGGCAGGCTTTGCTCATACGCATCCGGTTGACATTGTTCAGCGGGAGGGCGTTCAGCGCGATGGCGGCGTCGCAGTCGGCGATGATCTGGTCGTAGACCGCGGCGACCGTCCAGATTTCAGTGGGCTCGGAGATGTCCCAGTCTTCCAGCAGGATGGGAATGCCCGGCGTGTTGGCGGCGGTAGCCGGATTGTAGGCGGCCGCGAACTTGTTGACCAGGATGTACTCGGCCCAGGCGCGGAGGGTATAAGCCTCAGCCTTGAGCTGGTTCTTCTTGGCTTCGTCACCTGTGGCATCGGCCACGCGGCTCAGAATCGGGTTGGCAACCCGGCCGATGAAACCGTACATCGTGGAATAATCGCCGTCGCTGGCGGTCAGGTCGTTGAAGGTCTCGATCTTGGACTCGTCCCAGGTCAGCATGATGGTATAGCGCGACGGGGTCGGCGAAGCCAGTTCGTTGGGGATGTTGGCATAGCTGATCATATCGCCGCACATCCGTTTCATATCCGAAGTAGGACCTTCGAACTCGGCGTTGAGCAGGAGTTCCAGCTCTTCGGTGGTCGAAAGCAGGTTCTTGCCTTTGGGCTGCAGTTCGGTGAACTCGGCGCAGGAGGCCAGCAGCAGGCAGGTGGTCAGGATAACAAATATCTTTTTCATGGCGCGGATGTCTTAGAAGTTGATGTGAAGACCGAAGATATAGGAGCTGCGCTGCGGGATGCCGAGGGTCTCGGGATCGAAGCGGACGCCCTTCTCATAGTACGGGATGTCGCGACCCGGGTTGAAAGCCGTCCAGAGCGCCGGAATGTTGTCGACCTGGAACTGCAGGTTCACGCGGGAAGCGCCGATCTTGCGGGCCCAGTTTTCGGGCAGTTCATAACCCAGCACGATGTTGCGGATCTTCAGGAAGGCCGCGTTACGGACGGAGATATCGCTGTATTTGCACTCGGGGCCGATGGAGCTTGAGGAATACCGGCCGATACCCGGGGTGTCGGTCTTGTGCTCGGGAGTCCAGGCATTGAGGAAGTAGCTGGGAACCGCTTGCCCCTGTGCCACGCCGAAAGTCTCATTCTCATTCAGCGCCCGCATCACGTGTCCGCCGTAGTAGGCCATCAGGATGCTCAGGCTCAAACCGTTCCAGGTGAAGCGGTTGTCGAGGCCGGCAATCACGACAGGCTCTGCCTGTCCGGAATACGCCATCGTTTCGACGCTGCCGCTTTGGGCGCTGTGCGTCTTGCGGTCGTTGTCGGAATACCAGAGGGTCTGGCCTTTTTCGCCATCGGCTTCACTGATGCCGGCAAAGCGCCAGCTCCACAGGGCGCTGGTCGGATAACCGACCCGGTACGGGTTGGAGAGCAATTCATAAGCCCGGGTGGAGGCATTCTCCACATTGGTGATCTTGTTCTTGTTGACGGCGAAGGTCAGGGTGCTGCTCCAACCGAAATCGCTGCGGCGGCGTTCGCGGATCCAGTCGCCCGTGAAGGTGAGTTCCACACCGTTGTTGACCATATCGGCCACGTTCATGAACATCGAGGTGAAACCGGTGGTCGGGTCAAGGGTCTTGTAGGAGAAGAGGTCCTTGCCGACCTTGCGGTAATAGTCGAGGGAACCGCGGAACCGGTTCTCCACGAACGAGAAATCGAGACCGACGTTGCTGGTCAGGGTCCGTTCCCATTTGAGGTTCGGGTTGGCCGGGCTCTGGATGACGCCGAACGGTTCGTTGGTATAGTAGTTCAGGCCCGTGCTGGTAGCGGTCATATAGCTGGTGGCTCCCTGGTAGATGTTACCGGTGACACCGTAGCTGAGACGAAGCTTGAGGGCGTTGATCCAGTTGACGCCGCGCAGGAAGCTTTCATTGTTGATGTTCCAGGCCACACCGGCCGACCAGAGCGGACGGCCGCGGAGTTTCACGTTCAGACCGTACACGTCGGCATAGTCCTTACGGACGGAGCCGAAGACATTGTACTTTTCGTCGTACGTATAGGTGAAGTTCGCATAACCGGAAGCATAGCGGTGATGGTCCTCGACCACCGGGCTCATATTATCGGCGATATACGGCTCATAAGCGAACTGGATGGCCGGGAAGCCGCCGCCGAGCGCCATATAGCTGTTGCTGTAGCGCATCTGGCTGATGGTGGAGAAGTCAATGGTCTGCGTCGAGGCGTTCTGCAGCTGGTCGTCATAGCCGAGCATCAGGGCGCTGGTACCGGAATACAGCGTCTCGCGGAATTCCATACCGGCCAGGGCCACGATTTCGTGCTTGCCGAACGTGCCGGCATAGTTGAGCTGGCCGCGGGCGGTCCAGTAACGGCCGTCCACGTTCTGGGCGGCGCGGAAACCGCCGGCAGCAGGCGTGATGTGCGTCACATTGCCGTAAGGGTCGATTTCGGTATAGGCATTGTAGATCGTCTTGGCAGCCTGGCTTTCCTGCGTAGCGTACCAATCAGCCGTGCGGTGATCAGTTTCATAAACGAACTGCGCATTGGCCGTCAGGCCTTTGACAATCTTGAAAAGAAGGTCGCCGTGATAGCGCATATACTGGCGCTTGGTATTGATCACGTTGTTGTAGTACTCGTCCACCAGGTTGATGCCGGTTTCCTTGAAGTAACCGCCTTCCGTATTGTCGCGGTACTGGTTGCCGTTAAACCAGGTATAGAGCAGTTTGGCGGAACCGTCGTTGTTGTAGAGGCTCTCATAGGCCGGATAGTTCCACGGGCTGTCGAAGCCGTTGTAAGTATAGCCTTTCGCCCGCTGATTGCCGTAGATGCCGTTGACGGCCACGGTAGCGGTCAGCCATTTGGTGACATCATAGGAACCTTTGTAGCTGATCTGCATCTGCCGGTCGAAGGAGTTGATGACCCCCTGGTTGTCATTGCGCCAGTTGACGACGAAATTGCTCTGGAAACGGTCGGAGCGGCTGCGCAGGGCCAGGTTGTACTGCTGCATCAGCTGACGGCGATAGACCGCGTCGGCATACTGCTGCGCGAAATTGTTCTTCGAGAGCTGGTTGCAAAGCTGGTCGATCTCAGCCTGGGTGCCTTCGCCGATGAACATCCGGTAGTAGGCGTAATCGATGGGCGAAACGTAGCCGGTTCCGGCCAGCAGGTTCTGTTCCATCGTCTGGGCCGGATTGGTAACCTCGCCTTCATTGTGGAAATAATAGTAGTCGTAGTAGTTTTTCTCCAGCGCAATCTGCTGCTCGGCATTCATATAGAAGTTGCGCGCATAGTCCATGTCATGTTTGGAGAAGACCGTGACGTTGGAGGAGAAGTCCACGTCGATCTTGCCCTTTTCGCGGGCGCTCTTGGTCGTGATGACGATGATACCGTTGGAAGCGCGGGCACCGTAGATAGCCGCGGCGGCCGCGTCTTTCAGCACGTTGATGCTCTCGATGTCGTAGGGGTTCAAGTCATCGATGGAGCCTTCCATCGGCAGGCCGTCCACCACGAGGAGCGGATTGGCTTCGGCGTACATGGAGCTGACGCCACGGATGGTGAGTTTGCCGCCGTAGGTCGACAGACCGGCCACGCGGCCTTCGAGGTTCTGCATCAGGCTCGGCGTGTAGCGCTCTTCGATGGTCTTGGAATTGACCGTGGCGATGGCGCCGGTCACTTTCTTCTGCTGGATTTCCTGATAACCGGTCACCACCGCGCCCTCGATGAACATGCGGCTGTAGCTCATCTGCACGTCGAAGGTGCTGCGACCGTTAAGCGGTTCGGTCACCGTGTCCATACCGAGGAAAGTCACCTCGATGGTGCTGTTGCGCGGATCCTTGACGGCCAGGGTGTAATTACCGTTGACGTCGGTGATGGCGTAGGTCTTTTCGGTCAGGTTCTGGATGGCGGCGCCGGCGACCGGCATGCCGTCCTGGTCGGTGATGCGGCCTTTGAGCATCACGGCCCCGCGACCGGACTGACCCTGCTGCTGGGCCGTCGTGGCGGCCGGCGAGAGGGCGATCTGTTTGTCAAGAATCTTGTAGTTGATGTTCAACGGTTTGAGCATCTGGTCGAGAACGGCGGTCAGGCCGGCGTTCTGGACGTGGATGGTGACCGGTTTGTCGGCACCGACCTGCTGGTCGTTGTAGACAAACGTGTAGTCCACCTGCTTCTGGATCTCGTTCAGGACGGTCTTCAAGGGCGTCCTGTCGAAGTTCAGCGTGATGTTCTGTGCGGAGGCCAGCTGCGCGGAACCGAGCAGCAGCACAAGCGCCAGCGACATCATCTTGAGGAAGTGTTTGACTGACATAGGTAGAAAACTGTATTAGGTTAAAAATAGATTTCCTATTGATAATACAGATTTTCCACACGCTCCCCTCAAAAAAAACGCGAGGCCGACGCATCACGCGCAGGCCCCGCATTTCCTAATAACCAAATAACTTTTTTAATCTATTATATCGTCTAGTTAAGAACGGTATCCAAATAGGAGTAGAAGGCGGGATCTTCGCCCAAGATGATCTTGTCGATCTTTCCCTGGGGATCGATGATGATCTTCGTGGGAAAACCCTGAACCTGATAGACCTTGACCAGGTCGTTGTCAGCGGGGTTCAGGACGCTGATCCAGGGGAGTTCGTATTTCGCCGTGGCGGCTTTCCATTTCTCCTCAGTGTCGCGGCAGGCGACGCCGACGAATTCGACTTTGCCCTTGTGCTTGGCGTAGGCTTGCTTCATATCGGGGAAACCCTTGATGCACCATTTGCACCAGCTGCCCCAGAAATCAAGCACCACGTATTTTCCCTGGAGCGAGGAAAGGGTGAAGGTCGTCCCATCGACCTTTTTGGCAGTAAAATCGGGGGCCTGGACACCGGCGCGGATGTCCTGGGCGAAGCCGGCGCAGGAGAGTCCGGCGAGCAACAGGCAGCAAAGGAAAAATTTCTTCATAACGGAATAGCGTTCAAACAAATATTATTCCAATCCCTTCTCCAGGAAGGTCACATATTCGTCCACGTCGAGATTGTAGCTGCGGGCCGGCACTTTGTTCTTTTCAGTGACCGGATCGAGGATCACATAGTAGGGCTGGGCATTCACGTGATAACGCTTCATCATAAAGTATGAGTTGATCTTGCCCAGGCTCTTGAGCACCTTGCCGTCCTCGGTCGTGACCCAGTCTTTCTCGTCGAGCACTTTCTTGTCGTCACCGAAGAGCGAGCAGACCACATAGTCGTTCTTCATCATCTTCAGGACGCGGGGATCACTCCAGACGCGCGACTCCATTTCCCGGCAGTTCACGCAGCCGTGGCCGGTGAAGTCGAGCAGGACGGGCTTGCCGACCTTGGCGGCGTAGGCGCGGGCTTCCTCATAGTCGAAGAAGGCGGGAATGTCATAGGGCATATGCAGGAAATCGGCATATTTGCGGTGGGTCGGGATTCCGTTTTCGTCTTCCTGCGGCGTCTGGCCGACCACATAGGTTGTCCCGCCCCCGCCATGTTGGTTCGGGTCCAGCACGAAGTCCTGCGTGGTGATGGGCGGCAGATAGCCCGAGAGGGCCTTCAGCGGCGCACCCCACATACCCGGAATCATATAGACGACAAAGGTGAATACCACGATGACCAGGATCAGGCGGAAGACGCTCAGATGTTCGACCGGCGAGTCGTAGGCGAAACGGATCTTGCCCAGCAGGTAGAGGCCCAGGAGGAAGAACACCACGATCCAGATGGCCAGATAGACCTCACGGTCGAGCAGGCCCCAGTGGTAGGTCTGGTCGGCAACGCTCAGGAACTTGAAGCCCAGCGCCACCTCGACGAAACCGAGCACCACCTTCACGCTGTTGAGCCAGCCGCCGCTCTTCGGGAGTTTGTCGAGCAGGCTCGGGGCGAAGGCCAGGAGCGTGAACGGCAGGGCGAAGGCGATCGAAAAGGCCAGCATCGTGATGATCGGCTCCCAGAACTGGCCCTGGGTACTCTTGATCAGCACCGAGCCCACGATCGGACCCGTGCAGGAGAACGACACCAGCACGAGGGTCAGCGCGACGAAGAAGACGCCGCCCAGGCCGCCCTTGTTGGATTTCGCATCCGACTTGTTGAGCCAGGAACTCGGCAGCGTGATTTCGAAAGCGCCGAAGAACGAGGCCGCGAAGAGCATGAAGATCAGGAAGAAGATGATATTCGGAAGCCAGTGCGTGGCCAGCCAGTTGAAGATGTCGGCCGTCACGGCTTCGCCGCCGGCGAAGTACGTGATCAGAATGATGACGGCGATGGGGATGGTATAGAGACCTACGATCGAGAGGCCGAAGATCGTGGCGAGCCACTTGCCGCGGCCTTTCTTCTTCTCCTCCCCTTCCGCGACCTGGTTCTGCTTCAGGAAGAAGCTGACGGTCATCGGAATCATCGGGAACACGCAAGGCGTCAGGAGCGCCACGAAACCCCAGGCGATGGCCTCGAGGATCAGGCCCCAGATGGACTTGCCTTCACCGGGCGCGGTCGCATTCGGATCCGGTTCGGGTTCCGCCGGTGCGAGAACCGGGAGGCCGGCGCCGCCCGGCAGGGTCACATCGACCGTGAAATCATCCGGCGGAATGCAGTTCTCGTCGTTGCAGGCCTGCCATTCCACCGTCACGGGAACCGTGACTTCATTTCCCTGGAGAAGTTCCACCTTCTGGCAGATGACCACCGGGCTGACGCAGGTGCCGATCTCGATGCCGAAGACATCGTCGAAACCTTTGTGTACCTCGGAAGCGATGTACGGGTCGCCGAGCAGTTTCACCTTGTCGCCGGCGTCGACCGTGAAGATCGTGCCGTTGGGGCCGCTGGAGCCGTAGTCGGTCAGGTCGTAGATGTGCCAGTTGCCGGCGATCGTGCCGGTCGCGCGGATCTCATAGGTGTTGCCTTCCACCTGGACGGCTTCGGCCTTCCAGGAGACGGGCTGCTGTTGCGCAAAAGCGGGAACAGCAAGCAGCAGGGTCAGGATCAGAAGTCTGAAGGATCTCATGTATTGATTTGCTTTTGTTTTTCCGAACAATCTATCAAATATACAAATAATCGGCGGTTCCCCCTTTTTTTGTTTGCGAATAATTGTCGTATCTTTACCTTATGAATCATTTTTCCGTCTTCCTGCTCCTTTTTGTCTGCCTGGTGATCCCGCCGTTGGCGACGGCTCAGGAACACCGTTCCTATGATTGCTATCGCACCACCGGCCCGATCAGGATCGACGGGAAACTGAATGAGGCGGACTGGCAGGCGGCGCCCCTGTCCGAAGCTTTCGTGGATATCCGCGGCATCGACTATCAGCCGGCGCCCGCCCAGGACACCTGGATGAAGATGCTTTGGGACGACGAGTGCCTGTATATCGCCGGCATCCTCCGGGAAACCGATGTCACGGCTTCGCTCACCCAGCGCGACGCCATCATCTACCGCGACAACGACTTTGAGGTCTTCATCGACCCCGAGGGCGACGGCAAAGCCTACTTCGAGTTCGAGTGCAACGCCTTCGGCACCCTGATGGACCTGCTGATGGACCGGCCCTATTTCCGCGGCG
Organism: uncultured Bacteroidia bacterium; assembly: GCA_902778855.1. Classification (GTDB taxonomy): domain Bacteria; phylum Bacteroidota; class Bacteroidia; order Bacteroidales; family UBA932; genus Cacconaster. The sequence continues at coordinate 17,805 of CACYZM010000001.1, forward strand.
GCAGTTTCTTCCTCCCCTGGGACTGCCGGGGCGTCCGCCTGAAAGTCCACGTGGACGGGAAGATCAACGACAACCGGCGGCCCGATCTGGGCTGGACCGTGGAGATGGCCATCCCCTTCGCCTCCCTCGCCTACGGCTCCGCCAATCCTAAGTCTTTCCCGGTGTGGCGGATCAACTTCTCCCGCGTGCAGTGGGTGGTCAAGGAGGGCCCCGAAGAAAACTGGGTATGGAATCCCACCGGCAAAGTGAACATGCACATGCCGGAAAACTGGGGTTACCTGAAACTCATCGACGAACCTGTCCGCGCAGCCGCTGCAAGCCGGTAACGATGCGGTCGAGACCTTCCTGCAGGCGGGCGGAAGGACAAGCCAGATTGATGCGGATGAAGCCGTCTGCGCCGTACAGCGAACCGGCGTTGATCCAGACCTGCTCCCCCCGGAGCAGTTCGGCTTCAATCTCTTCCGAAGAGAGCGGCAGGACCGAAGTATCGATCCAGGCCAGATAAGTGGCTTCCAGCGCGGCCACCGGGAACTCCGGCAGCGCGCTGCGGAACCGGTCGCACAGCATTTCGTAGTTCTTCCAGATGACTTCGTTCAGCGCCGCGAGCCAGCGGGCGCCCTCTTCTGAGTAGGCGGCCTCCAGCGCGACGGGGCCGAAGGGATTGACGTCGCAGATTTCGTTGATGTTGATGGCCTTGTCGATCTTCTCCCGCCATTCGGGGCGCTCACAGATGATATTGGCGATCTGCAGGCCCGCGGTATTGAAACTCTTCGAGGGCGAGCCGAGCGTCACGGAATCGCGGCAGTAATCACCGCCAAGCGAAGCGTACGGCGTATAGGCCGTTCCGGGCGCGACGATTTCGCAATGGATTTCGTCGGAGACGACAATCACGCCGTGGCGCCGGGCGATATCGCCGGCGCGGCGGAGTTCCTCCGCCGTCCAGCGGCGGCCGGCCGGGTTGTGGGGATTGCACAGCAGCAGGATCCGATTCGCCGGATCGGCACAGGCCGCATCCAGCACATCAAAGTCCATCGCATAGGTGAAACGGCCGTCAGGCAGGTCGCGGCGCGAGAGCGGGGCGGGCATGATGCGGCAGCCATTGTTGCGGATCGACGAGAAGAAGCAGTTGTAGACCGGCGTCTGGACGATCACGCCCTCGCCGGGCGCAGCCAGCGCCTTGATGACGGCCGACAGCGCCGGCACCACGCCGGTGGTGTACTGGATCCAATCGCGCTGCAGGGCCAGGCCGTGCCGCTGCCCGAACCAGCGGATGACCGATTCATAGTAGGAATCCGGCACGCGCGTATAGCCGAAGACTCCGTGCTCCACGCGCTGGCGCAGCGCGTCGCGAATGCAGGGCGCCGCCTGGAAATCCATATCCGCCACCCAGAGCGGAATGACGCGGTCGCGCTGCGCCGGCGTCAGGACGACGCCCTCCGGCAGGTCCGCATCCCATTTGTAGCTGCCGCTGTCGCGGCGGTTGACGGGCGTTTCGAAATCGAAAGAAGCTTTCATGGCCGCAGGCTGGCTACTGACGAACCGTAATCACGCAGTTGGCCGGCTGACGGATGTTCTCGTCAAGCGTGACGCTGCCGATGCTGTCGGCCACGATATGGCCGGAGGTCGGATTCTTGATATTCTCGATATGGCCGCGGATGTCGGCCTCCACAGTCGAATACTCGAAGACCCGGTCGCAGGCCGCATCGAACGTACAGTTTTCCAGCACGAGGTCCTTCGCATAGCACAGCAGCTGCTCGCCGCTCAGCTTGCAGTTCACCAGCCGCACGTTTTTCGAATGCCAGGCCAGATACTCGCCGTTCAGTTCGGAATCATAGATCGTGATGTTCTCGCACTCCCAGAAGGAGTCCTTGGTCGTGATCTTCGCGTTGCGGACCACCACGTCCTTGCAGTACTGGAACACGTACTTGGCGTCGCTCACCAGCCCGTCCACCTCGATATTGCGGGAGAACATAAAGGGATAGGTGCCGCCGCGCAGCTCCACGTCCTTGATCTTCAGGCCGTCCACTTTCCAGAAGGTCTCGTCGGCGTCGGTGATGAGCACGCGCTCGAGCGTGACGTTCTTCATCTCGCGGAAGAATTTCGGGCCGTCGATGGTGCAGTCGCGCATCACCAGGTCGTTGGTGTACCAGATGGCGGAGCGGGAGCCCGGCGCGAAATAGCAGTTCGTAATCAGGCAGCGGTCGACGTGCCACCAGGGATACTTGCCGTAAAACTTGCAGCCGTCGGCTTCGATGTCGCTGCAATGCTTGATACCCGATTCGCCGTCGACGATGGTGATGTTCTCCAGGCGTGCGCCGTGGACCTCGAACAGCGGCCGTTCGCCGCCGAATTCTTGATTCTTAATGACTTTCATATGGTATTTCGGTTTTTGTCAGATTATGCTCCATCCAACGGTTCCCGTGAACCCGGAGGAGATAGAAGAGACCGCGGACATTCAGTTCGATGCACATCGCGATCCAGTAGCCCATCAGGCCCAGGCGCGGGGTAAGCACCAGCGCCAGCCCGATGCGGACGATCCAGACACTGATGAGGTTCAGGGCCGCCGGGACTTTTGTGTCGCCGGCACCCACGAGGGCGCCGTTGGCTACGATGGCGGCCGCGTAGCCGGCCTCGGCGAACGCTTCGAGGCGCAGGCAGCGGGCACCGAGCGCCACGACGTCGGGATCGGCGCTCAGCAGCCGCATAATGGGAGCGGCCAGGAAGAACATCACCACGGCCAGGGCGACCATGATTCCGATGCCCAGCGCGAGGGTCACCCGCGAGAAAGCGCGGGCCAGATCCTTCCGTTCCGCACCCAGACTCTGTCCGACCAGGGTCGTGGCGGCGTCGCCCATACCGTAGCCGGGCATATAGCAGAAACTCTCTGCGATGATGGCGAAGGAATTCGCCGCAATGGAAACAGCCCCGAGCGGCGCGACGATGAGCGTGCTCATCACATAGGCGCCCCGCATCACGAGGTTCTGCAGCCACATCGGACCGGTGATGCCGAAAGCCTTTTTCAGGCAGTCGCGCTGCGGGCGGAAAGAGCCCGGCTCGCCGGCGATGGCCAGGTTCCGGTTGCGGACCAGCAGGAAATACAGGATGAGGATCGCGACGATGGTTTCCGCCAACCCTGTGCCCAGCGCGGCGCCGCGGACGCCCATCCCGGCGCCCGGCAACGTGATGTCGGCGCCGAACAGCCGGACCTCCCGGGTAGGGAAAATCAGCAGGAAATTGAAAATCACGTCGAGTACGCACATCAGGATGTTGAGCAGGCTGGGCAGTTTCATCTCGCCGCTGCACTGCAGCATCGTGCTGGCGAAAAAGCCGAGCTGCATCATCGGCAGGAAGCAGGCGTAAATGCGGAAATAGGCGGTCCCGTCGGCGCGGATGGCCTCTTCCCCGCCCAGCCAGTGCGGCAGCGGGCCGGCGATGCCGATGGCGATCAGCGAAAGCGCCAGGGAAAACAGGGCGACGGACACAATGCCTTGCCGGAGTACCTGCCGGGCGCCAAAAAAGTCGCCGGCTCCGATGCGGTGGGCGACCTGGACGGAGAAACCCTGGGCCAACGCGATACAGAAGCCGTTGCAAAGCCACGTGCTGGTCGAAACCAGGCCGATCGAAGCCGAAGGCCCGGCGCCCAGGCTGCCGACCATCGACGCATCGATGAACTGCAGCAGTACCGATGCCAGCTGGGCGAGGATCGCAGGACCGCTGAGCAGCAGCGTGAGCCGCACACGGTCGCGGAGCGCCAACGGCGCCCCGATGCGGATGTCGTTCAGCAGAACATCTTTGGTGGCTGACATATGCAGGCGTTATCCCTGCAAAGATAGGAACTTTTTCCGAAGGAGGACTTCGGCGATCTGGACGGCGTTGGTGGCGGCGCCTTTGCGGAGATTGTCGGCCACGCACCAGAAGTTCAGGCCACTGGGAACCGTGGAATCGCGGCGGATACGGCCGACGAAGACTTCGTCGCGGCCTTCGGCATAGAGCGGCATGGGATAGACGTTGCGGGCGGGATCGTCCTGTACGACGACGCCCGGCGTTTCCGCCAGCAAGCGACGGACTTCTTCCAGTTCAAACGGCTTCTCAAATTCCACGTTCACCGACTCGCTGTGGCCGCCGCGGACGGGAACGCGTACGGTCGTGGCACTCACGGCGATGGCGGGATCGAGGATCTTGTGGGTCTCATTGACCATCTTCATCTCCTCCTTCGTGTAGCCGTTGTCCAGGAAACTGTCGATGTGCGGCAGGATGTTGCCGTCGATGGGATAGGGATATACGGCCGGGTATTCGCCCCAGGCCTTCCCTTCCCGTTCGGCGGCCATCTGGACCACGGCCTTCTGGCCGGTTCCGGTAATGCTCTGGTAGGTCGAGACGACGACGCGTTTGATGGTGAAGGCCCTGTGGAGCGGCGCCAGCGGCAGCAGCATCTGGATGGTGGAACAGTTGGGGTTGGCGATGATCCGGTCGTCGGCCGTCAGGACGTCGGCATTGATTTCGGGAACGACAAGCTTTTTGTCGGGGTCCATCCGCCAGCAGGAGGAGTTGTCGACGACGCGGCAGCCGGCGGCGGCGAAGCGGGGCGCCAGCTCCCGCGAAGCCGCGGCTCCGGCGGAGAAGATCGCCAGCGCCGGCCGGCGGGCAATCGCTTCGTTGGCACTTACGACGGTATAGGGCTGGCCGCGGAAAACGACGGTCTTTCCGACCGACCGCTCGGAAGCGACCGGGATGAATTCATCGACAGGGAACTGCCTCTCTTCGAGGACTTGGATCATGCGGGTGCCCACCAGTCCGGTGGCGCCTACAATGGCTACTTTCATTGTTGTACGTACGATATTAGTTATTCCTTTTGCGCTGCAACGGACGCACCTGATTTACAGTTGTTTATAGGAAGTGATCCCCCTCGGAATCAGAGGGATCAGGTTACATAAGTCACTGATTGACAAGTGTGTACATTGCAGCAAAAAGATGGGAGGACAGTCGGTTAGAGTGCCAGGATGTCGTGAAGGACGCCGGCGGCGGTTTGGCGGGGGCCGGCGCCGGCGCCGCGGATGACTTGCGGCGACGGATAGTCGGCGGTCGTGATGACGGCACAGTTATCGGTGCCGGTAAGCGTATACAGCGGACTGTCGGGGCCGACGGCCTGCAAGCCGACGGTGGCGCGGCCCTGCCCGTCCAGCCGGGCGACATAGCGCAGGCGAAGGCCTTGGGCTGTGGCTTCCGCGAAAGCGGCAGCCAGCTCGGCCTCGGCGGGGAATGGCGTCAGACACACGTCTTTTTCCTCCAGCGGGAAGCCGGCCACACGGGCGAGGATAAGCGTTTTGCGCAGGACGTCGCGGCCGCTCAGGTCGATCGAAGGATCGGGTTCGGTGTAGCCTTTCTGCCGGGCTTCTTCCACCAGGGCGGCGAAATCGTGTCCTTCATAGCGGTCGCAGAGATAGTTGAGCGTCCCCGAAAGGACGGCCTCGACCGACACGACCGTGTCGCCCGAAACGGCTGCCCGCTCCAGCGTCGCGAGGATCGGCAGCGCGGCGCCAACCGTCGTCTCATAGCGCAGGCCCACGTGCTCGCGGGCCGCCGTGCCGACCAACGCGGCATAGCGGGCTTCACTTCCGGCGAACGGGATCTTGTTGCAGGCCACGATGCTATAGCCGGCTTTCATCAGCTGCGGATACCGCAGGCCCGTTTCCTCGCTGGCCGTACAGTCGACAAACACGGAATTGGCCAGCGACAAATCGGCCAAAGCGCCGAAGAAGGAACCGGCGACTCCGTCGGCCAAAGCGGCGGGATCTACCCCGGCGGTATCGATCAGATAGCGGCGGCTGTTGGCCAGGCCGCAGATGCGCAGGTCCTTGCCGGTGCGCGCCGCAATGGCGTCGTGATTCTCGAAGATCATTTTTACCAGCGCCTTGCCGACCGTCCCGTACCCGGCGATGAACAAGTTCACCGTCTGCAGCGGCGAGCGGTCGAAGAACTCGTTGTGGATGGCCCGGATGGCCTCGTCAGCCTTGTCGGAAGCGACGATCACCGAAATGTTCCGTTCGGAAGAGCCTTGCGCCGTGGCGCGGACCGGGATGCCGCGGGCGCCGAGCGCCGCGAGCATCCGCCCTGTCGCACCACTGTGCCCCAGGATGTCGTCGCCCACCAGGCAGACGATCGAATAGCCTTTCTCTACCTTGAGCGGCTGGAGCTTGCCGAGCGAGATTTCGTAGGCGAAACAGGTGTCGGCGGCCTTTTTGGCGGCCGGCGCGTCGGCCTCGGCGATGGCGATGCACATCGTGTGGACCGACGAGGCCTGCGTGATCAGGATGATGTTGATGCCGGCCCGGGTCAGGGCGTCGAACAGCCGTGACGAAAAGCCTGGGATGCCGACCATCCCGCTGCCTTCCAGCGAGATGAGGGCGATCTTGTCGGAATTGGCGATGCCCAGCAGCGCCTCTTCGCGCCGCGGCGGATTCTTTTCCACTAGCGTTCCGGGATCGTCGGGCGTAAACGTATCTTTCACATAGATCGGAATCCCCTCGTTGACCACGGGCTGGATGGTCGGCGGGAAGATGACTTTCGCCCCGAAGTGCGAAAGCTCCTGCGCCGCCCGGTAGGAAATGTTGCGGATGGTTCGCGCGGTCGGAACGGTCTTGGGATTGGACGTCATGATGCCGGGTACGTCGGTCCAGATCTCGACCAGCCGGGCGTTGACGCCGACCGCGAAGAGCGACGCGGTGTAGTCGCTGCCCCCGCGGCCCAGGGTCGTGACGCGGCCCTGCTCGTCGGAGGCAATGAAACCGGGGGCGATGAACAGGGACGTATGAGGATACGCATCGATGGCTGCCGCCACGTTGGCGTAGGTTTTCGCGGTATCTACGACGCCGCCGACCGTCCGGATGATTTCGCGAGAATCGAGCCAGCGGCAGGGAATGCCGAGCGAGGTGAATTTGTCGGCGAGGATTTTCGTCGAGAACAGTTCACCATAGCTCTGCACGGCGTCGAGACTCGTCGGACTGAGTTCGCCCAGAAGGAACACGCCGTGAAGGATGCCCCGCAGGGAGTCGAAGAGTCCGTCGACCGTCTCGGTGACAGCCGGCAGCCGGTCGGCCGGCAGCAGGCCTTCCATCAGGCGGCGATGTTTCTGATACAAGGCGTCGAGCTCCGCCAGATAGGCCTCGTCGCGTGCCGCGGCCAGCCGGCCGAGCCGGATCAGGGCGTCGGTGCAGCCGCTGATGGCCGAGCAGACGAGCAGGGTCCGGTCGCGCTCGAGCGACGTACGGACAATCTCGATGATTCTTTCCGGGCGCGCCACCGACGTGCCGCCAAATTTCAATACTTGCATAGCAATTGTTTCAATTGTTCGGTCTCCAGGAGAAAACCGTCGTGACCGAAAGACGAGGTTAAACGTTTATACACGGCTCCGGGGATGCTGGAAGCCCAGGCTTCGACTTCGGCGGGCGGGAAGATGCTGTCGGTGTCGATCGAGGCGACGACCGTCTTCGCCCGGATGCGGCCCAGCGCCGCGGCTACGCCGCCGCGGCCGCGGCCCACGTTATGGCTGTCTACGGCATTGCAAAGATAATAATAAGAATATGCATCGAACCCGCGCCGGACCAGCTTTTCTCCCTGATAGCGTTCATAGGAAGCCGCCCGGGAGGCAAAGAGCGTGTCGTCGTCAGGCTCGGCCTGCGTGAGGCCATAGCCTTCGAAGCAGCGGTAGGAGATCAGCGCCTGGGCGCGGGCGCAGCGGAGGCCGGCGGCGCCGCCCGCGAGCGAGGCGGCCGGCCGGAACGTCGCGTCGGCCTCGAGGGCCATCCGCTGCGTCTCGATGCCCGCCGACAGGTACGGGGACACCCGCGGCGAGGTGGCGATGAAAGCGGCCCGGTCGAACAGATCGGGCTCCGAAACCGCCCACTCCACCGCCTGGAACCCGCCGATGGAACTACCCACCAGCAGGTCGATCCGGTCGATGGCCAGCTCCCGCCGGACGGCGGCCATCGCCGCCACCATATCGCGGACCGTGACGGCCGGAAAGTCGAAGAAGTACGGCCGCCCCGTCACCGGGTCGACCGACGCCGGCCCCGAGGAACCGTAGGGCGAAGCGAGCATATTGACACAGACGATGTAATCCCGCTCCGTATCGAAAAACTTGCCCGCGCCCACCATCTCCGGCCACCAGTCTTCCGGATCGCTATTGGCCGTCAGGGCGTGGCAGATCCACACGATGCGGCCGCGCCGCTCGGGCGAAGTGTGGTACACCACCTTCACCCGGTCGAGCCGGCCGCCCGCTTCGAAGGCGAAATCGTCCAGGAACAGTTCGTGCCGGATCATGCCTGATGGGCCGCCTCCAGCGCCTGGGACAAATCGTCGATGATGTCTTCGACATCTTCCAGTCCGATGCTCAGGCGCATCAGGCCGGGGTCGATGCCCGCGGCGCGCAACTGCGTGTCGCTGAGCTGCCGGTGCGTATGCGAAGCGGGGTGCAGGATGCAGCTGTGGCAATCCGCCACGTGCGTCTCGATGGTGATGAGCCGCAGGGCGTCCATAAAGCGGTTGTCGAAATCCCGCCCGCCCTTCAGGCCCAGGCACAGCACGCCGCTGGTGCCTTCCGGCAGGTATTTCAGGGCTTTCGCGTGCTCTTTGTCGCCCGGCAGGCCGGGATACTTCACCCAGGCCACGTCGGGATGGCGTTCGAGGAACCGCGCCACTTCAAGTGCGCTTTCGCAGTGGCGGGGCATCCGCAGGTGCAGCGTCTGCAGGCCGAGGTTCAGGTAGAAGGCGTTCTGGGGGCTCTGGATCGAGCCGAGGTCGCGCATCAGGTGCGTGGTGGCCTTGGTGATGTAGGCAGCTCTGCCGAAGGCCTTCGTATAGACGAGTCCGTGGTACGAAGCGTCGGGCGTGCAGAGGCCGGGGAACTTGTCGGCGTGCGCCTCCCAGTCGAAGTTGCCGCTGTCGACCAGCGCACCGCCCACGGCCACGCCGTGGCCGTCCATATATTTCGTGGTGGAATGGGTCACGATGTCGGCGCCCCATTCGAAAGGCCGGCAGTTCACCGGCGTGGGGAAGGTATTGTCGACGATCAGCGGCACGCCGTGCGTATGGGCGAGGCGGGCGAATTTCTCGATGTCGAGCACTTCCACGCCCGGGTTGGAGAGGGTTTCGCCGAACAGGAGTTTGGTTTCGGGGCGGAACGCCGCGGCGATTGTTTCCTCAGGGTCGTCGGGATTGACGAAGGTCACGTCGATGCCCATTTTCGTGAGGGTGACGCCCAGGAGGTTGAAGGTGCCGCCGTAAATGTTGGCGGCGCTGACGATATGGTCGCCGGCCTGGCAGATGTTCAGGCAGGCGAACAGGTTCGCCGCTTGGCCCGAGGAAGTAAGCATCGCGCCCACGCCGCCCTCGAGGTCGGCGATTTTGGCTGCCGCGTGGTCGTTGGTCGGGTTCTGGAGGCGGGTGTAGAAGTACCCGCTTTCTTCGAGGTCGAACAACCGGCCCATCTGGTCGGAGGTCTCGTATTTGAAGGTCGTACTTTGGATGATCGGGATCTGTCGGGGCTCCCCCTTCCCGGGCTTGTAGCCCGCCTGCACGCAACGCGTGCCGATGCCTTGTTTCTTCATAGCTTTCTTTTTATTTCCGACATCTATGCATGGATGTCGGATACAAAGATAGATGTCAGCATCTACGCAGACAATAGTCTACGATAATTCGGAAAATATTTCTATTTTTGCCATAATTATTGATTCAATTAGAAAATTATTCTAAATGATTGACGAAATTGATATAAAAATTCTCCGTGCTTTGCAGGAGGATGCGCGGCAGACGACGAAGGAGCTGGCGGCGAAGGTCAACCTTTCGACGACGCCGGTGTTTGAACGGCTGAAGCGGCTGGAACGGGAGGGGTATATCCGGCAGTATGTCGCGATTCTCGATGCGGAGAAACTCGACCTGGGCTTCGAAGTGTATTGTTCCGTCAAGCTGAAACAGATGTCGCGCGACGTGGCCCGCGACTTCACCCGGATGATCCGCCAGATTCCGCAGGTGGCCGAGTGCTACAACATCTCGGGCGAGTACGACTACCTGCTCAAGATCCGGGCGCGCAATATGAAACAGTACAACGATTTCATCATCAATACCCTCGGTACCCTCGACACCATCGGCAGCATCCAGTCGTCCTTCGTGATGGACGAGATCAAACACTCCTACGGACTGTATCTCTCCGATTCCCCCGTCGTAAAAAGCTGAGCTATGAAAAAGTCCTTCCTGTGCCTTCTCTTTTTGCTGGCAGCCGCCCTGCCGGGGCGGTGCGACGGAATCGATTCCTGGTTTGCGGGACTGGATACCACGGCCTTCCTGCTGGTCGACAAGCAGAAACTGACGCTGACGCTGGTAGCGCTGGGCGGCCGGATTGAACGGGACTACCGCATCGCCTGCGGCGAAAACTTCGGCAACAAGACCCAAAAGGGCGACCATCGGACGCCCGAAGGGCGATTCCCCATCAACCAGTTGCTCAACGCCGCCGGACTGAGCCATGACTTCGGCGACGGGAAAGGGCCCATAGCCAATGCCTACGGACCGTGGTTCCTCCGGCTCGACGTCCCCGGCTTCATCACCATCGGCATCCACGGGACCCATCTCCCGGAATCCATCGGGAACCGGGCCACGGAAGGGTGCATCCGCCTGCGCAACGAAGACATTCTCGACCTGAAGGAACGCGTCGCGGTCGGCATGCCCGTGGTCATCCTGCCCGACTCGCTCACGCAACCCGTCGGCGCCCTGCTCGCAATCCTGGGCAGACCCGAACCTGCCGAAGCGATCGAGCCGGCCGAAGCAGAAACGGTCGTGACCACCGAGACAGCCGATAATACCACTGCGGCCAACAACGGACCCAACTGGGCCCTGGTGGCCCTTGCGGCCGTGGCCGGCATCGCGGCCGGCGTCGCAGCCGTCCGAATCTTCAACAAGAAACGCCATGCAAACCTTTGATACCATCCGCATCCGCGGGGCGCGGGAGAATAACCTCCGCAACCTGTCGCTCGACATTCCCAAATACCAGATCACCATTTTCACGGGCGTCTCGGGCTCCGGCAAGAGTTCGCTGGTGATGGATACCATCGCGGCGAAGAGCCGGCGGGAGCTCAACGACACCTTCCCTACCTTCGTCCAGCAATATCTCCCGAAATACGGGCGGCCGAAGGTCGATTCCATCGAAGGCCTGCCCATCGCCATCGTCATCGACCAGAAGAAGCCGGCGCAGAACTCCCGTTCCACGGTCGGCACCTATACCGATATATACGCGTTGCTGCGACTGCTCTTCTCGCGCGTGGGAAAACCCTTCGTCGGCTATTCCGACAGCTTCAGCTTCAACCACCCGCAGGGCAGCTGCCCGCGCTGCGCCGGCCTGGGCGAGATCCGCGAACTCGACATCCACAAGCTCGTGGACTTCGACAAGAGCCTCAACGACGAGGACACCATCCACTACATCGCCTTCGGCAAGGGCGGCTGGCGCTGGATCCGCTACGCGCACAGCGGCCTGTTCGACCTCGACAAGAAGATCAGGGACTATTCGCCCGAAGAACTCGATCTCTTCCTCAACAGCCCGCAGATCCGCCTCAAGAACCCGCCGAAGAACTGGCCGAAAACCGCCAAGTACGAAGGCCTGATTCCCCGGATGTACCGCAGCATCATCAATTCGGAAGAAGGGCTGCTGCACGCGGCCGTGCTGAATCCCATGCTTACGATGGGCACCTGCCCCGACTGCGGCGGCACGCGCCTCAACCCGAAAGTGCTGACCTGCAAGATCGAAGGCAAGAACATCGCCGAGGTCTGCGCGATGAGCGTCACGCGGCTGAACGCCTGGGTGCAGGGACTCACCGATCCGCTGGCGGCCGACCTGAAAGCCGCCATCGGAGCGCGCCTTTCCGCGCTGGAGGAAATCGGACTGGGCTATCTCTCGCTCAGCCGACCTGTCGGCACACTTTCCGGCGGCGAAGCGCAGCGCTGCAAGATTGCCAAGTACATCAATTCTTCGCTGGCCGACGTGCTCTACATCCTCGACGAACCGAGCGTGGGGCTGCACCCGCGCGACATCGAGCGCCTGAAGCGCTCGGTGCGCCGGCTGCGCGACGCGGGCAACACCGTCCTGCTGGTGGAGCACCATCCCGAGATGATCCGCATCGCCGACCACATCGTGGACCTGGGGCCGGGCCCCGGCATCGACGGCGGCCGGATCCTGTTCGAGGGATTGTTCGACGACCTGCTGCGAAGCGACACGGCCACGGGACACCTGATGGAGGAGCGCCTGCCCTTCAAAACAGCTCCGCGGACAGGGACCGGCGCCTTCCGCGTGGAAAACGCCACGCTCAACAACCTCCGTGGCCTGACCGTCGATTTCCCCCTCGGGGTCTTCGGCGTCATCGCCGGCGTGGCCGGGTCCGGCAAGAGTTCGCTGATGGAGTGCTTCCGGCAGCAGTATCCCGATCCCGACAAGGTGATCTACATCAGCCAGAAAAACATCGGCGTGAGCCTCCGCTCCACGCCCGGCACCTATATGGACGTGGCGGGCGACATCCGCAAGGCCTTCGCCAAGGCCCATAAACTGAAGGAAGCCTATTTCACCTTCAATGGCGCCGGCGCCTGCCCCGTATGCGGCGGAAAGGGCGTCATCGTCTCCGAAATGGCTTTCATGGACGCCATCGAAACCACCTGCGAGGCCTGCGGCGGCCTCCGCTACCGCCCCGAGGCGCTGGCCTACACGCTGACCAGCCCGGCAACAGGCGAGACGCTCAACATCGCCCAGACCTTTGACCTGTCGGTCCGGCTGGCTTCGGCCTTTTTCAAGGGAACCGTCATCGAGAAGAAACTCAAGCCGCTGGTCGACGTCGGCTTGCAGTACCTCCACCTCAACCAGGCGCTCTCCACCCTCTCGGGCGGCGAGCTGCAGCGGCTCAAGCTGGCCTCCTACCTCGGCGTCGAAGACAAGATCTTCATCGTCGACGAACCCACCGACGGCCTCCACATCCAGGACATCCGCCACATCATCCGCCTGTTCGACTCCCTGGTGGACCGCGGCAACACGGTCTATATGATCGAGCACAACCTCGACGTCATCCGCAGCGCCGACTTCGTCCTCGAACTCGGCCCCGGCGCCGGCGAGGCCGGCGGCGAAGTCCTATACAAAGGGCTCCCGGCCGCAATGGCCGGGAGCCCCGATTCAGTGACGGCAAAATACCTCTGAGTCCTTACCAGGCCAGGGCGCTGGCGCCGAGGATGGCGGCGTCGGAGTCCTTGAGGGAGGAGTAGAGGATCTTGATGCGGCCTTTCCAGATCTGGAGCTGGTTCTCTTCCATGGCGGCGACCATGTCGTCGTGGAAGAACTTCTTGGCCTTGGCCAGACCGCCGAAGAGGACGATGGCCTCGGGGGCGCTGAACTTCACGAAGTCAGCCAGCGAACGGCCCAGGATCTGACCGGTGGTCTTGAAGATCTCGACGGCGATCTCGTCGCCCTTGGAGGCGGCGTCGAACACGTCTTTCGACGAGATGGTCTCGAAATCGACCTCGCGGAGCAGACTCGGCTTGTCGGGATTCTGGGAAAGGATCTTCTGCGCCGTGCGGCGGACGCCCATGGCGCTGCAGTACGTCTCCAGACAGCCCTTGAGGCCGCAGTTGCACTGACGGCCGTCGCGGATGGCGATGGTGTGGCCCAGCTCGCCGGCGAAGCCGTCGTGGCCGTAGACGATCTCGCCGTTGATGACGATACCGCTGCCCACGCCCGTGCCCAGGGTGATCATGATGAAGTTCTTCATGCCGCGCGCCACGCCGTAGGCCATTTCACCCATAGCCGCCGCGTTCGCGTCGTTGGTGACGGTGACGGGGAGGTTGGTGAAGCTCTTGACCAGGCTGGCCAGCTGCACGATGGTCGGATTGCCGTGCCCGTCGTAGCTCCACTTCAGGTTGGGGGCGTATTCGACGGTGCCGTTGTAGTAGTTGCCGTTGGGAGCGCCGATGCCGATGCCCTTCACCTTGCCTTCCTTGGCCGTGTCGGCGATCAGGGTCTTGATGGCTTTGGTCAGCTCCGTGATATAGTCGATCAGCTCTTCCTGCAGGGAGGAGATGACGGTCTGGGCGATGATTTCGCCTTCTTCATTGACGACGCCGAGTTTGGTGCTCTGACCGCCGACGTCGATACCCATAACGAGTTCCTTGGCCATACGTCCGCTTATTTAGCTTTCTTGACGACGCGGGAACCGGCCACGGCAAAGAAGAAGATGAACGCCAGACCGGCGACGATCACCCAGTAGCTGGGCATATAGCCGGCCTTGTCGGCGACGAAGTTCTGGAGGAGCGGCAGGATGCCACCGCCGACGACCATCGCCATGAAGATACCGGAAGCCTTGTTGGTGGCGGCACCGAGGCCTTCGACCGCGAGGTCGAAGATCGTACCCCACATCACGGACGTGCAGAGACCGACCAGGACGAGCAGCAGGGCCGAGAGCGGCACTTCCACCATCGAGAAGCCGGAGCCGGTGAAGGCGGGCATCGAGGCCTTGTTGGAGACCGGGATGAACATGGCGCAGAGAACCAGGATGAGGGCCACCGTGGAAACGGTGATCAGCTGGGCGCGCGACGAGACCTTACCGCTGATGAAGCTGGAGATGAGTCGGCCGATGAGCATCAGGAACCAATAGGTACCGGCCACGAAGCCGGCCGTACGGACGGCCACGGACGGGTCGAGACCCGCACCGTTGACGGAGTCGGACAGGAAGAAGTTGAGCGTGCCCGGGATGCCGACCTCGACGCCGACATACAGGAAGATGGCGATCACACCGTAGACGAAGTGACGGTAGTTCATCGGGTTCTCGGCCTTGACCTGGGTCTTGACCGCTTCAGGATCTTCGATCGGGATAAAGAGCAGGGCGATGAAAGCCGCGGCGAAGACGCCCATGGCGATGAATAGCACGGGGTTGACGTCGGCGATCTTCGACTGGGCCGTGAGGGTGCCGATCAGGGCGCCGACGAGCATCGGGGTGAGGGTACCCATCAGGGAGTTGAAGCTGCCGCCGATCTGGATGTACTGGTTGGAACGCCGGCCGCCCAGGAGCTTCAGCATCGGGTTGACCACGGTGTTGAGCATGCACACGGAGAAGCCGCTGATGAAGGCACCGAGGAGGTAGACGATGAAGTTGGCGGGGAAGGAGGCGACCACGCCGGAGAGGAACTGGACGAGTACGCCGCAGAAGCCCACCGCGATGGCGATCAGGGCGGTCTTCTTGTATCCGAACTTGGTCAGCATGTTGCCGGCCGGAATACCCATGATGGCATAGGCCAGGAAGTTCATCATGTTGCCCATCATGCCGAGGGCGTTGGAGCCGGCGATCTGCGGCTGCATCTTCCAGATGTTGCCGATCGGGGCGGCCAGGTTCGTCACGAAGGAGATCATTCCGAAGAGGAAGATCATCACGAGGATCGGGACGAACGAAGTTTTCTGCTTGGTAGTAGTCATATTGGATCGTAAGATGATTTCAGATTAACGGGAACCGCCGAGGATCTTGCCGAGCAGGCCGCCGAGGAGGCCGCCGCCCGTCTTCTGGGCCTGGGTCTTGTTGCCGCCCTTGAGGGTGATGATGATGTCCTGGAAATCGACGTCGCCGTCGCCGTCCTGGTCTTTCAGGATGCCGGAGAGGCCGCCCATGACGGCGGGAACCAACGCGGCGAGCTTGCCGTTGAGCAGGCTGCCCAGATTGAGCTTCTTCAGGATGTTGGCGTTGAACATGTTGCCGGCCAGCGCGGTGATCGGGCTGGAAGCGGCCGCCGTTTTGCCCGTGAGCAGGTTCTTGATCAGGTCGACGCCGCCGGGTTTGGCCACCGTCTGGGTAAGGCTGCCGAAGATGGAGTCGGTCAGGCCGTTGAGAACCGTGTTTTTCGCTTGTGCGGGGATTTCCACATTGCCCGCCTGGGCTGCGACCTGGTTTTTAATCAGGTCAAGGATGGATGCTGCCATAATGATATTGTTTAGTTTTAGTTGTAATTTGCCTTTTGAAGTGGCTAAGTTATAAAAAAAAAGTGAAAAATTGATTATCTTTGTGAATTCCTAAGAAACTTGACATGGCATCTCTCATCGGACATATCTCCCAGATCATCGGTCCCGTGGTCGACGTGCATTTCAATCTGCCTGAAGACCAGCAAGCTCATCTCCCTTCCATCCACGAAGCGCTCCGGGTCGTCCGCACAGACGGCTCTCCGCTCACCATCGAAGTGCAGCAGCACCTCGGCGAAGACACGGTCCGCACCGTGGCCATGGACTCGACCGACGGCCTCCGCCGCGGCATGGAAGTCAGCACGACGGGCACCACCATCACGATGCCCGTGGGCGCCCAGATCCGCGGCCGCGTGATGAACGTGACGGGCGGCACCATCGACGGCATGGGCCCGCTCGACCGGGAAGGATCCCTCCCCATCCACCGCGAACCGCCCAAATTCGAAGACCTCACCACCTCGCAGGAAGTGCTCTTCACCGGCATCAAGGTCATCGACCTGCTGGAGCCCTACCTCAAGGGCGGCAAGATCGGCCTGTTCGGCGGCGCCGGCGTGGGCAAGACGGTGCTCATCAAGGAACTCATCAACAACATCGCCAAGAAGCACAACGGCTTCTCGGTCTTCGCCGGCGTGGGCGAGCGTACCCGCGAAGGCAACGACCTGCTCCGCGAAATGATCGAGTCGGGCGTCATCCGCTACGGCAAGGAATTCGACAAGAGCATGGAAGAGGGCCACTGGGACCTCTCCAAGGTCGATCCCGAAGAACTCAAGAAATCGCAGGTGGCCATGGTCTTCGGCCAGATGAACGAACCGCCGGGAGCCCGCTCCTCCGTGGCACTCTCCGGCCTGACGCTCGCCGAATCGTTCCGCGACAGCGGCAACCCCGACGACCCGAAGGACATCCTCCTGTTCATCGACAATATCTTCCGTTTCACCCAGGCGGGCAGCGAAGTGTCCGCCCTGCTGGGCCGCATGCCGTCGGCCGTGGGCTACCAGCCCACCCTCGCCACGGAAATGGGCCGGATGCAGGAGCGCATCACCTCCACCAAGAACGGTTCCATCACCTCGGTCCAGGCCGTCTACGTGCCGGCCGACGACTTGACCGACCCCGCCCCGGCCACCACCTTCTCCCACCTCGACGCCACCACGGTGCTCAGCCGCAAGATCGCCGAGCTCGGCATCTACCCCGCCGTCGACCCGCTCGACTCCACCTCCCGCATCCTCGACCCCAACATCGTGGGCGAAGCGCACTACCAGACCGCCCAGCGCGTCAAGCAGGTGCTGCAGCGCAACAAGGAACTCCAGGACATCATCAACATCCTGGGCATGGACGAGCTCTCCGACGAAGACAAGCTCACCGTCAACCGCGCCCGGCGCATCCAGCGCTTCCTCTCGCAGCCGTTCCACGTGGCCGAGCAGTTCACGGGCGTACCCGGCGTGATGGTCTCGATCGAAGACACCATCAAAGGCTTCAACATGATCATGGACGGCGAAGTGGACCACCTGCCGGAGCAGGCGTTCCTCAACGTGGGCACCATCGAGGAAGCCATCGAGAAAGGTGAAAAACTCCTCGCCCAGGCGGGCAAATAGGCCGGACCATGAAGATCACCCTCAGGATCCTCTCGCCGGAACGGGAAGTGCTCTCCGCGGAAGTCGACCTGGTCGAACTCCCCGGATCGCAGGGCCGTTTCGAAGTCCTCAAGGACCACGCGCCGCTGATCTCCTCGCTCGACAAAGGCGTCATCCGCTATGTCGTGGGAGCCGAAAGCCGCGAGGTCCCCTGCCCCGGCGGTTTCGTAGAAGTAGGCAACAACCTCGTGACGGTATGTATCGGATAAAAGGCCTCGGATTTCTGCTCGCAGCCCTGTTGCTGCTGTTCCCGCCCGCCCTCCGGGCGCAAGAGACGCCGCATGCCGAAACCGAAGCCGATGGGGAGTTCGACCTGAACCACTATATCTTCGGCCACATCGGCGACGCCTACGACTGGCATATCACCACCGTGCGCGGCCACCACATCTCGATTCCCCTGCCCTGCATCGTCATCGACGACGGGCTCCACGTGTTCTCCTCCCACAAGATGGCCGAACACGGCTACACGCTCAATGAGGACGGGAAACTCGTGAACGCCGCCACGGGGAAGCGTCCCATCGACATATCCATCACCAAAAACGTGTGCAGCCTGATCATTAGCTCGATTCTGCTGGTCGTGCTCGTGCTGTCCACGGCCCGGTGGTACCGCAAGCACGACCCGATGAAAGAAGCGCCGCGCGGTTTCCCCGGCGTGATGGAAATGCTCATCACGATGGTGACCGACGACATCATCAAGGAAGGCGTGGGCAAGGACTGGGAAAGATACGCGCCCTACCTGCTGACGGCTTTCTTCTTCATCTTCCTCAACAACCTGCTGGGCATCGTGCCGTTCTTCCCGGGCGGAGCCAACCTCACGGGCAACATCGCCGTGACGCTGTTCCTGGCCGTCTGCACGTTCCTGGCAGTGAACCTCTTCGGCAACAAGCACTATTATAAGGATATCTTCTGGCCCGACGTGCCCACCTGGCTCAAGGTGCCGGTCCCGCTGATGCCGTTAATCGAGATCATCGGCATGTTCACCAAGCCCTTCTCGCTGATGGTGCGACTCTTCGCCAACATCCTGGCCGGGCACATCATGCTGCTGGGCGTGGTGGCGGTGATCTTCATCACGGCCAAGCTCGGCCCGGCGATCAACGGTTCGCTGTCGGTCATCGCCGTCCTCTTCGGCGTCTTCATGGACATTCTCGAACTGCTGGTGGCCTTCATCCAGGCCTATGTCTTCACGATGCTCTCGAGCGTCTTCATCGGCCTGTCGCGCCAGGAGCCCGAACACGAACACAAACAAATAGAAACAACTAAATAATTCCAAAACTATGTTAACCATCATTTTACAAGCCGTCGCAGGTGCGGCGTTCGGAAAATTCGGTGCCGCCATCGGCGCCGGCATCGCAGCCATCGCAGCCGCCATCGGTATCGGCAAAATCGGTAAGTCCGCCCTGGAAAGCTCCGCCCGTCAGCCGGAAGCGGCCGGCGGCATGCGTACCACCGCCATCATCATCGCCGCCCTGATCGAGGGCGCCTGCCTGTTCGCCATCCTCGTCTGCCTGCTGGGCATTACCCGCTAAGCCATGTCGCTCATTACACCGGACTTCGGGCTTCTGTTCTGGATGACGCTGATCTTCGCCATCGTGTTCTTCATTCTGGCGAAGTTCGGTTTCCCGCTCATCACGGGAATGGTCAAAAAGCGCTCCGACCTCATCGAACAGTCGCTGCGCGACGCCGAAGAGGCCCGGAAAGCCCTGAAGGAGCTGGCTGAAGAGCAGAAACGGATGATCGAGGAAGCCCGCAAGGAGCAGGCCCGCATCCTCAACGAAGCGGCGACGGCCGGCGACAAGATCGTCCAGGAAGCCAAAGACCAGGCCCGGGAACAGACCACCGCGATGATCGAAAAAGCCCGGGAAGACATCCGCATCGAGCAGGAAACCGCCCGGCGCGAGATCGCCGGTGAAGTCGCGACCCTGTCGGTCGAAGTGGCCGAGAAACTGGTCCGCAGCCACCTCGATTCCGCCCAACGCCAAAGCGAGCTGATCGACAAACTGATCGAAGAGGCCCGCGCCTCCCACGGACAAGTCAATTAACCGAAGTGCCCATGAACGCCGGACTCATCGCTTCGCGCTACGCCAACGCCCTCTATCTCTTCGCCTGCGAAACAGGCGAAGAGAAGAAGGTGTATGAAGATGCTTCCGCACTCAAACGGGCCGTCCTGGCCAACGACGACGTGACCGGCTGCATCGAGCGCCTGTCGGTGCCGATGCAACGCTTCCTGGCGCTGGTCATCCGCAACAAGCGGGTGGAATGCCTGCCGGCCATCCTGCACAATTACCGGGTGCTCTACCGCAAGGAAAAAGGCATCACGCGCGCCTGGCTCACCACCGCCACCGAAAATCCGGAACTGGCCGGAAGGCTCGCCGAACTGATGAAACTGCAGGGTCTGACGGAAGTCGACTTCAAGACCGAAGTCGATCCCAATCTGATCGGCGGCTTCATCGTACAGGTCGAAGACAAGCGGCTCGACGCCTCCACCGCCTCCCAGCTCAAGCAGATCCGCAAGGACCTGGAAACAAGTATCAGAAAAACACGCAACAATGGTTGACAATCTCAAAGCAAGTGAAATTTCCGAGCTGCTGCTCAAACAGCTGCACGACATCAACATCGACGCCCGCTACGAAGAAGTGGGCCAGGTGCTGCAGGTCCACGACGGCGTAGTCCGCCTCTACGGCCTGAGCAACGCCGAAGCCGGCGAACTCATCGAGTTCGACAGCGGCGTCATGGCCGTGGTGATGAACCTCGAAGAGGACAACGTCGGCGCCGTGCTGCTGGGCTCCACGGAAAGAGTGAAAGAAGGTATGACGGCGCGCCGCACGGGCCGCATCTCCTCGATCCTGGTAGGCGAGAAGATGGTGGGCCGTGTGGTCAATCCGCTCGGACAGCCCATCGACGGGCAGGGCGAGATCGTAGGCGACCTGGTGGAGATGCCGCTCGAGCGCAAGGCGCCCGGCGTGATCTTCCGCCAGCCCGTGAACGAGCCGCTCCAGACCGGCCTGAAGGCCGTCGACGCGATGATCCCCATCGGTCGCGGCCAGCGCGAGCTGATCATCGGCGACCGCCAGACCGGCAAGACGGCCATCGCCGTCGACACGATCATCAACCAGCGTGCGAACTATGAGGCCGGCAAGCCGGTCTACTGCATCTACGTGGCCATCGGCCAGAAGGGCTCCACGGTGGCCAGCATCGTGAACATCCTGCGCGAAAAGGGCGCCATGGACTACACCATCGTGGTGGCCGCCACGGCCGCCGACCCGGCCGCCCTCCAGTACTACGCCCCCTTCGCCGGCGCCGCCATCGGCGAGTATTTCCGCGACACGGGCCGGCACGCCCTGGTCATCTACGACGACCTCTCCAAGCAGGCCGTGGCCTACCGCGAGGTGTCGCTGATCCTCCGCCGCCCGTCCGGACGCGAAGCCTACCCGGGCGACATCTTCTACCTCCACTCCCGTCTGTTGGAGCGTGCCGCCAAGATCATCGACCAGGAGGAAGTGGCCGCCCAGATGAACGACCTGCCGGCCAGCCTCAAGGGCAAGGTGCGCGGCGGCGGTTCGCTGACCGCCCTGCCGATCATCGAGACGCAGGCCGGCGACGTGTCGGCCTACATCCCGACCAACGTGATCTCCATCACCGACGGCCAGATTTTCCTCGAGACCGACCTCTTCAACCAGGGCTTCCGCCCCGCCATCAACGTGGGTATCTCGGTGTCCCGCGTCGGCGGCAGCGCGCAGGTCAAGAGTATGAAGAAAGTGGCCGGTACCCTGAAGATCGACCAGGCGCAGTACCGCGAACTCGAGTCGTTCAGCAAGTTCTCCAGCGACATGGACACGGTCACCAGCCTGACCCTCGACAAGGGCCGCAAGAACAACGTGCTGCTCATCCAGCCCCAGTACGCCCCGATGCCCGTGGGCGAGCAGGTGGCCATCCTCTACTGCGGCACGAAGGCCCTGATGAAGGATATCCCGCTGTCCAAGGTTCCGGAATTCCAGAAGATCTTCCTCGAGCGGATGCGCGCCGACCACCGCGCCGACGTGCTCGATCCGCTCGCCAAAGGCAAAATCGACCCAGTCATCACCGACACCATCGAACGCGTGGCGGCCGAAATCGTCGAACTGCTGAACAACGCGTAGCCATGGCATCGCTCAAGGAGACAAAGACCCGGATCGCATCGGTCAAGAGCACGCTGCAGATCACCTCGGCCATGAAGATGGTCGCGGCGGCCAAGCTGCACCGCGCCCAGCAGGCCATTGCGGGCATGGCTCCCTACCAGGACAAACTCCACGAGATCCTGCACGACCTGCTCACCGACGGCAGCGTGCGCGCCGCGGCCGACACGCCGCTGCTCGCGGGCAACGAGAGCAAGCGCGTGGCCGTGGTGGCCTTCTCCTCCAACAGTTCGCTCTGCGGCGGCTTCAACGCCACCGCCGTCAAATCGCTCCTCACCGAACTGGAATCCCTGCGGAAACAGGGGCTCGATCCCGAAAAGGATGTCGATTTCTGGCCGGTCGGCCGGAAAGTGGCCGAAGCCGGCCGGAAAGTGGGCCTGAAAGCCCGCCGCGACTCCTCCGCAATGCTCGACCATCCCGCCTACGACCCGGCGGCCGAACTGGCCGCGCAACTGATCGAGAGTTTCACGCAAGGTGAGATCGGTTCCGTGGTAATTCTCTACAACCACTATAAATCCAACGCCGCCCAACCGCCGGTCCGCGAGGCTTACCTGCCGTACAGCCTCCCGCAGGAGGACGGGGCGGCCGTCGATGAGGAACTCATCGTCGAACCCGGCCGACGGGAAGTGCTCGAGGCGCTCCTCCCGAAGGTCCTGTTGCTGAAAATCTACACCGTGCTGCTCGATAGCTGCGCCGCCGAGCACGCCGCCCGCACCGTCGCCATGCAACTGGCCAGCGACAATGCCGACGAGCTCCTCGAGCAACTCACGCTCGAGTACAACAAGCGCCGCCAGCAGGCCATCACCAGCGAGCTTCTCGACATCGTCGGCGGCAGCATGAGCTAATAAAAAACCGCTCCATGAAAAGATTCTTTTACGCATTCGTCGTCCTGCTGCTTGCCGCCGCCTGCGGCCAGGACAAATTCGTCGTCAAAGGCACCGTCGCCGAAGGCGAGACTTTCCCCGAAAACGCCCTCGTCTGTCTGTACGACGGCGACAATCTGCTCGACAGCTGCGCCGTGGTCGACGGCGCCTTCACCCTCAAGGGCCCGGCCAATCCGGAGAAACTCTACCGTATTTCGGCCAAATACGACCGCCCGCAGCGCGACCGCTCCTGGAACTTCGGCGTGATCCCCGAAAAGGGCACTTTCCCCGTAACCTTCGCCAAGAACGCCCTCGACTGCACCATCGACTCGCAGGTCAACCGCGACTTCCTGGATTTCAACCTGAAGATGCAGGATGTCGCCAAAGAATACCGCGATCGATTCATGGCCCTCGAGGATAAGTCCGAAGAAGCCGTCGACGCCCTGATGGACGACATCAACGGCAAGATGAAGGCACTGAGCCTCGACGCCATCGGCAAGAACGCCAACAATTACATCGCCAAGAACGCCCTCCAGAACATCATCTACGACCTGCCGCTCGACGAACTCAAGGAGATCATCGGCAAGTGCGGCAAATTCGTGGGCGAAGACGAAGGCATCTCCCGCATCGTCCGCAGCAAGGAAGCCGAACTCGAGACCGCCGAAGGCAAGCCTTTCGTCGACTTCGCCGGCAAGACCCCCGACGGCGCCGACATCAAGCTCTCCGACTATGTGGGCAAGGGCAAATGGGTGCTTACCGATTTCTGGGCGTCCTGGTGCGGCCCGTGCATGGGCGAGATCCCCAACATCAAGAAGGTCTTTGAAACCTTCGAAGGCGACGACTTCATGGTGCTCGGCGTAGCCGTCTGGGAACGTGACGGCGACAATACCGCCAGCGCCAAAAAGATGGAGGAGAAAGAGATGAAGTGGCACCAGATTTTCGTAGGAGACGACAAAACTCCGACCGATTCCTACGGCATCGTCGGCATTCCGACCATGATCCTCTTCGCGCCCGACGGCACAATCTACAAGCGCGGCGAAGTGCTCCGCGGCGAATCGATGTACAAGACCGTGGCCGAGGCCCTCGGTAAATAACCCGCAGCCATGAAACGTTTCTGGATGATGATGGCCTGCGCACTTACCCTGGCCGGCTGTACGGACTACAAGGCCTACTACAACGGCGTGCTGGAGGAGATTTCCAGTGAACGCTACAACGGCCGCAGCGTGTACCACGACGGCGACGTGCGCGCCGCCAAGTATCTCATCGACCAGCTCGCTTCGATCGAGGGCATCGTGCCCTGCGAGGCGGCCGGCCCGGAAGACGCTTCGGTTCAGCCCTATAAGAAAAGCCTCGTGGAACCGGCCGATGCGGGCCGTTGGAATGCCGTGGAAGGCAAGGAGAAATATCTCCCCTACCTCCAGCACTTCCAGTTCCCGATGAACGTGATGCGCGGCGCGATGTCGCTCTCCGTCGACGGCGTGGCCTACGCCCCGACCTTCGACTTCATCGCCAAGGAGTTCTCACCCACCTGCCACGGCTTTTTCAAGGTCACCTATCTTGACGAAGAAGCCTACCACCGCGAGGGCTTTATGGAACACCTCAGCAGCGGGATGTACAAGGACCAGTTCGTGGTCATCGACTGGAACCGTTATCTGGAGACCGTCCAGCCCGATCCCTTCGACAAGTACAAGCCCTGGCTCACGGACCTCGAAAACATCGGCGGCATCATCCTCCGGCAGGAGGAGCAGTTCCCCTACTTCAAGGCCCGCACCTGGTACCAGAGCCCGCACCCGGTCCTGTTCGTGAACGGATCGTTCCCCAACGACGCCCGTGAGATCGAACTGCACATCGACGCCGAGATGCTGCCCACCCGCGACGCCCACAACGTCGTGGCCTGGCTGCCCGGCACCGATCCGAACTGCGACACTTACTACACCTTCATCGCCCACTACGACCATCTGGGTTATATGGGCGCCGACCAGGTGTTCCCGGGTGCCAACGACAACGGCTCCGGCTCCGCGATGGTGGTCACGCTGGCCAAATACTTCAGCAAGAACCGGCCGCGGCACGGCATCCAGTTCATTCTGGTCGACGCCGAGGAGGAAAACCTCCTGGGCTCGTTCTTCTACTGCGAGAATCCCCGTCTGCCGCTCGACAAACTCGAATACCTGATCGACCTCGATATGGTGGCCGATGACACCGACCACCTGTCCACGCAGATCACGCCGGGCGGCGAAGCCGGCCTGGAGCAGTTCCGCGCCATCAACGCCGACGGCAAATACCCGCCCTTCGACTTCGTGATGGAAGAGATGAACGACGACAGCGACCACTTCTCCTTCGCCCAGAAAGGCGTCCCCGGCATCTACCTCGAAACCGAAGGCAACATTATCCAATACTACCACACCCCCCGCGACAACTTCCAGAACACCCGCGATAGCAACTTCGACCGCCTGTTCCACCTGATCACGGAGTTCGTGAAATAACGGAGGAATAGCCCACTATTGACAACCGCCCCGGAACGTTTTCGGGGCGGTTTTTAATGATGCTCCGGGGGTAGGTCCCCGGTTGTTATGGGATAGGTCCAATAAAAGAATCGGGATCTACCCCGTAATATGGTATCAGATGGCGATTTACGGGGTAGGTCTCGGGGGATTCATCCGACCTACCCCAAAAGATGGCGGGACCTACCCCGATTATCCCCGTCGATCAGGGAATGGCAGTGCCGTGGAATTCGGTGGCGTGGGTAATGGCGGCCAGGGCAGCGAGATTGTCGGGCTTGACGCCGCAGCCGGGCATCACGATGAGGCGGCTGCCGGCGCGACGGACCAGAAGGGTGATCAGGCCGCGGCCGTCCCAGGCGTTCGGGGCCTGGCCGGAAGTGAGCAGGCGGGTGCAGCCGAGGGCGATGATCTGATCGAGGGCGATGAACGGGTCGGCCGTGCAGACGTCATAAGCGCGGTGGAAAGTCACCGGCAGCGGGCTGGCGGCGGCGATCAGTCGGCGCATGGCCGCCCGGTCGATGGCGCCTTCCGGCGTCAAGGCGCCGACAACGATCCCGGCCACACCGACCGATTTGCAATACCCGATATCCTCGATCATCTGTTGCAGATCGACTTCATCATAGACAAAATCTGCTGCGGAGAATCCGCCATCCCCAACCGGATCGGGGGTCTGGGGTTCCCGGTCAAGCCGGGAATGACGATCGGGGCGGATCAACACGTTGACGGGAATTGTCAGAGACGCAACGACATCGCGGATGAGGTCGCGGGGCGGCGTCACGCCGCCGACCGAAAGATCGACGCAGAGTTCGATGCGGCCCGCGCCGCGGGACTGGGCCGACCGGGCCTGTTCGAGGGTGGTGCAGCAGGTCTCGATGAAGAGAGATGCCCGGTCAGGCCGGGCATGACGGTCGTCGGGAATCGGCGACGGGGTGCCGCCGGAGCCAGATTCCAGGTCAAGCCGGGAATGACGCTCATCGGGGGCTGCCGACGGGTTATTTTCGTCATCTTTGGGATAGCGCTGGGCGAAGCCGGGGACGAGGGAGAAGGTCATAGCTGGGGGATGACGCGTTTGAGGTCTTCGGCCAGGGAGGTGTTGTAGCCTTGGGAGAAGTAGAC
This sequence comes from uncultured Bacteroidia bacterium, assembly GCA_902778855.1. Lineage (GTDB taxonomy): Bacteria > Bacteroidota > Bacteroidia > Bacteroidales > UBA932 > Cacconaster. The sequence continues at coordinate 44,106 of CACYZM010000001.1, forward strand.
GATGCGGCCGAAGCTGTCGCAGATCGTGACGACCGGCAGTTGGCGGGATTCGCTTTTACAGCCGGCGCAGAGCATCTCCAGGATCGAGCCGTCTGGGTCATCGATCGGGATGAGTTTCGACAGGCGACCCAAAGATGCGTCGGTCGAAGAGGCCATCGACCGGCCGACGGCGGGCCCGGCCATCAGCAGCGGCCTGCCCCATTCTTCCAGTTGGGGAATGATGGAACCCAGTTGGCGGACGCAGTGGTTGGTCGGCTCGTCGCGGTCGCCCAGGACGGCCAGCAGATAATAGCCGCGGCCGGTCTGGGGCAGGAAGCGGTCGGCATCCATCGTGCCCAGCACCGTGATCTTGTCGTCGGCGACGCGCATCACCAGCGGCACTTCCGTGTCGGCATCGGCCGCTACCGGGAAGAATTCCGCGTGCGAGAGCACGCTGCCGTCGGCCAGACGGGTTCCGGAGGTCAGCATATAGTAGCCGGTATCGACCTTCAGCGGGAAGACCTGCTTCCAGGAGTTATGGTCGGAATCTTCGTCGATGGTCAGCAATTTCGCCGTTCCGTCTTCCACCTTGGCCAAAGTGAAATGATGGTAGTACTCCGGATCGCCGCGGCCGTCGAGCGCCACGGAGACGGTGCCCTGCGCCCGGGGCGCCAGCTGCGCGCCGCCGGTCAGGGCGTCGAGCTCCGCCTCGAGGCCCATGGCCCGGCAGAGCGCGACATAGAAGATGTCGCGGTTGTGGGCATCGGCTTTCCGGCTGGTCCACACGTCAATGGGGGCCATCCGGAGTTCCTGGGGATTGCGTTCCGTGTCGAGTTCGATATGCTTTTCCACCCAGTCGGCCACTTCCTCGCGGGAAGTGAGCGACAGGCCGGCGCCCAGCTCGGCGAAATAAGGTTTGAGCGGCTCGAGCTCGACCCGCGGGCAATCGCGCAGCGGATTGAACGCGCCGTCGATGTGGGCGTAGGCGTCTTCCAGCACGTCGGCGGTCACGTCACCCATATCTTTGGCCGAGAGCGAACGCAGCAGGGCGTGGGCATTGGCGTCGTCGTGCGCCGCCAGGAAAGCGTCGATCACCGCATGGTTCCCTTTCGGACGGGTCTCGCGGATGATGTCTTCCTGTTTGAAGCGCTCCGCATTGCGGGCCACTTCCTCGGGAGACGCGCCGGACGGAAGCGGATTCTCGGCGGGCGGCACGATATCCAGGTCGAGCGAGAAGCGCTCGCCGACCTGATGATCGAGCGTCACGGACACTGCTTCGCCGTCGATCACGGCCAGGCCGAAGCGGTCGCCCTTCGAGGCCCAGGCCACCATATCGCCGCAGCCCATATCGAGGGCCGCCTGGCCCTTGCGGTCGGTCTGATAGGTAGCCACCGTATAGTATTCACCGTAGTTATAGATCTTGAACTCCACCCGGGCGTCGGCCACCGGCTTGCCGGCCGCATCCACGACCGTCACGACGCTCCGCCGCGCCGGCACGTAACCCCGGATGACGTTGATTTCCGTATAGCAGGGCGTCCGTTCGATGACATCCTCGTCGCCGTGATAGTCGCCGAAAACCTTCGTATGGAGGATCAGCGCCCGCGACACCGGCGCCGTAAACCAGGCCATGTTGAGCCGGGGCTCCGGCTCACAGGCTCCCATAAACTGCCACTTGCCGTCGACGAAGACCTCCACCCAGGCGTGGTTGTCGTCGGTGTGGGCCCAGCGCGGCGTATAGACCTGCCGGGCGGGAATGCCCGCGGCGCGCAGCGCGGCCACGGCCAGCGTGGACTCCTCGCCGCAGCGCCCTACGCCGCGCTGAATCGTCTGCAGCGGCGACGACGTACGGCCGTCGGAAGGCTGGTAAGTAGCCATTTCGTGACACCAGTGGTTGATCTCCAGGGCCGCCTGCTCCAGCGTCATGCCCGCCACGCGGGCGCAGAGCGAATCGGCATACAGCGTCCGAAAATCGTCGAGCGGTTCATTGTTCACCCGCAGCGGCAGCACGAAGTGCCGGAACTCCCGTTCGGGAACGTCCCAGCCCATCCGCTCGCGCACTTCGAGCGTCTTTTCGACATTGGCCTGCCAGTAGGCCAACGGCTGCGCCGCAAAATCAGGATGCGGCATATTGGCATACAGGAAATTCACATAGGCGTCCGCATCGCTCCGCGGCTCGCTGCCGCAGGCTGTCAGTATCAACGCCAGCAATAAAGCCTGCAATGTAAGCTTCAGAAAATGAGGCAGAAACGCAAGTTGATCCCCTCTCCCGGAGCGGGGATCATTTTTAATAAACGATTGATTATCAGATGTGTACATTGCAGCGAAAAATTATAAGACTGTGACTTCGTCGACAAACAGATGGGCTTCGCCGCCGGCGCCCTGGTGCCAGTCGGGCAGGACGCCGAAATTCTTGGCCACCACCCGCACGTAGCGGGCGTCGGCGCGGAGGTCGAGGGGGAACTCGAAGATCTGGACCTTCGGGTCCTTCGGATCGACTGCGTGCTTCATCTGGCCCTGCTTCACGAATTTCTTGCCGTCGGTCGACGTGTAGTATTCCACCCACTGCGGCATCAGGATCCAGGCGCGGCTGTCCTGCAGGAAGCCGGCCGCGATGCGGGTGATGCGCCGAATCTTGCCCAGGTCGATCGTCGCGTCGAAATCGCAGCCCTGATAGCCCTGCCAGCCGCCCAGGCGGAAGTTGGTATTGCCGCGCACACCGTCGACGATGGCATTGTCGCCGCCGGCGTTGTAGGTCGGCTCATATTTATTGGCCAGTTTGACCTTGAAAGTATTGTCAAATTTCCGGAGCGTGGTGGTCGTGATGAAGCTGTGGGTGGCGCCGGTTTCGTCGGTGCAGTAGGCCTCGATGGTCGAGGTACGGCTGATTGTGAACGGGCGCTGGTAGCGGATCCAGTCGGGCTGGGCGCCGCCCTTCTCGGACAGCACGCGGTACCAGATGCGGTAGCGCTTGTCAGCCGCCCCGAGGGCGACAGTCGTCGAGCCGGAGAAGGTCTGCGACGGCACGTCGAACCAGGGGTTCTCGACGATGGTGTGCGGCACGGCGGCCACGGGCCGGTCGTCCGGCTTGCTGCCGAAGCGCGGGTTGGGCTTGCCGTCCATACCCAGGATGAAGGTATGGCCCTGTTCGATGTCGGAGAAGCGGAGGTACGACTTGCTGTACGGCACGCCGTCGCGCATCACGTGGTTGATGTAGGGATTCTTCTGGCTGGTGCGCGGAGCGCGGACGGTGAAGTCCTTGCCGTTCTCGAGGTGGATCACGGCGTTGCGGAACAGCGGCGTGCCGAAGACCAGCACGTCGGAACCGGGCGTCACGGGATAGAAGCCGAGGGCGCTCATCACGTACCAGGCCGACATCTGCCCGCAGTCCTCGTTGCCGCAGAGGCCGTCGGGCCGGGAAGTGAAGAGGTCGTCCATAATGCCGCGCAGCACGCGTTGCGCCTTCCAGGGAGCGCCAGCATAGGCGTAGAGATAGGCGATGTGGTGGCTGGGCTCATTGCCCTGGGCGTACTGCCCCACCATACCCGTCATATCGGCCACCTTCCAGGCGCCGCCGGTGTCGCTCGACGAGGTGAACAGTTCATCGAGCCAGTCGATCATCGAGTCGTCGCCACCGCTGACGCCGATCAGGCCGTTCACATCGTGCTGCACGTGGAAGGAGTACTGCCAGGAGTTGGCCTCGGTGTAGTGGACGTTGACGTCGGTGGGATTGAAGGGCGAGAGCCAGATGCCGTTGATGCGCGGGCGCATGAAGCCCGTGGTGGGATCGTAGACATTGCGCCAGTACTGGGCGCGTTTCTGGTACTGCGCTTCGGTCTGGCGGTCGCCGGCGAAATGGGCCACCTGGGAGATGCACCAGTCGTCGAGGGCGTATTCCAGGGTCTTCGACACGGATTCGTGCTCGCGCTCGGCGAGCACCAGGCCGTTGTCGCGGTACACGTCGATGCCGAATTCGGCCCGGTTCGAGGTGGCCACCAGCGCCTTGAGGGCCTTCTTCACGTCGAAGTCGTCGATGCCCTTGGCCAGGGCGTCGGCGATCATCGGGGCGGAGCTGTAGCCGATCATGCAGTTGGTCTCATAGCCGCAGAGCTCCCAGACGGGGAGCTTGCCGCCTTCGTCGTAGATCGAGATCATCGACTTGATGAAGTCGACGGTCCGCTTCCGCTCGATGATGTTGAACAGCGGATGCAGGGTCCGGTAGGTGTCCCAGAGGGAGAAGATGTGATAGCGGTCGAATCCCACAGCCTTGTGGACGCGCCGGTCCATACCCAGGTACATCCCGTCGCTGTCGGAGTAGAGGCTCGGCGCGATGGCCGCGTGGTAGAGCGCCGTGTAGAAGACCTTCATTGCTTCGGCGTCGCCCTCCACCTCGATTTTCGAGAGGAAATCGTTCCAGGCGACGCGGGTGGACTGGCGCAGCAGGTCGAACGAGAACAGGCCGTTCTGTTTCCAGCCGTCCTCCGATTTGAGGTTGGCCTTGGCGCCTTCTTCGGAGACCGAAGAGATGGCGGCCTTGACCACCAGCTCGCGGGCGCGCGACTGGCCGGCCGAACGGTCGAAGCTCAGCAGGGCCGTGGCGCCGTGCGGCGACTGGGCGATGGTGATGCCCGTGATCGGGCGGGAGAATTCCATATAAAAGTAGCACATCTGGCCGTCCGCCCAGGAGCGGGACGACCGGAAGCCCTGGATGGCGTTTTCACCGGCCAGTTCGATCTTGGAATCCAGCACGCGGTCGCGCGGGCCCAGGTCGACGACCAGCTGCGGGGTCGCATCCTTGGGATAGGTATAGCGATGGGCGCCGATACGGCGGCCGACCGTCAGCTCCGCCTCCACGTCCCAGCGGTCGAGATGCACGCTGTAGTAGCCGGCCGAGGCGTGCTCGTTGCGGTGCGAGAAGGGCGACTGGTAGTTCTCTTCCTTCACCAGGCCTTCGTAGCCCACCACCGGCATGATGCGGATGTCGCACAGGTCGGCGCAGCCGGTGCCGCTCAGGTGGGTGTGCGAGAAACCCTTGATCAGGGAGTCGCTGTAATGGTAACCCGAGCAGCCGTCCCAATTGTCCTCGCGGGTATCGGGACTGAGCTGGATCATACCGAAGGGATAGGTCGCGCCGGGGAACGTATGCCCGTGGAAGTCGGTTCCCACCATCGGATTGACCATATCGGCATATTTTGTGCGGAGTACGCCCGCGTCGAGCAGGCCGGGGATGCCCGCCAGCAAGACAAAGAGGATCAGAAGCTTTTTCATAATTGTAAAAATAGGCATTTTTTATTATTTTTACCGAATAATTGTTTGGAATCATGAAAAGAACCCTGCTTGCCCTGCTCGTGCTCGCGTGCTGTTTCCCGACCCTCGCCAGCGCCCAGTCCGGCGCCGTGGTTTACAGCCTGCCCCAGACCGTTCTCTCGTTGAAAGTCAAGGTGCAGCGCGAAGCCTTCACGGCGGGGCCGTATGCCGCCTACGCCCAGAAATACCTCGGCGTGGCCGCCAAGGCCGAAAACGGCGTGACCGTCACCCCGCTCGAAATCACCGTCACCCCGTATGTCGAGGCCGATCCCAAGGCCCGTTTCGCCGTGACGATCCCCGAGAAATCCTCCGCGGGCTTCCTGCAGCTCTGCGCGCAGGGGCTGGTCGTGATGGCCGACAATTATACCGGCAAACCCGCTCCCTGGCGTTTCCAGAGCCAGGCCGGAACCGCCAGCTTCGAAGGCGTCGACCCGCTGGGCAACCTGGGCTCTGAAACCACGACCCTCTACAAAGCCGTCCGCACCGACGACGGCTATGAACGCGTCCCCGTGACCCAGGACAACGTCGTCGAGAAATCGCCCGACCGCAAGGCCGCCGACGCGGCCGCCGTGATCTTCAGCCTGCGCGAGAAGCGCCAGCAGATCGCTACCGGCGACACCGACGCCACCTTCAGCGGCGAAGCCCTCCAGGCCGCCATCGAAGAGATCACCCGCCTCGAAGAGCGCTACCTGAGCCTCTTCTACGGCATCCGCGACGTCTCCATCGAAGAGAAGACCTTCGACATCGTACCCGATCCCGCCAACACCACGGGCCGCTACAACGCTTTCCGCGTCGGCGACACCCTCCTGCCCGGCTCCGCCAAGGAAGGCCGCGCCTTCACGCTGGAACTCCAGAAAGAAGAGCTCTCCGCCCCCGATGCGGTCGGCGACAATCGCGCCCGCGAGGCCGCCGCGGTCCGCTACCGCATCCCCGCCATCACCCGCTGCCGCCTTCTCGACGGCTCGAAACTGCTGCTCGAAACCCGCGTGCCCGTGTACCAGCTCGGCGAGGAAGCCGCCTTCCCCCTCAATGCGCTACTGACGAAATAAAACCATAATCATCCATCTGTTATGCCTATCCGCAAATTAGAACCCAAGAGCGTCTGGAACAACTTCTATTCGCTCACCCAGATTCCCCGTCCTTCGGGACATACCCAGAAAGTAGCCAAGTTCCTCGTCCAGTGGGCGAAAGACCTCGGTATGGAAGCCTTCCAGGATGAATGCGGCAACGTCATCATCCGCAAGCCCGCCACCCCGGGTATGGAAGACCGCAAAGGCATCGTGCTCCAGGCCCATATGGACATGGTCCCGCAAAAGAACAACGACAAGAAACACGATTTCACCAAAGATCCGATCGAAACCCGCATCGTCCACCAGGACGACGGCGACTGGGTGTATGCCAACGGCACGACCCTCGGCGCCGACGACGGCCTCGGCGTGGCCGCCGCGATGTCGGTCCTCGAATCCAAGACCCTGAAGCACGGTCCGCTCGAAGCCCTCTTTACCGTCGATGAAGAAACCCGCATGGTCGGCGCCAAGGCCCTGAAGCCGGGCGTCCTCAAGGGCGAGATCCTGCTCAACCTCGACTCCGAGACGGAAGGCGAACTCTACGTGGGCTGCGCCGGCGGTCTCGACGCCAACGTCACCTTCAAATACAAAGAAGCCCCGATGCCGAAAGGCTACAAGGCTTTCCAGGTGATCGTCACCGGTCTCCGCGGCGGCCACTCCGGCATGGAGATCAACGAAGGCCGCGGCAACGCCAACAAGGTGATGGCCCGCATGCTGCTCCCGATGGTCCGCCATCTCAAAGGCAAACTCGTGAGCTTCAACGGCGGCAATATGCGCAACGCCATCCCGCGCGAAGCCGAAGCCATCATCGCCCTCCCGGCCGAGGCCGAGAACTCCGCGCTCAAGCTGGTCGGCTCCACCCTGTCCACCGTCAAGTCGGAACTCGCCGCCATCGACCCGAACGTCTCGATCACCATCGCGCCCGCCAAGGCTTCGAAGATCATCGCCGGCACCACCGGCCTCAAGCTCCTGAAAGCCCTCTACGCTTGCCCGAACGCCGTCGACCGCATGAGCCTCGAGGTAAAGGATCTCGTGGAGACCTCCAACAACCTGGCCATCGTCCACACCGGCAAGGGCGAGATCACCGTCAACACGCTGCTGCGCGGCTCCACCGACTCCCTGAAGGAAGACCTCGCCGAATCCGTCCGCTGCGCCTTCGAACTGGCCGGCGCCAAGGTGTTCTTCGACGGCGGTTACTCCGGCTGGGTGCCCAACATGAAGTCGCCCATCCTCAAGACCATGAAGGAGCAGTACAAGAAACTCTTCGGCAAGGAGCCGGCCGTGATGGCCATCCACGCCGGCCTCGAGTGCGGCATCCTCGCGGGCGCCTATCCCGAATGGGATATGATCTCCTGCGGCCCGACCCTCAAGTCGCCCCACTCCCCGGACGAGCGCTGCTTCATCCCCTCGGTCGAGAAATGGTGGACCTTCATCAAGGCCGTCATCGAAGACGCTCCGAAGAAATAATTTTGTGGATTGAAAAATAATCCATACATTTGCAGCCCTTTGGGAAAATCCCGAAGGGCTTTATTAATTCATTTATCCACTGAAATGTTAAAACAGTACGAAACCGTTTTCATTGCAACTCCCGTTTTGTCTGATGTCCAGATGAAGGAAGCGGTTGCCAAGTACACCGGTCTGATCACCGAAAACGGTGGCAAGATCGTGTGCCAGGAGGACTGGGGTCTGAAGAAACTGGCTTACCCCATCCAGAAGAAAACTACCGGCTTCTACACCCTGATTGAATTTCAGGCTGAACCGGAGTTCATTGCCAAATTTGAAACGCAGTTCAAGCGGGACGAGCGCATCCTCCGCTTCCAGACTGTATCTATGGACAAGCACGCCATCGCCTACGCCGAGCGCCGTCGCGCCAAGATGAATGGCACTGCAACGGCCGCCGAGGAACCCGCCGAGGCCCCCGTCAACGAATAAGGAGATACCATTATGGCACAGAACGATGACATCCGCTATCTGAACCCCGTCAATGTCGAGGTCAAGAAGAAGAAGTACTGCCGCTTCAAGAAGGCAGGCATCAAATATGTGGACTACAAGGACGCCGAGTTCCTGAAGAAGTTCCTCAACGAACAGGGCAAGATCCTTCCCCGCCGCATCACCGGCACTTCGCTGAAATTCCAGAAGAAGGTCTCCCAAGCTGTCAAGCGGGCTCGCCACCTGGCGCTTCTCCCGTATGTAACCGACCTGATGAAATAAGGAGGAAACACCATGGAAGTCATTCTCAAACAAGACATTCAGAACCTTGGCAACAAAGACGACATCGTGACCGTCCGCAACGGTTACGGCGCCAACTGGCTGATCCCTCAGGGCCTGGCCATCATGGCCACCCCCACCGCCAAGAAGATCCACGCTGAGAACATGCGCCAGCGCGCTCACAAAGAGCAGGCTCTGCGCGACGCCGCCGAGAAACTCGCCGCCCGTCTCGCCGAGACGACCGTGAAGGTCCCCGCCAAGGTGAGCGAGACCGGCAAGGTGTTCGGTTCCGTGAGCAACATCCAGGTCGCCGAGGCCCTCGTGGCCGCCGGTTTCGACGTGGACCGCAAGAACATCGCCCTCGTGGGTGAACCCCTGGTCAAACAGGTCGGCACCTACGAAGCCGCTGTCAAGTGCTACAAGGACATCAAAGCCACCGTCAAATTCGAGGTGGTCCCCGAAGAAGCCTAAACCGCACGGTTCGCTGATCAGCGCCCTCGGCGCCGCCGCTCGACGGCCCAGCTGGAGACTAACCAACTGATTAGCAATACTTTTCGCGAAATCGCCCTCCCCCTGCAAGGGGAGGGCGATTTCTCGTTATCGATTGATAGTCTGGAAGTTAGCCTCCACCGGTCAATGGGTCGCGTTGACCGAACGGGCTACCGGGAAGGCTTGAGACGGAGATATTTCTCCAACTGACGACGGCTGGCTCCGGTGCGGAGGCCCAGGGGCTCCAGCAGCTCGCGGCGCTCGGCTTCCGACATACGGATAAGGTCGTCGGTGCTTTGAATCCGATGGGATTGCAGCAGGAACATCGTCATCTGGCTATAGATGAGGTCGGATCGGCCGACGAATTCTTCCCGAATCGCATATTCGCTTCCCGTTGTGGTGTTGATGGCCGTCACCAGATCGGCATAATTTCCGAAACGGTAGAACAAGTCCTGATAGTCAACGCAGTTGTAGATGCTGATGATCAAATCATAAAGCTGCTTTCTCTCCTGCGGGGTCAATGGAGCGGTTATCCGTTTAAGTTTCGCATAGTTGAGCGGAAGTTCCTCCTTCCGGGAACTCTTGACTTCTTCGACGGCCCGGCGCATCGGCGCCCGGGCCTTGTCGAGCCTGACCGGCGATGAAAAAGGGAAACGGCTGTCGGCATACGCCAGGATATTCCAGGGATACTGTTCTGCCCGCTTGCAGATGAGACGCTCGACGGGATTGTTGTAGAGATAGGCAATGGCGCTGCGCTGCTTTTTGTCGTCGACTTTCGACGCCACGCCGTATTTCGCTGTAAAGAGGGGTCCGCGCAAGCCATACCATTTGTTGTAAGTGTTCGCAAACCAACTGGTATAGAGACTTACGAACTGATCCATTTCCTCTTTGCTCCTGACCTCGACCAGGACGTGAATATGGTCGACCATCAGGCAGATGCCGAGAATCCGGATGTTGTAACGCCGGGCGGCCGTGGCAATGAACGTAAAGAAGACCACGCAGTCCCGCACTGAGTAAAAAATCAGGAAACCATTTACGGTTTTTTGACAGATGTGCTGAATGGCACCGTCGGAAAAAAACAATCGTCCCTTCATACCTCGCTGCATTTGGTTACGTACAAAGATACGATCGGGAACCGCCGTTTTCCAAATTCTTTTTGTATGCCGACGATATCCGCGCAACATTTTCCCGCGATTCTGCATCTATAGAACAGATTGCTCCCGTTGACCTATGAAAAGAACCTGTTATCTTCAAGCTTTTCTCCTGCTGGCCATTTCCTTCGCGGCCGTATCCTGCGATTGGCTGGCTCCTACGCCCGATCCGGAACCGGAAATGAAAATCGACCTCGCTTCACCCCTGAATGTCAGTGCGGAAGGCGGAAAGGTTTCCGCACAAATCGAATCGAATTGTCCCTGGCAGGCTCAGGCCTTTCCTGGCAATGGCTTCTATTTCATCACGATGGTCACCACCAAGGGAGAATCGGGCACGTCCACCCTTGATTTTGTGGTCAAACCGAACCTGCTGGCAATACAGAAGATCGGTTCGGTCCAGGTGACAGCCTCGAATGAGATAGGGCAGAGGACGTTCGAAATCGTGGTTACGCAATCCGGCGCCGAGCCTTTTGCGGAACTCCTCGACTGGCAGGATCCTCTTGTGCCCTCCGAAGGCGGAACGGTTTCCTTGAGAATCCTGAGCAACACGGCGGCTTACCTTAACTGCCGCGATCAGGGCATTAGGATAACGATTGAAGATGCCCCGGGCGGTTTCAGCGGCGAGCAGCCCGTAACCAGCAAGGTAACCATCACTGTCCCCGCCAATCCGAAACCGGAAGCCCGTTCCTTTAATCTTGAGCTGGTTTGCTTTACCAAGCCCAAAATGGTCACTATGGGCACCTTCGTCCTCCGTCAGGCCGCTGGAGCTTAAGTCGCTGATCCATAGCCAATAATGCAAAATCGCTCTACCCTGATAGGGGAGGGCGATTCTACGGAAAGTGCTGATAATCAATGCTTTAAACTCCAGCCGCCAATCAGGGCGGCCGGAGAGCAGCCGCCGGACGGGAGCGGACGGGAGCGGCCGAGCCGGGCGGGAGTGGCCGGGCCGGACGGGAGTGGCCGGGCCGGACGGGAGCGAAAGCCTGTTAGAGATGCGTGCGGATGATGGCGGCGCCCATGGCGGCGGCGCGTTCTTCGTATTCGCGGACGACGGCGTCGCAGGTGGCAGGGGTCAGGAGGCGGGGGCGCCAGATGAAGCGCTTGCGGGAGACGCCGACCAGGATGGGGCGGCGGAACGATTTGAGTTCGTCGAGGCGGTCGAAGAGCGTCTGGTTGTCGCGGTCGCTCTTGGAAAAGCCGAAACCGGGATCGAGGACCCAGTCGGTCACGCCGGCGTCTTTGGCGCGGAGCGCGAAGTCGCGGAAGAATTGCTTGACGCTTTCCACCACGTCGTCGTAGACATAGTCGTTGTGCATCGTCTCGAAGGTGCCCTGATGATGCATGGCCACATAGCGGAGGCCGAGCCGGCCGACGACCGGCAGCATGGCTTCGTCCCATTCACCCGCGGAGATGTCGTTGACCCAGAAGCGGCCGAACTCCTGATAGGCCATGATCACGATCGACGAGCGGAAGGTGTCGATCGAGACGGGGACGCCGGGGTAATGGAGCCGGAGCGTCTCGAGGGCGGGCTCGAGGCGCGACCATTCTTCATCGACTTCGACGTCGGTCGCCCCGGGCCGGGACGACACGGCGCCCAGGTCCAGAATGTCGGCGCCCTGGGCGAGGAGCGCGTCGACGCGGCGGCGGAAAGCCGCTTGCGTCGCGGCGCGGGAAGGCTCGTAGAAGGAGTCGGCGTTGAGATTGACGATTCCCATGATTTTCGTTGTTCCGCTTTCCATATTTTCTTAACTTTACAAGTCAGATACAAAGATAACATTTTATGTTGATCGTACTTGAAGGTTTGGACGGCGCCGGCAAATCGACGCAACTCAAGATGGTGACGTCGTATTTCGCTTCGCTCGGCCGCAAGGTGGATTACCTGCATTTCCCGCGCTACTCCGCGCCGCTCTATGGCGAACTCATCGCCAAGTTCCTGCGCGGCGATTTCGGCGCCATCGACCAGGTGCATCCGCAGCTCGTGGCCCTGCTCTTCGCAGAAGACCGCCGCGACGCGGCCGGCCTTCTCCGCAGCTGGACCGACCAGGGCCACGTCGTCGTCCTCGACCGCTACGTCTATTCCAACATCGCCTTCCAGTGCGCCAAACTCGCCGACCCGCAGGAAGCGGCCGAACTGCGCGACTGGATCCTCGACCTGGAATACGTCCGCTTCGGCATTCCGCGCCCGACGCTCAACCTCTTCCTCGACGTCCCCGTGGAATTCGTCGACGCCAAGCTCCGGCAGAACCGCCAGGGCGGCGACCGCCGCTACCTGGAAGGAAAATCTGACATCCACGAAGCCGACATCGCGTTCCAGATCCGGGTCCGCGACCTGTACCGCGAGCAGTGCGGCCTGGACGCATCCTTCCTGCGCATCGACTGCGCCGACGCCGAGGGGCATATGCTCCCCGCCGCCGACATCTTCCTGCGCATCCGCCAGCAAATCGACCGCGGCCTATGAGATTCCTCCGCGGCCTGTGCCGGGTGCTCTTCGCCCTGACCTTCATCCTTTCCGGCATTCTGAAGCTCCTCGATCCGGTCGGCACCGGCCTGATCGTCCACGAGTATCTGAGTTTCATGCACCTGGATTTCCTCGATTCCGGGGCCATCGTGCTGGGCATCGCCCTGGCCACGCTCGAGTTCCTCATCGGCATCTGCGTGCTCAGTGGCCTGCGGCTGCGCATCGTGGCGTGGGTCGCCCTCATCCTGACAGCCTTTTTCACGATCCTGACCTTCTACCTGATGCGCTTCAACCCCATCAGCGACTGCGGCTGTTTCGGCGAAGCCATCCACCTGACCAATACCCAGACGTTCATCAAGAACGTGGTGCTGCTCGTGCTGGCCATCCTGATCTTCCTGGGGCGGAAGCGGGCCACGCGCGTCGCTCCCGCGCCGCTCGAGTGGGTGTTCATCGCCCTCTTCGCGCTGGTCGGCCTTTCGGTCGCCCTCCGGGCGCTGGCCACCATCCCGCAGGTCGATTTCACGGCCTACCGCGTGGGCAGCAGCCTCGACGAGCTGGCGCAGGAAAACCAAGCCCGCTTCGAGACAACCTTCATCTATACCAAAGACGGCCATACCGAAGAATTCACGCTCGACAACCTGCCCGACGACAGCTGGACCTACCTCGACAGCAAGACGGTGCAGCTGGGCGGTTCCACCCGGATGGCGCAGGTCGATTTCACGCTCGACCCGATGGAAGGGCCCGTGCTGGCCATTTCGGTGCACCATCCCGATGCCCTGCGCGCCGAGATTGTCGAGCGGATCGAAGCGTTCCGCGCAGCCGCCCTGGCGGCGGGCATCCAGCCCGTCGTCTATGGCCCGACCGAAACCTATGAGACGGCCGACTGGAAATCGCTGCTGACGCTCAACCGCAGCAACGGCGGCGCCGTGTATTTCAACGACGGCACGATCGTGGCCAAATGGGCCAATTCCGAACTCCCGAAGGTCGATCTGCCCGCCGTGCTGCAGGAAGATCCCGACGTCCTGATCCTGAAACACCGCATCCGCGAACAACTCTACGTGAGCATCCTCATCGCCGGCGTCCTGGTCCTGCTGGTCCTGATGCGCGTGCTCTGCAAACTCCTGATCAAAAAACGCTGACATGGACATTGCCGTCGTCATCCTCAACTGGAACGGGCTGAAGATGCTTCAGACCTATCTGCCCGACCTCGTGGCGCACACCACCTGCTGCGGAGCCTTCGTCGTCGTGGCCGACAACGGCTCCACCGACGGCTCCGTGGAATGGCTGGAGGCGGAATGGCCTGCCGTCAAGCTGATCCGTTTCGACAAGAACTACGGCTTCACCGGCGGCTACAACCGCGCCTTCCAGGAGATCGACGCCGACTACTACGTGCTGATCAACTCCGACGTGCGCGTGTCGCAAGGCTGGCTCGAGCCTCTGATCGGCTTTATGGAAGAAAACCCCGACGTGGGCGTCTGCCAGCCGAAGGTCCTGTCCGTCGCCGCGCCCGACACTTTCGAGTATGCCGGCGCCGCGGGCGGCTTCATCGACCGCTTCGGCTACCCGTTCTGCCGCGGCCGCATCCTCTCGAATCTGGAGAAAGACCACGGCCAGTACGACGAGCCCGTGGAATGCTTCTGGGCCACCGGCGCCTGCCTGGTGGTCCGCAGCGCGCTCTACCACCATCTCGGCGGCCTCGACGAGCTGTTCTTCGCCCATATGGAGGAGATCGATTTCTGCTGGCGCGCCAAGCTCCTGGGCTACCAGGTCTGGTGTGTCCCCGCCTCCACGGTCTGGCACGTCGGCGGCGGCACGCTGCCCAACGATTCGCCCCGCAAGCTGTACTTCAACTACCGCAACAACCTGCTGATGCTCTATAAGAACCTGCCCGAACGCATCCGACGCCGCCGGATCTTCGCCCGCATGTGTCTCGACGGAGCCTCGGCCGCCGCCTATCTCCTGTCGGGCCGCTGGTCCTTCTTCCAGGCCGTCTGGAAAGCCCACCGCGACTACCGCCGCCTCCGCCGCGAAGAAGACCCGTCCCCCTTCGAGGAAGAGCGCAACAACATCGGCCTCTACGACCGCAGCATCGTCCTGCAATTCTTCCTCTCCCGCCGCAAACTCCGCTGGAGCGACATCGAACGAGATCTCTAGCAACATCGCGCTGGAGCTTAAGCTCCTGATACACAGCTGCTAACGCAAAGTCGCCCTCCCCAAACAAGGGAGGGCGACTTTGCGTAAGATGCTGCTGATCAGCGCGATAGCCTCCAGCGGCCTCGAGCTTCCAGCGGCCGGCTACAGCGTGCGGTACTTCTTGCCGTAGTAGAGCTGCTGGGCGAGGAAGTCGTCGCCGTAGACGATCTGGTAGTCGATGGTCTTGCCGTCTTTGACGACGGGAACGATTTCGGGGTTGATGAAGCCGCGGTAGGGTTTGAGTTCGAGGCTGGCGTAGCGCTCGAGCACTTCCTTGTGGAGTTCGGGGTCGATGTCGACGGCGTACTTGAGGACCAGTTCCTTGCCGGCTTCGTAGTCGCCTTCCGACTTGATGCGCTGGACTTCGGCGAGGAGTTCGCCAAAGAGGCCGCGGAGTTTTTCGAAGTCGTTGACGACGAAATAGGTCTTGCCGTCGCGGACTTTCTTCTCGATGACGTTTTCGGCGCGGCCGTGCTCATAGCACCAGTCGGCGATGAGCTTGCGGTTCTGCATATGGGCCTCGGTGTTCTTCTTGCCGAGTTCGACGCGGCTGAACTGGGTCATGATGCCGTTGCGGATGTAGCTCATATAGGCGGCCTTGTAGGCGTCGGGGCTGTCGAGCAGGCCGAGTTCCACGAGCTTCGGATCGGCGACGTAGTAGAGGCCGAACAGGTCGGCGCGAGCTTCTTCGAGCGTGGAGGTGAATTCCTTGAGGGCGTTGGCCGGGGTTTCGGGCAGCAGCTGGCCGGAGCCGTGGCCGAGGCATTCGTGGAGGTCGGTGTGGAGGTTGTCGGTGATGCTGCCGTATTTCTTGCAGAGGTCGATTTCGGCCTGGTCCCAGGCGAATTCCGACAGGACGCTCTTCGGCCGCTGTTCGGAGGCCATTTCATAGGCGTCGGTGATGTTGGCGATGGTCACGCTCTTGGAACCGTACTCCTTGCGGATCCAGTCGGCGTTGGGCAGATTGATGCCGATGGCCGTGGCCGGATAGTTGTCGCCCGCGATGACCGCCACGTTGATGACCTTGGCCGATACGCCCTTGACTTCTTCCTTCTTGAAGCGGGGATCCACCGGCGAGTTGTCCTCGAACCACTGGGCGTTGCGGCTGATGATTTCCGTGCGGCGCGAAGCCTCGCGGTCGCGGAAGTTGACGATGCCCTCCCAGGAAGCCTTGCGGCCGAGCGGGTCGTCGTAGTCCTCGACGAAGCCGTTGACGAAGTCCACGTCACTTTCGGTGTCGGCCACCCAGGTGATGTTGTACTGGTCCCACATCCGCAGGTCGCCGGACCGGTAGTAGGCGATCAGTTCGTCGATGTATTTCTTCTGGGTGTCATTCTCAGCCACGGCCTTGGCCGCTTCGAGATGGCCGATGATCACTTCGAGAGCGGGGCCGTAGATGCCGCCGACCTTCCAGGTCTTCTCCACCACTTTCCCGTCTTCCTTGACGACCTTGCTGTTCAGGCCATAGCTGATGGGGTGCGGGTCGCTGGGGTTCTCCATCTTGGTGTAGAAGGCGTTGACCTCGTCGGCCGTCACGCCTTCGTAGAAGTTCACGGCCGAGGCCTCGACCAGGTCTTTCTCCGTGCCCTGGTACTGCAGGGTCGGATAGAGGTCGGGATCGTAGATCACCTGCAGCAGGAACTCGGCGCGGCCGGGTTCGGTGCCGACGGCGTCCATCAGGCTGGCGAAATAGGAACGCGAGCAGGCGGGCAGGATCTTGTCGTTGGCGTAGTGATGGTGGATGCCGTTGCTGAAGAACACGCGCTTGGCATAGACCAGGAAGTCGTTCCACTCGGCCGCGGAGCGGTCAATGGTCTGATTCTCGAGGATGGCCTCGAGGACGTGGCGGATTTCCAGGTTGTACTTGAAATTCTGGTCCCAGGTGATGTCGCGGCCGGCTTTGGCCGCTTCGCTGAGGTGATAGATATATTCTTTTTGCTGCAGGGAAAGGTCTTCCCAGCCCGGCACCTGGTAGCGGAGTACCTCGATGTCGGCGAATTCGTCGATGGAATACTGGAAACCGGGATCGCCTGTCTTCGATCCGCAGGCTGTCAGGGCGAGGCCCAGTCCGGTGAGAAGGATCATGGTTCTAAGATGTCTCATAGGGTTTAGGATTGGCACGATATTTCTTGACAAAGATAAATAATTTTCATATCATTGCCGCATGAAACGCTTTGCCGCCCTGCTGACAGCCCTGTGCGCGACCCTGCTCACGGTCACTTCCTGCGACTGGTTCTCCCCCCGGGAAAAGGACCGTCAGGTGCTGCTCATCTACTTTGCCGGCAACAATTCCCTGACCCAGGAAGGCCAAGGCGACTTTGAGGACCTTCGCGGCGCCTGGCTCCCGGGCCAGAAAGAAACCGACAAGATCGTCCTGGTCTATCACCACTTCATGGACCGCACCCCGACCCTGGTCCGCCTGAGCCGTGACAAGAAAGGCGTCCTCGTGGAGGAGACCATCCAGGAATATCCCTTCTCGACCAATTCCGCGACCCAAGAGACGCTCACCACCGTGCTGAACGATGCCGAAGAAGCCTGGCCCGCCACCCGGCGGAGCCTCATCCTCTGGTCGCACGCCACGGGCTATCTGCCCGCCGGCTACTATTCCGACCCGAAAGACCAGGAACCGAAAGGACCCGTCCAGTGGAGCGTTCCCGGCAACACCCTCGAGAACGATCCCTACGCCCATATGGTCAAAAGCTTCGCCGAAGACCACGGCACCGAGATGGAACTGGCCGACCTGCGCAGCGCCCTCAGCAGCCGGCACTACGAGTTCGTCCTCTTCGACTGCTGCTTCATGGCCGACGTGGAAGTGGCCTATGAACTGCGGAACGTCTGCGACTATGTGCTCTTCTCCCCCACGGAAATCCTCTCCGACGGCTTCCCCTACGAGACCATGGTCCAGCCCGTCTTTACCCAGAAGCCGGAAGAAGCCATGCGCACCATCGCGCAAAACTTTATGGCGCACTACCGCGCGATGTCCGGCGTCTACTGCTCCGCCACGGTGTCGGTGGTCCGCACCGCCGGCCTGGAGCCGCTCGCAGCCGCCTGCCGCCCCATTTTCCAGAACCACCGGGACCAGATCCTGACGATCAACCGCTCGTCAATCCAGGCCTATCACCGGTTCAGCAACCAATACTGGTATTACGATCTCGACGACTTCGTCGGCCGCGTGGCCAGCGACGCCGAGTATGCGGCTTTCCTGTCCGCCCTCAATGGCGCCGTCATTTTCAAGGACGCCACCGATTCCTTCCTCGGCCTGACCATCAGACACTATTCGGGCCTGGGAAGTTATATCCCCAGGCCCTCCTATACGGTGCTCAACAATTATTACAAGACCTTGCAGTGGAACAAAGCCACCGGGCTGGTCCAATAACGATTATTTCTTGAAGTAACGGTTGTAGAGGCCTTCAAAGCCTTTGCCGTGGCGTGCCTCATCCTTGGCCATCTCGTGGATGGAGTCGTGGATGGCGTCGTAGTTGAGCTGTTTGGCCTTCGTGGCGATGGCTTTCTTGCCCTCGCAGGCGCCGGCTTCGGCTTCCATCCGTTTCTTCAGGTTGGTCTTGGTGTCCCAGACCATTTCGCCTAGCATCTCGCAGATGCGCGCGGCGTGGTCGGCTTCCTCGAAGGCGTAGCGGCGGAAGGCTTCGGACACTTCGGGATAGCCCTCGCGGTCGGCCTGGCGCGCCATGGCCAGGTACATGCCCACCTCGGAGCATTCGCCCCGGAAGTGATCCTGCAGGCCCTGCCAGATTTCGGGGTCGCAGCCCTTGGCCACGCCGATCTTGTGTTCATCGACGAAGGTCAGACCGCCTTCGCTCTCGACGAGTTCGTTGAATTTCTCCTTGGGAGCCTTGCAGAGCGGGCAGCGCTCGGGCGCTTCGGGACCCTCATGCACATAACCGCAAACGGTGCAGATCCATTTCTTTGCCATAGTTTTACGAATTATCAGATTGTGGTTTTTGATTGTTTGTCAGGTCTCACAAATTTATGGATTATAATATGATTTGCAAAAAAAATTCATATCTTTGCGGCCTGCTGAAAAGGGTAACCTTTTGGTGCAATGGGAGCCGGACCCGTTTCCGGCTTGAGTAACACATTTTTTAAAACATCCATCATGAAACATTTGGAACTTCAGGGTAAGAAGAGAATTACCGGCAAGAAAGCTGACGTCAAGAACGTCCGCAACGAACAGAGAGTGCCTTGCGTCATCTACGGCGCCGGCGTCGAGAACACCTCTTTCTCGGTCGACGAGAAGGAACTCAAGAACCTCACCCACACTCCCTATTCCCACATCGTGGACCTCAACATCGAAGGTGAATGCCACCAGGCCGTCCTCAAGGCCATCCAGTATCACCCGGTAACCGACCGCGCCCTCCACGTGGACTTCCTCGCCCTCGATCCGGCCAAGCCCGTGACCATCGAAGTGCCCATCAAGATCACCGGCAACTCCATCGGTGTCCGCCAGGGCGGTAAACTCAACGTCCCCACCCGCAAGCTGAAGGTCTGCGGTATGATCGAGAATCTTCCCGACGAACTCCCGGTCGACATCACCGAACTGGGTCTGGGCAAACAGATCAACGCCGGCGACCTCAAGTTCGACGGTTTCCAGATCGTGTCGCCGAAGGGTACGCTGGTCTGCGCTGTCCGCGCAACCCGCAACTCCGCCGCCGCTGCCACCGAGGCCGCTCAATAAGCCCTGCTTATGAACTACCTGGTGGTCGGTCTGGGCAATATCGGCGCAGAATACGCCGCCACCCGACACAACATGGGATTTATGGTATTGGATGCCTGGGCTCAGGCATCCAATGCTGTTTTTACCGTCGGCCGCTACGGCGCCACGACGGAAATCAGCTTCAAGGGCCGCAAGTTCACCCTGCTGAAGCCTTCCACCTATATGAACCTCAGCGGCAAGGCCGTCCGCTACTGGCTCCAGAAGACCCGCATCCCGCAGGAAAACCTGCTCGTGGTCGTCGATGACTTCGCCATCCCCTTCGGCACGCTACGTATGCGCAAGCGCGGATCGGCCGGCGGGCACAACGGGCTCAAGAGCATCGACTATGAACTGGTCAGCGACGACTACGCCCGCCTGCGCGTCGGTACGGGCAACGGCGGCTTCGCAGAAGGCCATCAGGTGGACTTCGTACTGGGAGAACTGCTGCTGGAAGAAAAGCGGATGCTTCCCTTGGTGCTGGAACGCGCCGTCGAAGCCATCAAGTGCTACGGCACCGAAGGCATCGACCGGGCGATGACCCGGTTCAACCGCGCGGTCGTGACGGAAGATCAGTCGTCTCCGTCGACCCCCTCATCCGAAAAGAAGGAACCGTAGAGCGAATCCATGTCGCGCCGCTCCTTTTTCGTGGGGCGGCCCGAACCGCGGTCGCGCCGGATGAAGAATGTCTCCACCGGGGCGTGGAGCTTGTCGAGCTCCGCCTGCGGCGTCAGGTTTTCCGCATAGGTCGCCACGTCTTTGGCGCCGACCCGTTTCTCCAACGGAGCCAATACTTTATAGGTATAGGAGACCGGCCCTTTGCGGATGCCGATCACATCGCCTGCCTTGACTTCGCGGGCCGGCTTGGCGGCGGCGCCGCCAACCGTCACCTTGCCGCCCTTGCAGGCGTCGGTCGCATCCGTGCGGGTCTTGTACACGCGAATCGACCAGAGGAATTTGTCTATTCTTACGGAATCCATGATGGCGTCTTGCCCTGCAAAAAAGGGACCGCCCCGCAGGGGCAGTCCCATTTTTTTCAATGGAGGCGAGAATTACTTCGCAGCTTCCACGGAAGCCTTGCGGAAGTCCTTCATCAGCTTGCAGATGTTGAGGGCGTTCTTGCGGGCGCGGGTACCGGCGGCCTTGTTGCCTTTGGTCACCTGCAGGTCGGCGTTCTTCTGGAACTGCTCGATCTCGGCATTGATTTTTTCAACGAGTTCTTTCATGGTTGTTTTGGGTTAATTATGATTGATAAAGAATAAAAATTTCTCTAACCATTTGATTACGAAGTTAGGTGGTTTCTACGAATTCTCCAAATTTTCGCACGAAAAAACCGCAAAAATCAACGAGAATTGCTAAAAAAACCGTTCGCGGACACGGTAAGACCCGTAATTCGGCCTATCTTCTTCCGTATCAACCCGATATCCGGATTTTGATCTGGGCGTCGCCACGGAGGCCGGACGCGGGGAAACGGACGGGTAAGCGCCGGTTGAAAGATGGGTCAGACAGGCCTTGACAGCCGCCTCTCCGACGCCGAAATCGTGGTACAGATCGTCGGGGCAATAGTAGTCGGGAACGAAGCCCGTTTCGGGGATCGCTTCGCCGCGGGAGTTGTTGTTGAAGAAACAAATGGGAAGGAACACCCACTCGAGCCGGGAGAAATCGTCGTTGTTATAGCGCTTGATGTCATCCTTCGTACTGGGATACATCAACACGTACATTCCGTTGGGTTTGCCGTAGGTCGTGTCGCCCACCATCTGCAGTTTCTCGCCCATATACGGCTTCAGGCCGTTGATTACCATCTCGCTGGCGGAAGCGGAGCCGGCACCGGTGATGAAATAGATGTGGTCGAGATTGAGCGCATGGGCGTTGGCCCCGACGGCAATCGTGTTCGCCTCGTCGCTGTAATCCTTGTCGAGGGAGGCCAGATAGCTGTTGTGGTGACGGACCACATAAGGTTTGCCCACGGCCGACGAGGGGGCGAGATAGGTCATCAGCGTGTCGCTGGCCCGGGAGTCGCCGCCGCCGTTGTAGCGGAGGTCGACGATCAGGTCGCGGATGCCCTGGTCGTGGAAATAGGTCATGGACTGGGCGATGTCGTCGAGGAAATTCGCCTTGAAGGCCAGGTAGTGGAAATAGCCCACCGGCCGGGTCAGGCCCGGGTAGTCGCCGGGCTGGATGACGCGGGTGATCAGGTTGGTATGGGTCTGCAGATTGTCCTTCATCGTGGCCGTGAAGGTCGTTTCGGTGCCGTCGGCCAGGCGGAAGGTGAAGGTCTGCGTCTTTTTCGAATAGAAATTGTCGTTGAAGTATTTCGCCTTCTCACTGGTGAAGCCCTGATCGTCGTCTTCCACGCTGAAGCCGTCCATTTTGGTCAGCACGGCGCCGCGCGTCACACCGTGGGATTCGAACGGCGAGCCGGGGTAGATGTAGCGGATGTGGAGGCCGTAGTCGCCGTAGCCTTCGATGGCCTGGCCGATGCTCACGCCCCAGGTTCCGCTGATCACGCCGGTTTCGTCGGCAATGTAGTCCTCCCGGTCGCACATCCAGCTCCAGCGGTCGCGGGAATAGAGCAACTCGTCGAAGTACTCGTAGATATCGTAATTGTAGGGTTTGATCGTCTTGTTGCGGGCCATGACTTCGTCCCGCCAGTAGTAGAACACTTCCATGCACTGATCACGCAGGAACACTTTGGCCTGGTAGTCGGGATCGGCATCGATCCTTTCCTGTTCCTCCTTCTCCTGCGGATCCGGGCAGGCCTGGAGCAGGAAGAGGGCGGGGAGCCAGCAGAGCAGCAGCAGGAAACGGGCGTACTTTTTCACTTTCATTTTCTTCTCCCTTTTTGTATATTTGCAAAGATAAAGGTTTTTCCATGAATTCAATCGCAACCCTCATCGAAAAGATCTCCTCGGCCGTATGGGGCTGGCCGATGATCATTCTGCTCCTGGGCACCCACGTATTCATGACCATCCGCCTGCGGTTTCCGCAGCTGAAAGTCGGCAAAGCCATCCGGCTGTCCCTGACCAAGGACAGCCAGTCGCACGGCGACGTCAGCCAGTTCGGCGCCCTGGCCACCGCTCTGGCGGCCACCATCGGCACCGGCAACATCGTGGGCGTGGCCACGGCCGTGGCCCTCGGCGGGCCCGGCGCAGTGCTCTGGTGCTGGATCACCGGCGTCTTCGGTATGGCCACCAAGTATTCGGAAGGGTTGCTGGCCGTCAAATACCGCGTCAAGACGAAAGACGGCCGTATGCTCGGCGGCCCGATGTTCGCCCTCGAGCGCGGCCTCCACGCCAAGTGGCTGGCCATCCTCTTCGCCGCGTTCACGGCCATCGCCGCCTTCGGCATCGGCAACACGGTGCAGGCCAATTCCATCTCGCTGCTCCTCAACGAGACTTACGGCGTCTCGCAGGTCCTGGTGGGCGTCATCCTGGCCCTGCTGGTGCTGCTAGTCATCGTCTTCGGCGTGAAGGGCATCTCGCGGGTCTGCTCCGCCCTGGTGCCGTTCATGGCCATTTTCTATGTGCTCGGCTGTCTGGTGATCCTCGGCCTCAACTGGCCGTATCTGGGCGAGAGCATCCGGCTCATCTGCCGCTCCGCCTTCACGGCCCGCGCGGCAGGCGGCGGCTTCGTCGGCACGACCGTGCTGATGGCGTGCCGTTTCGGTATCGCCCGCGGCCTGTTCTCCAACGAGTCCGGTCTCGGCTCCGCCCCCATCGTGGCGGCAGCCGCCCAGACCCGCAACCCCGTGCGGCAGGCCCTGGTCTCCTCCACCGGCACGTTCTGGGACACCGTCGTGGTGTGCGCCATCACCGGCCTGGTGCTCGTGAGCAGCATCGTGGCCCATCCCGACATCGACTATACGCAGGGCGCCGCCCTTACCAAGGCCGCTTTCGACAAGCTGCCTTACGTGGGCCCGATCATCCTTTCCGTGGGTATCGTCACCTTCGCCTTCTCCACCATCCTGGGCTGGTCGTACTACGGCGAGCGCGCCATCGAATACCTGGCCGGCCGCAACGTCAAGGCTGGCAAGATCGTGGTTGCCATCTACCGCGTCCTCTTCATCGGCGCCGTCTTCGCCGGCTCCGTGCTGAGCCTCTCGGTCGTGTGGAACCTGGCCGACATCGCCAACGCCCTGATGGCCATCCCGAACCTGATCGCCATCCTGCTGCTCAGCGGGGTGATCGTGGCCGACACCCGGAAATATCTGTGGAACAATCGTCTGGACGACGACAGCGGAGAAGTACCTCCTACTCTATAACATAGACGTCCTCACCGTCCTGGTGATAGTAGTATTCTTCGCGGGCGAACTTCTCGAGGGAGTCGCGCTCGGAGCGAAGTTGCTGCAGTTTGCGGTCCATGTTGGAGATCTCGCGCTTGTAGAACTCGATCTGCCGCTGCTGGCGGCGCAGGGTCACGCGCGCGCGGATCATCTGCCCCACGTTGTTGGTGTCGAGGAAGCAGATCCAGACCAGGAAAATGAAGCCCACGACAAAGTACTTGTTGAGCAGTACTTTCCCCACGGGATGCTGTTTCCATTCCCGGTACTTTTCCCCGATTTTGGTGAAGATCGACATGGCGGCGGATGTTTTCACAAAAATAATGATTATTTTTGACGGATGATTCAACAATTCAAATATTGCAAACCCGGGGTGGGAGCTTCGTGGCTGCTGGTCGCCCTGGTTTTTGTCGGAAGCCTGGTGGGAGGTATGTTGACGTTTGCCTGGCAGGCCGTTCCGCAATCGCTCACCTATCTGATTATGATGTGTTTCCCGCTGGCGGCCTGCTGGTGGATGGGGGCGCAGGCCCAGCTGCGCGGCGAGCCGGCGCTCCGGATCGATGCGCCGCATTTCGGCAAGCTGGGCGCCTTCGGCGTCCTGGCGCTGGCGGCCATCGCCATGTTGTCCCTGTCGGTCGTCATCGAACCGACCACGTCGTTCATTCCGATGCCCGATTCCATCAAGGCCATCTTTGAGAAAGCCTTCGTCGAATCCGCCCTGTGGGACATGATCGTCTCGACCTGCATCCTGGCGCCACTGCTCGAAGAGCTGCTCTGCCGCGGCATCATGCTGCGCGGCATGCTGGCCCGCAGAAAGGCCCCGTGGAAGGCCATCGTCTGGTCGGCCCTGATCTTCGCCGTGATGCATATGAATCCCTGGCAGTCCATCCCCGCCTTCCTCATCGGGCTGCTGCTGGGCTGGGTCTATTACCGCACCCACTCGCTGTGGGCCACCATTTTCCTGCACTGCCTCAACAATTCCATTTCGACGGTCATTTCACGCGTCTGGGCCGACCTGCCCATCGATGCCGGGCTTAAGGATGTGCTGCCGGAAACCACTTACTGGATCGTATATGTAGCCGCAGCCCTGCTGCTGGCCATCACCCTTGTCATACTCAATGAAAAAACTGTATCCTCTCAAGTTCAAGCCCCAGTGGATGCCTAAGGCCTGGGGCGGCGAGTTCTGGGATCTCTGCGGATTCGACAAAGAGGCCTCCGTGGTCTCCGAAGGCTACCTGGCCGAAAACGACCTGCCCGACATTCTGGAAACCTATATGGGCGACCTGGTCGGCGACGAGATCTTCGAATGGCATAACCTGTATTTTCCGCTGCTGATCAAGCGGCTCGTCGTCAAGGACCGCCTGTCGGTGCAGGTGCACCCCGACGACACGGTGGCCGCCGAACGCTTCGGCGAGTACGGCAAGACGGAATTCTGGTATGTCCTGGAAGCGGAACCCGATGCCCGGATCTGGATGGGCTTTCGGGAAGACACCGACGCCGGCGCGCTCTATAAGGCCTGCCAGGAGGGTACGGCCGATCAGTTGATGAACGCCTACGCGCCCCGGCCGGGCGACTGTTTCTTCATTCCGACCGGCACGGTGCACGCTGCCGGCGGCGGCCTGAAGATCGCCGAGATCCAGGAATCCTCCGATATGACGTTCCGGCTGTACGACTGGGGGCGCGAGCACAATCCCGCCACCCGGCGCGAAATGCACCTCGACCAGGCGCTCGACTGCATCGACTACCGGAAATACGATGAAGCCACCTTCAGCTGCCATCTGGGCGGTGCGGAGGATGGCGTGCGGGTGCTGGTCAACGATCCGCACTTCGTGATTACGAGCGTGAAACTCTCGGCCCCGGCGCACGTGCCGGTCGCCTCGTTCAAGAGCTGTATCGTTCTCCAGTGTCTGACCGGGTCACTGCAAGTGGAATCCGACGGCGCGCGTTTCCCGCTCGCAGCCGGCGAGACCATGCTGCTCCCCGCATCGCTCGACGCCGTGACGCTCGTCCCCGACGCCGGCGGCGCGCACCTGCTGCAGGCCCATATCCCCCAGCCCCCGAAAGACGACGTCTACGACGGTCCGGAGCCGGAGGAGTAATCTGGCTTAATCTCCCACGCGCGGCAGGCCGACCTACGGCCCGATGGTCAGCTATTTTTTAACGAATTCGACGCGGCGGTTTTTGGCGCGGCCTTCGTCGGTGGTGTTGTCGGCGATGGGTTCGTGGGCGCCTTTGCCGACGGCGGTCAGGCGGGAGGCGTCGATGCCGTTGGAAACGAGGGCAGCCACGATGGCTTCGGCGCGCTTCTGGCTGAGGGGATCGTTGACCTTGTCGGAGCCGGTGTTGTCGCAGTGGCCCTGGACCTCGAAGCTGAGGGACGGATCATCGGTCATCATCTTCGTGATGCGGTTGATTTCACCCGTGGATTCCGGTTTGATGGTGGCTTTGCCGGTGTCGAAGGTGATGGCGTAGGTCACGATCTTGCCGTCGGAGGCCAGGCGGTCATACAAAGGCACGGCACCTTTCGCGATGCGGACGTTGCGCCAGAAATACAGCCGTTCATAATCGTACTCACCCGTGAACTGCACGAACCGGGGCGCCTTGGCGTTGGGAATGTTGGCGACCCGCTGCTCGTCGAAATAGATTTTGAAGGCGCGCTTGTTGAAAGAAACGGCGATGTGGTGCCAGGCATTCCGCTGGAGATTCTTGATCTCATACTGGCCTTCCCGGATATCGCCGTTGGGGGCGGTCCACTCATAGTAAAAGTTCTGATTGGGCGCGTTGTCATAGCCTGCCGCATCGATATGCATATACAACGACATTTCGTCCGGGTTGCGCCCGATGCGATGGATCTCCTCTTCACAACCCAGATAGATGGCATAGCCGTTCAGGCCCAAGCCGTCGCCGTTGTTGACTTCTTTGGAAAAGAATCCTTCCTCCCAAATATAGATGTCGAATTCCACGGTGCATTCGTCGGTCAGGTAAACCTTGCCGTCCCGATAGAGCGGCGTGATCGAAGCGTCTTGCGTATTGATCACTTTCTGTCCGTCGAAATCGACGATTTCCGCCGCGCCGCTGAACGCATCCCACATCGACGGGAATTCGCCGAGCGGCTCGTTTTCCATTGTGTCTTCGAAGATGATCTCATCGCCGGCCACGAAGTCGTAGTTGTTCCAGCCGATCTTGGCGGCCGCCGGTTTGTTGTCCTGCGGCGTGGCAGGCAACACGTCGACATTCTGCTCGGGGACGGACTGTTCGACCACCACCTGCTCGTCGCGCGATTCGACCTTCACTTCCTGGGTACGCCGGGTCTTGTTGCCCGTCTGGCCATTGAGAGCATTGTTGATGCCTTTTTCAATCTTGTTGCTGATGTTGTTCTCAACGGCGTTCTTCGCCCGGTTCTTCAGGCGGTTCAACACGTTGCTTTGCGCCGACGCCCCGCTGCACACCAGCAGGAGGGCCGTCATCAGTAAAACGATTTTTTTCATATCGGTCATTTTATAGGGGATGCTAGAGTCCGAGCTCGGCAGCTTTCTGCTCCATCAGGGCGTAGGCGGCGTCGAACTCGTTGGGGATGACGCCGTCGAGAATGGCTTCCTTGACAGCTTCCTTGATGACGCCGATCTCGCGGCAGGGCGGGATGTGGTATTTGTCCATAATCAGCTCGCCGGTGATGGGGTTCTTGAAGTTGCGGACAGCGTCCTTGGCTTCGACTTCGACGAGTTTCTCCTTGACGTGGTCGTATTGCTTGCGATAGCGCTCCACCTTCTGTTCGTTGGCCGAGGTGATGTCGGCCTTGCAGAGGATCATCAGGTCGTCGATGTCGTCGCCGGCGTCGAAGAGCAGACGGCGGACCGCCGAGTCGGTAACCTCGTCGGTGACCAGTGCGATGGGGCGCATATGGAGGAGGACCAGTTTCTGGACGTATTTCATGTCGTC
Source organism: uncultured Bacteroidia bacterium (assembly GCA_902778855.1). GTDB lineage: Bacteria > Bacteroidota > Bacteroidia > Bacteroidales > UBA932 > Cacconaster. Next base: position 71,884 of record CACYZM010000001.1, read on the forward strand.
GGTCTGCGACATCTTGAGGCGGGAAAAGACGCCCTTGACCATTTTGGAGCCCACGTATTCGTGCCCGCGGAACGTCCAGCCGGTGCCGGGCTCCCACTTTTTGGTCGAGGCCTTGCCGATGTCGTGGAGCAGCGCGGCCCAGCGGAGCCAGACGTTGTCGCTGGCGGCGGCCACGTTTTCGAGCACCTGGAGCGAGTGGCGGAAGTTGTCTTTATGGCCCCGGCCTTCCACCGTCTCCACGCCCTTGAGCGCCGCGACGGACGGGAGGACCTGCGGGAGCAGGTCCGTCTCGTCGAGCAGGCGGATGCCGTCGGCGGGATGGGCGCTCTTCATGATCTTCATCAGTTCGTCGGCGATGCGCTCGGCGGAAAGGATTTCCATCCGGTCCTTGTTGCGACGGATCGAGGCGACCGATTCGGGGACGATGGTGAAGCCCAGCTGGGTGGCGAAGCGGACGGCCCGCAACATCCGGAGCGGGTCGTCGCTGTAGGTGGTGTCGGGATCGAGCGGCGTGCGGATGAGGCCGTCGGCCAGGTCGCGGATGCCGCCGAAGGGGTCGACGAGCGCCCCGAAATCATCGCGCTGCAGGCTGAAGGCCATGGCGTTGATGGTGAAGTCGCGCCGGGCCTGGTCTTCTTCGAGCGAGCCGTCTTCCACGATCGGCTTGCGGGATTCGGCCCGGTAGGATTCGCGGCGGGCGCCGACGAATTCGAGTTCGATGCCGCCGGAGCGGAGCATGGCGGTGCCGAAACGCTTGAACACGGTGACCTTCGTGTGCAGCTTGTGCGCCACGGCCTCGGCCAGGGCAATGCCGCTGCCTTCGACCACGATGTCGATGTCGTTGCACGGGCGCTGCAGGAAGAAATCACGCACGTAGCCGCCGATGACGAAGGCACGGACGCCCAGTTCGTGCGCCGTGTCGGCGACGACGTCGAAGACTTTTCCTTTCAGGGCCTCGGTAAACATACTACAAAGATAGCAATTATTCGTATCTTTGTAGGGTCATGGCAAAGGCAACGACCGATACCGTTCAGGAATACAAGGCCCTCCGCGAAGAAATCGAACGCGGGGACATCAAACCCTTCTATCTGCTTTTCGGCAAGGAACATTACTACATCGACGAGCTCTGCCGGCTGCTGATGGAACGGGTCATCCCGCCCGAAGAGCGGGACTTCGGCCAGATCGTATATTTCGGCGCCGACGTCACGGCCAACCAGGTGGTCAGCACCGCCCGCCAGTACCCGATGATGATCGCCCGCCAGCTGGTGGTGGTCAAGGAGGCGCAGATGATGAAGAAAGTGGAGGACATCGGCGTCTATTTCGAAGGTATCCAGCCCACCACCGTCCTGGTAGTCTGCTACAAGACACCCAACGACCCCACCAAGTCGGGCAAGAACATCGACAAACGCTCCACGTTCTACAAACAGGCCAAGAAAATCGGCGTGGCGTTCGAGTCCAACCAGATTCCCGACTACCGCGTCGCCCGCTGGATCGACGGCTACCTCGCCGACGAGGGCCTGCGCATCGATCCCGACGCCGCGGCCCTGCTCGCCGAATCGGCCGGCAGCGATCTCCAGAAAATCACCCTCGCCATCGACAAACTCCGCAAGATGCTGCCCGAAGACCGGCGCCGCATCACGGTCAAGGACATCGAGGAGAACGTGGGCATGAGCCGCGACTACTCGGTCTTCGAGCTGACCAAGGCCCTGTCGCTGAAAGATGCGGGCAAAGCGTTCCGGATCGCCCACTTCTTCGGCGAAGCGCCGAAGCGCTTCCCGATCCAGATGACGGTCGCCGCCCTGTCGGGCCATTTCATCCGGCTGCTGCGCTACCACGCCCTGCTCCAGAGCGGCGCCGGCCGCAATGACATCCTCGCCCAGCTCGGCATCAATCCCTACTTCGCCGGCGAATACGACACGGCCATCCGCAACTATCCCGTGAAGAAGACGATGCGCGCCATCGCCCTGCTGCGCGAATACGACCGTCGCTCGAAATCGAACACCCGCGGGGAAGCCTCCGACGGAGACCTCCTGAAAGAACTCATCGCCAAAATCTTAGCGTAAACTGTCCGGCATCGCCGTCAGCGCCTCATAGCTGCCGCCGTCCTCACTGCGGACGAGCAGGTGCGTGGTGCGTCCGTTGGTCACCATCACATAGCGGACGGGCAGCACGCGCGTGTAGCGCACCACCTGGTCGACGACCGCCTGGCCAAGCGTCACTTCCGGCGCCTTGCATTCCACCAGCAGATAGGGCTGGAGCTGCCGGTCGAAGACCAGCACGTCGGCGCGATAGCGCCGGCGGTTGTATACGAAACCGTATTCGCTTTCCATCAGGCCGACGGGAAAGCCCTGGACATCGCGGAGCCAGGCGATCACGGCCTGGCGCACTTCTTCTTCGGGGGTGCGGGCCACCCATTTCCGGCGGAGCGGATCGTAGAGCCGGTCGGCGTCGGTCATAGGCGCTGGACAATGATGCCCACTTTCTGGAATTCGTTCCAAAGCCAGAGGTATTCGTCGGTGGCCTTGACCACGACCAGTTTGACGATGAGGGTCGTGGATTCACCCGCGTCCAGCCGGTAGTGGATCTCGCATTCGACTTCGTCGTTCTCCTGCCGGGGGACGGCATTCTGGTAGCGGACGTTCAGGTAGCGCGTCTGGTCGTCGCTCTGGATCCGGTAATTCTGCTGCTCCGGGTTCGTAGCGCGCTGGAAGGTAGCCAGGTCGAAGGCCAGGGCACACGCGCCTTTGAGATAGAGCCCTTCGACATAGGCGGCTTCCAATTGCTTGCGTTCTTCCGACTTGGTGTCGGGCGTGGGCTCAGGGGCGGGTTCCGGCCCGGGCCGCGGGCACGACACCGCCATCGTCGCGGCGACGACGGTCAGCAGCCAGGCGATGCGCAGGGCGGTCAGGATCGTGGGGCGCAGTCTCATTCTTTTACCTCCAGGATTTTGGTCAGGGTCTCGCGCGACCCGTCGGCGCAAAGGATGGTCGCCGTGATCCGGTAGGATCCGGCTTGCTCGAAGACATAGACGTCATCGGTACAGGTCTTCCCGTTGATCGCCCAGGTAACGGGCGCCTTTTCATCGGACCGGTTGAGCAGGAACAGGCGGAAGCGGTCGCCCTTATGCCAGGTGCGGTCGAAGCCGCCGATGAGCGGATAGTCGCTCAGCCGGTCCAGGGCCTGGAATTCCATGCGGTAGACCTTGCCGGTCACATTGGCGCGCGTGTAGTAAAGTTCGCAGTAATAGCGGCGGCCCGGTTCGAGGGCCCCGATCAGGTAGCGGGTCTGGCTGCCGATGGCCACCAGCCGCTCGTCGACGCCGTTTTGCTCGCCCCAGCGGAGATTCCACTGGCCGAGGCCGGTCTTGTCGCACTGCCACTCGAGGAGGGCGGAAGTCTGGGACGGCGTAATGGACCAGTCGAGCACCACCGGCATGTCCCAACTCTGGTCGTTCACCAGGCGGCAGGTGATGCCGGCCGCGCTCCGCGCGATGTCGAGCAAGCCGAGGCCGGTACCCTTCCCATTCCAGGCCAGCAGGGGAAAATTATAGGCGGAATGGAGGGTCTGCACGCCGGAAGGGCCCGGGAAGAAAGCGTCCGCGGCCGAAGCCGCCGTGCCGCCGGCCGGGACGAAAGTCACGCAGGGATGCGCGGCGCAGGCGTTCACGGCGTTGGCCGTCCAGCGCATCTTCGCGGTCATCGATCCCGCCGTGTTCGTACTCCGGTCGAGGTGGTAGACCACCAGGCCCGTTCCGCCCAGATAGGCATCCCACTTGACGCCTTCGCGGTATTCCAGCCAGAAATCCTCGCCGGTCACGCCGGTCGGGATGAGATACGCCTTGTCGGCCGACTGCACCGGGACGATGGTCAGCGGCTGCTCCTGGCGGAGCGTTTCGGTGCGGACCAACCCCAGCATCTGACGCTCGAAGATCGTCAGATACGGCGGGGTCTTGCCGCCGTTGTTGTAGTTGCCCTGGTCCATCACGGAAAGCGTGCCGAACAGGCCGTTGCACGCGCCTTCCTTGTCATCGTTCACATCGTACAGGTCCTGGAGACCCAGGAAATGGCAGTATTCGTGGCAGATGGTGCCGATGCCGGCGAACTGGTAGCCGGAAGGACCGCTGTATTCGGAGTAGAGGGAGAAGTTCGAGATCCGGAGGCCGTCGATCGTCAGGCCCTGGTCGGCGATGTTCCACGACTGGGGCCAGAGCGTGTCGTCGCCGCCACCTTCGGCCTCGTTGTGGCCGGCGAACAGCAGGAAGACATTGTCGACGTAGCCGTCGCCGTCGAAATCGTAGCGCGAGAAGTCGACGCCGGCCGCATCAGCCGCCTGGCAGGCCTGAACCACCAGCTGCTTCAGGTTGCCGTCGGTTTCGCCGTTGGTGTTGGCGCCGTACCAGGCCGCATTTTCGGGGAGGGTCACCACGTCGCAGACCTCGAAGGAGAAGTTGCCGTAGGTACCCAGATTATCGCGGAACCAGTCGAGCACGCTGCCGGTGGCGCCGTTGTCGGAATAATACTGCTGGTTGAACAGGTTGTAGATTGCGGCGCGCGGCGTGGGCACGGTGAATTTCCGGTCGCGGAACTGGACGGGGATGACGATCGTCCGCAGGTTGACCGTCGCTTTGGTGGAGAAGAACAGGGAGATGGATCCGCCTTCCGGCTCCAGACACTTGGCCCGGGCACCAAGCGGCCGGGGCAGCGAATCCGTGACGCGCCAGAAACCGTCGGCGCCCTTGCAGACGGGCGTCCCGCTGAGGGTCGTGGCCCAGGAACGGTTCTCGTCGCCGTGGAGCCGGATGGTCAGCGAAGAGCCGTCAGGCTGCGTGACGGTGACGGGATACGGGTAGGCTTTCACCGCAAACAGCTGCAGTGAAAAGCCCAACAGGGCAATCATCAGTGTCATAATCCGTCTCAAAGCGACTACATAATTACTATTTTTTTCCCAATTATGCAAAAACAAAGGTTATCTTTGTATCGATGAACGCCACTGCCAGCTACCGGTTTACCATCGTTGTCCCGCTCTACGACGAGCGGGAGAATCTTCCACGCCTTGAAGAGCGGCTGGCAGCCTACCTGGCGCATTCGGCCGCGCAGCCGGCCTGCGTGCTGCTGGTCGACGACGGGTCCACCGATGGCGGCAGCGCCCTGATCGAAGCGATTTGCGCCCGCCAGCCCGGGTTCTTTTTCCTCCGGCTGCAACGGAACAGCGGCCTGAGCGCCGCGCTCAAGGCGGGCTTCGAAGCCTGCGAATCGCCCCTGGTCGGCTACATCGACGCCGACCTGCAGACCGATCCCGACGATTTCGACCGCCTGCTTCCTTATGCGTCGGAATACGAATTGGTGACCGGCATCCGTACCGAGCGGAAAGACGGCTTCGTGAAACGGGTCTCCTCGAAAATCGCCAACGGCTGGCGCCGGATGATGACCGGCGACGGCGTAGCCGACACCGGTTGTCCGCTCAAGGTTTTCCAGACGGATTTTGTCAAGCGGTTGCCGCTCTTTAGCGGCATGCACCGTTTTCTTCCCGCCCTGGTCCAGATGGCCGGCGGCCGGGTCCGGCAGGTGCCGGTCCGGCATTTCCCGCGCGTGGCCGGGCAGGCCAAATACCATCTGTTCAACCGGCTCTGGAAACCGTTCATCGACTGCTTCGGTTTCCGCTGGATGCGGCGGCGCTATGTCGATCCGACGGTTGAAAAAAGCAGTCTCCAATGAGCACGAGCCCCTGGATCTTCGCCCTCGGCTTCTTTGCGCAGGGGCTGTTCGCCGCGCGTATGCTCGTGCAGTGGCTGCTTTCCGAAAAAGCCGGGAAAGTGATCAATCCCACGGTTTTCTGGATACTCAGCCTGATCGCCTCCCTCCTCTTTTTCATCTACGGCTGGCTCCGGCAAGACTTCGCCCTGATGCTCGGCCAGGTCATCGGCTACTGCGCCTATGTCTGGAATCTCGACGCCAAGGGCGTCTGGCGGCCGCTGGGCGCCTGGCGGCCCGTCGCCACGAGCCTGCTGCTGGCCGTCCCGGCCGCCGCCATCGGCATCGTCGCCGCCCACTGGCCGGAGGTGCGCGAGATCCTGTTCCACAACGACGACATTCCCCGCTGGCTGCTGATCCTGGGCGTCGTCGGGCAGACCATTTTCTCGCTGCGTTTCCTCTACCAGCTGTTCTATTCCGCCAGCCGGCGGGAATCGCTGTTGCCGACCGGTTTCTGGATCATCAGCCTTACCGGGGCGATCCTCATCCTGACGTACGGCATTCTCCGGCGCGATCCCGTACTCATCCTGGCCCAGTCTTTCGGGCTGGTGACTTATATCCGCAACCTGATGCTCATCCGGCGGAATCGCGCCGCCTGACCGGGCCGTTCATTTTTGTATTTTTTCAGCATAACATTACTTCCCTTTCTGTATTTTTGTGTAGCAAAATACGCAAAAACATGTCACAGAATCCCCCTCTTGCCCGTCTGGAACTGAGCCGCAGCGGCATTGCCGGCAACTTCCGCCATTTCCGCTCCCTGCTCAAACCGGAAACCAAAGTTTTGATCCTGGTCAAGGCCAACGGATACGGCCACGGCGCCGTCCCCTTCGCCCGCCAGATGGAAGAACTCGGCGCCGATTACCTGGGCGTCGCCCTTCCCGGGGAAGGCGTGGAATTGCGGAAGGCCGGCATCGACCTGCCGATTCTCGTCCTGACCACCGGAACGGAAGATTACCCGGAGATGATCCGCTACGGCCTCGAGCCCGGCATCCCCGACCTGTTCGCCCTGACGCGACTCCGCGAAGAACTCCGGAAAATGGGACGCAAAGACTATCCCGTCCACATCAACATCGATACCGGCATGCACCGGCTGGGATTCATGGAACGCGAGATCGACGACCTGATCGCGTTTGTCCGCGAAAGCCCCGAAATCCATCTGGAAGGCCTCTATACCCACCTGGCCGCAGCCGATGAAACCCAGCACGACGCCTTCACGCTGGGCCAGATCGCCCTCTACGAGAAACTGAGCACCCGGATCATGGACGCGCTCCCCTACAAGCCCATCCGCCACGTCCTCAACTCGGCCGGCATCGAACGGTTCACGCAGTACCAGTACGACATGGTCCGTCTGGGCATCGGCATCTACGGCATCAGCGCCACCGGGTCGAAAGACCTCCATCCGGCCGCCTTCTACCGCTGCCCCATCCTCCAGATCAAAGACCTGCTGCCGCAGGACGGCACCGTCGGCTACGGCCGCCACGGCAAGCTGCGGCCCGGCATCACCCGTTCCGCCACCCTCTGCGTGGGCTACGCCGACGGCATCAACCGCCACCTGGGCTGCGGCAACGCGAGTTTCGACGTCAACGGCCAGCTCGCTCCCACGCTGGGCAACATCTGTATGGATATGTGCATGATCGACGTCACCGGCATCGACTGCAAGGAAGGCGACATGGTCACCATCTTCGGCGACCGGCCCACCGCCGCCGACCTGGCCAAGATCCTCGACACGATCCCCTACGAAATCTTCACCTCCGTTCCGCGAAGGGTCAATCGGGTGTTGATTGATTAATTTTTAAATTTTTTGTTGTTTTTCAATAAATTTTTATATCTTTGCATCAAATTCTAAACCCGATACACTATGGCAACTGAGAAACTCGACATCATGCAGACCATCAAGGACGGCGTCCGGTATGGCCTCAAGAACTTCTTTCCCCTGCTGCTGATGATCATCCTTTATATGGTGACCGTCTGGATCCCTTACCTCAACGTCGGAACGACCATCGGTCTCTACAAAGCCGTCATCGGCATCGGCCGCGGCGAAACCATCGACCCCGTCGCCATTTTCGCGAAAGAGAACTTCAAAGACCTGAGCGGCTTCTTCCTGCTGCTGGGCCTCCTCTATATGGGCGTTACCGTCGCCTGCTTCTTCATGCTCATCCCGGGCTTCGTCATGGGCATCGCCTGGGGCTTCGCCATCTATTTCTTCCTCGACAAGAAGGTCTCCCCGCTCAAGGCCCTGCGGCTGAGCTATGACACCACGTTCGGCAACAAATGGCGCATCTTCTTCCTGGGCCTCATCTGCAGCCTGGCCATCGGCATCATCTGCGGCATCTTCGCGGCGATCCCGAAAGTCGGCGTCGTCCTTTGCGTCATCGCCACCCTCCTCTGCACCGCCATCATGGTCGCCATCGAAGGCGTGATGTACAACTTCTTCTCGAAGAAGGCCGACAAGATCATCGAAGCCAAACCCGAGTTCGTCCGCGAACCCGTCGAAGAAGACACCACCCCCAACGTCGAAACCGAGGCATAGCCCTTTCGGTTAGAAACTTAGCTGAGTCCTGCCCGCCCTGATTCCAAGGCGGGCAGGATTTTTTATATCGATTTAATGTGTATATTTGCTGGATATTTTGGTTTTGAAAGAAATGCACCGGATTTTCCTACCGATTTACCGATATTTCCAGCAGCACAAGGGGTGGTTGTATGCCATTCTGGCCGTCAGCACGCTTGTGTTCATTCTTTTCGGGGCCCGGCTGCGCTATGAGGAGGACATCATCAAACTCCTGCCGCGGTCGAGCCTCGACAGCGAACTGGCCTTTGGGGACATCGGACTGAAAGACAAGATCTTTATCCAGATTACGGGAACCGACCCCGAGAATCCGCTCGACACCTGGACCCTCAGCGACTATATCGACGAATATACCGACGCCCTGCGCGGCCGCGATACGAGCGGCCGCTACATCGTGGGCATCCTGAGCGCACTGGAGGTCGAAGCCGCGCTCGGCGCGATGGACTATGGCTTCGAGCATCTCCCGTCCTTCATCGACACCGCCGTTTACGGCGCAATGGCCGCAGCGCTGGAGCCGGCGGCCATCGAGGCACAGATGGCGCGCAACCTCGAACTGATCGAGGCGGATATGACCGGCGAGACCACGCAGCTGGTCTGCACCGACCCGCTGGCCCTGCGCGATGTTTTCCTGGCCGATATCCTGCCGAGCCTCGAAGGCGGCGGCGCCGGGAGCTATACCATCGAGAACGGCCATTTTTTCTGCCCCGACAAGACGGTCGCCCTGGCCTTCGTCACGCCGGCCTTCACCCAGACCGACTCGGGCAACGCCACCCGCTTTGCGCGGATCCTGACGCAGGAAAAGAAAGCCTTTGAAGCGGCGCATCCCGATGCGCGCATCCTCATCCACGGTGCCCCGCTGGGCGGCGTCTCGAACGCCGGCACCATCAAGAAAGACCTCGTGCGGACCGTCGGCATCTCCCTGATCATCATCCTGGCCATCCTGCTGGTGTGCTTCCGCAAACCCGCGTTCCTCGGCCACCTGATCACCCCCATCATCTACGGAGCGGTCTTCTCCCTGGCCTGCCTGTACTGGATCAAGGGGACGATGTCGCTCATGGCCCTGGGCATCGGCGCCATCGTGCTGGGCGTTGCGCTGAGTTACGTGCTGCACGTGCTCATCCATTTCTACTATGTGGAAGACGTGGAGCGGGTGCTGCAGGAGGAATCGACCCCGGTATTCCTGGGCTGCCTGACCACCATCGGCGCCTTCCTCGGCCTGCTGTTCACCGAAAGCGACCTGCTGCGCGATTTCGGTCTCTTCGCCACCTTCGCCCTGATCGGCAGTACGTTCTACGCACTGGTGTTCCTGCCGCATTTCCTCCGGAAAAAGCACGTAAAGACCGACAAGGCGCACGGCTTCCCGCTGATCGACCGCGTCAACAATTTCGCGTGGGACCGCAATCCGGTGGTTCTCGGCCTGATGGCCCTGATCATCGTGGTGGGTGTCGCGCTGAGCGGCCGCGTGAAATTCGACAGCGACCTGCGCAACCTCGACTACGACAACGCCGAACTGCGGGAGAGCCAGACCCTCTACAACGAAAAGAATCAGAACGGGCACACCGACCTCTACTTCGCCGTCTATGACGACGACCTCGACCAGGCGCTGGAATACAACAAACTGATGATGCAACGCCTGGAGGCCCTCTCCGAAAAAGGCCTGGTCAAGAGCTACGGCAACCTGGTCCCGCTGCTCTTCCAGAGCACCCGCGACCAGGAACTCCGCATTGCCGCCTGGAAGGCCTTCTGGACGCCCGAGAAGATCGCCCGCACCCGGCAGCTGCTCTCCGCCGCCGCCCGCAAGCACAATCTCGACCCGAAGCTCTTCACCCCGTTCTTCGCCCTCCTGGAGGCCGACTATGAACCGGGATCCCTGCTGGAGGCCGGCGTCATCCCGCCCGAACTACTCTCCAACTACGTCGAGGAGCAGCCCAGCGGCCGGAAGATGATCTTCACCTCCGTCTCCTTCGCGCCGGAAGATATGGATCCGGTGATCGAAGGACTCATCGACGGACCGCAGTCGCTGGTCCTTGAACCGTTCTATTACTGCCGCGACCTGGTGCGGATCGTCCACGACGACTTCAACACCACCCTGTGGATCTCGTCGCTGTTCGTCCTGCTGGTGCTGCTGATCGCATTCCGCAACATCTGGGTGGCCGAGACGGCCTTCCTGCCGATGTTCCTTTCGTGGTACGTCCTGCAGGGCCTGATGGCGCTCCTGGACCTGGAATTCAACCTGATCAACATCGTCATCTCGACCTTCATATTCGGCATCGGCGTGGACTACAGCATCTTCATCATGGAAGGCCTGCTGCAGCAGGCGCGCACGGGCGAGAAAGACCGGCTTGCCTCGCACAAGGTGGCCATTTTCTTCTCGGCCCTCGTGCTGATCATCGTGGTGGCCTCGCTCATCTTCGCCCGCCATCCGTCCATCCGGTCGATCGGCCTGATCACCCTCATCGGCATGCTCTCCACGATCCTGATGACCTATTCCCTGGAACCGCTCATGTTCCGGCTGCTGCTCAAATGGAAACACTTCCGCCGGACGCTGCATCTGGAAGAAAAATGATGGACGTACTCGACGGAAAACGCTTTCTCGACCTGGTCCGCAGCGGCGCCGCCGCGCTGAACCGACACCGTAAGACGGTCAATGACCTGAATGTATTCCCGATTCCCGACGGAGACACCGGCGACAATATGTATATGACGATGGAAGCCGGCTGCCGGGCCGCCGCGGCCGGACTCGGCCGGACGGCGCACGCCGTCTCCGACGGCATGCTGACCGGCGCCCGCGGCAACTCCGGCGTGATCCTCTCCCGGATCTTCGCCGGTATCGCCCGGGGATTGTCCGACCTCGAAGAAGCCGATCTGCCGGCTTTTGAAAAAGCCATGGCCTGCGGCGTGGAAGCCTCCTACAAGGCCGTCTCCACACCGGTGGAAGGCACGATTCTGACAGTCTTCCGCGAAGGCGTCGCGGCGGCTGCGCAAAGCCGCACTTTCGAGGAGTACTTCGACCTGCTGATCGCTGCCATGGACCTTTCGCTCCAGCACACCCCCGACCTGCTCGACGTCCTGAAGAAGGCCGGCGTGGTGGACAGCGGCGGAGCGGGCCTGCTCTATATCGCCGAAGGCATGCGCGACGCCCTGCACGGCACGCCCAATGCCCTGCCCGAGGAACTGGAAGCCCCGGCCGCCCATCCCGTCGACCTGAGCGCCTTTACCGAAGACAGCGTCCTGGAATTCGGCTACTGCACCGAGTTCCTGCTGCGCCTGCAGCGCGCCAAGGTAGACCTGGACACCTTCGACGAAAGCGTCCTCTCCGACTGGCTCGGCGCCCACGGCGAATCGCTCGTCTTCTTCCGGGAAGGCTCGATCATCAAGGTCCACGTCCATACCCACACGCCCGGCGAGATCCTCAACCACTGCCAGCAGTACGGCGAATTCCTGACCCTGAAGATCGAGAACATGACGCTGCAGCACCACGAGAACCATATGGACGAACGCTTCCACGTGGGCGGCAAGGCGCTCGGCGTTGTGGCCGTCGCCGCCGGCGAGCGGATGCAGCAGCTGTTCCGCGAGCTGGGCGCCGACGAAGTGATCGCCGGCGGACAGACCATGAATCCGCCCGTCCAGGCCTTCCTCGAAGCTTTCGACCGGATCGGGGCCGAGACCGTCATCGTGCTGCCCGACAACGGCAACATCATCCTCACGGCCCGGCAGGCCGCCGAGATGTACGGCAAGTCCCACATCGAAGTCATTCCCACGCACAGCCCGGCCGAGGGCTATTTCGCCCTGGCCAACCTCGACGTCTCCCTTCCGGTCGACGAACTCGTTCCGGCGCTGAATGAAGCGATCGGGGAAACCGTCACCGGCAGCGTCTCGCGCGCCATCCGCGACAGCGCGGCCGGCGCCACCGGCGACTATCTCGGCCTGAGCGGCAAGGAAATCCTCTGCGGCTCGCCCGAGCGCCTGCAGGCGCTGCTCGAACTGGCCCGGAAACTCGATGCCGGCAGCCACGACATCGCCATCGTCTTCCAGGGCGCCGACGTGCCGGCCGACGAAGCGGCCGCCGCCGTCGACGCGCTGACCCGGGAATTCCCGCGCACCGAAACCACCCTGATCGAGGGCGGACAACCCGTTTACGACTATATCCTTCTGCTATGCTGACCCTCTATACTGACACTGACACCGACATTACCCCCGCCGTCGCCGCTGAATATGGCTACAAGCTCATCAGCATGCCCTACAGCATCGACGCCAAAACCATCCATCCGTACGTCGACTTCACCGAATTCGACAGCCGGGCCTTCTACGACATCCTGCGCAGCGGCGTCCTGCCCACCACCAGCGCCATCTCGAAAGAGCGTTACCTCGAATACTTCGAGCCGGAATTCGCCGCCGGCAACGACGTGCTCTACGTGCACTTCTCCCGCGCGATGACCAACACTTTCGACGCGATGGACCAGGCCGTGGCGGAACTCCGCGCCAAATATCCGGAACGCCGGTTCGAGGAGATCGACACCAAGGGCATCACCACCATCAGCTACGCCGTCGTCCGGGCGGTCGGCGACCTGTTCAAGGCCGGCAAGACGCTCGACGAAGTGCTGGAATGGGCGAAGACGGAAGTCGACCATTACGCGATGTATTTCTACGCCGACGACCTGAAGTTCTTCCGGCGCAGCGGCCGCGTGAGCGGGCTGGCCGCCACGATGGGCACGCTGATCGGCATCCGCCCGATCATCTATATGTCGCCCGAAGGCAAGATGGTGTCCTGCGGCACGGAAAAGGGCCGCGCCAAGGCGATGGACCGCCTGATCAACCAGGTCGCCGAACTGGGCGACGACATCAAGTCGTATCGCTTCTACGTGGGTCACACCGACGCGCCGCAGCTGGCCGAAGACCTCGGCCACGCGCTGCAGGCCCGCTTCGGCGAAGACCTCAACATCGAATACGTGGTCTGCAACCCGACCGCCGGCAGCCACGCCGGTCCCAACGGCGTTGCCGTCTGTTTCCACGCCAAACACCGTTAGCGATGATAGAAGTCCGGGAAGTCAAAACGCGGCGCGAACAGCGGGAATTCCTGAACTTCCCGCTCGACCTCTACCAGGGAAATCCCTGCTTCGTCCCGCCGCTCTACAGCGACGAGAAGAAGATGTTCCGGTCGGACTTCGTCTACAACGACTGCTGCGACTGGATCTGCTTCAACGCCTACCGCGACGGCCGGATGGCCGGACGCATCCAGGGCATCATCCAGAAAGCTGCAAACGAGAAGAACGGCGAAAAGCGCGCGCGCTTTTCCCGCTTCGACACGATCGACGATCCCGCCGTCTCCCAGGCCCTGTTCGCGGCTGTGGAAAAGTGGGCGTGCGAGAAGGGCATGGACACGATCTGCGGGCCGCTGAGCTTCTCCGACCTGGAACGCGAAGGCCTGCTGGTCGAAGGCTTCGACCAGCCCGAGACCTTCGAGGAGCAGTACAACGCCGAATACTATCAGCACCACATCGAAGCGCTGGGCTACCGCAAGGAGATCGACTGGACCGAATCGCGGATCTATGCGCCCGACCCGTCCGACGACGAAGAGGACCTCGACAAACTCACCGACTTCATTTTCCGTCGTTACAAACTCCATTTCGGCCCTTCGACCAGCGCCCGCGATTTCATCCGGCGCTACGCCGACGGGATCTTCGAACTGCTTGACAAATCGTACGACGGCCTGTACGGCACCGTCCCCTTCACCGACGGGATGAAGAAACTGATGATTGACAATTTCCGGTTGGTCATCAATCCGAAATACACGGCAGTGATCCTCGACGAAAATGACAAGATGGTCTGCTTCGGTTTCGCCATCCCGGCCCTCGCCCCCGCCCTGGTCGGAACACGCGGCAAATTCACGCCGCGCGTGCTGCTGCGGCTGCTGCGCTGCATCCGCCACCCGAAGATCATCGACCTCTGCCTGATCGGCGTCGAGCCCGCCTGGCTCAACCGCGGCGTGTCGGTGGCCTTCTCGTCGGCCATTATGCATATGCTGCGCGACACCGACGTGGAATATGCCGAAACCAACCTCAACCTCGAGGACAACTACGCCATCCAGAACCAGTGGCGCCGCTTCAAGGCCGTGCAGGCCAAGCGCCGCCGCGCCTATGTGAAGAAACTGTCATGATCAAGATTCTCGTCGACTGTTTCGGCGGCGACCACTGCCCCGAAGCACCCGTAGCGGGCGCCCTGGCCGCCCTGGCCGCCAATCCGGACCTCTACCTCATCCTGACGGGCGACGAAGCCCGGCTGAAGGCCGAACTCGCCGGCAAGACCTACGACGCCGCACGGCTGGAAATCGTCCACGCCCCCGAAGTGATCGGCTGTGACGAGAAACCCACCGACGTGATCCGTCTCAAGCGGAACAGTTCGATGATGAAAGCCATCATCCTGCTCCGCGACCGCGACGACATCGCCGCCCTCGTCTCGACCGGCTCGACCGGCGCCCTCGTCACGGGCGCCCTCGTCCGGTTGGGCCGCATCCCGGGCGTCATCCGCCCGGCCTTCTGCCCCATCCTGCCGACAATGGCCGGCGGCATCGTGGGCATCTGCGACAGCGGCGCCAACGTGGAAGTGACACCCGCCCATCTGCGGCAGTTCGCCATCATGGCCAGCCTGTATCTCGAGAACGTCTACGACGTGACGCGGCCCCGCACCGCCCTGCTCAATGTGGGCAAGGAGGCCGAAAAGGGCGACACCATCCGCCAGGAGACCTACAAGCTCCTCCAGGAAACCCCATCGGTCAACTTCGTGGGCAATATGGAAAGCCGCGACTTCCTCTCCGGCAACTACGACCTGGTGGTGGCCGACGGCTTCTCAGGAAACGTGCTGGTCAAGAGCACGGAGGGAACGGCGCTCGAACTGCTGAAGAAACTCAAGAAAGACATCTATTCCCGACCGATCTACAAACTGGGCGCCCTGCTGATGAAGCGGATGTTCCAGGAAGAAAAGGAGTTCATGAATTACCAGAACTACGGCGGCAGCGTCCTGCTGGGCACGCAGAAAGTCGTGGTCAAAGGCCACGGCAGCAGCCGGGCCGTCGCCGTGGAAAAATGCATCGAACAGGCCTGGCGGATGGAAACCAGCCGGCTGGCCGCTAAGATCGAAACGGAAATCGCCCGATACGAGCACTACGAAGAGTAATCCAAGAAACTATGTTTGATAGAGTACAAGCCATCCTGGCCAAACAGCTCCGGAAAGATCCGGCCATCATCACGCCCGACGCCCAGATCAAACGGGACCTGGGCGCCGATTCCATCGACATCCTGCAACTCCTGATGCGCATCGAAGACCAGTACGGCATCGTCATCCCCGACGAGTCACTCGCTACGTTCGTGACGGTCGGAGACGTGGTGGCCTACCTGGAAGAGCAGGAGCGCCGGCTCAATAAGTAAAACGATACTCCGTCGAGATGCCCCCGAATTCTTCGAGGACCATGCGCACGGGCAGGCCCTTGACGTATTCGAGGACGATTTTGGAATAGCCGCGGACGGCCGCTTTGCGGGCCGTCATCGAAACGGTTTTCACACCGCCCTTTTCGGAAACCACGAGGTCGGCGTCGTTGTCGGCGGCGGCCTTTTCATATTCACCCGTGATGCAGTTGAGCAGGGTGTTCTTCAAACCGCGGAAGCGGACATTCTTGTCGGTATCGACCGAGATTTGCTGGCCCAGGGTGTTCGAACGGAGCATCGGACCGGCGATGACGAGATACTCACCGGCGGGTTTGGTATAGGTCATGGTCAGCTGGTCGGGAGCTTTGAACGATACGACGCCTTCGGCGTTGATAACCTTCCCGGAGGCTTGAATTGTCCTTGCCTGGGTGAACGAGCATTCAATGGTCTGCTGGGCAAATGCCGAAATAACGAGGCAGAGCAAAGATGCGACAATAAAAATCTTTTTCATGTCTTTTTGAAAATCGGGTGCAAAGATAGGATAATTATTCCTAAATTTGTAACAAATAGTATAAGATGGCAAAAATCGAACCATATTGGAATCCCCAGAAGGACATGAACGAATTCCGCTTTGCGATGCGGAAAGAAAAACGGGAAGGCTATTTCGACGTTTCCGAAGTGCCGGAAGCCATCCTGCCTTTCTTCTCCTTCGTCTACCTGGTCGAAGGGGAAGTCCTGCTGGAAATCGAAGGACAGACCTGGCTTTGCCAAAAGGGCCAGGCGTTGCTGGTGCCCCGCAACGTGCCGTTCAAGGTTCTCTACTTCAAGGAAAATCTCAGTTTCGAATGCGGCTTCTCCATCCATTTCCTCAAGGATGTGTCGTATAATTTCCTGCACGACCCGCATCCGTTGCTCCACACATTCCTCCCGCAGGAGGTCGATTTCACGACGGCCCTCTTCGAACAGATCCTTGCCGCCTGGGAACGGAAAGACTATCCGCTGGTCGCCAGCGCACTCGATTTATTCCTCTGCCGGATCCGACGGAAGGAAAGCAATCCGGGCAACCCCACGGTCAACCTCTTCCTGGAACGCGTCTTCGACCGCAGCCGCAAGCCGGGCAAAGTGTCGGACTATGCCGACGAACTCTGCATCACGCCCAACTACCTCAACCGCCTCGTCCGCACCCAGACCGGGCATTCCGCAATGGAATGGATCGAGATTTCCCGGATGAACATGGCCAAATCGCTGCTCAAGCAGGGCGAACGGCAGATCGCTGAAATCGCCGCCGCCGTCGGCATCGACGACCAGTCCTATTTCACGCGTTTCTTCAAGAAGAACCAGGGAATCACGCCCACCCAGTACCGCGAACGGATCCTGCGGGGCGAAAAGGGCATCTAGCGGAACAGGATCTCCACACAGAAAGAAGAAGCGTCGCCCAGGCGGCCTTCAACCACCCAGCCGCCTTCGACGGGGGCACGGAACAGCGCCACGGTATCGCCGGGGCGCGTTTCTTTATTGAAATTGATGCGGATGTCACTCACGCGATGCGCCGCCAGGTAGTCGAACGGCAGGCAGTCCATGGCCCAGACCACGTATTTCGTATTGTTGGTATGGCCGATGATGTCCACGTCGGAATAGGCTACGCAGTGCGACCCGGCCGGCTCGACACCCTCGCGGGGCATCACGACCTTTTCGCAGGGCTCGTCGATGGCGCTTTCGTGGCATTCCGTATCGACGGGCAGATATTCGGCCAGGTGCTCCCGACGCAGCAGGCGGCGGGTCGCCACGTCGATGATCAGCCACGAAGACGTGGCAAGGACGGCCGGCTGGCCGTCGGCGCCGGTCATCCGGAAATCGCGCACATAGAACGGCCCGGAAAAGCCCTTGTGCCAGGTCGCGAGTTCCACGACATCGTTCCAGCGAGGCATGGCCGGGAAAACGATGTGCATCCGCGACAGCACCCAGGCCAGTCCGAAGCGCTGCAGGTCGTCATATCCGAAATGCAGGCTGTCCGCCGAAACATACGCAATCTCCTGCGCCAGGTCCATGAAAGCGCCGGGCTTCAGGTAGTGAGCCACATCGGTATCGTAGCAGGTAATCTTCTGCCGCTGGATGGTTTTCAGGTCTTCGGACGCCATGGCCGTCTATTTAATGTCCGCATCCAGGCACATCCCCTCCTCCCGGAAAAGGAGGCTGTTGATCTGCAATTTCTCCGAAAGGGCCTTCACCGGCTCCAGGGCGCCCAGGTTCAGCACGGCCTGCCCGCCCGAAAAATCTTCGACCAGCCCTTCCGGCAGCCGCTTGAGCAGCATGCCGGACGCCATGTCCAGCGCCATGTTGCCGGCCCCGCCGGCATCGAGCTGAAGCGTCACGCGCGGAAACGCCAGTTCCGCGAGACGGACGTCCGCCGACACGGTATGCGTCAGCGGCCTGTTGAGCAGCGGAATCGGAATGGAAGCCTCGAAAGAGACCGTCAGGGTATCCGCATCCTTATACCGGAACCCGATCTGCTGTCCGCTCTTCTCGCGCAGCAGCCGGGAGATTTCATCGTATGTAGCTGAGAGTGTCATAAAGGGTCAGAATGAAAATCAAAATTACGAAAAATCTTATAACCGCCATCTAACATTAGATCCCGCTTATATCGGCGAACGGGAAAAAAATTAATATTTTTGCAAGTAAGGTTAAAGTTTTGCCGTATGCCCGTCAACGAAACCGTCCGTCTCGATCTCGACGAGATCGTAAAAAGCCGATTCGGCGAAAAGAAGATTCCCCAGTTCGTGCTGAACTGGCTCAAGCGTTTCATCCATCAGGACCATCTCAACGGATACCTGGAGAAAGGCTATCTGGGGGTGGAGTTCGCCGAGAAATCGCTCGACTATTATGACGTACACCTGACGGTGGAAGGGCTGGAGAATGTGCCCGACGAGGGGCGCTTTACCTTTGCGGGCAACCATCCGCTGGGCGGCATCGACGCGATGAGCCTCATCGGCACGGTGGGCCGCAAATACAACGGGAATATCGTCATCCCGGCCAACGACTTCCTGATGGCCATCAAACCGATTGCCGAATATACCATCCCCGTGAACAAAATGGGCGGCCAGAGCGCCGAACTCATCGGGATGATCAACGACGCGTTCAACTCCGACCGTCAGGTCATCATCTATCCGGCCGGACTGTGCTCCCGGAAGATCGACGGCATCGTGCAGGACCTCCCCTGGAAGAAGACCTTCATCACCAAGAGCCGGATGTCGCACCGCGACGTGGTCCCGGTCTGGTTCAGCGGCTGCAACTCGAAGCGCTTCTACCGGCTCGACAAGCTCCGGAACCTGCTGAAGCTCAAGTTGAACATCGCCATGCTCACCCTCCCGGACGAACTCTACAAGTGCCAGCACAAGTCTTTCCGGATGGTCTTCGGCAAGCCCATCCCCTGGCAGACGTTCACCCCGGAAAAACGGGATGCCGAATGGGCCGCCTGGGTCCGGGAAAAAGTCTATGAATTGAAAAAGGACGTGTAATCATGAAAATGGAAGAGATCATCGCCCCGGTCGACAAGGAATTGCTCAAGGCCGAGCTCAACGAAAAACGTTTCCTGCGCGACACCAACCACGCCGGAAACAAACTCTATATCGTCGACAACGCCTGCGCACCCAACGTGCTGCGCGAAATCGGACGCCTTCGCGAAATCGCTTTCCGCGCCGGCGGCGGCGGAACGGGCAAATCGGCCGACCTCGACGAATTCGACCTGGACGGTGCTTTCAAATACAAACAGCTCGTGCTGTGGGATCCCGATGCCGAATGCATCATCGGCGGCTACCGCTATGTTTTATGCGACAATGTGATGTATGACCGTTGCGGACAGCCCATCATGCCGTCGGCCCACTTGTTCAAGTTCACCCGGCGCTACCTGAAGGGCGCTTTCCTCAAGACCATCGAGTTGAGCCGCTCCTTCATCCGCCCGGAATACCAGAGCTCCGAGCAGGGCATGAAAAGCCTCTATTCCCTCGACAACCTCTTCGACGGGCTGGGCGGCCTGATCGTGCTCTACAAAGGCCGGATGGAGTATTTCTTCGGCAAGATGACCATCTACCCGTCCTTCCCGGAAGAAGGCCTGCAGATGCTCCTGTACTTCCTGCGCAAGCACTTCGGAACCTGGGAAAATGACCTGATGCACCGGTTGGACAGGATGGTGATTCCCAAACAGCCCGTCAAGATCAAACTGACGCGCAAATTCGACAACATCTTGACGGAAAAAGATTTCCGGGAAGACTATAAAATCCTCAAGCGCGAGATCCAGAAAATGGGCGTCAACATCCCGCCGCTGGTCAATACCTATATGAATCTGTCGCCGACCATGAAGTCGTTCGGCGCCGGCATCAACGACGAGTTCGGCAACGTCATCGAAGCGGGCATCCTCATCAAATTCGACGAATTGCACCCGGAGAAGACGCGCCGGCACCTCTCATTTCCTAAGCTGTTTTCCCGTCGTCCGTTTTAAGATAGACGTCCCGCTGCGGGAACGGAATCTCGATGCCGTTTTCCCGGAAGGCATTGTAGATGGCCTCCTTGGCGCGGGCCGGGAAGGTATAGTGCGTCTCGACCGTCGAATATAAAGCGACGACCAGATTCACGGAGCTGTCGCCGAAACTGTCGAACCGGACATCGATCGGGAACGAAGGATCCACGATGTCGCGGCCCGCCTTGTCCTGCGTCATCAGCGGTTTGAGGGCTTCCAGAATGACCTGCCGCGCTTTCTCGATGTCCGAACCGTAGCGGATGCCGACCGGTATCTTGAGGAACTCGTAGTTGCGGCCGCTGCTCAGGTTACGGAACTTCTTGGTGAAGAGTTCCGTGTTGGTGAAAGCGATGTGGGAGCCGTCCTCATCTTCCACCAGCGTCGTCTGGTAACTCACCCGCTTGACGATGCCGCGGACGCCGTCGCAGGCGATCTTGTCGCCCACGCGGATGCGGCCCGCCATCAGTTGCACGCCATAGAAGAAATTATTGATCAGATCCTTCAAGGCGAAACCAACACCGGCGGCCAAACCGGTCGTGATGGTGGTGATGGCCTTGGTCGGCAAGTGAAGGATGACAAAGACAACGATCAGATAGACCAGCCAGCCCAGCAGGGTGAAGAGGGCGTTGGGCAGGGACAGGTTCACGTCGGATTCCTTGAGCGGCAATTCTGCAGGCTTCTTCTTTTCGATGATCCGGCGCAGCCTGATGATGCGGGCCATGGCCTTGATCAGATAGATCAGGTACCGGAAGATGAAGAACAGTCCGATGACCAGCAGGATGTTGAAAAGGGTCAGGCTCTCGAAACCCGGTCGCGGAACCAGCGGACGGTTGAAGAAGTCCGCGCCTGTCAGGGACAACTGATAGGCCCGCGACGTGAGCTGGATGCTCACCAGGAAGGAGAGCAGGATGGCGAGCGGAAGGATGACCATCCGGAGCAGATCGTAGAACCAGGTGACTTCGATGAACGCATCCTTGTCTTCCAGCGGCAGATTCGGATTCTCGACGTGGAAACGGGCCTTCCTGCGCGACACCTTGTTCTCATAGTACCGCTTCATCAGGAAAAAGAGCGTGGTGATGGTGTGCAGAAGGGCAAGCTGGAAACTCCAGAAAGTAAGCAGCAGGACGCCCACCATCGCATAGCCCGCCAGCGACAGGACGCCCGCGGCCGCCATGATGCCCACGGAAATCCACATATACCGCAGGTCGGTCCGGTCGACAGTCGTCCGGAAACGGATATTCACGGCCGATTGCCAGATGACGAACACCAGCAGGGCGGGCGGGAAAATGAGCGGAATCAGGCTGGCAGGCAGGAACACGGCCCGAAGCAGGATGGCCAGGAAGGTCAGCAGCAGCGTAGGAAAATAGATGAATACGGAAGAGCGGGCCTGATTGCCCCGGACACGGATCAGCAGGGAGACAAAGATGGCCAGCGTGAGCCAGAAGAACTGGCTCAGCAGCCGGTACGCCATCCGCCAATAAGGATTGCCCGGTTCCGACTTGAAAAGAAGCGTCGCCAGAATGAACAGCAGGATGGCCAGAATGCACGAAATGATCGGCCGGAATTCCCGCAGTTTTCCATTGCGGATGAACTTGCAGGCCAGGCGCGTAAGGATGCTGGCCACCAGGAAAGACAAAAAGAGTACGATCAGGGCCAGAAAGGCATATCGCGGAATGCTCCGCCCGCTCAGGGTCTCGTCATCCTCCGCCTCATCGGCGGGGCGGAAACGGGCGTTCATGTCACTCTTTACACGGGCGATGAAAGCGTCCCAATTCCTGATGATGTGGACGGCATTGACGCTTCCGCCGATAAAGATGTTCTTCTGCGTCTGGGCATAATTGTCCTGGGCGTACTCATACGCCTGCTGGAGCCGTCGTTCGGTCTCGGCATAAGCGACACTGTCCTGGAGGGCCAGCAACACGGAACCACCGTACAGGGCCGCGAGCGCATCGGTATAATAGAGACAGCTGTCGAGCAGGTTCTTCTCTTCCGGATCCGTCTCCTGCAGGGGTGCCGGAGGCGTCAGTTCCTGCAGCAAAGTGTCCACCACCAGCAGCGAATCCATCGGATGGCTCATATACATATCGCGAAGCGTCTCGCCCAGCAGGGAGTAGCGGCGCAGGCCGGAGCGCGAAGCGATCAGATATTTGTCGGACAGGCGGGCCTGATCGCGGAAAGAGGCATACACGGCGGAAACCTTCTCCAGCGCGAATGCCATGTCGAAGGCGAATTCGGACTGCTGGGTGTAGAGCATGACCGTGACTTCGTCGGCCGCCCGGATGATTTCGGACAGTTCCTGGCGGCGGGCGGTGTTGTCCAGCAGCAGGGAGTCGGAGGCCTGCGCATCCTGGTAAGACTTCCGGAGTTCCGGAAGCAGCTCGGTCAGCGTGATCCGGAAATCATCGTCCGGTGCGTCGGCACGTGCCGGAAGGACGGGCAGCAGGCACATCAGCGCTGCGAGAAGCCATCGGAACTGGAAACGGAAGTGCATCAGCAGGTATGGTTAAAAATCAAAACCGATCGAAGCATAGCCGGAAAAACCGACATACGTAGCCCACTGAACTGCGAACCGGAGCGGACCGATCATCGACTGCCGGGCATACTCCGCACCAAAAGCCTTGACGCTCCCCATCTGAGGCCACCATTGGAAAGTGTAGGCATCCTTGTACATGCCGGCCCGGACCGTGATGTAATTCTTGTTCAGGAAACAATACCGCAAGTCAATCTGGCCCATCGCAGTGACGGGGAGACAAACCCGGTATCCTGTCGCAAATCCGAAGAACGGAATCTGGCGCTCCGTATAGCGGTTCGGCATGAATCCGCCAATGGTAACCAGATGCTTGGGGTTGAAATAATCCTCGAACCGGTCGGTATTCAGGGTGATCCCCTTGAATGTCGAAGCCCAATCAAAACCGACGTAGAGTTTGGGGAGAATCGCAAAATGGTTGCCGAGGGGAATGGCGGCTTCGACACAAGCAATGGCGGCCAGATAGTTCGGAACAACGCCGTTTTTCGTCGTCATGGCCTCAGGCTCGTGATAAAACTCATCATCCAGATCGATGGTATATCCCTTAAAGACGTAACGGCCGTCAATTTTCAGGCGAAGGCCCCGGGTCGGGAAATAACCGTCATTGAACGTATCGAGCTTGAAGGCCGCAAATGCGGAGAGCCAGTAACTCTTCCAATCCCAGCCTTCCCATTCTTCACTATGTGTCAGATAATGCTCATAGGGGTCCATCTCGGCCGTAGCCCCGATCCGGAAGGATCCGAGACGCATCCGGGAGTCTTCCAGATAGACATCCGCGGCCGTAGAAAAGAGTTTGTCGTATGTATCGGAGCCCCAGCCGGAATTCGTGTTCATCACCCGCGCCCGCAGGTCCGCGCCGAACGTCGGAAGACCGATTTTCGACTTGACGGCCCAGTCGACGGTCAGGGCGGGATTCGTGCCCAGTTTCAGGTCGGTCGTCAGGCGGGAACCGGAAAGCCGGCGGGTGCCCAGGCCCAGGTGCACCGCGACCGCCACGGCCTCGTCGGTATCGGCGCGAAGACTCAGGGCGAAATCGTTCGTCTGGCCCTTCTGGCAATCGAACACCAGGGTAAACGGCGCCTCACTCCCTTCCAGATGATAGGTAACCGACTGGAAGGCGTTGGTTCCATAGATTTTATTGAGCAGTTTCTCAATGATGTCCCGGTCGTACATGTCAGTCGCGGGGAAATCGCTGGAATGCAGGATGCTGTTCCGTTCATCGTCGCTGATGCCCGTAAACTTGATGTCTTTGACCTGAACCGCAGTCTGGGCCAGGTTGATGGCGGGCGCGTGGTGGCTGACCTGGGGCTCAGCCTTGCCGGCCACGGCGGCCGCCACGGATTCGAACATTTCTTTGTGGGCGATGGCGTTCTGATAGCCCTGATCGATGATGTCGTCCACGCTCGCGTCATCGAAAGAAAGCATGTTGTAGCCCTTCAGTTCGTGGTGCACGTGGAGATCGGTCATCTCCTTGGCAGGCTCGAAAGCGGTGGAAGACAAAAGCGTGATGGTCTGGAACAGGAAGTCCATCGGGGAGTTCAATTCATCGAGCTCGCGACGGGTGGACATATCGGAACCGATGATGATGTCGGCGCCCATTTCCTTGGCCAGGTCCACCGGGAAGTTGTTGCGCATACCACCGTCCAGCAGCACTTCACCGCCGCCGCGGACCGCACGGAAGTAGAAGGGAATGGCCATCGTGGAACGCATGGCCGTGGTAATATTTCCGTCCGTCCAATACTTCGGCGCCAGCGCATGCAGGTCGGTTGCGACGCAGGCATACGGAATCGGCAGGTCGGCGAAACTGATGCTGTCCTGATAGCCGACGCTGACGGAACTGAGGGTGTTCCGGACGTTCAGGCCGTACAGATAGCCGTCCGGCATGCCGATGCCGATTTTGCTCATCGCATTGCGGAGTGACTCCGAAGAACCGCCCTGGGCCTCCGCTTCGATTTTATCCCAGGCCTGCTCCTGACGGATCCGCACGGCCAGATCCTCGTCGTCATAGTGGAAAGGGATCCGGATGAGGAAACGGTCGCGGTATTTGCGAAGCCGGTAGCCGATATAGTCGTTCGGGATGTTGTCCGACATCATCACGGGCCAGTTGATGTCCCGGATCAGGGAATCCAGCTGGTCGTGCTTGTATCCCAGCGCATACAGGCCACCCACCAGGCCGCCCATGCTGGTACCCGTGACGATATCCACGGGAATCCCGAGTTCTTCCATATATTTGATCACGCCCAGGTGGGCCAGGCCCCGTGCACCGCCGCCGGCCAGCACCAGGCCCACGGTCGGCCTGTACTGCCGGATGGAATCCATCCGGGCCCGCACCTTGGCAAAAGCCAGGGAGTCAGCCTCCGGATTGGCACTGGGAAGAATCTGGGCAAAAGCCGTAAAAGAAACCGCGCAAGCGAATAACAGCGCAATGAACTTTTTCTTCATGATGATTGTCGAAGCTATATTTTCACAAAATTACAAAAAAATAAGGATGGGACAAGCACTGCTTGTCCCATCCTTGGCGTTTCTGCTTTTGTTTTAATATTCTTCCTCGTCGAAGAAAAAGTCGTCTTTGGTCGGATAATCGGGCCAGATGTCTTCGATGGATTCGTAGACTTCGCCGTCTTCTTCGAGATCTTCCAGGTTCTCGATCACTTCGAGCGGGGCTCCCGAACGGGTGGCATAATCGATCAGTTCTTCGCGGGTTGCGGGCCAGGGTGCATCTTCCAGTTTCGATGCGAGCTCAAGTGTCCAATACATGCTGCGTATGTGTTTAAAAAAAGGTTACTTTTTCAATTGGGGCCGCAAAGATATAAAAAAAACAATATAGCAAACTTTTTTTCAATTATTTACGGCAGCCAGTTGTCATCGCAGCCTCTGCTCAAGTATCTTGCCAAAGTGAACAGATAGTCACTCAGGCGGTTAACATATTGGATCGCAACTGCGTCCTGAGCGGTTTTTTCCTCGATTTGCACGGCGCTGCGCTCGGCGCGGCGGCATACGGTGCGGGCCACGTGAGCCAGTGAAGAGGCGTGCGGCATACCGGGGAGAATGAAGGCCGTCTGGGGCGGCAGCAGCGCCGTCATCCGGTCGATTTCCGACTCGAGAAAGGCGGTTTCGCCTTCGTCGAGCGGTTTGAGTTTGGCGGAGCGGCCGTCGTTGGCCAGGTGGGCACTGGCGTTCATCAGATGGATTTGGATCCGGCGCAGGGGAAGGTCTTCGTCTTCGGTCTCGCAGCGGAGCACGCCGAGGAGACTGATCAGTTCATCGAGGTCGCCGTAGGCCATGACGCGGGGATGCGCCTTGCTCACGCGCGTTCCGCCGACCAGCGAAGTGGTACCGGCATCACCGGTTTTGGTGTAGATTTTCATCGCGTTCGATTTTTCCGTCACGAAGATACACAATTCTTTCGGCATGGCGTGCAATTCCGGGATCGTGTGTGACCAGAATCACGGTGTTTCCCTGCCGGTGGATGTCGTCGAACAGTTGCATGATTCCGTCGGAAGTGGCGGAATCGAGGTTGCCGGTCGGTTCGTCGGCCAGGATCAGGGACGGATGTGTGACCAGCGCCCGGGCGATGGCCACGCGCTGCCGCTGGCCGCCCGACAGCGCGTCGGGGCGGTGCGTCCGCCGCTCTTCCAGCCCAACCAGGCGGAGGGCCTCCCCCGCCCGGGCCAGACGTTCCTCCTTCCCCACCCCCGCATACTGCAGCGGCAGGGCCACGTTCTCGAGCGAAGTCAGGCGCGGCAGCAGATTGAACGACTGGAACACGAACCCGATGGTCCGGCCGCGGAAGGCGGAGAGCCGGTCGTCGTCGAGCCGGCAGACGTCTTCCCCCTCCAGCAAATACCGCCCCGACGTGGGGACGTCGAGGCAGCCCAATACATTCATCAAAGTGGATTTTCCCGAGCCCGAAGGGCCCATGATCGCGACATAAGCACCCGCCCGGATGCGGAGGTCGATGCCGTCAAGCGCCTTGACCACACTGTCGCCCGTGCGGTAATGCCTGCTGACGCCCTCCATGCAGATAATCTCTCTCATAGCGTTGATACAAGGTATCGACCGCCCGCCGGCCTTCTTCTCCCAGATCGAGGGAGAAGCGGTTCACGAACAGGTCGATGTGTTTCCGTTGGATCGATGCCGACAGCTCGCGGGCGTACGAGGCGACATACTCGCGCGAGGCCTCCGGATGGGCGAATGCATACTGGATGCTCCGGTGCAGCGCACGGTCGACGGAAGCAGCAATTTCCGCGCCAAGGGACCGTCGGACGGCGATGCCGCCGAGGGGAATCGGGCAGCCCGAAGTCTGCTGCCACCAGGCGCCGAGGTCGCGGACCAGGCCGAGACCTTTTTCGCGGTAGGTAAAGCGTCCTTCGTGGATCAGGACGCCCAGGTCGAAGTCGCCGCGGGCGACGGCGCCTTCGATTTCGGAGAAGAGCCTGGGGGTCTGCTCACCCACGCCGGGGTAAGCCAGCGTGCAAAGCAGGGCGCCGGTGGTGTAGCGGCCGGGCGTGGCGATGCGGAGATTCGGACGGGAGAGCACCTCCGTGTCGCCTGCGCGACACACCAGCAGCGGCCCGCAGTCCCAGCCCAGGGCGGAGCCGGAAGCCAGCATTTCATAGCGGTCGCGGACGGTGAACCAGCCGTGGTAGCTGAGTTTGGACACATCGTAGGTATCGCGCTGGGCGCGTTCGTTGAGCTCCTCGACATCGTGGATGTCGACCTCGAACGACAGGCCTTCGGTGTCGACCAGGCCGTGGACCAGCGCGTGGAACATGAACGTGTCGTTGGGGCAGGAGGAAAAGGCGAGTTTGAGCGGCTTCACTTCTTTCAGACAGACAAAAGGGTCAAGGCTTTTTTCAGATTGTCGAGGGCCAGGGGAATGACCCAGCGGGAACGGTCGGCCTCGCCGACCGCATTGGAAATGGCGCGGATCTCGGCAAACGGGACGCCGGCCGCCAGGCAGGCTTCGAAGAAGGCGGCGCCTTCCATCGACTCCACGTCGGCCGCGACGCCGCGATACCGCTCGTCCAGGGCGGGCACGGTATTGCCGACGACCTTCGGCAGCGCGTCGAAGACGGCGGGCGGGGCCGGATTGCGGAGCGCGGGGCCGGGCCGGTCGCCGAAGTACTCGGCGACCACCTGCGCCACGCTCCCAGCGGGAAAGCGGGTCGTATCGTAGCTGCCGGCGACGCCGAGATCGACCGCCAGCTCGAAGTGCCCGGCCGCAAGGGCGGCGGCAAGCGCTTCGCGCGTGGCCGCCGGGCCCATGCCCGTGCACAGGAAAACATCGTCGCTTCCGGGCCGGATGGAGCGGGCGACGGCGAGTTCAAAATCGACGGCGGCGACAAAGAGAATCTTCATTTCGGACCGAAAATACGAATAAAACGGGAAAATTGAAATAATATTCGTAAATTGCCTTGATTTTAAGAAGTACCATGTCCTACCAGAAAGAGGAATCATTCGATCCGCACGTGACGGAAGAACTCTCCGGCCACTACCGCGAGATCCTTCGCCTGCTCGGTGAAGACCCCGGCCGCGAGGGTCTGCTCAAGACGCCCCTCCGCGTGGCCCGCTCCATGCAGTTCCTGACCAAAGGTTATCAGGAAGACGGCGCAGAGATCCTTCGTTCGGCCATGTTCCGGGAAGAATACCACCAGATGGTGGTGGTCAAGGACATCGAACTCTACTCGATGTGCGAGCACCATATGCTTCCCTTCTATGGCAAGGCCCACGTGGCCTACATCCCCGACGGATGGATCACCGGCCTGAGCAAGCTCGCCCGCGTGGTGGAAACCTACGCCCGCCGCCTCCAGGTCCAGGAGCGCCTGACGGTCCAGATCCGCGACTGCATCCAGGACACGCTGCATCCGCTCGGCGTAGCCGTGGTCATCGAAGCCGCCCATATGTGCATGCAGGTGCGCGGCGTCCAGAAGCAGAATTCCGTGACCACCACCTCCGCCTTTACCGGCACGTTCCTCAAGGACATCCGCACCCGGAATGAATTCATGACGCTCATCGGAGCCTCATTGCATTAGAACGCTATGAAAATCGTAATCGCAGGCGCAGGAGAAGTCGGATGCCACTTGGCCAAAATGCTGAGTGAGGGCTACCACGAAATCACCATCATCGACAACGATGAGGAGCGGCTCGCGCTGGTGACCGAAAGCATGGACGTACTGACCGTCCAGGGCGATCCTACCTCCATCAGCGTCCTCAAGTCGGCCGGCGTCGACAAGGCCGACCTCTTCGTGGCCGTCAGCCCGGCCAAACAGCAGGACGTCAACGTCGTGTCCGCCCTGATCGCCAAAAAGCTGGGCGCCGGCAAGGTGACGGCCCGCGTCAACAACGCCGAATACCTCAACTACGAGAATAAGTTGATGTTCACCGACATGGGCATCGACCTGCTGTTCTACCCCGAGAAGATCGCCGCCACCGAAATCGGTGACCTGCTCAAGCAGTCCGACGTGTCGGAATTCGTGGACTTCGCCCGCGGCCAGCTCCAGATGATCGTCTTCCGCATCGACGAAGGTTCCCGGATGCTCAACAAGAGCATGGCCGATTTCCCCTACGACCCCGAAAACCTCCCCTTCCGCGTCGTGGCCGTCACCCACGACGGCGAAACCCTCATCCCGCAGCGCGACACGCTCTTCAAGCGCGGCGACATGGTCTACATCATCACCAAGCGGGAATTCGTGGACGAACTGATGTCCTGGTCGGGCAAGCGCTATCTCGACATCAAGCGCCTGACCATCCTGGGCGGCGGCCGCATCGGCGAGATGGTGGCCCGTCAGTTCGAGAAGACGGCCGAATTTGTGAAAATCATCGAAATCAACCGGGAGCGCTGCGAAGTGCTCTCCGAGAACCTCGACCATACCCTCGTCATCAACGGCGACGGCCGCAACTCCGATTTCCTCTACGAGGAGGACGTCAAGAGCTGCGACGCCTTCGTGGCCGTGACCTCCAGTTCGGAGACGAACATCCTGGCCTGCGTAGCCGCCAAGAACATGGGCGTCTCGAAGACCATCGCGGAGGTCGAGAACATCGAATACATCAAGCTCGCCGAAGGAATGGGCGTTGATGCGGTGATCAACAAGAAAGTGATTACCGCCGGCCGCATCTTCCGTTTCACGATGAGTACCAAGGTCCGCACCGTCAAGGTCATCGGCGGCGCCGACGCCGAGGTGATCGAATACATCGTCAACCCCGACAGCCCCGTGACCAAGGCGCCCCTGCGCGACTTGAATTTCCCCCGCGACGCCGTGGTCGGCGGCATCATCCGCGGCAGCGAAACCTTCATCGCCACCGGCGACACGCGCATCAAGCCCTACGACCGGGCCGTGATCTTCGCCCTGCCGACAGCCCTGTCGCGCATCGAAAAACTGTTCAGCTAAAAGTCAAACCAACCATATAAAAAACGATATGATCGAATACAAATTCAAAACTTCGGGCAAGACCCGTTCCGAACACGACTTGCTCGGCGACAAAGACGTTCCCGTGGAGGCCCTCTTTGGCGTCCAGACGCTCCGCTGCATCGAAAACTTCGACATCAGCCGCAACCTGCTCGGCGACCATCCGGAATTCGTCAAAGCCTTCGGCATCGTGAAAATGGGTGCCATCCTGGCCAACCACGAACTCGGCCTGGTCTCCGATGAAATCACGAACGCCGTCGTCGAGGCCTGCAAGGAACTCATGGAAGGCAAGCACACCGAGCACTTCCCGATCGACATGATCCAGGGCGGCGCCGGCACGTCGGCCAACATGAACGCCAACGAGGTCATCGCCAACCGCGCCCTCGAAATCCTGGGCAAGAAACACGGCGACTATAAGGTGATCCACCCGAACGACCACATCAACATGGCCCAGTCGACCAACGACGCGTATCCGACCGCCATGCATCTGGGCCTCTATATGATTCATCAGGATCTGATGGCCGCCCTCAAGGCGCTGGCCAAGGCCTTCCGCGCCAAACAGCGCAGCTTCGCGAACATCATCAAGATGGGCCGCACCCAGCTGCAGGACGCTGTGCCGATGACCCTCGGCCAGACCTTCGGCGCTTTCGCCACCGCCGTCGAGACCGAAATGAAACGTCTTGACGCCGCCGCTCAGGAGTTCCTCGTGATCAATATGGGCGCCACCGCCATCGGTACCGGCATCACCGCCGAACCGGGCTACGCCGAAGCCTGCACGAAGCACATCAAGAAGATCTCCGGCTGGAAGATCACGCTGGCCAAAGACCTCGTGGAAGCCACCAACGACACTTCCTGCATGGTCTGCTACCACGCCGTGCTGAAGAACATCGCCATCCGCATCTCGAAGATCTGCAACGACCTCCGTCTCCTCGCTTCCGGTCCGCGCACCGGTCTGGCCGAAATCAACCTGCCGCCGAAGCAGCCGGGCAGCTCCATCATGCCGGGCAAGGTCAACCCCGTGATCCCCGAAGTCACCAACCAGGTATGCTTCAAGGTCATCGGCAACGACACCTGCATCACCATGGCTTCCGAAGCCGCCCAGCTCGAGCTGAACGTGATGGAACCGGTCCTCGTCGAATCGATCGTCGAATCGCAGACCTGGATGACGAACGCCCTCAACACCCTCCGCATCGAATGCGTCGACGGCATCACCGCCAACAAGAAGCATTGCAAGGACCTGGCTGAACACAGCATCGGCATCGTGACGGCCCTCAAGCCGTACATCGGCTACGCCAAGTGCACCGAGGTCGCCAAGGAAGCCCTCGTCACCGGTGGCAGCGTCTATCAGCTGGTGCTCGACAAGGGTTATCTCACCAAGGCCCAGCTCGACAAGATCCTCGATCCGAAGAACATGGTCAAACCGACCAAGGTGGAACTCTAATCGCCGTTCACCCTTTCCCGTAAAGCGCAGGCCGTCGAGCCTGCGCTTTTTTTGATGTGCCGGTTCATGGCGTCGGCGCAGGAGAAGCCGCTCATTTCGGCGATGTCTTCGCGGGAGAGGCCCGCATTCTCCTTTTCGAACAGCAACTCCAGGGCGTGCTCGACCCGGTAGGCGTTGACGAACTGGGCGAAATTCAGGCCCCGGCCCTTCAGGGCCCGGGAGATGTAAGTGCGGTTGGTCATCGCCTCCCGCGCCACGTCCGCCCGGGTCAGGTCTTTCTTCAGGTACAGCTTCTTCTCCCGCATCAGCCGGTTCATCTTCCGGTACAACTGGTCGGTGCTAAGTCTTTGCCTCATTCCTTTTGCGGTACTCCTTGCACCATTCGGCAGGCGTATATCCGGTGTTGCGGCCGAAAGCCGTGTTGAACGTCGTCATGGAGTTGAACCCGACGCGGCGCGACAGCTGCGTGATGGTCAGGTCCGGATGCTGCGCATAAATCCGCATGGCCTCCCGCACTCGGTAGTAATGCACCAGCTGGCAGAAATTCTTGTTGAGCTTGATTTTGATGGTCTGCGCCAGATAGCTTTTGTTGGTGTACAGGCGTTCGGCCAGGTCGCCGACCCGGATGTCGGGGTTCAGGTAGAGTTTCTCCCGCTCCAGTACGTTGCAGAGCCGCTCCTTCAACTCTTCCATATCCGAATCCTTGAGGCTCGGCCCGTCGTCGGCCAGGATCCGGTCGGCATTGGGAATGGCCCGTTCCATCCGCGGGTACTCCTTGCCGGAGCCCGCAGCCGCCTCCGGTTCTTGTTTCAAGGCCCGGGAATGCCGATACAAGCGTACGACCAAATACACAAGAGCCGCCGTCAGCGGCACATAACCGATCAGAATGAGCATCGTGTCCATAGCTTCGCTGTTTTTACGAATACGAATCTACGAACAAAAAGGGCGGTTACATCGTTTTTCGATATAACCGCCATATAACAGCTACTGAAAATACTTGATTTCCAGCTATTTCTTAATTACCTCGAAACCGGAGCCATAGACGCCCGTCACACTGGCGACGGAGATGAAGGCCTGCGGATCTTCCTCTTTGATGAGGTTCAGCAAAAATTTGAGTTCCTGTTTGCGGGCCACGACCACCAGGACGGTCGATTCGGTCTTTGTGTACCAGCCCTTTCCGTCGAGCGCCGTCACGCCGCGATGGACGTCGGTGGTGATGCGGTCGGCGATTTTTTCAAAGTTTTTCGAAAAAATAAAGATTTGTACGGACTGCTTTGAACCCGAAACGAAGAGATCGAGCGCCACGCTGAAGACGCCGGCCATCACATAACCGTACACCAGGTTGGCGACCCGGACGCCCCAGCTGCCCTCGGTCGGAACGATGAGCGACGAACCGATGATGAAGATGTCGAGAATCAGCAGGATCTTGCCCGGCGAGATGGCGCGGTACTTGGTGATCATCAGGGCCACGATGTCAGTGCCGCCGGAACTGCCGCCTTGCGAGAAGGTGAGCGAGATGCCCAGCGCGGAGAGCATACCGCCGATGATGACGCTGAGCAGCTTGCCGTTGTCCAGGGCGATGATCTGGATGAACTCCTGCGGGATGATCATCGGCAGGAACCGCAGCAGCAGCGTCGTGACCACCATCGCATAGACGGTCTTCACGCCGAAAGCCGGACCCAGCACCTTGAGGGCGATCAGCAGCAGGATGGCGTTGATGATGAAGAAGGAGTAGCTCACGTGGAACCCGGTGCAATACTGAATCACGGCCGAGATACCGGTGACGCCGCCACCCACCAGCTGATGGGGGATGATGAAGACGACCCAGGCCAGCGTATACAGAATCAGGCCGACCGTGATGATCGCGTAGGACTTGAGCGTCGCGAAGACTTTGTTCCGATCCATTTAACAGACGATATTGATGATTTTGCCGGGAACGACGATGACCTTGCGGATCGCCGCACCCTGCAGGTATTTCGCGGTATTGGCGTCGGCCCGGACGGCGGCCTCGACTTCGGCGCGGTCCAGCGACTTGGGCAGTTCGAGCAGGAAACGCATCTTGCCGTTGAACTGCACGGGGTACTTCACGGTGTCTTCCACGGTGAAGGCGGCCACGTAGGCCGGGTATGTGGCGAAGCTGACGCTTTCGGCGTGGCCGAGCAGCTGCCACAGCTCTTCGGCGATGTGCGGGGCGAAGGGGCTGAGGACCACCACGAGCGGCTCGAGGATCTCGCGCTTGTTGCACTGAAGATCCGCCAGCTCACCCACGGCGATCATAAAGGCGCTCACCGAGGTGTTGAAGGAGAAATGCTCGATATCGTCCTGCACCTTGCCGATGAGGCGGTGGAGCACCTTGAGTTCGGCCGGCGTGGCCTTTTCTTCGCTCACGCAGAAGGTGTCGCGGTCGTAGAACAGCTTCCAGAACTTGCGGAGGAAGCGGTGCACGCCGTCGATGCCCTTGGTGTCCCAGGGTTTGCTCTGCTCGAGCGGGCCGAGGAACATCTCGTACATCCGGAGCGTGTCGGCGCCGTAGCGCTCGCAGACCAGGTCGGGATTGACCACGTTGAACATCGACTTGCTCATCTTCTCGATGGCGCTGCCGCAGATGTACTGGCCGTCTTCGAGGATGAACTCGGCCATGGCGAAATCGGGCATCCAGCGGCGGAAAGCCTCGGTATCGAGCCGGTCGCCGTCGACGATGTTCACGTCGACGTGGATCTCGGTCGTGTCATACTGGTCTTTCAGGCCGTACGAGACGAAGGTGTTGGTGTTCTTGATGCGGTAGACGAACTTGCTCTGGCCCTGGATCATGCCCTGGTTGATGAGCTTCTTGAACGGCTCCTGCTCGCACACATAGCCGCAGTCATAGAGGAACTTGTTCCAGAAACGGGAGTAGATGAGGTGACCCGTCGCGTGTTCGGTGCCGCCGATGTAGAGGTCCACGTCGCGCCAGTACTCGTCGGCCTGGCGGCCGACCAGGGTCTGGTCGTTGTGCGGATCCATATAGCGGAGATAGTAGGCACTGCTGCCGGCGAAACCGGGCATCGTGCTGGTCTCGATGGGATAGCCCTGATAGGTCCAGTCCTTGGCGCGGGCCAACGGCGGTTCACCGCTTTCGGTGGGCAGGAACTTGTCGACCTCGGGCAGCTGCAGCGGCAGGCACTCGAACGGCATGGCCTGCGGAATCCCGTCCTTGTAGTAGATCGGGAACGGCTCGCCCCAGTAGCGCTGGCGCGAGAAAATGGCGTCGCGGAGGCGATAGTTGATCTTGCGGCGACCCAGGCCGTGGGCCTCGACATAGTCGATGGCGGCCGGAATGGCCTCCTTGACGTCCATTCCGTTGAGGAAGCCGGAGTTGCACATCTTGCCCTCCTTGGCGTCGAAACTCGATTCGGAGATATCGCTGCCTTCCACCACCGGAACGATGGGCAGGTTGAATGCCTTGGCGAAAGCGTAGTCGCGGCTGTCGTGGGCCGGAACGGCCATGATGGCACCGGTGCCGTAGCCGGCCAGGACGTATTCAGAGATCCACACCGGCACCTTTTCGCCGGTGAGCGGATTGACGGCGTACGAGCCGGAGAACACGCCGGTGACCTTGCGGGTCTCGGCGATGCGCTCGCGCTCGGTCTTCTTCTTGGCCTGCAGCAGATAGGCCTCAACGGCCTCTTTCTGCTCCGGCGTGGTGAGTTTCTCCACCCAGTCGCTTTCCGGCGCGAGCACCATGAAGGTGACGCCGAAAACCGTGTCGGCACGGGTGGTGAAGATCGTCATCTCATATTCCTGGTCGCCGTTGAACACGTGGAACACCATTTCGGCGCCCTGGCTCTTGCCGATCCAGTTGCGCTGCATCTCTTTCAGGGAATCGGTCCATTCGAGGGTCTCGAGGCCCTGGAGCAGGCGCTCGGCGTAGGCGCTCACGCGCAGCTGCCACTGCTTCATCTTCTTCTGCTCCACGGGGAAGCCGCCGCGCACGGAGTAGCCTTCCTTGACTTCGTCGTTGGCCAGCACAGTACCCAGCTGCGGGCACCAGTTGACCGAGGTCTCGCCCAGGTAGGCGATGCGGTACTGCATCAGCAGGTCGGACTGCTCTTTCTCGGAGAGGCCGTCCCAGCGGCCTTCGGCCTTGAACCTAGCGATCAGCGTGTCGATGGGCTCGGCCTTGTCGGTCTCGGGATTGTACCAGTGGTTGAACATCTCGAGGAACGCCCACTGCGTCCATTTGTAGTAGGCCGGATCGCAGGTGCGGACTTCGCGCGACCAATCGTAGGAGAAACCGATGCGGTCCATCTGCTGCCGATAGCGGGCGATGTTCTGGTCCGTGGTCTTGGCGGGGTGCTGGCCGGTCTGGATGGCGTACTGTTCGGCGGGGAGGCCGAAGGCGTCGTAGCCCATGGGATGCAGCACGTTGAAGCCCTTCAGGCGCTTGTAACGGCTATAGATGTCGCTGGCGATGTAGCCGAGCGGGTGGCCGACGTGGAGGCCCGCCCCGGAGGGGTACGGGAACATGTCGAGCACGTAATATTTGGGTTTGGAAGAGTCGTTCCGGGCTTCGAAGGTGTGGTGCTCGGCCCAGTAGGCCTGCCACTTCTTCTCGATCGCTGCAAAATTGTAGTCCATGGGGTTGTACGCCAAATTGAAAAATTTGGCGCAAATATAACGATTTCCCCCCTTATTTCAGCCGGAATTCCACCGGAATGACGATTCTGGTGCGGACTTTCATCCCCTTGATCTGCCCGGGAATCCATTTGGGCGAGACTTCGACCACCCGGACGGCCTCGTCGTCGAGCAATTCGTCGACGCCGTGCTCCACCGCCACGTTCGTGACGCTGCCGTCTTTTTCGACGATGAAACTCACGAGCACCTGGCCCTGGATGTTGCGCTCGATGGCGGCGCGGGGATACTTCAGGTACTTGTAAACCCAGCTCGTCAGGAAATGCTTCTCGTTGGAATGGAAGAACTGCGGGCGGACGTCGCAGTCGGAAGCGGCATATACCCGCTCCGGGCGTTTGCTGGCCTGGTTGGGACTGGCGGTATCGGTGGTGATTTCATCCTGGGCGCAGAGCACCAGGAGAAAATGATACAGATAGTTGCAGCGCGCCTCCAGGGCGGCGTAGTCAATCAGCCGGGGCGTGTCGCGCAGCGTCCGGTGCTCGCGGGCGGATCCGGAAGAGAAGAGGAACACCGGAATCTTGCGCTCATAAAAGGCCAGATAGTCGGAAGAGGGCGTCGCGCCGGCCATCCGCTCCGGGATGGTGACCACGGGCTGCTCCTGGGTCTTGTCGAGGATATAGTCCAGGTCGCGCTGGGCCAGCCGGCTGAAATAGCTGAACGGATGGCCGTCGCCGCCGCGGCCCAGACAGTTCAGGTCGACCATCGCGCCGACCTTGTCCATCTGCGTGAATGCCCGGTTGGCAAAATACCAGGCGCCCGCCATCCCCTGTTCGCCGGCGCCGAAGCCCACGAAAATCACGGAACGCCGGAAAAGCCCCCGGTAAGTGGCCACCATACGGGCCACTTCAATCAGCGCCGCCACGCCCGAGGCGTTGCAGTCGGCGCCGGGGAACACCTGGACGACAGGCTCGCCGTTGACCGTCAGGGTGTTCGTCCCCATATGGTCGTACCGGGCTCCCACCACGACATACTCGTCGCGCAACTCCGGATCGGACCCTTCGACGATCCCCAGGATGTTTTGGGAACGGATCTCGCCGCCGTCGCCGGTGATGGTGAAATCCTGCCCGAGGCTGTCGGTCAGCATCAGCACGCCCGCTTCGGCGAGCGCGTCGTAGAGGTAGCGCGCCGCCAGCCGCTCTCCGTCGCTGCCGGCCTTGCGGCCGTCCAGTTCATCGTCGCAGAGCGCCTCCACGTGCCGCCGCAGGGCCGGGGCAACAGCAAAATTCTGTGCGGCGAGATCCGCCGCACAGAACAGAGCGATCAGAATTATCGATAAAAATCTTTTCAATTACTTTTTGTAGAACGGCATCTTCACGACGACGGCCTTCAACAGGCGACCGCGCACGTCGATGAAGATTTCGCTGCCGACTTTGTTGAAAGGAACATTTACATATCCCATGCCAATCGCCTTCTTGACGCTCGGGCCCATGGTGCCGGAGGTCACGTGGCCGATCTTGTTGCCTTCCGCATCGCAGATGGGCATCTCGTGACGGGCGATGCCGCGGTCCACGAGCTCGAAGCCCACGAGCTTGCGCGTCAGGCCGGCCGCCTTCTGATCGAGCAGGTACTGCTTGTCGATGAAGTCGCCCTTGACGTCGTTGAATTTGGTGATCCAGCCCAGGCCGGCCTCCAGCGGGGAGGTGGTGTCGTCGATGTCGTTGCCGTAGAGGCAGAAGCCCATTTCCAGACGGAGCGTGTCGCGGGCGCCCAGGCCGATCGGCTGGATGCCGAAAGGTTCGCCGGCCTCGAAGACGGCTTTCCAGAGCTGGTCGCCGTATTCGTTGGGCACATAGACTTCGCATCCGCCGCTGCCGGTGTAACCGGTGGTGGAGAGGATGGCGCCGGGGATGCCGGCGACTTCCATTTCCTTGAAGGTGTAGTATTCCATCGAGAGCACGTCTTCCTTGCAGATGCGCTGCATGACCTCCATGGCCTTCGGGCCCTGGATGGCGAGCTGGCAGGTGGCGTCGGAGGCGTTCACCAGGTCTTTGCCCACTTCGAGGCCGAACTTCGGCGCGATGGCGCAGAGGTGGTTCCAGTCTTTCTCGATGTTGGCGGCGTTGACGGCCAGCAGGTATTTCTCGGTGCTGAAGCAATAGGCGATGAAGTCGTCGACGATGCCCCCCTTGCCGTTGGGGAAGCAGGTGTACTGGGCCTTGCCCGGGAAGAGGACGGAAGCGTCGTTGGAAGAAACATACTGCAGGAAAGCCAGGGCCTTGGGACCCTTGATCCAGATTTCGCCCATGTGCGAGACGTCGAAGACGCCGACGCCTTCGCGCACGCAGGCGTGTTCCTCATTGATTCCCTTGTATTGGATCGGCATGTTGTAGCCGGCAAACGGAGCCATCTTCGCACCCAGCGCGATGTGCTTCTCGGTAAATACGGTGTTTTTCATATTTCTTTATGTAGTTTTTGCTTCGTGTCGTAGATCCAGGGGTCGGTCGGGGCCAGGTGGAGCTTCTTGAGCGCGGCCATGTCGCGACGGACCACTTCGAGGGAATCGCTGCCGTCGATGCAGACCACCGAAAGGCCGCTGCGGAACTGGAACGTGCGGGTCTTGAATCCGTTTTCCTTCAGCTTTTCTTCGAACAGCTGGACGCCGATATCCTCCTTGAAGGCGCCGGCGACGGCGTAGTACCGCTTGACGGCGAGCGCGGCGGCGGCGGCTTCGATTTGGGCCCGCTCGGCTTCCAGCCGGGCAACTTCCGCCTTTGCGGCGGCGATCGAGTCGCGGACGGCCTGTTCGTGCGCGGCGCGGAGCTGGCGGAGGGCCTCCAGATCGGCGGAGGTCGGTTTGCCGAGCGAAGCGCGGACGGAATCGCATCCGGCCGTCAGGCCTGCAAGCAGGATGACAACCAGAAACCAGAGGGCCGCTTGGGCGAAATGATTTTTCATATTCAACAAAGATACGATAAAAAACGTTAAAAAAGGTTATCTTTACATTTGAAAGCGAACGGGATGTCAAAAAACCGAAAAAAAACGTTGCTCTTGCTGATGCTGCTGGCCCTCGGGTTGCCGGCGGCCGCCCGGCAACCCGATACCGTCCGCGTCGTGTTCGTCGGCGACGTCATGTCGCACGGCCCCCAGGTCACGGCCGCGCTGCGGCACGGCGGCAATCCCGCCAATCCGGCCGACTACGACTACGGCTCCTATTTCCAATACGTCCAGCCCTGGTTCCAGGAAGCCGACCTCGTGGTGGCGAACATGGAGTTCCCCGTGGGCGTGCTGCCCTACTCCGGCTACCCGTTCTTCTCAGCCCCGCCGGCCCTCCCCGACGAGGCGAAGCGAAGCCACGTCACGGTCTTCCTCACGGCCAACAACCATCTTTGCGACCGGGGGCGGGTCGGACTCGACAGTACGTATGTCAACTATTCCCGCCTCGGCGTCCCGTTCACCGGCTTCTACCGGTCCGCGGGCGAAGAATACGAAAACGACCCGCTGATCCTCAATATCCGCGGCCACCGCATCGCCCTGGCCAACTTCACCTATGGGACCAACGGCCTGCCCATCCCGCCGCCCTACCACATCAACCGGCTCGACTCCGCGCACATCAGGGAAGTCCTCGCCCGGGGACGGGCGCGCGGCGCGGAATTCCTCATCGCGCTCCCCCACTGGGGCGAAGAGTATCAGCTCACGCCCAATGCGACGCAACGGCAATGGGCCGATCTCTTCTTCCGCGAAGGCGCCGATGCCATCGTCGGAGCCCATACCCACGTCGTCCAGCCCGTGGAGACCCGGGCGGACGGACGGCCCGTGGCCTGGTCGCTGGGCAACTTCATCTCGAACCAGCCTTTCCCCTATTCACAGATCGGCATGCTCCTGTCGATGACGCTCGTCTGCGACGAAGACGGGATCCGCGTCGCGGAGCTGGTTCCCACCTACCTCTGGTGCTCCCGCAAACGGATGCTGGAAGCCAACTACACCGTCATCCCCATCCTCGAATGGATCGGCACCCGCGACCGCTGGCTCGACCCTTCGGAATACGATAAAATGGTCCGTGAATGGACGGACCTCAAACATAAATTCGGACTGTAAGCGCCTATGGAAAAAACCATCCTGCTCGAAGAGATCGACCCGGTCGACATCTACGGCATCCACAACCGCCTGTTTGACCTGCTCACCAGCCATTACCCCAAAATCAAGGCAGTCGCCCGCGGCGCCGAGATCTATCTGGTGGGCCCGCAAAGCGAGCTCGACGATTTTGAAGACAAGATCAATACCCTCTGCCGGCTCCGCCGCTCCAAAAACGTGCTGACCGAATATGACGTGGATTCCCTCTTCGAAGGAAGCGGACACGCCGAAAGGGCGGAGGCCGAAAGCGAATCGCCCGTCGACAGCGGGCTGATCCTCTACAGCAACGAAGGCCGCCCCATCAAGGCCCGGACACCGAACCAGAAACGCATGGTGGCCGAATCGGCCCGCAACGACCTGGTCTTCGCCATCGGCCCGGCCGGCAGCGGCAAGACCTACACCGCCATCGCCCTGGCCGTGCGCGCCCTCAAGAACCGGGAGGTCCGGCGCATCATTCTCACCCGGCCCGCCGTCGAAGCGGGCGAACGGCTCGGCTTCCTGCCGGGCGACCTCAAGGACAAACTCGATCCGTATCTCCAGCCCCTATACGACGCGCTGGGCGACATGATTCCCGCCAAACGGCTTCAGTCGTTCATGGAAGAAGGGATCATCCAGATCGCGCCCCTGGCCTATATGCGCGGCCGGACGCTCGACCGGGCTTTCGTGATCCTCGACGAGGCGCAGAACACCTCGCTGGGCCAGCTCAAGATGTTCCTGACCCGAATGGGCAGCGACGCCAAATTCATCGTCACGGGCGACCCGACGCAGATCGACCTGCCCAACAAGTCGGATTCAGGCCTGATGCGCGGCGTGGAACTCGTCCGCAACATCAAGGGGATCAGCATCGTGGAATTCGGGAAGGAAGATATTGTGCGGCACCCGCTGGTTACCAAGATTGTGGACGCGTTCGAACGCACCTGACGGAGGCCATCATGTCGGACTTGCCGGTATAGCTCATCGGGAAGTCGGGATCGTCATACCAGACATAACGATAATACGCGTGGGTCGCATCCTTTTCGGTGGCGCTCCACCAGCATCCGTATTCATTGAGGCCGACGATGTCGTGGTCGCCCACGAAGCAGTAGCCCAGCGGCATGGCGTTCCAGCCGCAGTCGTTGGTATGCAGGTTGTCGGGCGAGTAGGGCCACATCCGGGTTCCGTTCAGATAGACGTCGGCCGAAACTTTCGCGCCCAGGCCCGGCCAGCGGCCGACGAAGGGCAGCGGCACACCGCCATTGAGCGCGGCGGCCAGCGATTCCCAGTCTTCGTTGGTCGGAATGCGCCAGCCTTCGGGGCAGACGTCCTCTTCCATGGCCATTTCCCAGGAATAAAGGTTGCCGAAGTAGGGCGCCGTCGCTTGGGAAGCGCGGTACCGGATGCCGCCGTAGGCGAGATTCTGGGTGAACCAGTCGAGGCCGCCGACGGTCACATAGCGGTACGCGCGGCCGTCACGCTCGTCGCAGAACACCTCGCGGCTCTTGTGGAGGCCGGTGAAAGAGGTATTCCAGGTGGTGTCGATCGTGGTGACCTGGCGGGTGTTGACCGAAATGTAGTAACCGGGGCTGTAGGCGACGGCCGAAACCGTGAAGGAAGCGAGACTGTCCGGGAAGTGGATCGTGATGGGGTTGGTATCCAGACTGTCGACATAAACGCCGGAGACGTGCCACTTATAGTAGGCATCATCGGGGTACTCAATGCCGGAGGCCTCCATCGTGACCGTTTCTCCCTTGAGCACATAATACGGGACATCCATCACCACGCTGCCGGTCATGGATGCTGAAGTTACGGTTTCCTCCTCTTCCTCCTTGCAGGATGCGATGCCTGCGAACAGCAGGACTGCGAGGGCGAACCACCCGAATTTTTGGATCAGACTCATGTATCTTCCTGAGGTTACGACTTGCAAAGATGCACAAATAATCGTAAATTTGCAAGAAATGTACCATTCGCGCATATGCCCGTGGCTGCTCGCCGTGCTGCTTCTGGTCAGTTGCAGCGGCCCTGCGACGTACGTCCGCATCGAGGGCTTCGCCCAGGGCGGCACCTACCACGTGATCAGCGCGCCGCTGCGCGGCGTGTCGGAGACGGAACTCCGCGCCCGCATCGACACCCTCCTCAACGAGATTGACTTTACCCTGAGCGGCTACAACAAGGGCTCGCTCCTGTCGCGCATCAACGCCGGGGAAGACCCGCCCCTCAACGACCTGTTCGTGGATTGCTTCACCCGCTCCAAAGAGATCTGGGCT
The DNA here is from genome assembly GCA_902778855.1 of uncultured Bacteroidia bacterium. Taxonomy (GTDB): domain Bacteria; phylum Bacteroidota; class Bacteroidia; order Bacteroidales; family UBA932; genus Cacconaster. Next base: position 114,496 of record CACYZM010000001.1, read on the forward strand.
GAAAGTGACGGCGCCTTCGACCCGTCGGCCGCCCCGCTGTTCGACCTCTGGGGTTTCGGTTTCGCGAACAAGGGAACCGTCACCCAGGCGGCCATCGACTCGATCCTCGCCTTCGTGGGCATGGACCTGCTGACGCTTGAAACCCGCGACGACGGCGTCCACCTGGTGAAGGCGGATCCGCGCATCAAACTCAATTTCAACGCCATCGCCCAGGGCTTTTCGGCCGACACCGTCGCCGGCCTGCTGGAATCGCTCGGCAGCACCGACTATCTGGTCGACATCGGGCGCGAGATCCTCTGCAAAGGGAAAAACGCCTCGGGCGGCTTGTGGCGGATCGGCCTGGACCGGCCCGAAGACGGCAATATGGAGGAAGGCAAGAACCTCCAGGCCGTCATCGAAGTCAGCGGCAAGGGCATCGTGACTTCGGGCAACTACCGCAAGTTCTACGTGGAGGACGGGCAGAAATACGCCCACACGATCGACCCCGCGACCGGCCGCCCCGTGACCCACAATCTCCTGAGCGCCACGGTCATCGCCGATGACTCCACCACGGCCGACGCCTACGCCACCTGGCTGATGGTCATCGGCACGGAGCACGCCCGCGAACTGCTGGCCGCGCGCGACGACATCGAGGCCCTGCTGGTCTTCGACCAGGACGGCCAAATGCAGACTTTCCAGACAAAAAACGTAAATTCATTCATACCATGAACAGACGAGACTTCTTCAAGGCTTCCGCCCTCGGCGCGGCGGCCCTCGGTTTCACATCCCTGACAGGATGCAAAGTCACCACCCGACAGTCTTTCGACACCATCATCAAGAACGGTGTCATCTATGCCGGCGACGGCAAAGCGCCCATCACCGGTGACATCGCGATCCGCGACGGAAAAATCGCCGCCCTGGGCAAAGACCTCGGCACCAGTGCCGACAACATCATCGACGCGAAAGGACTGGTCGTCTCGCCCGGTTTCATCGATATCCACACCCACACCGATACGAACCTGTTCGACGCGCCCAAGGGCGACAGCCGCATCTTCCAGGGCATCACCACCGATCTGGGCGGCAACTGCGGCTACTGCCCCTTCGTCTACAGCGACGACGCCTGGGAAAGCCGCAAAGACCGGCCCCGGCACGGCGGCCCGGCCTGGCGCGACATCGACGGCTTCTATCAGCGGCTGACCGAGAACAAGATCGGCATCAACTACGCGAGCCTCGTCGGCCACGGCGACGTGCGCGAAGCCGTGGTCGGCCCCTACAACGTGAAAGCCACCGCGGATGATCTGCGGAAAATGTGCGAGGTGCTCGACCGCCAGCTCTCGCTGGGCGCCGTAGGCCTGTCTTACGGCCTGGAATATGCCCCCGGCTGCTATTGCGACACCGAGGAAATGGTGGCGCTCAACAAAGTGGTCAAAAAGCACAACGCCCTCTACACCATCCATATGCGCAATGAGGACGACCACGTGCTCGAAGCCATGGACGAAGCCATCGCCGCCGCCCGCGAATCGGGCGCCCGCCTGGAAATCTCCCACCTCAAGGCCCAGAATCCGGCCAACTTCGACAAGATCGACCGGATGCTCAAGAAGATCGATGACGCCCACAACGCGGGCATCGACATCGCCTTCGACCGCTATCCCTACACCGCCTTCTCCACGGGGTTCACATCGTTCATTCCCATCGAGCTGCGCGACGGCACGTCGGAAGACATCTACGCCCGCCTCAACGATCCGGCGACCTGCGAAAAGATCAAGGCCTACGCCTACAGCCGCCTCGAGCGCTTCGGCGGCCCGCAGCAGGTCGTGGTGGCCGGCTGCAACGACCCGGCCAACGCGGTCTACGCCGGCAAGAACCTGGCGGAGTGCTGCAAGATTTCCGGCATGGACGAATGGGAGATGATCCGCTACCTGCTCATCTCCGAAAAACTGGCGGTCAACCAGGCCACCTTCGCCATGAAAGAAGACAACCTGAAGAAGATCTACGCGCACCGGCTCTCGATGCCCGCCTCCGACGGCAGCGTCTACTCGCCCGAAGGCCCGCTGGGCCAGGAACTCCCGCACCCGCGCTCCTACGGCACCTTCCCGCGCTTTTTCGAGAAGTTCGTCCGCGAAGACAAGGTCCTCGACCTGGCCACGGCCATCTGGAAATGCACCGGCCTGCCGGCCTCGCGCATCAAACTCAAGGAACGCGGCCTGCTCATCCCCGGCTATGCCGCCGACATCACGATCTTCAATCCGGACACCATCGCCGACCTGTCGACTTACGCCAAGCCGCACACCTTCCCCGCCGGCATCGAGCACGTGCTGGTCAATGGTGTGCATACCATAAAAAACGGCTCCCACACAGGAGTCCTGGCGGGAGTCGTCTTGGATGGTTCGCAGCTGAACCGCTAGAAGCGGCCGCGGATGCCGATCTGGAAAATGCCTTCCATGCCGGCGCCCAGCTCCATAAAGCCACTGATGGCCCGACCCACTTCCAGGCCGATCAACGACACGTGGAAGGCAGGGGTCCAGTAGGTGCGGCTGATGAGGTCATCCTCCAGCAGCTTGCCGCCCCAGGCCATGGCGCCAAGGCCGACCTTGGAATACATACCGAACATATCCGACTGATTGCGGAACCAGTCGAACTTACCCGTAGCCAGAATGGGAACCAGGCCGGCGGACGAATTCACCGTACCCGTATCATCCTTCAGCGTGATGCCGACATTATAGTAGCCGACATTCAGGCCGACCGAGATGACCCGGTTGAGCTGATAGGTATAGCCGAGCGTGATCCAGCCCCGCGTACCCGCGTTGCGCACCTGGACGTCACCTTCTCCGAGGTCGGAGATCAGGCTGGCGTAATTGATGATCTTGCTGAAAGAGGCGCCGATCAGGGACACGCCGTAGCCGAGGGAGATTTCATTGGGATGCTCCAGCTTGTAATATTCCGGATAGGACATCTGGGAAATCGGACGCACCTGCGCCTGGGACACGCCGAACAGGCAGCAAAGGGCGATGAGGGAGATAAGGATCTTTTTCATCGTATAGGGTTTATTATCGGTTATCGGTGTACTTTTGTGACTGTTCCCGGACGAGTTCGTCCAGGATTTCGGGGTCGAAATAATTGATTTTCATGGCCCGCTTGACGGCGGCGAGGGTATCGGCCGCCTCGGCACGCGCCACTTCGGAACCCTTGCGGAGTACCTCATACACGTAGGGGATGTTCTGCTCAAGGGCTTTGCGACGCTGGCGCATGGGCTCCAGCGTTTCATTGAGGATGGCCGTCAGGAAGTTCTTGCACATCACGTCGCCCAGACCGCCGGCGCGGTACTGCGCCTTCATCTCGTCGAGCGAGCGGAACGCGAAACTGACCTTGCGGCCCTGGAAGCAGTCGGCGTAGCGCTCGAAATGCTCCGGACGGCAGAAGGCGTCGAGATAGGTGAAGACGGTGTTGCCTTCGACCTTACCGGGATCGCTCACCTGGAGATGGCCCGGGTCAGTGTACATACCGCGGACCTTGGCCGCCACTTCTTCCGCCGAGTCGGAGAGGTAGATGCAGTTGCCGAGCGACTTGCTCATCTTGGCCTTGCCGTCGGTGCCGGGCAGGCGCAGGCAGGCGGCGTTGTCGGGCAGAAGGATTTCGGGCTCCACGAGCGTTTCGCCATAGGTGGCGTTGAACTTGCGGACGATCTCGCGGGTCTGCTCGATCATCGGCTCCTGGTCCTCGCCCACCGGGACGGTCGTGGCCTTGAAGGCGGTGATATCGGCGGCCTGGCTGATGGGATAGCAGAAGAATCCGACCGGGGTGCCGGCCTTGTTGTCGGCGCCTTCGGCGTCGTTGAAGCCGCGCATCTGGATCTCGGCCTTCACGGTCGGGTTGCGCTGCACGCGCTGGACCGTGACCAGGTTCATATAGAAGAACGTCAGCTCCGTCAGTTCGCTGACCTGCGACTGGATGAAGAGCACCGATTTTTCGGGGTCCAGGCCGGCCGACATGTAGTCGAGGGCGACTTCGATGATGTTCTGGCGTACTTTTTCAGGATTGTCCGCATTGTCGGTCAGTGCCTGGGCGTCGGCGATCATGATGAAAATACGGTCATACGCGCCGGAATTCTGCAATTCGACGCGACGGCGAAGCGAACCCACATAGTGTCCGATGTGCAGACGGCCCGTGGGACGGTCGCCGGTCAGGATAACTTTACTCATCCGGTCAGTCTTTTACGTCTTTGAGTTTCTCGCGGATCTTGGCCTCGATTTCGTCGGCCAGCTGCGGGTTGTCCTTGAGCAGCGCCTTGACGGCGTCGCGGCCCTGCGCCAGGCGGGTGTCGCCGTAGCTGAACCAGGAACCGCTCTTCTTGATCACTTCCAGTTCGACGCCCAGGTCGACGATCTCGCCGATGTGCGAGATGCCTTCGCCGAAGACGATGTCGAACTCGGCCTTCTTGAACGGCGGGGCCATCTTGTTCTTGACGATCTTGGCGCGGGTGCGGTTGCCGGTGGCTTCGTCACCGTCCTTGATCTGGGTGACGCGGCGCACGTCGATGCGCACCGAGGCGTAGAACTTCAGGGCGTTGCCGCCCGTGGTGGTCTCGGGGTTGCCGAAGAGGATGCCGATCTTCTCGCGGAGCTGGTTGATGAAGATGCAGCAGGTATTGGTCTTGGAAATGTTGGCCGTGAGTTTGCGGAGGGCCTGGCTCATCAGGCGGGCCTGGAGGCCCACTTTGTTGTCGCCCATCTCGCCTTCGATCTCGGCTTTCGGCGTCAGGGCCGCCACGGAGTCGATGACGATGATGTCGATGGCGCCGCTGCGGATCAGGTTGTCGGCGATTTCAAGGGCCTGCTCGCCGTTGTCGGGCTGGGAAATGAGCAGCGTGTCGATGTTCACGCCCAGGTTGACGGCGTAGGTGCGGTCGAAGGCGTGCTCGGCGTCGATGATGGCGGCGATGCCGCCCTGTTTCTGCGCCTCGGCGATGGCGTGGATGGCCAGCGTGGTCTTGCCGCTGGATTCCGGGCCGTAGATTTCAATGACGCGGCCGCGCGGATAGCCGCCGATGCCCAGCGCGTGGTCGAGCGCGATAGAGCCCGTCGCGATGGTGGAAACCTCCAAGGAAGGCTGATCTCCCATCTTCATGATGGTGCCTTTGCCGAAATCCTTTTCGATCTTGGCGATGGTCGCCTGAAGCGCCTTGAGCTTCTCGGCGTTCTTGCCGGCACCCGCATTGTTCATTTCTTCATTTTCTTTTGCCATACATGGTTGGTTTTAAGGGTTAATACATCGCAAACGCTTTCTTCCTATCTTCGCAAAGATACGATTTTTGTGGGAATGTGCGCCGATTTGTCGTAAATTTGCAAAGATGAAAGAGGCTTTACTGGGCAAGACGCTTTCCGAATTGCAGGCCGTCGCCGCAGCGGCCGGACTGCCTTCCTACGCGGGCGGGCAGCTCGCCCAATGGCTTTACGTGCGGCGTGTCAGGACCTTCGATGAAATGACCAACCTGTCGAAAGCCGCCCGCGCCGCGCTCGCCGAGACCTACGAAGTGGGGCGCAACCGCCCCGTCGAGGCCTTCACCTCGAAAGACGGCACACGCAAATACCTCTTCCCTACCCGCGCCGAAGGCAAATTCATCGAAACGGTGATGATCCCGCAGTTCGAAGACGGCTCCGAAGGCGGCCTGGCCCGCGCCACCGCCTGCGTCTCCTCGCAAATCGGCTGCAAAATGGGCTGCCGCTTCTGCATGACCGGCCGCGGAGGCTTCCACGGGCACCTTTCGGCCGCGGAGATCCTTTCCCAGCTGATGGACATCGACGAAGCCGACGAACTGACGAACGTCGTGTTCATGGGTATGGGCGAACCGCTCGACAACTGGCCGGAAGTGTCCCGGGCGCTGACCGTGCTTACCGAGCCTTGGGGCTTCGCCTGGAGCCCCAAACGCATCACGGTGTCCACCATCGGCGTCATGCCCGTCCTGGAACGCTTCCTCGAAGAGAGCCGCTGCCACCTGGCCGTGAGCCTCCACAACCCCTTCCCCGCCGAACGCGCCGCCCTGATGCCGGTGCAGAAGGGCTGGCCCATCGCCGACGTGATCGCGCTGCTCCGCCGCTACGACTTCTCCGGTCAACGCCGCGTCAGTTTCGAATACACGATGTTCGCCGGCGTCAACGATTCCGCCCGCCACACCGACGCCCTGGCCCGCCTCCTCCGGGGGCTGCCCTGCCGCGTCAACCTCATCCGCTTCCACGCGATTCCCGATTCCCCGCTGCGCACCTCCGGTGACGCCGCTATCGCGGCCTTCCAGGCCCGGCTTCAAAAGGCCGGCATCACCACCACCCTGCGCGCCTCGCGGGGCGAAGACATCCTGGCCGCCTGCGGCCTGCTCGCAGGCAAAGGTTTAAAGAAAAATACGCCGAACCCATGAAACGAATCCTGGCTCTTTCCCTCCTCCTGTTACTCTTCGCTCCCAGCCTCCGTGCGGAAGAAGGCGAACCCGTCCCCGCACCGAAACGGCCGCGGCCCAGAGTGGGCCTCGTCCTCTCCGGCGGCGGCGCCAAGGGCATGGCGCACATCGGCGCCCTCAAGGTGCTCGAAGAGTTGGACATCCCCGTCGACTATGTCGTGGGCACCAGTATCGGCTCCATCATCGGCGGTATGTACGCCCTGGGCTATTCGGCCGACCAGCTCGACTCTCTCGTGCGCGCCCAGGACTGGGACCTGCTGATGAAGGACCACGTCGCGCGCCGCAACGTTTCCTACGCCTTCAAGGAAGACAACGACCGTTTCCTGCTGACCATCCCCTTCTGGAACCGCAAGAACCTGAGCGAAGAGACCGCTCCCGCCCAGCCGGGGCAGGAAAACACCGGCATCCGGGGATTGCTCCAGAATGTGCCCGGCGCAGTGGTCGAGGGCCAGAACCTGGACCAGCTCTTCACCAAACTGTCGGTCGGCTACCAGGATGACATCGACTTCAATACGCTGCCCATTCCCTTCGCCTGCGTGGCGGTGGACCTCAACACGAAGGAGGAAGTGGTATTCCACCGGGGCGACATCGTGACCGCCATCCGCGCCAGCATGTCGATTCCGGGCTACTTCTCCCCGGTGCGCATCGACGATAAGTACCTGGTCGACGGCGGCATGATCAACAATATGCCGGCAGACGTCGCCAAGCAGATGGGGGCCGACTACATCATCACGGTCGACCTGCATCATTTCAAGAAGGTCACACCCGACAATGACCAGACGATTCCGGAGATGCTCAACTCCCTGCTCAACATCATGAACGGTGAGAAATACCACGCCGGTCGGGCGATGTCGGACATCATCATCGAGCCGAACACCAGCGCCTACGGCGTCCTCGATTTCGACGAAAAAAGCGTCGACGCCCTTGTCGACAGCGGCCGGGTCGCCGCCTTCCGGGTGCTTCCGCAACTGCGCTCGCTGGCCCAGCACCTGAAAGAGTTTCCCGACACGAAGCGCCTGCGTCCGGCCAACGCCATTGACCTGAACCGCGACTCCGTGCTGATCTCCCAGATGGAAATCAAGGGAACCGACGTCGACGAGATGGCCTGGCTCCTGTCGAAAACCGACATCGGACCCGGCAAAGTCGTCTCGGGGCACGACATGGACGAGACCATGGACTTCTTCTACAACACCCGCTGCTTCACCAAATCGACCTACGACATCGCCGGGACCCGGGACGAGGGCTTCCGGCTCAAGATCAACCTGGAGCCGCAGAAAGTCCACGAAGCCGACCTTGGATTCCGTTTCGACAGCGAGGAGATGGCCTCCATCCTGCTGGGCGTCAGCCTCAACAAGCGCAAACTCTTCGGCTCGAAGCTCAGTCTCGAAATGGAGCTCGGCCTCAACGCCAACGCCACCCTCAATTACAGTTATACCTTCCGCAACCTGACCCGCCTCAACGTGTCCGCCCACTTCCGTCATATGAATATGGACGTCTATGACGACATCAACATCCTGAAAGAGGGTGAGGACCTGCCCTATGAATACGGTCTGGACCACTCGGAACGCGCCAACGTCTTCCGTTCCGAAATCAACTACCAGATCACCGGCTGGCGGAACGCCGACATCCGGATCGGCGGCCGTTACGACAATGCGGAATACCGGGAACTGTCGGCCATCAATTTCATCGACCTGCATTATTATGAGCAGGCCATCAACGGATTCGGCTGCTGGCGCTACGACATCCTGGATGACAAGTATTTCCCGACCCGCGGCATGAACCTGCAGATCGAAGGCGGCGCTTACAGAGGCTGGGGCCATTACGACGACCTGGATGGGAACAACATTCCGTACAGCAACGTGTTTTACGAAGGAAAACTGGACTTGAAAGGCGCCATCCGGCTCGGCAGCCGGATAACCCTCATCCCCCAGACCTGGAACCGGGTCCTGTTCGGCGAATCTTTCGGCTTCTACCGCAACTATGTCGGCGGCACGCGGTACGGCCGCTACACGCCGTCGCAGATGCCGTTCATCGGCCTGAACAACACCTATCACGTCCTCGACAAGGTACACATCGCCCGGGCCGACCTGCGTTTCAACCTGTTCAAGCAGCACTATCTGACCCTCTTTACCAATTATCTGTACAGTTGGGACATTGCCAATTCGTATTTCTTGCACGAGCAACACTTCGGCCTGGGCGCCGGCTATTCGCTCAACACCATCGTCGGGCCGATCCAGCTGGTCCTCCACTGGTCCGACATTTCCCGGAGCCTCGGCGTCCATTTCTCGCTGGGTTATGATTTCTAACGTCTGTTCTCGATGAAACGTTTCTTTACCTTTGCCATCCTGCTTTTCCTGACACTATCCGCCTCCGCCCAGCGGCCGAAGGTGGGTGTCGTGCTCTGCGGCGGCGGCGCGAAAGGCGCCGCGCACGTGGGCGTACTCAAGGTATTGGAAGAAAACCATATTCCCGTCGATATGATCGTGGGCACCAGTATGGGCGCCATCGTCGGCGGCCTCTATGCCATCGGCTACAACGCGGCCGAACTCGACTCGCTGATCATGGCACAGGACTGGAACTTCGTGATGAGCGACCGCATCTCCCGCAAGGACACCTATTTCGACCAACGCAAATACCAGGACAACTATGTTCTCCGGATTCCCTTCGGCAAAGACGACTATAGCCGACTGGGGGCCACGGGCTCGGACGGCCAGGGGAAATCCGAGGGATCGATCCTGAGCACCATCCCGATCGCGATGGTCACGGGCCAGAACATCTACAACCTCTTTACCCGGCTTTCCGTCGGCTATCAGGATTCGCTCGACTTCAACCGCATGCCGATTCCATTCGCCTGCGTGGCGGTCGACCTGATCGGCAAGCAGGAAGTCGTGTTCCACGGCGGCAACTTCGTCGACGCCATCCGCTCGTCGATGGCCATCCCGGGGTATTTCTCCCCGGTCCGTATGAATGACATGGTCCTGATCGACGGCGGTGCCCTCAACAACTATCCGGTCGACGTGGCCCGGGCGATGGGCGCCGACATCGTCATCGGCGTCAAACTTGGCGAACTGGAGAAGAGCCAGCCGCAGATCGACAACATCGGCGACCTGCTCAATGAGGCGCTCGACCTGTACATGGACACGAAACTGGCCGACAACATCAACGACACCGACCTGCTCATCACCCCGAGCGTCAAGGGCTTCGGAACGATGAGCTTCGACACGAAGAGCCTCCGTACCCTGATTGACAACGGCGAAAAAGCCGCCCGCGAAAAACAGACCGAGATCGAGGGTGTGAAAGACTGGCTCAACCGCTCGCAGCAGAATTTCATCGGGCCGATCAAGCAACCCGCAAAATACCGGAAGGCCGTGCGTCTGGACCGCGACACCGTCACCCTGGGTCACGTCTCGTTCAACGGGCTTTCCCAGCAGGATGCGCAATGGCTCATGCGCCGGAGTCCGCTCAAGGCCGGCGAACGCATCAGCGGCGCCACGCTGGAGAACGAAGTCGCCCGTCTGTACAATACCGGCGCCTTCGAGTCGGTCACCTATCTGCTGAAAGGGCAGAACGAACCGTATGACCTGGAACTCAATTTCGTGGGCGGCCGCAAATCCTCCCTGGGCATGGGCGTCCGCTTCGACAGCGAGGAGATCGCCGCCATCCTGCTCAACATCGGGTTCAATGAAAAGGCCCTCTACGGCTCGAAATTCACCGCCAACGCCAAACTGGCGTACAACATGCACGCGAACCTGGAGTATTCCTATGCTTTCAAGTCGCTGGCCCGCTTCAACGTGGCCTACGGGTTCCGGCATTCCAGTATGTACCTGCAGGCCGGCGGCCTGCGGAGTACGACCAACTTCCGGACCCACGGCCTGAAGGTTTACTTTTCAACGGAAAAGGCCCGGAATCTCGACATCGACCTGGGCGCCCAGTTCCAGTGGTACCGCGACTTCGACGTGACCGATACCGACCTGCTGCCCGGCAGCTACGACTACGATTTCAAGCGCGACAAGTTCCTGAGCGGTTTCGCCCGCTTCCAGTTCGACTGGCGTGACCAAAAGAATTTCCCGACCCGGGGCTCGGCTTTCGACGGGCAGTTCAACTACTACCTCAACCGGCTGTTCCAGCCCGGCGGCAAGGATTTCAGCGCCTTCAGCATCCACTACACCCACGTCATCCCGTTCGGCAACCGGATGGCCGGCATCGTGACGCTCGACAACCGCACGCTCCTGGGCAGCAACGTTCCCGTGGCCATGGGCAACGTGATGGGCGGCACGCTGCGCGGACGCTATATCGACCAGCAGCTGTCGTTCATCGGTTTCGGCTATTCACACCTGTTCAAGAACGTGCTGAGCGAAGCCACACTTGACCTCCGTTACCGGATGCTCGACAACCACTATTTCTTCCTTTCCGGCGCCTACGCCCTGGCGTTCCAGAACCTGAAGACCGTCTTTGCGGACGGTTCCATCTACGGCGCCAGCCTGGGCTACGCCTACAACTCCTTCATCGGTCCGCTGGCCGCCAATCTGTACTGGTCTAATTACACCAAATCGGTCGGCTTCTATTTCTCGCTGGGCTACAATTTCTGATCGATGGAAGAAGCCGCCCAGAAACAGCTGGCCCGCCTGATGCGCCTTTGTGCCGGCCGGGAATGCTGCCGGAGCGATATCCGGCGCAAGCTCGCCGCCCTTCCGCCCGCTGAGGCGGAGGAAGTGCTTGAGACCCTCTGTCGCGAAGGCTACGTCGACGATACCCGCTACGCCCGGGCTTTCGCCCGCGACAAAAGTGCGCTCCAGGGTTGGGGAAATCTCAAAATTAAGCTAGCTTTGCAACGCAAAGGAATCGCCGCCGACGCCGTTTCCGCGGCTTTGGCGGAGATTGACGCCCCGGCCGCCGACAACCGGAAGGAGCAGGTGCTCCGCGCCAAATGGAAGGCCCTCGAACGGGAAACCGACCCCGACAAAAAAGCGGCCCGGTTCTTCCGCTACGGCCTGGGCCGCGGCTACAGTTACGAAGAAATCAAAAAGACATATGACAACATCAGAAGAGATCAAAGCGCTTGAACAGCGGATAGCGATGTTGGGGAGGTTTCTTTGACATCCCCGGCAAACGTGCGGAATTAGCGGAAAAACAGGCCAAAACCACCGCCCCGGACTTCTGGGACGACCCCAAGGCCGCCGAGACCTTCCTGAAAGGCGTCTCGGCCATCAAATACTGGGTGGACGGCTATGACGCCCTGGAGGCCGGCTATGCCGACCTGACGACGCTCCTCGACTTCGGCGAGGATGCGGCCGACGACATCGACGCCGCCTACGCCGACCTGCTCGAAAAAGTCGAGGCGCTGGAACTGCGCAACATGCTCGGCGAAGAGGGCGACAACCTCGGCGCCGTGCTGACCATCAACTCGGGCGCCGGCGGCACCGAAGCCAACGACTGGTCGTCGATGCTGATGCGCATGTACACCCGCTGGGGCGAGCGCAACGGTTACAAGATGACCGTCACCGAACTGATCGAAGGCGACGAGGCCGGCATCAAGTCGTGCACCATCCAGTTCGAGGGCGACTACGCGTACGGCTATCTCAAGGCGGAGAACGGTGTGCACCGGCTGGTGCGCATCTCCCCGTACAACGCCCAGGGCAAGCGGCAGACCACCTTCTCTTCCGTGTTCGTCTACCCGCTGGTCGACGACACCATCCAGATCGAGATCAATCCCGCCGACCTGGAATGGGACACTTTCCGTTCCTCCGGCGCGGGCGGCCAGAACGTCAACAAGGTCGAGACGGGCGTGCGGGTGAAGCACCTGCCCACCGGCATCACGGTCGAAAACACCGAGACGCGTTCCCAGCTCGACAACCGGCAGAACGCCCTGCGCATCCTGAAGTCCCATCTCTACGACCTGGAACTGAAGAAACGGCAGGAGAAACAGGCGGAGCTCGAAGGCCAGAAAAAACGCATCGAATGGGGTTCCCAGATCCGCTCCTACGTCCTGCACCCCTATAAGATGGTAAAAGACCTGCGCACCGGTTATGAAACGTCCGATACGCAGGCCGTCCTGGACGGGGATTTGAACCCCTTCATGAAAGAATTCCTGATGCGGAACGATCTATAAATCGTTCCCGTACAGGCACTTGGCAGCACCTCCCGCCATCTTTCCGTCGGAGTGGCCGACTCCGGCCACGTAGGCAATGTCCCAGTTGAACGGAACGCCGCGACGGGCGGCATCGGCCCGGCAGAACGCGAAGAAAGTCTCGCCCCGCTGGAAGCGGTTCAGACCCTGTGCATCCGCCTCCGGCGTCTGGCGCAGGGAAGACTGCCGCAGCGTGTCGGCATCGCCCAGCAGGATGGTCATTCGTTTCGCATAGTAAGCCGCCACGTCGGTCCCGATCTTTTCGACACTGTCGCCGATTCCGTAGGGATAACCGATCGTGTCGGTCGGGAACGTGTACCAGCCGGCATTGGCCGCCACGGCCCGTTCCACTTCGGGCGTGTCGTTGAACAGCAGGTAGCGGTGGACGAACTGTCCGCCGGCCGAATGGCCGTAGATGCTGAACTTCTTCGCCTGCGAAGCGCTATGGTCTTTGAAGAAATGGAAGATCTCGCTGATGATCGGATAGGTCATCGACTCCTTGGGATTGAAGTTCCCGTCCGCATCCTGGACATTCCCCTGCTGATAGGCGATTTCGGGGAAATCCTCGTCGGTAAAGTGCGGCGTCAGCAGGATGAAACCATACTGGTCGGCCTGCGATTTCCAATGGTCGAGATAGCCGTCGGCGTTGCGGCCCATGCCGTGCATCACGATCTGGACCGGCATGGTGCGGATGTCACCGGCCGGAATGTGGTAGTAGACGTTCACCGTCTTGCCGGCAAAGGGGCCCTGGCAGGCATACGGAACCATGCCTGTCCCTTCGACGAACAGTTGTTCCTCGCCCTTGCAGCAGCTGAGCAGGACGACGACCGAAAGGACGGTCGCAGCGATTGCAGTCAATTTACGCTTCATAGACTTTCTGGCCTTTCGCATAGACACTGTGGATGGAGAGGTCTTCGTTGAGCGCCACGAAATCGGCGTCGCGGCCCACGGCGATCCGTCCCTTTTCCTTCAGCGAAAGGTTCCGGGCCGGGTTGACGGTGATCAGTTGCAGGGCCGATTCCAGCGGCAGGACACCGTTCTTGACCAGTGCGACCATCTCCTTGTAGTTGAGCGTCAGCGGGGCCGGCGTGTAGGTCACGACACCCGTTTCTGGGTCCTCGCGGCGCACGCCGCCGTGGCCATCGCTCGAGAACGTCAGGTTCGAGAGCGGCGCACCGGCTTCAAGCGCCAGGGCGACCGCCTGGTGCGCATCGACGAAGCGCGTGCCGCCGGTGGAGATATCCATCATACCGCCTTTCTTGGCGAAGTCGACACACGTGTCGAAGAGGGCCCGGGTGCGGCTGCAGTGCGTCGGCGAGATGTAGGAAATCAGCGTGGGATACTGGTCCACGATGCGGTGCAGCACGTCGATCCGGCTCTTCAGGTTGCCCAGGTGGATGTGCAGAATGCCGTGCTTGCCCGAGGTAAACCCGCCCAGGCGGACCTGGTTGATCAGGCGCAGGATCTCGAGCTCCGTCGGGAACGAACTGCGGTCATCGCTCAGGGCCAGTTTGCAGCCGATGACCTTGTCGATGTAGATCAAATCCTCGGCCACCGAACCGGTAATCGTTTTCTCCGGCACGCCGTAATAGCTGGTCAGCATATAGGCCGAAAGGCCTTCCGCATCGAGCGCCTTTACCTTGGCGTAGAGCGTCGACAGTTCCTTGACGAACCCGTCAGTGCCCAGCAGGCCCACGACCGTCGTCGTACCCGTGGCCGCGAGCTCCGCCTTTGTCACTTCCGGGATGAACGAAGCGAAGCCGAACTGGCCGCCGCCGCCCGTCACGTGCACGTGCTGGTCGATGAACCCCGGGCACAGGCAACGCCCCTTCAGGTCGATGACCTGAACGTCGCAACCCCGCACCGACAGCTTATCGCCGATGGCCAGAATCTTCCCCGCCGCCGTCAACACCTGCGTCTCCTCCCGCCGCTCCGGCGCGAATATCTTACAGTTTTTGAATAATTCCATATGAACGATTCTTGAGGGGACTCTTCACGCTTTCCAGACTACGGACCCTACGGGTCCTATCCCTCCCAAAGCTAGCTTTGGGCCCCTCCCACTCACGGCTGCGTGGGCGCAGACGGTCTGGAAAGCGTGAAGAGTCCCCTCCATAATATTAGATAAAGAAATGAATGATCGTCAGACAGGTGACGCCGATGATCAGGGGGACCATGTTGCGCTTGGCCAGCTCCAGGGGGGAGACGCCGGCGACGCCGCAGATCGCCACGATCACGCCGGCGATCGGCGAGGTGGCGCGGCCCATGCTGGCCGCCAGCTGCATCGGCAGAATCATCTGCACGGCGGGCATCCCGATCTGCGCCGCGATGTCGGGCACCAGCGGGCCGAACGAGAAGAACGCCGCATTGCCGCTGCCCATCAGCATCGCCGCAAAGAACACCACGGCGGTTATGACGATCGAAATCGACACGCCGCCCAGGCCGATGCCCGTGGTCCCGGCCACCAGATTGTCGATGAAGCCCAGACTGATCAGACCGCCCGAGAAAATCTCGGCCGCCACAATCAGCGTAATCACCGACGCGAACACATTGCCCATCCCCTGCCAGAACGTGCCGAACAAAGGGAAGATCTCCTTCACGCTGCGCCGATGGATAGCCACGAACACCAGCGAAATCAGGAACGACACCAGCATCGCCACCGTCGTCGAAAGCTCGACGTGGAAAATGCCGACATACTCCGAGAAAAACACCAGCAACAGGATCGGAACCAGCGGAAGCAGGGCGAAAATGCCCGGCACGTCCGGCCGGTCGGCTTCGTCCACCCGCTCCGTACTGTAAATCTGCTTGCCGGCGGCCAGATCGCGGCGGTCACACCAGCGGTTGTAGAAAAAGAATACCAGCATCAGGATCACCGTGGTCGGAATCACGTTCGGCATCTGGAACTTGAGGAAATACTCCACCGGACTGAGCCCGACCAGCGACGAGGCGGCCGCCGTATTGGCGGAGCCCGGCCCCTGGTCGAACAACGTCGCGGCCGATATGACCGTGAGCGCGGTCATCTTGCTCACGCCCAGATTCACCAGGATCGGATAGAGCGTAGCCACCAGCAGCAGCCCCACCCCCGCCGCGGACGGCGTGGTGATGAACAGCAGCTGGCCGATGGGAATGGCCAGCGCGGCCGCCAGATACGGGCACTTTTTCAGGAACCCCAGCGGCTTGATGGCCAGCCAGACCAGCATGTTGGTCGCCTGGATCTTGTTCATGAAAGCCACATAGCCGCCGATGACCATAATCATCAGGCCGGCCCGGCCGAAGTTCGAGATGAACTTTTCCTCGGCAAACCGGAACACATCGAACACACCGGACCCGGTGGTCTTGGCCACGTCCGCCGGATGGAGTCCGACGATCGCGGCCAGGGCCACCATAAACAGTCCGGAGAGCAGCAGAACGCCTTGCGGATTGTATTTCCTGTACAGCAGCACCGCCGTCAGGGCGATGACCGCCACACAAACGAGAAAATAGAGGAGTCCCATAGCGTTTTGCCGTTCGAATTAATAACCCGGATTCTGCTGGATCGCTCTGCCTGTGTTGGAGTTGATGAATTCCTGCGGAATCGGGAAGAGGACCGGCGTCACGTCGTCGTGCATACCGCGCACTTCACGGCCGGACACTTCGTTGTGGGCACGGACCCGGCTCTTGAAGATATTGTCGGCCCGGCGCTCGTCGCCGCCGTTCTCCTGGCTCAGACGGATCAGCGTCTCGCGGCGCTGCTCCTCGGTGATCAGTTCGCGGCTGCGCTCGTCGAGGATGAAATCGATCGACACGACGGAAGCGGGAATCTCCGAGCAGTTGGCACGACGGCGCACCTTGTTGATCCACTCGGCGGCGCCGGCGGCGTCGTTCAGTTTGTAGAGCGCTTCGGCGTAAAGCAGATAAGTCTCGGCCAGACGCAGGTACACCATATTGTTGAACTGGTTGTCGGCATTGGACTTCTCGAACACCGGGTTGACATACTGCCACTTGCGGGTGGACGGCAACTTGTACTGTTTGATGGTCGGATCGTTGTCGTTGCTCATCGCCGCATTGGTCTTGAGATTGATGAAGTTCTGTACCTCGTATTTTTCACCGTTGTCATCCAGGAAATAGAGGTGCCAGACCATCGAATTCTCATCGTAGCGAACGTCATTGTCCTTCTGGTTGTCATAGTTCCAGAGCTTGTGGGCACCCAGCGAAATGGCGCAGCGGCCCGCACCCTTGCCACCGTTGAGCGACCAGAACAGGATCGGCGTCTGGCCCGGATACAGGGCGCAGGTCAGCTTCGAAATGGCGGAGTCGTTCGAGTAGTAATTCACCCACATGTTGCGCATGAAGATGACGGTCGAGTTGCCGTAGCTGGTATTCTCTTCCTCGGTGTTGAGGAAAGCCCAGAGGACCTCGCTGTTGCCGTCGGTATAGAGCGGCGAGCGGAACACGTCGATGAAGGCGCTGCCCGGATTGTTGGCGTTCTTGCCGAAACGGCTGGTCATCAGGCGGTAGTCACCCCCTTCCACGAGCGGCTGCAGGACGGCTTTGGCCTCGGAAGGCTTGCCCATGGCCAGGTACAGTTCGCCGAGATAGTGGCGGGCAATGGCCTGGTTCGGCTTGGTGTTGTTGCCGGCCTGACGCCAGGGAAGCTTCTCCACGGCGTACTTGAGGTCTTCTTCCATCAGACCGCGGATCTCGGAAACGGGATTGCGCTCCCAGTCGACCCGGTAATTGGCACCCGTGATCTCGGCCGTGCTCAAAGGTACGTCGCCGAAGGAATAGGTCAGGTGGCGGTAGGCCCAGGCCCGGTAAAGTCTGGCTTCGGCCACGATCTGTTCCTTGTGCGCCTGATCGGCGGCGGCGGAACCGCCCGCCCAGTCCACGTCGGGATTTTCAGCGCGTTCGATGACCATGTTGGCGGTATTGACCACCTTGTAGAGCCACTCGAACAGCGAGAGGAAGCAGGCCTCGTCGGTCATGCCCACGATGTTCTTCGGGAAATTGAAGAAACGGAAACTGGTGTGGCGGTTGTTGCCCCACGCATTGTCGGTACCGCAGCTCCACATCGTGGATTTGGCGAAGGGAAGCGAACCGAAATCGGTGCTGCCGTAGTTGATGTCCATACGGCCGTATTCGTCGCGGACCATGCTCAGAAGCGCATAGTTCATGCTCTCGAAGCCGCTGTAATTGGTCAGCAGGTTGTCGGCATAGATGTCGGTGACCGGTTTTTCAACCAGGAAGTCTTCCGCGCAGGAAGTCAGGGCCGAAAGGGTCAGCAGGGAAACGAGGATAACAAGTATGTTCTTTTTCATGGGTTTGTCCTCCTAGAATTAAAAGTCCAGTTTAAGACCGAAGAGTACTTCGAAGGTCTGCGGGATGGAACGCTGGGCGTTCCCTGAAGTGACGAATTCCGGATCGAGACCGGTCCAGGTGGTCCAGGTATACGGATTCTTGACGTTGCAGTAGACTTCCGCACGGCTCAGGCCAATGACATTGACCCACTTGGAAGGCAGGCGGTAAGCCAGGTTGACGTCTTTCACGCGGACGTAGTCCGTCCGTTCGTAGAAGGCAACGCGCTTGGTGTTCTCGGAGCCGTCACCCACATTCTTCGGATAGGTGTTGATCGGATTGCTCTCCGTCCAGAATTCCTTTTCGAGCTGGTTCTGGCGATAGGAAAGGGTGTGGACGCCGCGCAGGTAGTTGCGGTAGGTGGCGCCGAACTGGCCGTTCAGGAAGAACGAGAAGGTGAAGTTCTTGTAGGAGAACGTGTTGTTCATACCCAGAATGACCAGCGGAATGCGGCTGCCGATGATCGAGAGGTCTTTCGAGTCGATGACCTGGTCGACCACGATGTCCTTGTACTTGACGAAGCCCGGCTGGGAAAGCGGGTTGTTGTAGGAGAGCGTCTCGCCCACCTGGTGGATGCCGTCGAACGTATAGTCGTAGTTGACGTTCACGGGGTAGCCGATGAACCATTCGGACGCCACGTCGTCGATCGGGTTGCCCGCCTCGTCATAGAGGCCGACGTCCACGATCTCGTTGTGGTAGTGCACGATGTTGAAGTTCGTGGACCAGGTGAAGTTCTTCGTGGCCACGTTGACCGAGGAGATCTGGAACTCGACGCCGTGACCTTTGGTCTTGCCGATGTTCTGGAGCAGCGAGTTGGTACCGTTGATCGACGGAATGGTGCGCTCGAGCAGCAGGTCGGTGGTCCGGGTCGTATAGATGTCGAAGGTACCTTTGATCCGGTCTTTCAGGATGCCGAAATCGATACCGGCGTTGTACGACGTGGTCGTCTCCCAGCCCAGGATCGGCGAAGCCAGCTGGTTGGGATAGAAACCGTAGACCGGGTTGTAGTCGTCGGTCAGATAGTTCTTGCCCCTGAGCACCGGAAGCGTGGCGTAGGCGTCGATGGCCTCGTTGCCGTTCTTACCCCAGGAGAGACGGAGTTTCAGGTTGTTGAAGGTATTGCCGAAGGCCGTGTCCTTCATGAACGGCTCGCGGGCGATGTTCCAACCCAAGGCGACGGAGGGGAAGATACCGTATTTGCGGTCGGCGCCGAAAGCGGAGAAGCCGTCACGACGGGCCGTCAGGGTGATCAGGTAACGGGAATCGTAGCTGTAGTTGGCGCGGAGCATCTGGGAGATGTGCGTCGTGGTCGTGCTGTTGGCGGTAGCGGAAAGCGCATTGGCCTTATTGGGCTGCCAGTACGTCATCACGTCGTTCGGGAAACCCGAAGCGTTGATGGTGTTGGAGACGCGGTTCGAATACTGCGAAGAGTAGAGGCCCGTCAGGAAGATGGTGTGCTTGCCGAACTCGCGCGTATAGGAGAGGATGTTCTCGATCAGCCAGTCCTTGCGGTAGTTGTTGTTGATCTGGAGCACGCCGCCGTTCTTGTTGCCGTCCACGGTATCCAGACCCTTGTAGTTCTGATACAGGCGGGTATTGAAGGTGTAACCCGTATTCAGGCGGTAGGTCAGGCCCTTGATGGGGAAGGTCACGTCGAGGTAGTTGTTGGTCGTGAAGCTCTGGCCCACGTTGTTGGTGATCTCGTTGAGCGCGCTCAGCGGGTTGTTCGCATAGTTGTTGTCCTCCCAGGTAAGCAGGCGGATCGAGCCGTCCTCATTGTAGGGAACGCCCAGCGGGTTCATCAGGTAGGCGTCGCTGAAGTTCACGTGGCTGCCGCTGCGGTCGAAATAGCCGTAGCGCGTGCTGGTGCCGTACTTCACCCATTTGCCCAGATCCTGGTCGAGATTGATGTTGAACGCGTAGCGCTGGAACTTGTCGCCGATGGCGATACCCTTGTTGTCCGTCAGGTTGCCCGACAGATAGTAGCGGGTCGTCTTGCCGGAGCCGCGGATCGAGAGGTTGTGCTGCATCTTGTGGCCGTTCTGCAGGGCGAGGGCGAGCCAGTCCGTGCCGCCGCCGGCGGCGTGGACGGCCTCTTCCGTAGCGGTCGTGGACCATCCCGCCTCTTTCTTGTGGGCGTAGAAGGTCTCCGCATCCATCATCTTCGGGATCTTGACCGCCTTGTTGAACGACCAGTAGCCGTTGTAGGAAACGACCACCTTGTCGCCGGCCTTGCCTTTCTTGGTCTGGATGAGGATGACGCCGTTGGCGCCGCGGGCGCCGTAGATGGCGGCCGACGATGCGTCTTTGAGGACTTCGATCGACTCGACGTCATTGGTGTTGATCTCCGACCAGCTGCCGTCGAACGGCACGCCGTCGAGAATGATCAGCGGCTTGTTGGAAGCCGAGATGGAGTTGTTGCCGCGGATGAACGTCACGGAGTTGGAACCTTCGGCATCCGAACCGGTCATCGAGATGTTCAGACCGGCCACGGCGCCTTGCAGCGCCTGGATGAGGTTGGTGGAAGGCCTTTCTTCCAGTTCCTTGGCGCTGAAGGTGGAGACGGCGCCGGTGACGTCGCTCTTCTTCTGCGTACCGTAGCCCACGACCACGATCTCTTCGAGCAGGTTCACGTCTTCCTCGAGGATGATGTGGACTGGGTTGAGATCCTTGACCGTGTACTCCTGCGTCACGTATCCGATAAAGGAGAACTGCAGGACGTCACCGACCTTGGCCGGGACGGAGAAGGTGCCGTCAGCCTGCGTGTCGGTACCGACCGTGGTCCCTTTGACCAGCACGCTGACGCCGAAGAACGGCTCGCCGGTGGCCCCGTCGATGACCGTTCCCTTGACCTGTGCCATCGCCGGCAGCACGGCCAGCGAAAGCAGGATTGCAAAGAATATTCGCTTCATTGGTTAATATGATTGGTTAAAATTTGAGTAGTCTGCAAATGGGGAGCGTCCGGCCTTCCTGCGCCTCGACGACGCGGAAGGAGACGAAGCCGTTCTCGGCTTCCGGCTCCAGCACGGAGACGGCGAAATTCGCATTCTCCTGGTCAAGCCGGACCACGTACGTTCCGGCAGGGAACTCTTTTTCGAGAGGTGTGACTTCCGTATGGACCGTCACGCGGCGGATTTTCTCCCAAGGCGTGTCCGCTTCCTCGCGTTCCGTCACGCGATAGGTTTCCACCCGGCAGCGCTTCGGCGCATCCAGCTGTTCGACGGTCAGGCCGAGCGTCCGGAGATTTTCGACGGCCCTCGTTTCCGAAGCGTCCAGCAGGTAGGCGACCGGGCGGGTCCGTACGAGGTCGGCCTGCGGTTCGCGGGCATCCAGCACGAGGACGTCTTCCAGCACGGCCGGAGCGGCTTTCTCCACGTCGAGGAAGGTCACGGGCACGCGTTTTTCGCGGGAATGGAACAGCACCGTCACCGGATCCTTCCGTTTCGTCGTCTGCCGGATGGCTTTCCGGACGATGCGCCGGATTTCCTTATGGTGTGCGTATGTGCTTTCAAGAACAGTCTTGGCGACGGTAAAGCCGCAATAAGTCCGGCGCTCCAGCGAGAGGCGGCCCAGGCCGATGCCGCGGATTTCCAGGAAGAAGGAGATGGCGTTGGACAGGGCGTACGAGGTCGAGCTCGACTGCGGACTGCGGGCGTTGAGCGTCAGGGCCATTTCGCCGTCACGCTGGGTAATGGTAAAATATTCGAAATGTGAATAGCCGATGGCGTCGAGGGCTGCGGCGCACGGCTCTTCCATCAGGCGGATCGTCGCATCGCGCAGCGTCTGCGGCACGTTGGGGTAGCCGGTGGGCAGGAAGAGCGCATCGTAATATAGGATGGCATTGGGCGTTTCGGAATGCACTTTCACCGGCCGGTTGGGCTGGAATTCGTGGAAGTCGACCGCCACGTCGGGATTGACCTGCATAAAGGCCCGCTTGATCATCACACTCTGCGGATCGGCAAACTTGGTCTGGTCGCGGTTCAGGTCGTATCCGTCGCCGGAAACCCGTTTGTTGGCCAGGTAGCCGTCGAGATTGGCCATCGGCAGGATGTAGACATCCAGCCTGTCGAGCAGCTTCCCACCCGCGGGCGTGCGCAGGAGATAATCGGTCAGCATAAAGAGGCCTTCGGCCGCGGCCGGCTCGTTGCCGTGAATGGCACCCTGCAGCCAGACCTTGACTTTCGGACCCTTGGTGTCGTTGTGGAGACGGTACATCGGAACCGCACGGCCTTTCGTCGTGGTTCCGATCGTCGTGCAGGTCATGCGGGGATCCCGGGCGCGGACATCGAGCCAGGCCATGATCTCTTCGTAGGAAGCGAAGCGGTTTTCGTCGATGGAGAGCGTCGGCGTGGTGAAGGTGATGCCTTCCGGGTTGGGATACACCTTCTTCTGCAGTTCGGCGTGGGGCTGCGCCTGCAGCAGGACGGCGGTCAGAAGAAGGAACCAGGCGGAGAGAGTCAGTTTATGCATACTAGATCAATGTGATGGTCAAGAGGTAAATCAGCGTCAGCACCGAGATGATGGAGACAGGCACGAGGTGATAGCGGACCAGCTTGATGGGCGGGACGTCCACGGCCTCGGCGAGCGCGATGATCACGATGGAGATGGGTGTGAGAGCACGGGCGAAGCCGGCCAGCAACTGAACGGTAAGCACGACCTGGAGCGGGTCGGCCCCGAATTGGAACGCGACGTTCGGCGCGATGGCGCCGTAAGCGGCGAAAGAGGCCGTCGCGCTGCCGGTGATGACGGTCGAAAACATTGTCAGCACGGCCAGCATGACGGTAATACCCGTCTTGCCGATGCGGACCGACTCGGCCAGCGACACCATCGTGTCGATGACGCCCATCCGCATCAGTCCTTCTGCAAAAATATCGGCGGCGATGATCATCACGACCACCGAAGCGAAACCGTTTCCCATGCCGCGCCAAAAGACCGACATCGACGTGAGGGCCTTGTTGTAGGAACGGACGTGAAAGGCGTCGATGAGACCGGCGACAAGGAACGACAGGAGGATGGCTCCGTTGATGCCCGACAGGTAAGAATCCGCAGACTCCCGCGGAAGCGTAAAGGAAAAGACGAGGGACAGCAGCAGCGGCAGCACGGGCAGGAGCGCATAGTACAGGGGCGCATCCTTTTTCCAGGCCAGATCGTCAGCCGCCGGACGAACCGGAACGGGCGTGTCGTAGCCTTCTTTCCGGGATTTGCAGCGGCCGAAGAAAAAATAGACTCCCGTGATGATGATCAGGATCGGGATGACGACCTGCATCTGGTAACGGGTGTACGCGGATACCTCCATCCCCAGAAAATCCGCGGCCCGGTTGGCATTCGGGGAATTCAGGCCGAGGTCGAGCAGGGTCGTGGCGACGATGATGGAGAGGATGCTCATCTTGCTCATGCCGATCTTCCGGAGGACGGGATAGAGCGTAGCCACCAGCAGGAGGCCGACCGCCGTCGCGGAAGGCAAGGCATAGGAAAGCAGCGTTCCGATCGGAATCAGGATGAGGCACGCCAGATTCGGATTGTTCCGAAGGACGGACAAAGGCTGAAGGGTCACATAAACGAAGGCACTGTCGGCCTTCAGTGTCTTCATATACTCCAGATAGCCGAAAAGCAGCATCACCATCAAGCCACTTCCGGCCAGACGCGAGGAGAACACGCGCGTCGCCCACGCGTGCAATTCAAAAAACACGTACGAGCCGAATTCCTGCCGGACACCGGGCAGGTCGAGCAACCAGGCGACCAGCGTCATCAGCATGCCGAACAGGATCAGGATGAGAGCGGCATTGCGGTTTTTGAGCAGCAACCAGATGGTTGCGGCCAAAATATTGAGGGCTATGAGGAGGCTCGCGAGCTGCATTTCAAGACAAATTTAGATTAGCATACTAAATTAATGGATTAGCAGCTAGATTAATTTTGTTTTATTTTTTATCTTTGTTGCAAAGTTTTTCGCCTTGAAGCGCTTATTGACAGCCATTTTCGTGAGTTTGGTCCTGCTCTGCCCGCTTTTCGCCCAGACGCCGGTGGACGTCGCGCTGGTCGTTGCGGATACGGAGCGTCCGGAGGCTTCCGGACAGGGGCAGTTGCTGAGCGTCACGTTCGGCGACTACATCCTCTACACCTTCCTGCTCGACCGGGACACCACCGAAGCGGCCAGGCTCTCGCTGCTTCAGGCCACTTCGGTACAGGAACAACGGCTGAGCCTGCCCTTCCTGAAAGGAGAACCGGGGCTGATCGATTTCCACTTCCATTTCTCGGCGGCCGATTCTTCGTGCACCGTCCGCTCCGGCCGCGACAGCTGCCGTTTCGAACGCGTGTTTCTCAGCCAGCGCAACCTGCAGTTCAATCCGCTGCCCGACGGGCGGGAAGATCTCCAACTCATCTCGCTGGACGTGCGCCGCGACACGAAGCAGCGCACTTCCTGGCCCGTGCTGGCCTTGATCATCGGCATTCTGCTGGGCGACCTGGCACTGTTCGTCTATCTGTACACCCGAAGGAAGAAACAGAAAGCGACCGCTTCTGCGGAGCCGGTCGCCATCTCATCGCGACGCTATGTCAACAGCGAACGCAATGCGGAAACCGGCATCTATCTGTTCGGCGGCTTCCGGGTCATCGCGGCGGAAGGCGCCGACATCACGTCCCAGTTCTCGCCCATTCTCCGCGAACTCCTGCTGCTGCTGATCTGCCACACGCCCAAAGGCGGCATCAGCTCCGAACAGATCAAGAATATCCTCTGGTACGACAAGGACGAAAAAAGCGCCATCAACAACCGTTCGGTCTCCCTCTTCAAACTGCGGGGGTTGCTGCGGGATGTCGGAACTTGCGAGATCCGCAGCGAACAGGGGCGCTGGTCGCTGGAAGCCCCTTCGGAGCTGGTGGACTACTACCGTTTCATCGATCTGGTCAAGGCGGGCGAACTGACCCGGACCCAGATCGAGGCGCTGCTCACACTGGTCGAGTACGGGCCCCTGCTCGAGGGCTTCAACGAACTCTGGGCGGATCCCCTCAAAGCCGATGTCACCGACTCCATCCTTTCCGTCCTCACGCATTTCGCCCTGGGCCTGGACTTGCGCAGCCAGGCCGACCTGGTGCTCGACAGCTGCGATGCCATCAACAAGTTCGACCCCCTCAACGAAACGGCGGTCGCCCTCAAGTGCAAAGCCTATCGCGAAAAAGGCAACAGCACCCTCGCGCGCCAGGTCTTCGCCAACTTCCAGAAAGAGTACCAGGCGGTGTACGGCGAGCCGTTCCCGCGGGATTATTCCGAGATCATCGCCCCTTGACAAGGTGGTCGTTTTTATGTATCTTTGCAGAATACGAAACATTTAACTACACGATATGGAATTCAAATACGCTCCGATGTTTCAGCTGGGTGAAGACACCACTGAATACTACAAGATTCCCGGATCCGAGGCCTGGGTCTCGGTCGGCGACTTCGAAGGAAAGCCGATGCTGAAAGTGGCGCCCGAGGCGCTCACCGTCATGGCGAACACCGCCTTCCGCGACGTCTCGTTCATGCTCCGGCCGGCCCACAACGCCCAGGTCGCAAAGATCCTCTCCGACCCCGAGGCTTCCGAGAACGACAAATACGTGGCCCTGACGATGCTCCGCAACGCCGAAGTGGCCTGCAAGGGCAAGCTCCCGTTCTGCCAGGATACCGGCACGGCCATCATCCACGGCGAGAAAGGCCAGCAGGTCTGGACCGGTTTCTGCGACGAGGAAGCCCTCTCGAAAGGCGTCTTCAAGACCTACACCGAAGAGAATCTCCGCTACAGCCAGAACGCACCGCTGACCATGTATGAAGAGGTCAACACCAAGTGCAACCTACCCGCCCAGATCGACATCGAAGCCACCGAAGGGATGGAATACCGCTTCCTCTGCGTGACCAAAGGCGGCGGCAGCGCCAACAAGAGCTACCTCTACCAGGAGACCAAGGCCATCCTCAACCCCGGCACCCTCGTGCCGTTCCTCGTGGGCAAGATGAAGACCCTCGGCACGGCCGCCTGCCCGCCGTACCACATCGCCTTCGTCATCGGCGGCACCTCCGCCGAGCGCAACCTCCTCACGGTTAAACTCGCCTCCTGCAAGTATTATGACAACCTGCCTACCACCGGCGACGCCACGGGCCGCGCTTTCCGCGACGTGGAACTCGAGAAACAGGTGTGGGAAGAGGCCTGCAAAATCGGCCTGGGCGCCCAGTTCGGCGGCAAATACATGGCCCACGACGTGCGCATCATCCGCCTGCCGCGCCACGGCGCCAGCTGCCCCGTCGGCCTCGGCGTGAGCTGCTCGGCCGACCGCAACATCAAGTGCAAGATCAACAAGGACGGCGTCTGGATCGAGAAACTCGACGACAACCCGGGCCGCTGGATTCCGGAAGAACTCCGCCAGGCCGGCGAAGGTAATGCCGTGAAGATCAACCTCGACCAGCCTATGGCCGACGTTTGCAAGATCCTGACGAAATACCCCATCGGCACCCGCCTGAGCCTCAACGGCACCATCATCGTAGGCCGCGACATCGCTCACGCGAAGATCAAGGAACGCCTCGACCGCGGTGAAGAAATGCCGCAGTATCTGAAAGAGCACCCCATCTACTACGCCGGTCCGGCCAAGACGCCCGCCGGCATGGCCTGCGGCTCCATGGGCCCCACCACGGCCGGCCGCATGGACCCGTACGTCGATCTCTTCCAGGATCACGGCGGCAGTATGATCATGCTGGCCAAGGGCAACCGCAGCCAGCAGGTGACCGACGCCTGCAAGAAGCACGGCGGCTTCTACCTCGGCTCGATCGGCGGCCCGGCCGCCATCCTGGCCCAGAACAACATCAAGTCGATCGAATGCGTCGAATATCCGGAACTCGGTATGGAAGCCATCTGGAAAATCCGCGTCGAGAACTTCCCTGCCTTCATCCTGGTGGATGACAAGGGCAACGACTTCTTCGCGAAGTTCAAATAGGACTTAACGCACAAAAAGAGAGCCCGGCCGCCAGCCGGGCTCTTTTTGTCTATCGTTCGATCTCCAGGACTTCGTCGCAGAGCGCTGCGACGGCAGGCCGGTGCGTAATGAAAATCATTGTACGGTCGGGATAGTCGGCGAAAATACGCGAGAACAATTCCCGCTCGGTCGCCTCATCGAGGGCGGCGCTGATCTCATCCAGCAAGAGGACGCTGCCGGGACGGAGCAGGCCGCGGGCGATGGCGATGCGCTGGGCCTGACCTTCGCTCAGGCCTACGCCCCGCTCGCCCAGCTCCGTATCGAGCCCGTCGGGCAGATTGAAGACGAAGTCGGCCGCGGCCGTGTGGAGCACACGCCGCATTTCCTCTTCCGTGGCGGAAGGTTTGGCCAACTGAAGGTTGAAGCGGACCGATCCGCTCATCAGCGTATTTCCCTGGGGCACGAAAACGAAATCGGGACGCGTCAGCGGCGAGACAGGATACTCCTGTCCGTCGCGACCGCCGCGGGCCGCCGTTTCGTAAAGCGTCAAGCGCCCGGAAGAGGGTTGGACCAGCGAGAGCATCAGGCGGAACAACGTCGTCTTGCCGACACCGGTCTGGCCGGTCAAGGCCGTTTTGCTGCCGGGGACGAAGTCGTGGGTGAAGTTGTCGAGCACCTGACGGTCGCCGCCGGCATAGCGGAAGCTGAGTTGCTCGGCGCGAACGCCGGCAACGCCGCTGACCACGGGAACCCGCTGCGAGTCAGCCTCGGAAAGCTGCTCCTGCTGCCGCAGTTCTTCGAGCCGGTCGATGCTGGTGGTCGTATGGATCAGCTGGGGAACCATATTCAGCAGCGTGAGGATCGGATTCTGGATCTGGCCGACCAACTGCAGGAACGAAGTCATCACACCGAAGGTGATGGCGCCCACGCGCAACTGCAGACCGCCCCAGACGAAAGCCAGGAGATAGCCCAGGCCAAAACAGGCCGCCAGGACCGAGCGGGTGAAAACCGTAAAGCGGGAGCGCCGCTTCACCCGGCCCATCAGGCTTTCCTGCGTCGAGTCGAGCCGGTCGGTAACCCACTGCTCGCTGCCCAGGGAGCGGAGGGTCGCGTTGTGCTCCATCCCTTCCTGTACCTGCATCTGGATCCGGCTTTCATCTTCCCGGATATCCTGCGTCATCTGCCGGAGCGGACGGGAAATGACCTTGCCGAAGATCAGGACGAGCGGCGTAAGGAGCAGCAGCACCCAGGCCAGCGTGCGGTCCATCGAATACATCAGCAGAAAAGCGCCGGTCAACTGGATCAGCGTAACAACCGCCCGGGGGAGCAGGTCGGTCGTAGCCGTGCCCACCACATCGATGTCTTTGGAAAGCCGGGAGGTGATGTCCCCCGAATGGATTTCCTTGTCGGCATAGAGCTGCCGCGAGAAGAGGCGGCTGAAGATGTCGAGCCGGAGGTCGTTGGTCTGCTTCGTCAGGGCGACGGTGGACATATAGTAATACACCTGCCGCAGGATCACGCCGCCCAGGACGACCACGACCAGCAGGATGATCATCCAGATGATGTCGGTACGCGTGCCCGTGCGGATGGTCTCGTCGATGAACCGGCGGCAGAGCCAGACCATCAGCAGGCTCAGGAAAGCCTGCGCAATGCCCAAGACGATCCGGACGAGGGTATTCCAGCGAATCCCCGCCATCTCGTGCCAAAGCCAGCGGAAGTATTTCATTCCACCACGCCCAGCTCCTTCCACTGGGTCAGGATGCGGTCTACGTCGGCGCGGGCCGTGGCCAGGTCAACGTCGTATTCTTCACAAAGCGCCGCGGCGATGGAATCGACCGTAAAGTCGCCCTGTTCGCCGGCCTGGTTCCAGATCCAGGCGGCCGTGTCGTTGATCGAGAGCAGTTTTCCGAAATCGATGGCCCCCAGGCCTTCGCCCACGATCACTTTTTCGCCGCACACTTCGCGCAGCACGAATCCTTCTTTCCTTTTCATTGTATGTCGATATTGCGGATTATCGTCCGTTTGTAAACCGCCAGGATCCAGCGGCGGACCGGCAGGAGCCGCCGCCACCAGCGCGCCCGGCGCTGCATTTTCGGCGTATCGAGCCGCCGGTGCGTTCCGTCCTCCCCCACGACCTCGTCGGCCCGGGCCAGCACGTCTTCGGGCCGGCAGACTTCCTGCCCCCGGATATTGCCATCGCCCATGAGCACGACGCGTTCCTCCGACACCTCCATCACGCGGTGCAGCACATACCGCCGCCCGTCGATCCGGGCCAGCACCACGTCGCCGGGACGGATCGTTCCGGGACGGGTCAGGACCACGCTCTCGCGCCCGCCCAGGATGAAGGGCAGCATGCTGCGCCCTTTGACCCGCATCGTCACGGCCATTCCCTCTTCCACCAGCGACACGGCGTCGCGGATGATCTGTTCGTCCGTCACTTCCTTCATGACTCTTCCTGCGTAATCACGTCCCGGCACAATTGCGCCGCCGCCGCATCAGGCAAGCAATCCAAATGCCAGACCGGAACCTGCGCGGCCAGCGCATTCTCCGTCTCGTGCAGTCCGTCGGCCAGGCTGCGGTCCCAGCGCTTGCCCGAGATGCTCGTGAGCAGCGAGGCATAGGCCGAAATCCCGCGGAGCCGCCGGATGGCATTGTACGGCGCCTGGGCCAGTTGCACAAACCCGCCCGCAGGCAGGTCGACGTTGCGGTAGCAAGGCGTCTTCCCGCTCCACGGCGAGCCATACACCCGCGCCGAGCCGTCGGGAAACACCCGGACCACCGGATTGTCGTCATTGATCAGTTCCGACCCCGGCACGTGTTTGAGCCAAAGCCGTGCATGCGTACTCTTTCCCGTCCCCGACTTACCCAGGAACAGGTATCCTTTTCCTTCGTATCCGATCACGGCAGCGTGGAAAAGCGCCGTCCCCAGCTTCGCCGTGGACAAGGCATACATCACCATCAGCGCGTTCCCCAACGCAAAGGCGCCGTGCGCGACCAGGGCCAGCGAAGCCTCGCGGAAATCGCCGGACACCCGCATCTTCCCCGCCAGATGGTTCCAAAGCAGGAACTCAAACCAGTTCTCGCCCGCCGGCGTCCGGAACACCCGGATCTGCGACCCCTCATCGTCCTGCTCGAACTCCAGCACCGCCCCCCGCGGCATAGTCAACGCCGCCTCCGGCACCACCTCCAATCGAAAGATCGGAGCCACAGCCGAGACCTCGGCGCCGACCGCGAACGGAGCATACGGCGCAAACGCCTCCGACAACTCAATCCCGTCGGAAACCCGCACCGAAAACCGATGGCCTGCAACCTGATAACTTGTCTCCCGCATTGCAGACACAAAGGTATTGATAAAATCGCAAACTTACCAACCGTTCCTCCAAAACCACCCGCCTGGAGCACCCGCCTGGAGCACCCCGTCCGGCGGCTTCAACCGGCAATCAGAACACCCAGATGCGGTAAACCCAAGTCATGATTATCCATCAGTCCTTTCCCGCAGGTCTTTAACAGCGACCGACAACCGACCGCCGGATGACCGAAAAAACAGCCGCGCGTTCCGATTCCAGGACCTTCGCGCGTTCCGACACCAGGGATTTCCCAAGACTTTTGCCGCGACAGGATTCCGCGGGGGTGTTGGCGTCCTGTCGTGGCAGCGTTTTGGGGGTTTTGGCTCGTTTTCCTGCCGCCACAGGACTCTCTCCCGGGGCATTAATCCTGTCGCGGCAAAACAAGGCACCGCCGCAACTGCGCCGCCGTCACTCTCTTTCCGGATAACCCGGCTTTTCCGACCCAAGTTCGCCTGTCATCGGCGTTTGCAAAACGGGCACGCTGAACATCCTGCTCGATGTGCCGATACAAAGCCGCTCGTTCCGTCTGGCTCAACGCATATAGGGTAATGCCTTCATCCCGGCCCTTCACACGGGGAACATAATAGTCATCTATCAGCCGGCAAAGCTCCAAATCCGTCATCAGGCTGGTATTGACACGACCCTGTTCATTCAACAGCATTTGCTTTCGGTCTGCATCAGGCACCCCCTGCTCAATCAAGTCGATCGTGATGATCGGCGTGTCGGACTCTTCTCTTCGCTGATCTTCTTCAACCCGTTCATCCGTGACTTTGTTCATCTGGAACAGGAAGTTCCGGGGAGAAATGTAAATCTGTTTCACATACCCGGTATCGATGATGTCTTCCCGCAGCAACAAACCATTCTGATCCATCCGGTATCGTTCCGGTACTGAAACATTCCGCGTCAAGTACCGGTGTCGGAACTTTGAAGGCAACAAATTGTCTTTGTCCGGCGATGATTTTCCAAAATCTTTCTGAAAAAAGGAATTGACCGAACAATGGGGATATGCGAATGGCGTGGCCACCAAACCGTGATGAAGCCCTTGCCGGTTCACATAATTGAGGGCCGTCAGCAAACGGACAAGACCCTCGATCTCCGTAATGAACGCTTGCCTTTCACCCAAACGGCCGCTCCGACCGTACCGCGCATTGAAATAACGGCTATAGGCATATCTGTCCCGTTGAACGAAGTCGACCGGATCGTCGGTCTGGACAATGATGTGCCGGTGCGTGGACATAAACCCTTCCGCCAACAATCGGCTTTCCGTGAACAAGACCGTTTCAGCCAGACAATTGAATCCCCGGATCATATCGGCCTCTGACCGGTAAAGGACTTCGTCATGAGAAGCGATGCAAATATGATAGGTTTTTCTCATCGCCCACCGATGATCGATAGCGATTACATCGGGTTGTCCGTAGGGCTTGTCGCCAGCTCGCTTGCCACCGGATCGCTTTGCGCCGGCGTGCAAAGTCCGGTTTTATCGGCGCGGGAAATGATGGAACCGAGCGTCCTGCCATGGATTGCGGCAATCTGGGCAAGAGCAACCAGCATGTCGCGATAATCCGCCAGTTCCTGTTTGAGTTGTTCGGTTTCTTCTTTCGACCAGGGCGCGAAGGATCTTGGATGCGCAGGGTCGCGAATCGTGTTTTCGTGGCTGGCTTTTTCGCGCGGTTCCATCAGGCCGATTTCGACCAGTTTCTTCTCTGCTTCGGAGCGAAGCCTTCCCAATAGTTTGGCGCATCCGGCCGGGGAGTAGCCCTGCGAATAAAACCGGCCCAGGCGATCCACTTCTTCCTCGTTCCAGGGCTCCCCTTTCCGGGACAGGTTCTTGACCAGTTCGCCCGCCTCCATTAGTTTGATCCGGATCGCATTGACTGTCCGATGGACTGTCGCGGCAATTTCTTCGATCCGCATCCCATTCCGGAATGACTCACACACATTTTCGCGCTCTTCTTTTGTCCAGGCCTCATTGAAACGGGCGGCCTCCCGTTTGATTTCCGCCATCCTCTCTTCCGGCAGATTGTAATACGTACTCATAGCGTCGCTTTGCTTTTTTCAGCAAAGTAACAACGCGATTTTCATTTTGCTCCGACAAGAAAGCAAAATCGGATATCGACCATTATCATATTGATAATCTTGATTTTAAAAATACGGGCAACTACTCTTTTCAACGGATTACCCGTTTTCTTTGAAAAAGAAGTCTCTCGGAAACACGGATACGCCTCATTCAAACACGGGTCTGCACACTTTGGGCTCCGTCCAAATGCAAAGACTTTTGCCACGACAAGACTAACTGTGCGGCTACCTATCCTGTCGTGACAAAGAAACGGGCCAAAACGGCCAAAACGCCGCCGCGACAGGACTCCAGCACCTATGCAGAATCCTGTCGCGTCAAAAGTCTGGAAGAGCATCCTCGCTGCCAGCCACCAGGCGAAGCATCGCAAGCGGCCAGGCGGGCTCGGAGGCTAGCCGATCGTGGCGCCGTTGGAGAGGCGGTCCTCCGGGGAGACGACGCGCATGGTGCCGTCGATCTGTTTGGCCATGAGGATCATGCCTTTGCTTTCGATGCCGCGGATGACGCGGGGCTGGAGATTGGCCAGAATGCAGATCTGCTTGCCCACCATCTCTTCGGGGGTATAGTACTGGGCGATGCCGCTCACGATGACACGCTGGTCGAGACCCGTGTCGATGGTGAGCTTCAATAGTTTATCGGTCTTGGGGACGCGCTCGGCGGTCAGGACGGTCGCCGTGCGGATGTCCATCTTCGTGAACTCGTCGAAGGTGCAGGCCTCCTTGGCCGGCTCGACCTTCGGCGCGGCAGCGGCCGCTTCAGCGGCGGCAGCCGCTTCGCGGGCTGCCTTGATGTCGGCCAGCCGCTTGATCTGCTTTTCAATCTCGGCGTCCTCGATCTTGGAGAAGAGGAGTTCGGCCTGATTGAGCTTGTGCCCGACGGGAAGCAGGTCGCTGCGTCCGAAATCGTCCCAGGAAAGCGGTTCCACGTTCAGGATCCGGTTGAGTTTCTCCACGGAGAACGGCAGGAACGGGGCGAACGCCACGGAAAGCGAGGCGCAGAGCTGGATCGAGGTATAGAGGATGGTGGCCGTACGTTCCATATCGGTCTTGGCGACGGCCCAGGGCTCGGTGTCGGAGATGTACTTGTTGCCCACGCGGGCGAGGTTCATCGCCTCGCGGAGCGCTTCGCGGAACTTGAAGGTCTCGAGATTCTCTTCGATGGCCTGCTTGAGGACCGGAATCTGCGCCAGGGCTTCCTTGTCGATGGCCTGCAGCTCGCCCGGAGCCGGAACGCAGCCGCCAAAAAATTTGTGCGTCAGCACCACGGCGCGGTTCACGAAGTTGCCGAAAATGGCCAGCAGTTCGCTGTTGTGGCGGGTCTGGAAATCTTTCCAGGTAAAGTCGTTGTCCTTGGTCTCGGGGGCGTTGGCGGTCAGCACATAGCGGAGCGTATCCTGCTTGCCGGGGAAATCCTGCAGGTATTCGTGGAGCCAGACGGCCCAGTTGCGCGAGGTCGAGATCTTGTCGCCCTCGAGGTTCAGGAATTCATTGGCCGGGACGTTCTCGGGCAGGATGAAGCCGTCGCCGTAAGCCTTGAGCATCGAGGGGAACACGATGCAGTGGAACACGATGTTGTCTTTGCCGATGAAATGGATCATCCGCGTGTCTTCGCTCTTCCACCATTTCTCCCAGCTGTCGGGCAGCAGTTCGATGGTATTGGAGATGTAGCCGATCGGCGCGTCGAACCAGACGTAAAGGACCTTGCCTTCCGCCCCTTCCACAGGCACGGGCACACCCCAGTCGAGGTCGCGGCTCACGGCACGGGGCTGGAGACCGCCGTCGAGCCAGCTCTTGCACTGGCCATAGACGTTGCTCTTCCACTCTTTGTGGCCTTCGAGGATCCACTCGCGGAGCCAGGGCTCATACTCGTTCAGCGGCAGATACCAGTGCTTGGTCATCTTCTTGACCGGCTCGGCACCGCTGACCTTGGAGTGCGGATTGATGAGTTCGTCGGGGCTCAGCGTGGAGCCGCATTTCTCGCACTGGTCGCCATAGGCGCCTTCGTTGCCGCACTTGGGGCAGGTTCCGACGATATAGCGGTCGGCCAGGAAGACCTTGGCCTCGGGATCGTAGAACTGCTCCGACTCCTTCTCGATGAACTTGCCTTCATCGTAGAGTTTGCGGAAGAATTCCGCAGCGTAGCGATGGTGCGTGGCCGAAGAGGTGCGGGAGTAGATGTCGAAGGTGATGCCGAAATCGGCGAACGACTGCTTGATGAGGTTGTGGTATTTGTCGACGATATCCTGCGGGGTGCATCCCTCCTTGCGGGCCGCCATGGTGATGGGCACGCCGTGTTCGTCGGATCCGCAGACAAAGAGCGTTTCGCGCCCGCGCATGCGCAGGTAGCGGACATAGATGTCGGCGGGAACATAGACGCCGGCCAGATGGCCGATGTGGACGGGGCCGTTGGCATACGGCAACGCGCAAGTGATGAGATTCCGTTTTTTCATAATCGGTTCAATTCTTTGGATAATCTGTTTTTGACGGTATTGAGCATCTGCAGTTTGCGGACGAGCTGCCGCAGGGCGGCCTCATCGCCCGACTTCTGGGCCTCGTTGACGGCTTTGGCCGTCGCGTTGCAGGCCAGTTCGGTGATGCGTTTCTTGTAAAGGAGGACGGACTTGGGCACGGCCAGTGCCAGGGTCTGTTCTTCCGGCGGTATGGATTCTTCGTAGGTTTTGACGGTCAGCGGATGTTCTTCCAGGATCAGGTTGTAGACCGCCTGGTTGAGCGCCGCATCGGCGCTGGTGGTAAAGAAGCGGACCACACGCTTCTGCCGTTCAGTAAATTCGCCTTCGGCCAAGTTGGCGACAAAGGCATAATAGCGGTCGTAGATTGTGCGGTACAGGTCGTTTTTCAGAACGATCTCGTCGTCGGACAAAGCGTCGTGAATGTATTGGGCCACCGTGACGGGTTCATGCTGCTCGCTGCCGTAGTACATTTCGGACTCGAAATGCATCGGGTACTCGCCGAATTTCACCAGATAGTAGGCAAGCTCCCGTTCGGAAACGGCCAGGAAGGCGTCGCGCAGGACATAGCCGGCGGGCTGGGCGGGGGCGTCCAGGGCGAACGATTCCGGGCCTTCGGCCGGAATCAGTTCCTCCGGCGCCGGTCCTTCGCCCGGCCCAGCCGCCGCAGGGCTACCGCCCTGCCGCTGTTCGTCGAAGCGGCGCCTGCTGCGCTCTAACGCGCGCCGCGCCCGCCGCATCTGGGAAATCGACGCCAGGATCGACTCCGGCTTCTGGCCGAACTTCTCGGCCACCATCTCGACGTAAATATTGCGCAGGATGGGATCGGCGACCACCGACACGCTCTGCACGATGTCGCGGATCACCTGGGCCCGGCGGACCGGGTCGCGTTCGCTCTCTTCGAGCAGCAGGTCGCTCTTGAAGGAGATGAAGTCCTTTTCGTTCTCCTCGATGTATTCCCGGATCTCGATCAGATTGTGGCTCTTGGCAAACGTATCCGGATCGTCTTCGGGTGGCAGGAGTACGACCTTCACGCTGAGGCCCTCCTCCAGAACAAGGTCAATGCCGCGCAAGGCGGCCTTGATACCGGCTGCGTCGCCGTCGTAGATGATCGTTACCTTCTCGGTGAAGCGCTTGATCAGGCGGATCTGCTCGACGGTCAGCGACGTGCCCGACGAGGCCACGACATTGGTCACGCCGGCCTGGTGCATGGAGATGACGTCGGCATATCCTTCCACCAGGATGCATTTGTCTTCCTTGGCAATGGAATTCTTGGCCTGGAAGATGCCGTACAGCGAACGGCTCTTGTCGTAAATCTCGCTCTGCGGGCTGTTGACGTATTTGGCGACCGACTTGTCGGCCTTCAGCGTCCGGCCGCCGAACGCAATCACGCGGCCGCTGATGGAGTGAATGGGGAACATCACCCGGTCGAAGAACCGGTCGTACAGTTCGCCGGACCCTTCGCGTTCCAGGCAGAGGCCCGCGTCCACCAGGTATTCTTTCTTATATCCGTCGCGCAGCGCCTTGTTGCAGAGCGTCAGCGGCCGGGAAGCGGCATAGCCCAGGCCGAACTTGCGGATGGTTTCGTCAGTGAACTTGCGTTCGTGGAAATACGACAGGCCGATGGCCCGGCCCACGTCGGTATTCCAGAGGACGTCGGCATAGTATTTCTGGGCATATTCGCTGACCACCAGCAGGCTTTCGTAGCGTTTGCGTCCCTCGATCTCTTCCGGGGTCTCTTCTTTCTCGACGATTTCGATATGGTATTTCTTGGCCAGGTAGCGGAGCGCCTCCACATAGGTCATATGCTCGTGTTCCATCAGGAAGCTCACGGCGTTGCCGGCCTTGCCGCAGGCGAAGCATTTGAAGATGCCCTTGGTGGACGAGACGCTCATCGAGGGGTTTTTATCCTGGTGGAACGGGCACAGGCCCAGGTAATTCGCGCCGCGCTTGCGCAGCGACACGAAGTCCCCGATGACCTCTTCGATCCGCGTGGCATCCAGAATCCTGTCGACAGTCGCGCGATCGATCATGGCTTCCTCCACTGCAGGAGCTCCAGCTCCTCTTTCGAATACAGCAACCGGTCGAGAATCGGCGACATCTTTTCCGTGAACAGATACGATGCGGCAATGAAAAGCACCAGCAGCACCGCCAGGACGATCAACACGATCCAGCCCCAGTGCAAAGGCTTTTTGACGCGGGCTTCCTCCACGCGATTTTGTGTTTCTGCATCCAGGCAAGCCTGGGGCTGCTCCGGAATCTCGCTCCGCTGCTCCGGTTTTTCGTCCTGCTCGCCGGAAAAATGCTCGCATTCCGAAAAACCATCCGCAGCTTCGCTCGCTTCTTCTACAACGGGCTCCGGCATCTCTTCCTTCGGCATCTTGATGGCGATGGGTTCGAAGCCGATGCCGTCGGGCCAGATGTCGAGGTCGTCGTCGGGGACGAAGAAGAATTCATTGCGGGCATTGGCGCGCATCATGCCCAGCCCGGGGAGCGGGCAGCGCTTGCGGCCTTCGAGTTCGGAGTTCAGTCGGCTGAGGCACCAGCCCAGTTCCACGCCGGCCTGGTCGAGGTTCACGCCGAGTTCCCGGCGCACCTTGTCGAGCAGCAAGCGTCCTTCCGCCAGGGACACTTCGCCCTTATGGAAAGACATCTTGCGGTATGGCGGATGGATGGTGGTCTGGCGGTCCGAATAGGTCGCGGGCATCAGTTCGGCCGTGAACGAGCCCAGATATGGCACGTCCACCCGGTCGTTCTCCACGATGAGTTCCTTGATGCACTTGGCAAAAACACCGATTTCCATCTTCTTTCCGACGCTATTCAGTCAACTTGCAAAGGTAATAAAAAACCCGTTCCCATTTTTTATTGTAACTTTGAACAGCCAAAAAGAATGACCTTATGTTACGATTCCTGTTCCTGCTTGTCCTGGCGCTGCCTGTCATCCCCCAGGACGGTCTTCCCACAACGGTGAAAGAAATCCGCCAACTGTATACCGATACCCAGCAGGGCATCGCCCTGATGAGCGATGAAGAGCACCTGCGCAAAGAACTTGTGACCACCATCCAGCGCAACATGCCCGGCACGGGCATCCGCAAGGAGACGGTCACCTGCTACTTTGCCGAATTCGGCGATGATCTCGACCCCGACTACCGCCCGTATTTCGTGACCCGCAAATACAATGTCGCGGCCCATCGTTTCTATGAAGAATTCCTGTTCGACGCCGAAACCGGAAAACTGCTCTTCGTCTTCCTGCAAGGTGATTCCTACGAAACCGCCGGCGCGAAAGACGAGACCCGCTACTATTTCGGTCCCCAGGGCCTGCTCTCCGAGAATATCAAGGGAGAACGTCGTGAGACCGCCGACGAAGCGATCAATATGGCCAACGAATGCTACAAGGCCCTCAAGGCAAGCCTAGACGGCTTTAAAAACCTGGTGGAATACTAAAAAGAAACCCTCCCGATCTCGGGAGGGTTTCTTGTGCCCAGAACAGGACTCGAACCTGCACAAACTTGCGTTTACTAGTCCCTGAAACTAGCGCGTCTACCGATTCCGCCATCTGGGCGATCCGTTAGGGACTGCAAAGGTAGTAATATTTTCCAAACTTCCTCAATATTTTTTTGCAAACGCATTTTTTGATAAAAAAATTTTGTGCGCGCAAAAAATTATCCTACATTTGCAGTCCCAAACCAACGGGAAACATTCCTCAATAGCTCAGTTGGTTAGAGCACCTGACTGTTAATCAGGGGGTCGTAGGTTCAAGTCCTACTTGAGGAGCTCCTCTTAATCAAGCACTTACGGAAACGCAGGTGCTTTTTTTTTGAAAGGCAACCCATGAATACTCGGCACAAACTGTTGATTGAAATTGCAAACCTGATCGTTGAAAAGGTGAAACAATACATCTCCGAGGTCAACTCTTTGGACGAAGAGACGTTTGTTTGGGTTGATTGGGACGCCCGCTGTGTGCATATTGGCAAAGCCGATGAAGAGCATGAAGGAGACAAAATCCCCGTATGCGATTTTATTTACAAAGAGGGCGATACGCTTATGCCGGACTACGATCTGATAGACACCTATGCCGCTTCCGAATGGCCCAGCCACCGGGGTGATTAATTGATGGCACTCCTTCAAAAAATATTACCTTTGCAAAAGAACAATCCATTATTACGATAGCCATGAAAAAATTATTGCCTATTCTTTTGGTAGCCGTTGTCGCCCTGATGGCAACCAGTTGCATGACCCTCCTGGCAGCCGCCCTGTCTACCGTTGAGGAGGATGGAGTCATTGTCTTCGTCGACAGAACCCGGTATACCGTCGACGTGAGAGTCGATGATCAGCGTTACGAAGTCCAAACCGTCAGGGAGCGGGAGCTCGACCGGAGACGGAACCTGAAACGTGCCGCGGACAACATGATCTATGTTTCTCCCGGTTATCACCAAGTCCACGTCCGTGATCACGGCCGAACCGTCTTCAACGAATCGGTACGCGTCAGACCCGACGAAACCAAAATCATTTATTTATATTTATAAAAAAAAAGCACTTACGACTCGTAAGTGCTTTTTTTACATCAAGGACAGACTACTTCGGCATCTGGGCACCGTAGCCCGGGACTTTGCCGAAGAGGTCTTTCGCCTTTTCCCAAGGATACTTGTTGCCGAACATATTGGGGCGGACGATTTCGCTGCCCACCTGATTCTGGCCGAAG
>CACYZM010000002.1 GCA_902778855.1 uncultured Bacteroidia bacterium
CTGGATCGGCCTCCTGGTGTACTATCTCTACGCCAAGAACCACATCACCGACTGGTTCAAATAGACCCAGTTTTATTTAGCGACTGTTGCCATCCTCGCCAGAGGCTCCCTATGAGGACGGCAGCCCGAAAAAAGAACCGCCATCCTCATACAGGTCGTCTGGTGAGGATGGCGGCTAAGAGTTTTGGGGCGGCAGCGCCCGGGCATAAAAGCCGCCATCAGGCGGCCGCCAGAGGCCGGTACCTTGCTTAAACCAGCTCATAAACGCACAGCTCCCGGCATTATCAAGGTACTAAGGCCGGGAGGCGCGGGGTTTGGGGCGGAGCCCCGATAACTCAGAAGCTATGGTAGTGCGGGCCGAAGCGCTCGAAGGCGGCGCGGTCGAGGGACTCGCGGGCGTCGGGGTGCGCGATGCTGATGATCAGCTTGGCGCGCTCCTGGAGGCTCTTGCCGTAGAGGTCGACGGCACCGTATTCGGTGACGAGCCAGTGGATGTGGTTGCGGGTCGTCACGACGCCGGCGCCTTCGGTCAGGACCGGGGCGATCTTGCTGATGCCCTTGTTCGTGGCGGACGGCATGGCGATGATGGCTTTACCGCCTTCGGACAGCGAAGCGCCGTAGGTGAAGTCGATCTGGCCGCCGACGCCGCTGTAGAATTTCGTGCCGAGGGAGTCGGCGCAGACCTGGCCGGTGATGTCCACCTGGAGGGCGGAGTTGATGGCGCAGACCTTCGGGTTCTTGGCGATGATGTACGGGTCGTTGGTGTAACCGACGTCCATCATGGCCACCATCGGGTTGTCGTCGATGAAGTCATAGACCTCCTGCGAACCCATCAGGAACGTGGAGACCATCTTGCCCTTGTCGATCTTCTTGTTCATGCCGTTGATGACGCCCTTCTTCACGAGCGGCAGCACGCCGTCGGCGAACATTTCGGTATGGATACCGAGGTTCTTGTGGTCGCCGAGCTGAGCCAGCACCGCGTTCGGAATGGCACCGATACCCATCTGCAGGCAGGCGCCGTCTTCCACGAGGTTGGCGCAGTTGATACCGATCTTCGTCTCGATCTCGGACGGCTCGGAGAAATGCGCCGGCATCAGCGGGGTATTGTCTTCCACGAAGAGGTCGATCATGCTGGCCGGAATCACGGCGTCGCCCCAGGCGCGGGGAACGTACTTGTTGACCACGGCGATGACCGTCTTGGCGCACTCGATGGCGGCCAGGGTGGCGTCGACCGAGGTGCCCAGCGACACGTAGCCGTGCTTGTCAACGGGCGAAACCTGGATCATCGCCACGTCGCACGGCAGCACGCCGCTGCGATACAGCTTCTGCGTCTCGCTCAGGAAAATCGGAATATAGTCGGCCCAGCCGGCCTGCACGTTCTTGCGCACGTTGCCGCCCACGAAGAAGGCCTGGTGGAAGAAAGTGCCCTGGAAGCGCTCTTCGGTGTAGGGCGCCACGCCCTCGGTGTGGAGGTGATGGATGCGGACATCCTTCAGTTCGCCGGCCTCGCCGCGGCGGCAGAGAGCCTGGATAAGGACCTGCGGCGCGCTCGCCACGCTGCTCAGGTGGATGTGATCCCCGCTCTTGACGACCTTCACAGCCTCGTCCGCGGAGATGAATTTGATATTCTGCATATGAGTTGGGTTTGTTTTTGGTTCTTCTATCCTGCAAAGTTAAGAAATTTAGTAATTTTGCGACTATGAAAAGAGAAAAAGAACTGCAGGCGTTCGCCCGATTGCTGGACGTGATGGACGATCTGCGCGAAAAATGCCCGTGGGACCGCAAACAGACGACGCCATCCTGGCGCACGACATGCACAACATCGCCAAGGAACTGGGCGACCTGCTGCTGCACATCGTCTTCTATGCCAAAATCGGCTCCGAAACGGGCGACTTCGACATCGCCGACGTCTGCAATATGCTTTGCGACAAACTCATCTACCGACACCCCCACGTCTACGGCAACGTGCAGGCCGAGACGGCGGGCCAGGTGGTCCAGAACTGGGAGCAGCTGAAACGCAAGGAAAAAGACGGCAACAAGACCGTGCTCTCCGGTGTCCCGAGCAGCCTCCCCGCGCTCATCAAGGCCTACCGCATGCAGGACAAGGCGCGCGCCGTAGGCTTCGACTGGGAAAAGAAAGAAGACGTCTGGGACAAAGTGGCCGAAGAACTCGGCGAACTTCGCGCCGAACTCAGCGGCGACTCGAAAGAGCGCCAGGAAGCGGAACTGGGCGACTTCATCTTCTCCGTGGTCAACGCCGCCCGCCTGTACCACCTCAACCCCGACACCGCGCTCGAGCGGACCAACGCCAAATTCAAACGCCGCTTCACGTACCTGGAACTGCGCGCCAAGGAACTTGGCCGTGACCTGAACGAGATGACCCTCGCCGAGATGGACGCCCTCTGGGACGAGGCCAAAACGAAAGAATCGGCGGAGTAGCCACGCCCCATGCGCTACACGGTCCGCGAAGTCGGCAACGCCCGGGAATTCCGGCTGTTCTACCAATTCCAGAACCGCCTCTACCGCGACTGCCCGACCTACGTTCCGTCGCTCGACTACGACCAGCGCCACACCCTCGCCCACAGCCCCTGCCTCGACTACTGCCGGCAGCAATTGTTGCTCTGCTTCGACGAAGCCGGGCGCGTCGCCGGGCGATGCTGCGCCATCATCAACCCGCGCTATAACGAACGGTACGGCACCCGCCGGATGCGGTTCGGCTGGACCGACTTCATCGAAGACTTCGAAGCTGTCCGCGCCCTGCTGACCGCGGCGGAAGAGTGGGGCCGCAGCCAGGGCATGACCGAGATCCACGGCCCGCTGGGTTATAACACGATGTACAAACAGGGCCTTGTGGTGGAAGGTTTCGACAGCATCCCGCAGTCGAACAACCTGTACAACTTCCCGTATTATAAAGAATATCTGGAACGCCTCGGCTACGGGAAGGAAGCCGACTGGCTCCAATACCGCTTCGACGCGACACAGCCGCTGCCGGATCGGTTCCAGCGTCTTTCCGAAATGCTGCTGCAACGG
The DNA here is from genome assembly GCA_902778855.1 of uncultured Bacteroidia bacterium. Classification (GTDB taxonomy): domain Bacteria; phylum Bacteroidota; class Bacteroidia; order Bacteroidales; family UBA932; genus Cacconaster. The sequence continues at coordinate 3,031 of CACYZM010000002.1, forward strand.
TACGGACTCCGCATCGCCGACATCGGACGCCTCAAGCAGGACAAGGACATCATCGCCCGGTTCTTCAAAGAGTATAACGCCGCTTTCCAGACCGTGCGCAACTTCGTTCCGTTCACGGATAAGGAAGTCGCCGAAGAGGGCGGCAACTACATCGACCGCCTGGACGACGGCCTGTCTTGCATCGTCCTCGACGGCGACGGCGGCATCGCCGCTTTCGGCATCTGCATCCCCAGCCTGTCACGCGCCCTGCAAAAGGCCCGCGGCCACCTGTTCCCGCTGGGCTGGTGGCACCTTCTTCAGGCGCAGAAACATTACGACACGGTCGATATGATGATGGTGGGCGTCAGCCCCCAATGGCGCAATAAAGGATTGTCTGCCATCATCCACGCCCACCTGGGCACGGCGTGCGCTGGTGCATTTCCAACCCCCAGTTCGAAGACAACGACGCCCTCAAGGTATGGGAAACCTATGGGGAGAAGGAGCTGTATATTCGCCGGAGGGTGTACCTCAAGAATCTTTAATACTTAAAGTCAAGCCAATGAAACGTATCGTTCTTCTATTTGCTGCCCTTATGACGGTTTGCTGTTCGAAGCAAGAGCAAACGCCGGAGTTTGTTCAGGAGGGGCAGCCTTATGTTATCGAAGGCCAGTTGACGGGATTGCCCGGCAAGGGGGTCATGGAGGTCCATAATGCCTGGGATGGCTGGACACCGCTGGAGTCCGGCGTCAACCGTTGGCAAGTTCTCAATCAGGCCAAGGTAAAACGCGGACATTTCAGGATCGAGGGAAAGATTCAGGAACCGACCTATGTCTTCTTATATTACACCTATATCAAGGGGCTGCATGTAGGGACGCTGCAGATCCGTGATTTCTTTTTGGAACCAGGAACGATTACTGTCACAGGAGATGCCGGGGATGATATGAGCGGCGCTTCCGGGACCCCGTTGAATGACGCAAAGGCCGTTCTGAAAAAGCCAAGCCCTTTGAAGCAAATGGATCAGGCCCGGCGACTGCGCCAGGATATAGAACAATATGATTTGACCGCTCCGGCGAAAGATGGTTCCGGCGAGAATCCTCCGTACATCGACATCAACCTGCCGGAACCGGACGGGACACCCCTCTCCTTGAAATCCGTGCTGGAAACGCCCGGGACCCGCTATGTCCTGCTTGACTTCTGGGCGACTTGGTGCGACCCCTGTGTCGAGGAGATTCCGAACCTGGTCTCGGCGTATCGGGAGTTTCACCCCAAAGGATTCGATATCTACAGCGTCTCGATCGACACCAATATGGACAGATGGCGCAATTATGTCCGTAACGCCGAAATGGCCTGGCATCACGTATGCGACGGAAACGGCAACAACACGCAGGCCTGGCAGGACTATGGCGCCCACCAGGGCATTCCGTTGACCATCCTGATCGATGCCTCCACCGGCCGCATCATCGCCCGGAATCTTCGCGGCGAAGGCCTGCGGGAATTCCTTGACGACCTCCTGTAAACGCCATCCTCACCAGAACCTCAGATTGAGGACGGGAGGCGGAAAAAACGATCGCCATCCTCACCAGACGTTTGGTATGAGGATGGTGGCGATATATTGAGGCGGAAGGGCCTGCTGCGAGGGAAAGCGCTACTCCCCGGCGGCTTTCAGGCGTTCGGCGTTTTCGGCGATCTGGAGCTGGTCGATGACTTCCTGGATGTCGCCGTCCATGAAGACGGGGAGGTTGTACATCGTGTAGCCGATGCGGTGGTCGGTGACGCGGGACTGCGGGTAGTTGTAGGTGCGGATCTTCGCGGAGCGGTCGCCGGTCGAGACCATCGTCTTGCGTTTGGCGGTGATGTCGTTGAGGTATTTCTCGTATTCGAGGTTGTACAGGCGGGTGCGGAGCTCGGCCATGGCCTTGTCGAGGTTCTTGAGCTGGGAGCGCTCGTCCTGGCACTGGACGACGATGCCGGAAGGGATGTGGGTCAGGCGGACGGCGGAGTAGGTGGTGTTGACGCCCTGTCCGCCGGGGCCGGAGGAGCAGAAGAGGTCTTTGCGGACGTCTTTCATATCGATCTCGACGTCGAACTCGTCGGCTTCGGGGAGGACGGCCACGGAGGCGGCGGAGGTGTGGACGCGGCCCTGGGTTTCGGTCTGGGGGACGCGCTGCACGCGGTGGACGCCGCTTTCGTATTTCAGGGTGCCGTAGACTTTTTCACCCGAGACCTTGCAGACGATTTCCTTGTATCCGCCTGCGGCGCCTTCGCTGACGTTGGTCACCTCGCACTTCCAGCCTTTGCGCTCGAAGTACTTGGTGTACATCCGGAAGAGGTCGCCGGCAAAGATGGCGGCTTCGTCGCCGCCGGTGCCGCCGCGGATCTCGAGGATGGCGTTCTTGCTGTCCTGGGGGTCGGCCGGAATCAGGAGGATGCGGATTTCTTCTTCCATTTTCGGAAGTTCCTCTTCGAGGGCGGCCGCTTCCTCTTTGGCCATTTCACGCAGATCTTCGTCTTTTTCGTTCAAAAGGATGTTTTTTGCGTCGGCCAGATCGTTCACCAGCTTGCGATAACGGCGTCCCGCCGCGACGACGGGCTCGAGTTCTTTGTAGTCCTTGTTGAGCTGGACGTATTTTTTCATATCGGCAATTACCTCGGGATCACCGAGTTGGGTACCGATCTCATCGTATTTTGCCTGGAGTGCGCCGAGTTTCTCGAGCAAGCTGTTTTCTGCCATTTCCTGTGTTTTTGAACCGCAAAGGTACGAGTTTTTTATTTATATAAAAATCATTAAATTTGCGAAGATATGCATTGTCAGAAGGAATGTTTATGAAGAAAGGCTGGGTTCTGTTTCTTTTCGCACTGCTCCTGTGCGCCGTGGCCGGGCTCTGGTGGATTACGCGTCCCGCCGTGCAGCTGGCCCGCTTGTCCGGGGCATCAGGCGAGGTCGCGGGCGACTCGCTGGTGGTTATCGAGCGGACGATCGTCCGGGATCCCGTCCGGCCGCCGGCCGTGCCGCCGTTCGTGGTCTTTGCCGGCGACACCATCCGTTTCGACCGCGTGGATTTGCGTGAACGCATGGACCGCGAGCTGATCGCCTTCACCTACAGCCATTCCAATTCCCTGCTGATGCTCAAGCGCTCGACGCGCATCTTCCCGCAAGTGGAGCCGATCCTGGCCGCCAACGGCGTCCCCGACGACCTCAAATACCTGATGGCCATCGAGAGCAATCTCAGTGAGACGGCGGTCTCGACGGCCGGCGCCGCCGGTCTGTGGCAGTTCATGCGCGAAGTAGGGCGGGAGTACGGCCTGGAAGTCGCCCTGACGGTCGACGAACGTTTCGACCTCAAGAAAGAAACGGAGGCTGCCTGCAAGTATCTTAAGAAATCCTACGCCAAATTCGGCGACTGGATGACCGTGGCCGCCAGCTACAACGGCGGCATGAACGGCGTGACCCGCCGCCTTTCGACGCAGCACCAGAAGAACGCCCTCGACCTGCATATGGTGGAGGAAACGTCCCGCTATATGTTCCGCATCCTGGTGGCCAAACTCTTCTTCGAAGACCCGGCCTCGTTCGGCTTTCAGCTGGAACCGTCCGACTACTATCCGTATATCCCGCCGAAGCGCACGGTCTCCGTATCGAACAGCATCGACGACCTGGCTGAATTCGCGGGCCAGCACGGCATCTCGTACGCCGAGCTGCGCCGCGCCAATCCCTGGCTGCGCGACTCCCGGCTGGTCACCGCCCGCGGAAAAACCTATGCCATCAAGATCCCGGATCTTGCGGCGGAACGGGATTTCTGCCTGCAGCAATATGATGATAATCAAGTACAAGAATAGCCTATGAAAAAACTCTTCGCTTTGGCGGCCGTCCTGCTCCTGATGGGCACGTCCGCCGCGCTGGCCGACAACTTCCGGCACCCTGCGCCGGAAATCGAAAAGATCACGATGGCCAGTCCGCTTCCGACCGCCTATTTCTCCAGTGATGATGCGATGGCGGTATTGGCCTACCGCAAATGCCGCAGCGTCCCCATCGCCGAACTTGCCGAGAGCGAGGCCCGCATCGGCGGCGTCCGGGTGGATCCCCGCAACTTCAGCGAGACGCGCGAGAATTATTTCGACAAACTCGAGCTGCTCGACGTCAAGACCGGCCAGGTGAAACCGGTACGCGGCCTCCCGGCCAATGCCCGTGTCAAGTTCATTACCTGGTCGCCCAGCCGCCGCTATGTGGCGTTCACCCTCTCATTCCCTTTCCGGGTCGAACTCTGGCGGATGGATGTCTCGCAGGAATCGCCTGTGGCCCAGCGCGTGATTTCCACGCGGGTCAATACGATCTTCGGCACGCCGTTCTTCTTCCTCGACGATGAGCGCATCCTGTTCAAGGCCGTCCCTGACAATCACACCGTGGCGCCGCACCAGGATATCGCCCAGTCGAACATCGTCCAGGAAGTCCTGGGCGAGAAGAAATCGATCCGCACCTATCAGGACCTGCTCGGCGGTCCGGCCGACGAAGCGCTCTTCGACTATTGCTGCACCAGCCAGCTGATGGTCTGGACGCCCACCGGCACCCAGCGTATCGGCGCTCCGGCCGTGTATCGCTCCATCGAGCCGTCGCCCGACGGCAGCCACGCCATCGTGGTGACCGAACATCATCCGTATTCCTATGTGGAGAGCCACCGCTCATTCCCGAGCAAGCAGTTCATCATGTCCCTGACCGACGGATCGATGGTCCGTATGCTGCGCGACGGCACGGTCAAGGAGGAGAAGCCCGACCGGGACAAAGCTGACAAGGACAAGAAAGACAAACCGGAACCGCCCAAACCGAAGCCCTCCGGCTTCGCCTGGCGCCCCGACCTGCCCGCCACGCTTTATTGGACCGAGTCCGAAGGCGCCGGCCCGATGATGGGCCCCATGGGCCCGCGCCCGGATGCCGAACCTGCCGCGAAGGATTCCGCAAACAAGGAGGAGAAACCGGAGAAGACCTTTACCGACCGGGTGTACCAGTGCGGCGCCCCGTTCGATTTTGAAAATGTCAAGGAACTGGTGCTGGCTCCCGAATACCGCCTGGGCCGCATCACCTGGGGCGATGCGAAGCTCGCCCTGTTCGAAGAAAGCTCGTCCAAGCAGAAATTCCGCCGCACGATGACCTTCGTCCCCGGCGATACGCTGGCTCCGAAACGCGTACTCTTCACCCAGAGTACCGAGGTCGACACGCTGGGCAACTTCCCGGTCTACGGCCGTCCGTATATGACGCGCAACGCCTTTGGCCGCAGCGTCCTTTGGACCGACAACGCCCATTCCCAGATCTTCCTGACCGGCAACGACCGCCCCGATGCGGAAGGCTTCAACCATTCGTACATCGATCTGCTGTCGCTCAAGACCGGCAAGATGGACAACCTCTGGACCTCTTCGGGCGACTGCCGCGAGACCGTGACCGGCATCACGAATTTCACGCCCGCAAGGCTCCGCTTCATCGGCCGGCGCGATGCGTTCGGCGTGGTTCCCGACTACTACGAGTTCGACGTGCGCAAGCGCTCGAGCCGCCAGATCACGCACTTCGTGGATCCGGTGGCGGACGTGTTCTCTTCGAAGGTTACCGACCAGTATGTGACCTATACCCGCAAGGACGGCCTCAAGTGCTATGCCCACCTCTACCTGCCTGCCGACTATAATCCGGAGCGCGACGGGAAACTGCCCGTGTTTATGTGGACCTATCCCTACGAGTACCGTTGCCCGGCCGAATGCTACAAACGCAAACCCGAAAAGCACAAGTATACCAAGCCGACCTACGGTTCCGCGATGATCTGGGCCACCCAGGGCTATGCCGTGCTCGATGAATTCACGATGGCGATTGTCTCGCCCGACAAGGATTCCCTGCCCAACAACTATTTCCTGGAGCAGCTGGTGATGAGCGCCGAAGCCGCCGTCGACTTCGTGTGCGACAGCATCGGCGTGGGCGACCGCGACCGGATCGGCGTGGGCGGCCACTCCTACGGCGGCTTCATGACCGCCAACCTGCTGGCCCACACCCGTCTCTTCCGGGCCGGCGTGGCCCGCAGCGGCGCCTACAACCGCAGCCTCACCCCGTTCGGCTTCCAGAGCGAGCGCCGTACGTACTGGAAGGCCAAAGACGTGTACGACGTAATGTCGCCGTTCAACTACGCCGACAAGATCAAGGACGCCCTGATGCTCATCCACGGACAGATGGACAACAATATGGGTACCTTCCCGGTGCAGTCGGAGCGGCTCTACCAGGCCCTCGTGTATTTTGGCGCCACCGCCCGCTATGTGCAGCTCCCGTATGAAAGCCACAGCTACTCCGGCATCGAAACCACGCTCGACATGCTCTACGAGACCGGCTACTGGCTCGATACCTACGTGAAAAACGCCAAACCGCGCAAGAAACCGGAGAAGGCGGAGAAGCCCGCGAAGCCGGAAGAACCGGCCAACTAGCTTATTTGCAAAATTTTTCAAAGAAAAAGGCGGCCGAAAGCCGCTTTTTTCATATCTTTGCGGTCCCGCAAGGACGGCGGGATTATAAATAAAGTCTAACTACTTATTGTTTAACAAATTACTAACCATTAACCATGTCTGAAGAGATCATCGAGAATCCCGCAGTCGAATCTGCAGAGGAAATCGAGGAGCAGGTGATCGTAAAACCTGCCAAAAAACAAAGCAACGCTTCCGTCGACAACGACAAGTTCGATTGGGACGCCTTTGAAAATGACGGCTTCGACGCCGGCGAAAAAGCCGCGAACGAAGAAAGCTACAGCAAGAGCCTCAGCCGCATCAACGAGAATGAGGTCGTAGAAGGCACCGTCACCGCCATCAACAAGCGCGAAGTCATCGTCAACATCGGCTACAAGAGCGAGGGCGTGATCAGCATCAACGAATTCCGTTACAATCCCGACCTGGCCGTCGGCGACACCGTGGAAGTCTACGTGGAGAACGCCGAAGACAAGAAAGGCCAGCTCATCCTCTCGCACAAGCGCGCCCGTGCCGTCAAGTCGTGGGATCGCGTGAACGAAGCCTTCGCCAAAGACGAAATCGTGAAGGGTTACATCAAGTGCCGCACGAAGGGCGGTATGATCGTCGACGTGTTCGGTATCGAGGCCTTCCTCCCGGGCAGCCAGATCGATGTCAAACCCATCCGCGACTATGACGTATTTGTCAACAAGACCATGGAATTCAAGATCGTCAAGATCAACCAGGAATTCCGCAACGTGGTCGTTTCCCACAAGGCCCTCATCGAGGCCGAGATCGAAGCCCAGAAGGCCGACATCATCGCCAAACTGGAGAAGGGCCAGGTGCTGGAAGGAACGGTCAAGAACATCACCTCCTACGGCGTGTTCGTCGACCTGGGCGGTGTGGACGGTCTGATCCACATCACCGACTTGAGCTGGGGCCGCATCAGCCATCCCGAAGAAGTGGTCTCGCTCGACCAGAAGATCAATGTGGTGATTCTCGACTTCGACGATACCAAGAAGCGTATCGCCCTCGGTCTGAAGCAGCTTACCCCGCACCCGTGGGATGCGCTCGACCCGAACCTCAAGGTGGGCGACACCGTGAAGGGCAAGGTCGTGGTCATCGCCGACTACGGTGCCTTCGTGGAAGTGCAGCCGGGCGTCGAAGGTCTGATCCACGTTTCCGAAATGAGCTGGAGCCTGCATCTGCGCAGCGCACAGGATTTCCTCAAGGTGGGACAGGAAGTTGAGGCCGTGATCCTCACCCTCGACCGCGAGGAGCGCAAGATGAGCCTGGGTATCAAGCAGCTCAAACCCGATCCGTGGGCAACCATCACCGAAAAATACCCCATCAACTCCAAGCATACCGCTACCGTCCGCAACTTCACCAACTTCGGTGTGTTCGTGGAACTGGAAGAAGGTGTCGACGGCCTCGTCCACATCAGCGACCTGAGCTGGACCAAGAAGATCAAGCACCCGTCCGAGTTCACCTCCATCGGTGAGCCGATCGAAGTCGTGGTCCTCGAAGTCGACCAGGAGAACCGCCGCCTGAGCCTCGGCCACAAGCAGCTTGAAGAGAACCCCTGGAACGAGTACGAGAATACCTACACCGTGGGCTCCGTCCACGAAGGTACCGTGACCGCCATCGTCGACAAGGGCGCTACCATCACCCTCGCCGACGGCATCACCGGCTTCTGCTCGAACCGCAACCTGGTCAAGGAAGATGGCACCACCGCCAAGGAAGGCGAGAAGCTCCCGTTCAAGGTGACCGAGTTCAACAAGGGCAGCAAGAAGATCACCCTCTCGCACACCCGTACGTATGAGGAAGTCCGTCGCGAAGAAGCCCGCAAGGAAGCCCGCGAGAAAGAATCCGAAGCCAACACGACCCAGAAGGCCGTCCGGAAGCTGAAGGACAACCTCGAGCGGACCACCCTCGGTGACATCTCCGACCTGGCCGACCTCAAGAGCCGCCTCGAAGCCGAGGAAAAAGCGAACCAGGAGTGAATTTTACCCTGACAACCCTTGGGACGGCATCTGCCCGACCGATGGTTGACTGCCATCAAAGCGCCCATGTCTTCAACATGCATGGGCGCTTGTTTTTGGTCGACTGCGGTGAAGGTGCACAGGTGCAGCTCAAGCGCTACGGAATCTCCAAGGCGCGGCTCGACAACATCCTGATCTCCCACCTTCACGGTGACCATATCTTCGGGATCTTCGGGATGCTTTCGACCATGGCGCTCGACGGCCGCACGGCGCCGCTCTACATCTACGCGCCCCGCGATTTCGGCTCCGTGCTCCGTTTCTTCATGGCCCATTTCGGGGAAGGGATCAAATATGAGATCCAGCATATCCCCCTCACCATGAAAGAGCCGGAAAAGATCATCGAACTGCGGAACTGCGAAGTGTGGGCGTTCCCGCTGCAGCACCGCATCGACTGTTTCGGCTACCGCATCGTCTGGCTGAAGACCGGCCAGTCGGCCGCCTACTGCTCCGACACGATGGTCTTCCCCGAAGAGGCGGAGTGGCTGCAGGGGACCGATCTAATCTACCACGAGGCCACTTTTGCCGACGAACACGTGGAACTGGCACACAAAATGTATCATTCCACGGCGCGGGAAGCGGCGACCGTGGCGGCGCAGGCGGGCGCGAAGCGCCTGGTGCTCGGCCACTTCTCGTCGCGTTACCGCGACCTCGGCGTGCTGCTCGCGCAGGCGCGGGAGGTATTCCCGGAAAGTTATCTGGCCGAAGAAGGCAAAGTGTTTGAAGTATGAAAAAGTTTGTTCCGCTGCTCGTATTGCTGACCATCGTCTGTCCACAGGTCTTTGGGCAGAGTTTCGTTTCGATCAATGAAGACAAGGTCTCCCGTGCCTTGAATTACCTGAAGTCGCAGTATGTGGATTCGCTTGACGTGAATGCGATCTCCGACTCCCTGATGTTTGAAATCATGAGCCAGCTCGATCCGCATTCGATCTTCATCCCCAAAGAGAAAGTGCAGGCGACCCACGAACCGCTCGACGGCGAGTTCGAAGGCGTCGGCATCGAGTTCGCGATCCTGTCGGATACGCTGACCGTACAGTCCGTCATCGGCGGCGGTCCGGCCGAGGCCTCCGGGCTTCGCCCGGGCGACAAGATCGTGGCCATCGACGGAGAATCCGTGGCCGGCATCGGGCTGACCAACGACGATGTCCGCGCCCGCCTGCGCGGGCCGAAGGGCAGTCAGGTCGCCGTGACGGTGCATCGCGGAGACATCGTGCTGGACTTCATGATCCGACGCGACAAGATTCCTTTGGAAAGTATCGATGCGGCTTATGAGGCAGAACCCGGCGTGATCTACATCAAGCTGGGCCGTTTCGCCCAGAATTCCATGCGGGAGTTCGGCCGGGCGCTTTTCGATCTGGCAGAGCACCGGCCTAAAGGCATTATCATCGACTTGCGCGGCAACGGCGGCGGCTATATGCACGTGGCACTCGCGTTGTCCGATCAGTTCCTGGAGAAGGACCAGGTGATCGTCAGTATGGAAGGGCGGCGGATCCACGATCGGGAAGTCGCCACCGGCAAGGGCGTCTATCAGACCGGGCCGGTCGTTGTAATTGTCGATGAAAACAGCGCCAGCGCCAGCGAGATTTTCGCCGGCGCCATGCAGGACTGGGACCGCGGTGTAATCGTGGGCCGGCGGACTTTCGGCAAGGGGCTTGTGCAGTCGGAGTATCACCTTCCCGACGGCAGCCAGATGCGCCTGACCATCGCACGATACCATACGCCCAGCGGCCGTGTCGTCCAGACGCCCTACGAAATGGGTCATAAAGAAGCGTATTACCGTACGGCGGGCGAGCGCTATGCCCGCGGTGAATCGTTCAGCCGCGACAGCATCGTCCTGCCCGATTCCCTGCAGTTCAAGACGCTGAGGCTGGGCCGGACGGTCTATGGCGGCGGCGGCATCGTGCCCGACGTGTTCGTACCCTACGATACGACCGGCCATCGGCCGTTCCTGATCCGTGTCATCGGGACCGGTGCGCTGACCGACTATGCCAACGAATATATCGACAAACACCGTGACGCGCTGGCCGCGGAATCAGTCAAACAATTCGAAGAAAAGTATGCGCTGCTGTCCGCGGCTGCTTTCGACGGGCTGATCGCTTATGCGGCGGAGAAAGAGCTCGTGCCGGAATCGGACGAAGAACTGGATGCCTGCCGGGCAATCCTGTCCACGCGCCTCAAAGCCTTGCTGGCCCGCAGTGTCCTGGGGACCAACGGCTACTGGCAAGTGATCAATGCCGAAGAGGATCCGGAATTCCAGAAAGCCCTGGAGGTCGTGCGGACCTGGCCCAAAGCCTTTAACGGGTTGTAGTAGCCCGCATCTGCGCTGAAAGTGCCCGCTGGTAACGGCGGGCATTTTCGTTGTGCCCCGTCAGGGTCTTGGCAAATACGTGGGTACCGTCGAAATTGTCGCGGGCGCAGAAATAGAGATAGTCGTGCCTTTCGTAGTTCAGCACGGCGTCGAGCGCGGCCACGGGCGGCATGAGGACGGTCGGGTCGGCCTGCAGCGGCATGCCCAGCTGGAGGCGGTTCATATAGACGCCGGCGATGCGGGGCAGTTCCGGTTCGTATTTGCTCTCTTCGATGACGATGGCGGCGAGGGTGCTGACCTCCTGGCGGGTCAGGCCGATGGCCTGGGCCTTGGCGTCGCGGTCGCCGTTCCAGAAGGTCTCGTATTCCCGGTGCATCCGCTCCACGAATTCGTCGGGCGTGACGGTCCACCAGACTTCATAGGTATTGGGGATGAACATGCCGATGAAGGTCTCTGGCGTGAAGCCGTAGCGGTCGGCCGTGGCGGGATCGCTCAGTGTGGCCAGGAAGGCCTCGGGCGCGGCTTCCAACTGTTCGCCCAGAAAATCGGCAAAGCGGTCGAGACTGCGGTAATACCCCGGAATGACCAGCCGGACCGGCTGCTGCCAGCCTTTTTGCAGGCTGCGGACGAGGCTCTTGTTGCCCATGCCTTTCTTGAAGCGGTACAGGCCCGGGCGGAAGGAATCCTTGAGTTTCATCAGCCCGGCCGCCCGGAGGAAGCGGGCTTCATTGTCGATGGATCCGCTCTGCAGGACGGCGTCGATCATCTGGTCGTAGGAGAAATCGCGGTAGATGCGGATATCGGCCGGTTTCTCGGTCTCCTTCACATTGTTGGCGTAAAACGTTTGGTAGAAGACGGCGGCGGCCCCCGCGCCGATGAGCGCCAGGATCAGCAGGGCCAGGACCAGGAATTTGGTGGTTTTCTTCATCAGGGTTTTCGGAGCTTGAGGATCGTGCCGGGCTCGGGTTCGGAGCCGGGCTTCAGGTCGTTGTATTCGTAGAGTTTCTTCATTTTCACGGCGTAGCGCTGGGCCAGGCCGCGCATGGTCTCGCCCTCTTCGACCACGTGTTTGTCGAGGTGGGGCGCGCTTTGGTTTTTCTTGGCTTCAAGGTAGACCGTTTCCCCGGGCTGGAGCGGGCGGTCGCGGTCCACGTCATTGAAGCGCCGGAGTTCCCGCTTGAAGAGATTGTATTCGCGGGCCAACTGGGCGAAGGTGTCGCCTTCGCGGGCCTGGATCCAGGCCACGCCGTTGGTGGTGCGGATCTCGCGGCTGAGGGAGGCGGTGTAGAGTTTATGGCCGGGCAGCGGTTTGAAGGCAACGCTGGTTTCTGCTTCCAGCGGGGTGGGGGGCAGTGCCTGTCGTGCGGCTTCGTCGAGCCGGTCGAAGCGGGTGAGGTCGTTTTCTTCGATGATGCGGATCAGGCTGGAAGCGTAGGTCTGGGCCGTGGCGTAGCCCGCTTTCTGCAGGCCGAGGGCCCATCCCTTATAGTCGGTGGGTTCGAGGCTGAAGAGGCTGGCGTAGCGGTCACGGTAGCGCAGGAAGTCGCTGTGGTCGCGGAACGATTCATCGGCCGAGTCGTAGCTGCGGAAGCATTCGTCGGGCAGGTCGTCGGTATGTTTGACGCTTTTGCCTTTCCATCCGTGGCATTTGATGCCGAAGTGGTTATTGGCCATCCGCGCCAGGGTGCTGTTCCCGTCGCCCGATTCGAGGCAGGCCTGTGCCAGGGTAATGCTCGCAGGGATGCCTGTCGCCTTCATCTCCCGAACGGCGATATCCGCATATTGTTCGATGTATTGTTGTCGTGTCAACTTCTGTCCCGACATCGTCCAGACGCCGGAGATCAATAAAGTCAACACCAAGATCAGTCTTTTCATCATCTTTTTTATTTGCGGTCCTACCTCAGCGCGCCAGAACCTTACAAACCGTCGCTTAGGCTCCGGTTTGAAGAACCTGTCGCTCCACCAGGCTCACGCGCGGACCGCAAAAGAAAGTTGGCCGCGCTCTGGCCGGCGAGGGAGCCGGTGGAGAAGGCGATCTGGAGGTTGTAGCCGCCGGTGTCGCCGTCGAGGTCGAGGACTTCGCCGCAGAAGTAGAGGCCGGGCCGGAGGCGCGAGGCCATGGTTTTGGGGACGATTTCCTTGAGGTTGACGCCGCCGGCCGTCACGACGGCCCGTTCATATCCCTTATAGCCGCCGATGCGCAGCGGCCAGCGTTTGAGCCGCTCCGGCAGGTTGTCGATCGTCAAGTCCGGATTCGCCCGCAGGAAAGGCCCGATCAATACTTTCGGCAGCAACGATTGCCGCTCCAAAAACTTCTCTGCGGAATTCCCAGCCAACTGACGTGCGTTGGCCTGGTGGAGCGGAGGGTTCTTCAAACCGGAGCCTGAGCGAGGGTTTGAAAGGTTCTGACGCGCGTTGGAAATGTCAGTTGGTTGGGAATTCCGCAGCAGGCGATTCCGTAACTGTTCTTGCGTGAGGGCGGGTTTGAGGTCGAGGAGGATGTCGACGCGCTGGCCGTTGCAGAGGGCCCAGACGGCGCGGCGGCTCAGGTGATAGGCGATGCCGCTTTCCAGCCCGTCGTCGGTGAAATTGAAATCGCCTTGCTCGTGCATCACTTCCTGACGGTCGATGCAGAGCGTCAGCCCGATGTTCTTCATCTCCAGACCGGGCAGGCCGGGATCATATTCTTTGGGCAGCAGGGCCGTTTCGCTCGGGAAGGTCGCCGTGATCGTGTGACCCGCTTCTTCGGCCAGCCGGTAACCGTCGCCGGTCGAACCGGTGACGGGATAGGACTTGCCGCCCGTGGCGATGATAACGGCGTCGAAATCGCGCAGCTCGGCCAGACTGCCGACGCTGCTGCAGTAGCGGATGTCCACCCCCGATTCGCGGACCCGCCGCTCGAGGGCGCGGGCAACGTCGCCCGCCACCAGCGAGGCGGGATAGACGCGCTGCCCCTGGAGCGTGACCGTGGGAACGCTCAGTTCCGTTTCGAAGAAGCGGATCAGATCTTCATTGGAGAAGGCCCGGAAAGCGTTCTTCAGAAAACCCTGGTTGGGGTGGATGTGGGGCGCGAATTCTTCCCAGGTCCGGCGGTTGGTGAGGTTGCAGCGGCCTTTGCCGGTCAGATAGATCTTCCGGCCCAGCCGGTCGTTCTTGTCGAAAAGCACGACCGCCTGCCCGCCCAGCGCTTCGGCGGCCCGGATGGCCGCCATCATGCCGGCGGGGCCGCCCCCCACGATCGCCAGCCGCGGATTCATCAATTGTTGAAATAGTTCATGAACTCGTCGAGCAGCACATACATGTTGTCGTCGATATCGCCCGTGGCGTTGCTGTTGTAAGCCCGCGAGTTGCAGACGAAAGCCCCGCTCATGTGCTGGTTGGTGTTCCCGGCCCAGATCGTGGCCGTTCCGGCGATGTTGCCGCCGTGGTAGTGGGCGCCCGGGAAAAGACGGCTGTGGTTCATGCGCCAGCCCTGGCCATAGCGGTTGTAGCTTGACGCCGTATATTTATGGGGCGTGTACATATCAGCCAGCGTCTCCGGCGTGAAGATGTCGGGAACGGTGTCATCGCCATCCATATAAGTCAGGATGCGCATCATCTGGTTGGTGGAGGTGATGATGCCGGCCGCGCCGGCCAGTTCGCGGAGCGGATTCCGGTAGCCGTCGCCGCCGCCCTGCGAGTAGAACACGCATTCATTGGGCCGGCGCTCTTCCAGATAACCGCCGATGTGGGTGTCGGTAATGCCCATCTTGGCCAGCACGTCTTCCTTGAGGAACTTCTCGTAATCTTTGCCGCTGAGCACTTCGACGATGCGGTGCAGCACGCAGAAGCCTACGTTGCTGTAGCTATAGTCCGCGCCGGGGTAGTAAGTGGTGCTGCCCGAGGTATAAGGACTCTGGCGGTTGTCGATCGTGCGCTGGATGAGCGTGTCGGTGGGAACCGGCGTTCCGTTGCTGAAGAAACGGTAGGAATTGGTGAAGGCGGGGTCGCCCAGGCCGTTGCAGATACCGCTGCTGTGGCTCAGCAGGTGCCGGACCGTCATGGCTTCGTGGAAGGAGTTGATGTTGTGGTAGATGCCCTTCAGGATGCCCTTGTCGCCGAAAACCTGGTCATCGAGGGTCAGTTTCCCCTGCTCCTTGAGCGTCATGATGCACATCGTGCAGAACTGCTTGGAGATGCTGGCCATCCGGAACAGGTGGTCCGGGGTGACGCGGGTCTCGGCCACGGCGTTGGCGAAGCCGAAGCCGCTGGAGTACTTGATTTCCGTTCCTTTCATAATGGAGATGGAAACGCCCGGAATGCTGAAGTCCTCCATAAACTGGTAGACCTTGTTGTCGATGTAGGGGATGCCGTGTTTGACCAGGACGGAATACTTGTTGGTAAACTTGCCCGATTCCGACACGATCTTGATGGTCTGGATGTTGCCCGAAAAGTCATAGGCCGTGCCCGGCGTGTAGGGCTTGTCGTCGATGAAGACCTGGGCCTTGTCGGAGGCCTGGATGTCGGGGACGAGGCGGGCGCGGTCGACGCCTTCCGTAACGGAGATGCAGTAATACCCGTTGGCAGTGATACCGGTGGAGGAACCCTGCATGCCGGGATTCTTGTCGGCGGCAAAAGTGATTTTGAGCAGGGAGGCCTTATCGCTCAGTTCGGCGGGAGTGTCTTTCTCCGGAACGGTCGTTCCGCAGGCCGCCAGCGTGAAGAGGGCGAGCCCCAGGACGAAGAAATAACGAAGTACTTTGTTCATATCCGTAAAAATCAAGTATTGGCTTATTGGTCGATGACGCCGCTGCCGACCATTTCCCCGTCGTCGGCGTACCAGACGGCGAACTGGCCCGGGGTAATGCCGCGCTGCGGCGCGTCGAAGGTGATGAAGAGCCCGTCTTCCCGGGCATGGAGGGTAGCCGCCTGCAGCGGCTGCCGATAGCGGATGCGGACCTGATACCGACGCTCCCCGCCAGCGGGCAGGGCCAGGTCGGGCCGGATCCAGTGGATTTCTTCGGGGCGGATGCGGAGCGCCCGGCGCCAGAGGCCCGGGTGGCTGTCGCCTTCGCCGACGAAGATCAGGTTCTTTTCGATGTCGTTGGCAATCAGGAAGCAGGATTCGACGTGGCCGCCGATGCCCAGGCCCTTGCGCTGCCCGATCGTATAGTATTGGGCACCGATGTGGCGGCCGATGACCTTGCCGTCTTCCCGGCGGTACCGGATGGGCGTGGCCATCTCTTCGAGGGTCTGCGGTTCCGGGCGCCCTTCGTAGAAGCTCCGGGGAATTTCCACGATGTCGCCTTCCTGCGACTTGAGTTTCTGCTGCAGGAATACGGGCAGGTCGACCTTTCCCACGAAGCAGATGCCCTGGCTGTCCTTTTTCTCGGCGCTGGGCAGCTCCGCTTCCCGGGCGATGCGGCGCACTTCGGGCTTGGTCAGGTCTCCGATGGGGAAGAGGGCCGTGGCGAGCTGCGCCTGCGAGAGCTGGCACAGGAAGTAACTCTGGTCCTTGTTGGGATCGCTGCCCGCGAGGATGCGGTACACGGTCTTTCCGTCAGCGTCTGTGAAACTGTCTTTCCGACAGTAGTGCCCCGTGGCCACATAGTCGGCGCCCAGGGCCTGCGCGGCCTGCCAGAAGGCGTCGAACTTGATCTCGCGGTTGCACAGCACGTCGGGATTGGGGGTGCGCCCCTTCTCGTATTCGCTGAACATATAATCCACGACCCGCTGCCGGTACACGTCGCTCAGGTCCACGAAATGGAAGGGGATGCCGATCTTGCGCGCCACCATTTCGGCGACGGCGCGGTCTTCCTCCCACTCGCATTCTCCGTGCAGGGTGCCGGTGGTGTCGTGCCAGTTCTGCATGAACAGGGCGAACACGTCGCAGCCCTGGCGTTTGAGCAGCAGGGCGGCCACGCTCGAATCGACGCCGCCGGAGAGTCCGATGCAGATCTTGGGTTTGTTGTTCATTTATTCAAAAAAATTCCTACCTTTGTGCCGGGGTAAGTCTTATACGACCAGCTCCCACTGAACTCCCCCAGGGCTTGACCGCAGCAAGGGTAGGTGGTTGTAGCGGTGCGATATAATCAGCTTACCCTTTTTTCGTGCCCGTTCGGGGAGCTTTCTCATTCTCTATAAATCGTTAAATATTAACGGCATAATCGATTCGACGCCTTCGAAGACAAGGATCGGGCCGCCGCTGCCCAGGATGATGCGCAGCGGCCGTTTCGACTCCCGCTCGTACTGCGCCATGACCTGACGGCAGGCGCCGCAGGGCGATCCGGGGTTGGGCATCAGCTTTCCGTCGCGGGAGCAGACCACGGCCAGGCTCTCGAACGGGACGCCGGGATGGTTCGCGCTGGCGGCGAACATCGCCGTCCGCTCGGCGCACAGGCCTGAAGGGTAGGCGGCGTTCTCCTGATTGGCGCCCTTGACGACGGTCCCGTCGGCCAGCCGCACGGCCGCCCCCACGTTGAAATGGGAGTAGGGCGCGTAGGATCCCTGTATCGCTGCGATCGCAGCGTCGAGCAGGGCCCGGTCCGCCGCGGGGAGTTCTTCGCGGGAGGCGTACTCCTGATAATCGATGATCAGTTTCTTGTTTTCCATGCGTTTCGGTCTAATACTTCAGGGCGGCCCAGGGAATCCGGATCTGGATGCCTCCGAAGACATAGGGGGCCAGTTCGTAAGGATCATAGTAGAAGGTAATGCCTTCTTCGCCCACGCTGAACAGTTCGCTGGGCTCGATGGCATCGACGTAGAAGACTTCTTTCGGATCGAAATCATTGCCGATCTCTTCGGCCAGCTTGTCGCACTTGTATTCGTCGAGCAGTTCCATCAGGCGCTCCCGGGAGATGCCTTGGGTGAAGGTTTCGTGCGGGACGGCCTTGCCCGTCTTTTTGTCGAGGACGATGGCGCCCTGGTGGCTCAGGCCGTGGGCTCCGCCATAATACTGGTAGCCCTCGATCTTGTAATTGATATAGTCGCCGTAGACTTCGCCGAACGAACCGGTGACATCGGAACTCCAGTTGAGCGTCAAGGCTTCATCTTCTTCGATTTCAAGCTCCTTGAGCAATTCCTGGTTGGCGGTGACATATTCTTCTTTATGGACTTCGATGATGTCCTTTTTCAGTTCGTCCAGCGAACCGCTGAAATCGGTGTAGCCCTCTCCCAGGCAGACTTTGCGGATTTCCCGGCGCATCTGCGCGATGGCCGCCTTGCTGAATCCGGCGACGGGCAGCTCGATGTCATAATTCAGGTTGTCGAAAAACTGGCTCCCTTCGTGGAAAGGGATGTCTTCGGCGAATTCGAGTTTTTCGATGCGGAATTCCTGGCTGCAAGACGCCAGCAGGGCGACGGCGGCCAGCAGGAAAGCGAAGCGTTTCATTATTGCATGGATTTGATGACTTGTTGGTTGATGGCGCGCACGCGCGGGATGTCCACCTTGTCGACTTTCCGGTCGTAGGTCATCAGGCCGTTGACTTCGATCTCCACGTCGGTGGTCTGGGTGTAGATGGCGGCGGCGAAGCCGCGGGCCACCATTTCCTGCAGTTGCAGGGCGTATTTCACATATTCGTCGGTCACTTCCTCGGGCGTGGTGAATTTCACATAACCCCAGTTGCGGTCGGGCGTCCAGAGATGGCCTTCGAGCGGCATGCCGATGCCGCCGTATTCGCCCAGCACGTTGACGCGTTTGGCGTCGGTCAGGTACATCGCCGGCTGGGGATAGTTGTGCAGGTCGAGGATGTCGCCCGCCTTCAGGAAATGGTTGCCGCCGCTGGCGGAGTTGACCAGGCGGGTCGGGTCGTGCTGTTTGGTCCAGGCGGTGATTTCAACGGTTTTGAACTGACCCCATCCTTCATTGAACGGGACCCAGGCCACGATGCACGGCTGGCTGTAGAGGTAGTCCATGATTTCGCACCACTCCTTGCGGTAACAGGCTTCCGATTCGACGCTGCGCACGAATTCGGTGCCTTCGTACCAGCGGGTGTTCTGCCAGCTGCCGTGGAGGTCGCCGCTGGGCATATCCTGCCACACGAGGATGCCGAGGCGGTCGCAGTGGTAGTACCAGCGCGCCGGCTCCACTTTCACGTGCTTGCGGATGAGGTTGAAGCCCCAGTCCTTGGTTTTCTGAATGTCGAAGGCAAGGGCTTCGTCGGTGGGGGCGGTGTAGAGGCCGTCGGGCCACCAGCCCTGGTCGAGCGGGCCGTATTGGAAGAGCGGCTTGTTGTTGAGGGTCATGCGGAGCACACCGTTCTTGTCGGGGGCGATCCCGATCTTGCGCATCGCGCAGTAGCTGCGGACACGGTCCACTGTCTTGCCGTTCTGGACCAGGCTGACTTCCAGGTCGTAGAGGTAGGGATCGTCCGGCGTCCAGAGACGGGCGCCCTGCAGCGACAGTTCGGCCTCCTGGCCGGCGATGGCGCGGGCCGTGGCGACCCGTTTTCCGCCCTCGAGCAAGGTTACTTCCACCAGGCCCTGGCAGGCCCCTTCGGCCAGCACGCGGAAACTGCAGGCGTCGAGGTCGGGCGTGATGCGCAGGCCGGCGATGTGCTGCTCGGGGACCGGCTCCAGCCAGACCGTCTGCCAGATGCCCGTGACAGAGGTGTACCAGATGCCGCTGGGGTTGCGGACCTGCTTGCCGCGGGGCTGGAAGCCCGTGTCGGTGCCGTCCCAGACCTTGACGGTCAGGGTATTCTCGCCCGGAACGAGGGCGTCGGTGATATCGAGGGAGAAGGGCGTGTAGCCGCCGGTGTGGCTGCCCGCTTTTATGTCGTTGACCCAGATGTCGGCTTTCCAGTCGACGGCGCCGAAGTGCAGGAGCACGCGGCGGCCTTTCCACGTCTTGGGGACGGTGAAGGTGCGGCGGTACCACAGGTTTTCGTCGGTCCCGACGGTGCGGCCGACCCCGGAGAGGCTCGATTCAATGCAGAAGGGGACGAGGATGCGGCCGTCAGGTTTGCCGAAGGCGCTGCCGAGCGGAAGCACGGCATAGTCCCACAGACCGTTGAGGTTCATCCAGTCGGCGCGCTGCATCAGCGGGCGCGGGTATTCGGGCAGGGGGTTCGCGGGATCTACCTGGTCGGCCCAGGGCGTGTGGATCCGGTCTCCGGCGGGGCGCCAGTTCTGCGCATCGGCAGAAAATGCGACGAGGAGGACCAGGGTCAGGAGGAAGAATGCCGATTTTTTCATAACTTTGGATTTATCTATCAAATATACTGAATCCATGACGAAATTCAAAATTATTTGTGCCGCCTTCGTGTCGCTGCTGCTGCTTGCCGGCTGCGGCAAGCCGGCGGAACCCGATACTTTTACCATCCGCAACGCCAACGGCATGACCGCCACGTTCTGCACCACGGGCGGCCGGCTGCTCCGGCTCGAGGTGCCCGACCGCGACGGCGTGCTCCGGAACGTGGTCTGGGGCTGCGCCGACGCCGCCGAATGCGCCACGGATCCCGACTACCGCCAGCCGATCGTGGGGCGCTATGGCAACCGCATCGCCAAAGGCCGCTTCGATCTCGACGGCTATACTTATCAACTCTCTCAGAATGAAGGGGAAAATCACCTCCACGGCGGCAAGGCCGGCTTCGACAAACAGCCCTGGATCATCGAGCCGCTGACCGAGGAATCCCTGATGATGACCCGGCTCTCGCCGGCTGGCGAGGAGGGCTATCCGGGCAATCTCGAGATTACGGTGCTCTGCACCCTGACCGACAAGAACGCCCTGGTGCTCCAGTACTCCGCCACGACCGATGAACCCACCATCCTCAATCCGACGCTCCACGCCTGGTTCAATCTCCACGGGAGCGGGGAGGGGCTCACCACCACCCATATTCTCCAGATCAATGCCGATCAGTATACCCCCGTCGATGCGGAACTCATCCCGACGGGAGAAATCGCCCCCGTCGAAGGTACGGCTTTCGACTTCCGGGCCGGCAAGCTCGTGACGCCGGAATTCGACCATAATTTCGTGCTGCGCGGAGAGTCCGGCGAGCCGGCGCTCGTCCTGAGCGAGCCGGGCACGGGCATTGCCCTGAAAATCTATACCGACCAGCCGGGCCTCCAGGTCTACAGCGGCCGGCCCGATTGCGGCCTGGTGCTCGAGACGCAGCATTTTCCCGATTCGCCCAATCACCCGAATTTCCCGTCCACGGTGCTGCGTCCGGGAGAACATTATACGCAGACCACGATTTATCAGTTTGAAATTTTGTAACTTTGCGACAAATCAATACTTGTTATGGATAAAAAGAACCTTATGTCCCGCCGCGAGGCGATCCGTGCGATGATGCTCGCGGGTGCGGGCCTTGCCGCAGGCACTTCGCTCGTAGGCGCACCCCTCCGCGCTTCGGGCCTGATGGCTGGAGACTGGAAATTCACCGAACCCGCCAAAGGCGACAAGGTCATCCACCGCACCTGGAAAACGCTGGGCGGCGAGAGCATCAGCCTGCTGGGCATGGGCTGCATGCGCTTCCCCCGCAAGGGCAGCGGCCGCCGCGCCCCGCTCGACCAGGAAGCCATCAACCAGATGATCGACTACGCGCTCGAGCACGGCATCAACTATTTCGACACGGCGCCGGCCTACGGCGATTCCGAACGGGCGACGGGCGAGGCCCTCAGCCGCCACAACCGCAAGGACTATCTGATCGCGACCAAAATGTCGAATTTCATGAATTCCGATCTGGGCGCCTGCAAGACGATGTTCGCCAACTCCCTGAAGAACCTGCGCACCGACTATGTGGACTACTTCCTGCTCCACTCGATCGGCAGCGTGGACGATTTCAAGAAGCGCTTCGTGAACAACGGCCTGCTGCCGTACCTGCAGGATCTCCGCAAGAAGGGGACGATCCGGCACCTGGGCTTCTCATTCCACGGTTCCAACGCCGCCCTCAAGGCGCTTCTCGACATGCCGTATAACTGGGAATTCGTCCAGATCCAGATGAACTATGTGGACTGGAAGAACATGCCGCTGGAAGACAGCAACGAGCCCTGCGATTCCGAGACGCTCTATAAGATGCTGGAAGCCAAGAACATTCCCGTAGTCATCATGGAGCCGATCCGCGGCGGCGCCCTGGCCAATGTCTCGAGCGGCCTGAAGGGTAAACTGGCCGCCCGCTTCCCGCAGCTTTCCCCTGCCGGCGTGGCGCTCACCTTCGCCTCGGGCTATCCGGCCGTGATGTGCACCCTCAGCGGTATGAGCAACATGCAGCAGCTGATGGAGAACGTCTACACCTTCAGCCATTTCAAGGCCTTCAGCGCCCAGGACAACGACTACCTGATGGAAATGGCGCGGCTCTACAACAGCAACCCGCACATCCCGTGCACCGCGTGCCGCTATTGCATGCCTTGCCCACACGGTGTCGACATCCCCGGCGTCTTCGGCGTCTACAACGCGCTGAGCGATGAACTCAAGCTGCCCGATCCCGCCAACAAGAAAGCCAAAGACTACAAGGAGAACCGCAAGGAATTCCTCAAGCGCTATGCGACCTTGGCCGAAGGCGCCGACGCCTCCTTCTGCACGAAGTGCAACGCCTGCCTTCCCAAGTGCCCCCAGCGCATCCGCATCCCCGACCAGATGCGCAACGTCCATCAGCTGGTCAAGAGCATCAAATAAAATTTTTACGGGATTTCTTGCCGATTTGCGGGAAATCCCGTATTTTTGCCCCGCAATTGACGGGGTATTAGCTCAGTTGGTAGAGCGATAGGTTCGCAATCTATAGGTCAGGGGTTCGAATCCCCTATGCTCCACGAAAAAAGGCATCGCAACAAGCGGTGCCTTTTTTTCATCCCCTGAGTCGGCTGGATAAGCATGAGTGTGGCACCTATATGGCTGTATATCAGCCTCTTGTTAATAATCGTGTGCGTAAAAATGCGCACACGATTATCTGGAATTGGCTGATTCTCAAGATAATAAGTGCCACAGAGCAGATGCCGATCCCTACGTTCCGTTCCGTTGGACGCTCGATCTAGCCCGGGCTATCGCAGCTTCGCTTTGAGACGCTGGCGGGCTTTGGTGACGGAGGCGGGGGAAATGCCCAGAAGGGCGGCCTGGTCGGAGACGGAGAACTGCAGATGGGAGAG
This sequence comes from uncultured Bacteroidia bacterium, assembly GCA_902778855.1. Lineage (GTDB taxonomy): Bacteria > Bacteroidota > Bacteroidia > Bacteroidales > UBA932 > Cacconaster. Next base: position 25,876 of record CACYZM010000002.1, read on the forward strand.
GATGTAGACGCGAAGGTCGCCTTTCGTGAGTCCCGGATTCGTTTCCCGGAGAGATTCCGGCGTGAGATTGAAGGAATTTCGGAACACGCGTTCCAATTCGGCCCATTCGCCTTCCTGAATGTACCGGGGACTGGCGTGAAGCTGCTGTAACAGATGGTTCTGTTTCGCCAGGGTACGCATCATTACATACGAATCCAAGTCGCCGCCAGGCCCTGCAGCGGCTTTCGGAATATATTTCTCGCGGTCATCGGCTCCGGCCCGGATAACCATCAGGAAGGCGCGGACGTTTTTTCCGAAGATCTCGGAGGCTTGCGGGATACTGAGTCCGCAGCCGCCCCGGGTACAGGTATGGGCCAGTCCGAGCGCCACCAATACCATCTGATAATATAGCCTTTCTCCTTCCTGCCCTTGGAGTCCGAACGACGATGCGATGGCGGCCAGGCACTCCGGTTTGAAGCCGACGTACGTATCGACATAGGCCTCCAGCGTCTTGGCCGGCGTTTCCGCTTCCATAATCAGCGAATACAACTGGGGGTCATCCATCGCGAACCACAGCAGCGCCATGCCGAACCCCTTGAAAGGAGGATTGAGGGAGAAACCCGCACCAACCCTTTTCCGATAGAGATTCCGGGCCTCCTGGCGGACGGCATCCCGAACGCCCTGGATCGAGCCGAACGAGGAGAAGATGGGATTGATGCCGCTACCCAGCGCACCGCACAGATTCCGGGCCGTGAGGGCGGACGGGCCGCCCGTACGCACCAGATTCAGGGCGGCCTCGAGGATTTTTTCTTTTGTGATGGTAACCGGCCTTGCCATAATGGATGTTCCGTTATTATTCCTTACAAAAGTACAAAAACCGGGGGTCTGTCCAAGCGGTTTCCGGCATAAACCCCCAAAATGTCCACATAATTGTCCATATGGCCTTACGTTTCCGGAACAGGATATACGCTACCTTTGCCGCCGAAAAATATGGACAAAATGAAACGACTGATCGTATCTTTTATGCTTGCAGCCCTGACGCTGCCCGTCATTGCCAAAGAAGATTGGAAAGGAAAGGTGGTGGATGAAAATGGAGAACCCGTAGCCTACGCCAACGTCGCGGTACTCTCCAAGGCCGATTCCACCGTGGTATGCGGAGCGGTAACGGCAGAGGACGGGACTTTCAACATCGTTACCAGCGAAGCCGACGGTATTATGATGGTAGCCATGATGGGTTACAAAACGGTCTATCTCGCCCCTGTGGACGGTGTGTTGGTAACACTCCCGACCGATACCGAAATGCTGGAAGGCGCGGCCGTGACGGCCGTGATGCCCAAGACCCGGATTACCGGCGAAGGCCTGCAGACCAGTGTGCGGGGCTCCGTGCTGGAAAATGCCGGCACCGCCAAGGATGTCCTGTCCAAGACCCCGGGCATGATCAAAGGGCAGAATGGTCTGGAAGTCATCGGCAAGGGCTCGCCGCTTGTCTACATCAACGGCAGGAAGGTAACCGACGCCAGTGAACTGGACCGGCTGCAGAGCAACGAGATCCAGAGCGTGGAAGTGATCACCAACCCGGGCGCCCAGTACGATGCTACCGTGCGGTCCGTCGTGCGCATCCGCACCATCCGGCGCCGGGGAGACGGTTTCGGTTTCAATCTCTACGCGCAGGATGCGCAATCGCTTCGCTGGGACAAGGGGAACGATCCCTTCGGCTCCGTCAATGTCAACTACCGGACCGGCGGCGTGGACATCTTCGGCGGAATCAACTATGCCCGCAACACCTCGCGTCAGCAGAGCGATCTGGAAAAGGCCACCTTCGGCCGGGATTACCTGCTGGAGAACAGGGGGGATCTCCTCAATGAATATTTCGGCCAGTCGCTGTACGGCAACGCCGGCGTGAACTGGCAGATGGCCGACAACCATTTCATGGGAGGCCGGATCGAATGGGGCAAGACGCTGGAATACAACGTCCATACCGTGGTGAACGACAATGTGTGGCTCGACGGCGTTCTTACCGACAAGTTGACGACCATCTCCGACGATACGCTGGGAGACGGAGGTATCTACAACCTCGGTGCGAACATATATTACAACGGCGTGATCGGCGACAAACTGGGCGTGGACGTCAACCTGGATTACTATGGAACGGACAATGCCTCGGATTCGCGGTCCAAGGAGACTAGCTCCATGACGGAGAACCGGACCATCAACTCCGTCAGCCATTCCGACGGCCGGCTCTATGCCGCCAAGGCCGTGCTCTCCTATCCTGTCTGGCAAGGCCAGTTGCAGGCGGGCACCGAGGAAACGTTCTCCCGGCGTAGCGACGATTATTCCATCGCCGGCATCGACATCCCGGCCTCGCGGGCCCAAGTCGTGGAAAACAATTATGCCGGCTTCCTGAGCTACGCGCTGATGCTTCCGAAACTGGGGCAGATGAGTGCCGGTTTGCGTTACGAATATGTGCACTACGTCTACAAAGACGCACTGGCTCCCGCCAACGACATCAGCCGCGACTACGGGAACTGGTTCCCCACCTTTTCCTATGCGACCGTCATCGGCCCGGAACAGGCCAGGGTGCAGCTGATGGTGAACTACAGCGCAAAGACGCGCAGGCCCAATTACGCCAACCTTTCCAGCGTCGTCCGATATAACAGCCGGTATATCTGGCAGAGCGGCAATGCCGGCCTGCAGCCGGAACTCTCGCACAATGTCGGTGTCATGGCCATCTGGAAGTTCGTCACCCTGTCGGTCAATTACGCGCGGACGGACGATGCCATCATGACCTGGTCCGCCCCGATGGGCGACGAAGGCGTGGTGCTGGTCCAGCCCCGCAACATCGAGACGCCTTTCCGGAACATGGCGGCGTTCGTGAACTTCACGCCCACCGTGGGCGTCTGGTCGATGAATTATACGCTGGGCATCCAACCCCAATGGTTGACGATCAATGCCCCGGATCCGCGGGAACCGGACGGTATCCGCAAGACGACGTTCAACGGCAAACCCATCTGTTTCACCCAACTCTTCAATACCTTTACCATTCCCGGCGGCTGGCAGTTTGAACTGGGCGGAACGGTGATGACGCCCGGTCACTTACAGAATATGTATCTCCGCAACTGGTACTGTGACATTTCCGCCGCCGTCCAGAAGACCCTGCTCAAGGACGGCTCGCTGGTCCTTCGCCTGGAGGGTGCGGACCTGGCCGGCATGGCCCACTACGACGGCAACTCCGATTTCGGCAGCCACACCATCATGCAGACCAATCTGATGGACACCCAGCGGATCAAGTTCTCCCTCCGCTACAGCTTCAACGCCGCCCAAAGCAAATACCGCGGCACCGGCGCCGGCGCCGACAGCAAGAACAGGATGTAAGATCACACAAAAAGAGGAGGTCTTTTGGACCTCCTCTTTTTGTGACCCGCTTGGGGCTAATTTTGCCTGCTCACAACGCATTCTATGGCATATTTTCCCGTTTTTGTCTCAAATATGTCTCATTTTCTACCTTTTATGATATCTTCACTTAATGGTCTGGGTACCCCTACGATAGCGGTCAAAACGACAGGATAAATCGCCCCATAAACGGCTCTTTCCTCAACCAGAATCGCACGAAAAGCCATCCTCAAAAACTAATCGTGCGGTTTTTTCGTGCCCTGAAATCGCCTATAAGCGGGCATTACAAGGAAGCGTACCCCCACCTCCGGGACTCCTCCAACTGATACCCCCCTCGCGGACCGACCAGACCCACCTCCGTCTGTATAGCCCCCAACAGATAGCCGTGTATTTCGCCCAACCATTTTTCGGCTAAATAATGACTCCCTACTATACTTTTCGCTGGTACTGAACTATTTATAGTAAAAAACACCGACTATGAAAGATTACAAGCGTAAGAATCGCTCTGTCTCGCAAAAGGTACGGGACAAAATCAGCAGGACACTTACAGGGCGAAAGAAATCAGCCGACCACGCCCGTCATATCGCCGAAGGTATGCGTAGATACTGGCAGTCAGTCCCCGAAGGCAATAACGAAGAAACCGACCAATGACTATGGAAACAATGCGAGAACTACTTGACAAGATGACGATGCTGGAAGAACAGGCGGCTCAGCAGGGACAGGAACAACAACCCTCAACACAAGACCCACAGGAGCAAGCGTATGAAGTGTTTGTGGCGGCGACAATCCGGGAGTTTCTGGGCTACCTACGAGCAAAGCAGAAGGCGAAGCAAAAGAAGGAACAACAGCGGCAGCAGGAGTCAATACCAAAGCGACCACCCGGTTTTTGTCCCAATCCCAATGCCGTCTAAATGTCGTTGATGGTCGTGGCTTTCCGTCCCCGGTTTCCCTCTTTCGCTATGAGGACTCCGACCCTAATGATAACACCGGTCTTATCGTTTCTATACGGCTTATCAGGGGACAATCCATAGTTTCGAAGTGAGCCGTAGGTAATCCCAATATCCTCTTTGTTGAAGTGGTCGTAAATCGCAGCGACCGACCCAAAATAGTAGTGGTCGTCTCCCCGTTGTAGGTGTATGACCTGTCTTTCTTGTTGTGCCATAGCCCGTGTATTATTAGACAAATATAGGGATTTCTGCATATATTAAAAAAAAGTCATATTTTATTTGGTTTATACAATAAACTTGTTTATATTTGTATTGGCAAATAAAACGAACAAGATACTATGAACACCACCATTACCACCACCACGAACAATGCTCTCGTAGCCGCTCACATTTCCGCTATCACCACCAAGACCGGCTCTGCCTATATGGGTATGAGCAAGGCACTGCTTATCGAGGAAGCAAAACGCCAAATGCGGAACGGCGTATGCCACTTCATTTACCTGAAAAAGAACGGCGAGGTCCGCGAGGCGATGGGAACGCTCGACCACTCCGTCCTCAACGCCACCCTGAAAGGTACGGGAGCAAGCCCGGAGGATTGGGGCTGCTGCTACTACCACGATGTCATCAAGGGCGGCGGTCGTAGTTTCCGCTGGCAGAATCTGGTCGCGGTCCTCTCGTAATGTAGTCAAGCGACCAGTGTAGTCAAACAAATCCCAAACGGCATTGAATACGGACCGGGAATCGTAGTCCAACAAATCTTTGAATTTTATGAACTGCTACATCTACGCAAGGGTCTCCTCCATCGGGGACCGGCAGAACACCGAAAGACAAATCAAGAACCTCAACGAACTCGCGTCATCCAGAGGGTACGAGGTCAAAGGCATCTACGAGGAGCATATCAGCGGAGCCAAGACCAACAAGGAGCGGAAGGTGCTAACAGAATGCCTGACCGATGCGAAGGAGAACCGGATAGACCTCATCCTGTTCAGTGAACTTTCTCGTTGCGGCCGTGCCATCTGGGAAGTCCTAGAAACAATCAAGTTCTGTGCGGATAATGGCATCAACCTCCATTTCCAAAAGGAGGGACTAACCCTATTCCGGGATGGGAGGGTGGATAGCATTATGGCCATCTACATCAGTTGCCTAGGGTTTTGTGCCGAGAAGGAACGGGAGAACATCTATTTCCGTTTGTCCCAAGGGCGTGAGCTGGCGAAGCAGAAGGGCGTGAAGATGGGCCGGAAGGTAGGCAGCACAAAGTCGCGTGAGCAGAAGGAGCTGGAATACGCCAGGGTTATCAAATTGCTCCGGAGGGGTGAGAGTATGCGGAACGTGGCGAAGATTTGCGATGTGTCGCTCTCCTCGGTCCAACGGGTAAAGAAAGAATTTGACGTATAAAAGAAATGACGGACTGGATCCAGTCCGTCATTATTATTAAAAGTAAGTCGGCGACTTAAAAACTCACCTTCAACGATAAACCAGCTGCCGGCTGCAACCCACCCGAAACATTAGTAGGGGTATAGGCGAAAAAAGGTGTAAGCTGTACATCCAGCGCTGCTCTTCGAGAACGAATATCCTGGTAGTACATGTTTTTGACCTTAGCTACATGTACGGCATCAATGATGCTCCAAATATCCAAAGCGCCCAAACCGATTAATGGAACGAGGGCGATAGGGGCGGTACTTTCATCTTGTCCGAGAATGGCAACGGCTATGGAAAGAGCAACATCTCCCCCGAAAATCGCTGCGGCTCTTCCCCATTCGCCGGCAACACCTTGCCCTAATCCGGGAATAAAGAAAGAAGCAACACCCGCCCAAGTCGTACTATACTCATCTGCTGCGTCATGGACATAATACTTAGTATCATAGAGTTTTTTGTACTCTTTGTATTTCATTCCTTCACGTATTTCTCCCATTGCATGATTTGAAGGATGCTCAGAAGATTGTCCGAAAATATCCTTTTCTCCATTCTCATAACGTACCATAATAATGTCATTCTTGTTAAGGACGAAAGTAGGACCATCCGGATTGTTATAATTCTTGTATTTGACCTCTTTTGCTGATACTTCAAGAATTTTTGCTTGAATATCTTCGCCTTTCTTTGTGGTAATCAAGTCCTGTGCGAACAAAGGTAGAATACTAAATAAAGACACAACGAAAACAAAAAGTTTTTTCATGGGAACTGCTAATTTGACTATAACACTTTTATTAATATGTAATGTCCCGAAAGACTATACAAAGATAGATAAAAAACGATTTCATGACACTTTTCCCCATCGCAATGGTTATATATACATGCTCTTTTGTATTTCCTCCCACATACCGGCATAGTCAATCGTCCCATCGTCTTTGAGGTGGTCGTATGTTTGAAACGGGATGGGGCTATCCGTTGTCCCTATGCCTGTCAAAAAGTAGTAGTCATTTATCCTATCAAAAAAAATCATATACTGGTCGGTTATAATGCACCGGTCGCTTGTCCGCATCCTTTCAAGTCGCTGTATTATCTTCCTTGCTTCCCTCTGTTTCCTCTGCTCTTTCCGGTTTCCCCGTAGGTGGCCTATCGTGTTCGGGTTTCGGGCGTTGTCGACAGGGCTTACCCAACGCAGGTTGTCCGCGTAGTTGTTGAGGTGGTTTCCGTCCTTATGGTCGATTTGCGGTAGGTGGTCGGGGTTGGGGATGAACGCCTCCGCTACGAGCTGATGAACTCGTTTCCAATGTCGCTTCCCGTCTATGACTAGCCCGACCTGTGCATAACGTCCGTCTCCGTGCCCAGGTTTGAGGAGTCGCCAATCACCTCTCCGCCGGCTCCGTACTCGTCCCTGATTACTGACCTGATACATCCCATCATATCCTTCGATGTCTTTCCATAGTTCTATCCTTATCATAATCTTCCCGTTTCTCTATAAATAGTAGTAGGACAGGAAAAAGTAGATAGGATGTAAAGAAAATCATAGAAATTCAAGCCATTGTTTTCCAGCGTCGTACATCTCGGGATGCCGTCGTAAGTGCCGAACTGCCTCACACTCGTCGAAATCAGGCAAAATCATATCGTCAATGCAAAATGGCATCTGCTCAACTGGCCCTTGTGCTGACGTTGTTGAGGTCTGTTGTATCATCAGTTGAGGTTCGGTCATCGTCTCCTCTGCCAGCGGTTGAGGTTCCGTAATTGACGAATTCTCTTGTGCCGGTCTTTTCATCGCCTGTCGCATCTTATCGCACTTTGCCTGTCGCATCGCCTGAACTGCCGTGTCCTTTTGGTCTCCCTGATGGTTGAGTATCTTGTCCCAGTTGAGGGTATAGAAGCAGTAGTTTTTTAGCTGCCCTGCCTTGTCTTGTGGCCTGCTCGTCTTGGTGATGAAACCCTTGCGTTCCAGCTCAGGGATGTGTTTGTCGAGTATTTGTCTCTTTTTGATGTCCATACACTTTTCTAACTCCGCTCCAGTAATGTAGAACGTTCCATCTTTTTGCAGCCGGTTAAATGCGCTCATCTCGCCGTACTTGTCAATGAGCAGAAGGAGCAGAACCTTTTCGGTCGAGGTTAAATCCTGAGCTTTGACTATGCTGCGGGGCGCCTTGATAAAAATGTCTTTCTTCATTTCGTTATCTTTTTATACTAATATACAAAAAAGAAATGACAAATCAAAATGGTGTTAAAATGGTTGAATTTCTGCGCGGTATAATTGAGTGCGGCGGCGGAACACGGGCTACCACTTCCTGATTATAAATAAGCTCCCAGCATTCTCGGTCCTTTCGTTGGAGTGGTCGCCTTTCCTATGGCTATTTTGTGGTCCTTCGGGTGTTTTACATATTCTACGTTTTACTAAATAAAAAAAATATAAGAACATAAAACATTAAGAAAGAACTATCTACAGCTATATCTCAAAGATATTTGTATTATATTATTATAATATATTATTTCTTCTATTTCATATATTCTATTTAGAGTGCGTTGCAGCGCCATACCCATATAGTGCTGAAACAACATACCCCGCAGCGTTGGAGTGCCGCAGGGTATGGTGTTAAGTGCCTCTCACACAATCGCTCAACTATTCATCATCACCTTCAAGTATCGCCGTTATTTTATCCATAAGGTCTTGCTTTTCTTTTTCTTCGCGTGTCCGGTCTTCCACCTTCCGTATCGCCTTATAAACGCTATCATCAAACAGAACGGCATAGTGCTTTTGTACCATCTGGACACTATCCCCCAAAATTCGGGCGACTTCCTCGTACGAACAGCCCTTATTAAGCAGATGGCAGGCACATGTGCTTCTCGCCAGTTTTGAACTGAATGGCTTGTCTATATCACATAGGGTGCCCATATCCTTCAGGTATCTGTTATAATCCTGGTCGCAGATAAACGGGAGCGTGAAATCATACTTCCTCGCTATATCCAGTGCTTCGCCGAACAGGACTATCACAAACTCTTTCCCGGTTTTCTGCCTCTTCCCTTTGACACACCATTGACCTACATCATTTAGATAGAAATCATCTTTTTTCAGTTTCTTCAAATCGACCAGGGACAATCCAGTGTAGCAGTCAAATAGGAAAATGTCCTTGACTCTGTTCAGTTTTTCGGTACTGAATGTCATTTTAGCGATTTTCCTCAACTCTTCATCGGTCAGGTATTGTATTTCCGTACTTCCTCTATTTATCTTAACATTGACAAACGGCATTGCGCTTATCTTCCCCGTATCAAACGCATACTTGAACACCGCTTTAAGTTTCTTCTGGAATCCGCAGGTATAGGATGCCTTAAATCGTTTCGCCATTTCCGCTTCAAATATCTTCCAGTGCTGAATGGTGATGGTATTGACATTTTCATTTCCTTTCAGCCCACACAGGTCATAAAATAGGTCCTTGGTCTTCAAGTATCTGTCATAGGTAATCTTCGTCATCAAACCAGCATCGAACTCCCTCTTTCTTATCTCATTAAACTCCGCGAACAACTCGTCAAGCGTGAAAATCTTATCTATGCCGCCTTGTTTATAGTAGGTAAAAATGTTAGTGGTCGTTCTTGGAATACCCCTACGGACCATCTCAGTGACAATCTCTCCAATGCTCATTTCAACACCTCTACAAAACGATTTTATATCGTTATCCCGCTTGCTTCGCATACTCTTTTTGAACTCATCGGGTTTTGCCTTCATTTCAAGCGGAAAATACTTCCTGTCTTCCCCTTTACCAATAGACATTTCAATCGTCGCGAGTCCTGTCTTTTTACTCGCTCTTGATTTACGACAATAAAAGTGGATTAAAGGTTTCATATTCAACGATTTATGGCTGTCTCAAACATTGGGAATAGTATGTCTCAAATATGTCTATTTTTATGCAAGTTTAACGATATTTTGAGACATATCCAAAAAGAAAAACGCCCCTAGAGTGATTCTAGAGGCGTTTCTGTGACCCGCTTGGGGCTCGAACCCAAGACCCCAGCATTAAAAGTGCTGTGCTCTACCAACTGAGCTAGCGAGTCAACCCTTTAAGGGACTGCAAAAGTATATAAAAGTTTGCAATCCCCCAAAAAAATTATTCCAGCTTGTACTGACAGAGGTTGGTCAGGGCGGGAATCCGCTTGTAAGTGGTGACTTTTCCCTGGACGAAGATCGTCTGATAGAGGATCTTTTCCCGGTTGGCGGGATTGTCGGGGGCGAGGGCTTCCCGGTGCGCCTTCTTGGTGAGCTGAAGGACGATGCAGTCGTCGGGTTCGGTGCAGTCGGCCTCGTCGGCGATGATCAGGGCGTTGGCCACGACGCTGCCCTGGCAGCCGATGTCGATGACGCCGTCGGACGACAGGCCGCCGACGATGTGGCCGCGGACCCAGACGGTGTCGCCGACGAATGAGCCGGCGAGCAGTTCCTCGATGCTGAGCACCTCGTCGAGGGGGATTTCGGGCTCGTCGGCCTTGTCGGTAACGGTTTTGAAATAGTCTTCCATCCAGGTGCAGGATGTGGGGATGGCCGCCGCGGCAGCCAGGGTGGCGGAGATAACCGCCGCTTTCACGAATCTTTTCATGGTACCTCCTTGGTTTTTGATGCTTACAAAGTAACGGCATTCTCCGGAGTCGCGTCCGACAAAAAAGCAATTTATTCCTTAAAAAACGTTATATTTGAAGATTGAAAATGTTTAAAACGGCTATATGGCGGAAGGGGCGCTGAAGGAACGGACCGCGAAAGGCTTATTCTGGGGCGGATTGAGCAACGGGCTGCTGCAGGTCATCAGTCTGGTGTTCGCCGTGATCATCGGGCGGATCCTTGACCCGTCGGATTTCGGCGTCGTGGGAGTGCTGACCATCTTTTCGGCCGTGGCTACGACGATTCAGGACAGCGGATTCTCCGGCGCTTTGCTGAACCGGAGGAAGATCGATCCGAACGACTACAATTCCGTCTTCTGGTTCAACGTCCTGTTGAGCGGATTCATCTACCTGATCCTGTTCTTCTCGGCACCTGCCATCGCCCGTTTCTTCCACAATCCCGAGCTGGTCAGGCTGTCGCGCTTCACCTTCCTGGGTTTCGTGATCGGCAGTTTCGGGACGGCGCAGAACGCCTACCTGATGAAGCAGATGCGGATCAAGGAAAAATCGATTGCCAGCATTGTCTCCGTGGCGGTTGCCGGCTTCGTCGCCGTCATCCTTGCCTTGAAAGGCTTTTCCTATTGGGGAATCGCCATCCAGAATGTCCTGACCATTACGGTCAACACGATCGGCCTTTGGATCGCCTCGCCCTGGCGTCCGACTTTCCGCATCTCGTTCAAGCCGGTGGCGGAGATGTTCGGCTTCAGTGTCAAGATTTTGATTACCAATACGGTCTCGATCATCAACTATCATTTCTTTTCCGTGATCTTCGGCCATTTCTATACGGAACGGGACGTGGGCCTGTACAATCAGGCGAACAAATGGAACTCGGCGGGCTATTCCATGATCAACGGAATGGTCCACAACGTCTCGCAGACCGTATTTGTCGAAGCCTCGGATGATCCGGCCCGGCAGTTGCGCGTGTTCCGGAAGATGATGCGTTTCGCCGCATTCGTCTCCTTCCCGCTGATGTTCGGACTGGCCTTGATCGCGCCGGAGTTCATCACGATCTTTCTGACCGGCAAGTGGCTGGAAAGCGGGCAGCTCCTGCGCATCCTGGCAATCGGCGGCGCCGTCTATCCGATCACCACGGTGATGGTCCTGCTGATCATTTCCCACGGCGGATCCGGCGTCCAGATGTGGAACAACATCGCGATGGGTCTTGTGCAGTTGGGCGTCTGCGCCCTGCTTTTCCGCTATGGCGTGACCTGGATGGTCGTGGCATACACGGTTGTCAACTGTTTGTGGCTCATCATCTGGCTGGCTTGCGTCAACCGCTATCTGCGTTATCCGTTGGGCGCTTTCCTGCGGGATCTTGCCCCGTATGCCCTGTTGTCCGCCGCCGTGATGGTGGCTACGTATTTTCTTACCCGGCCGATCGCCGACATCCGGCTGCTTTGCATCAGCCGCATCGTCATCGCCGTGGTGCTCTACGCAGGAGCCATGCGACTGTCCGGCTCCGTGCTCTACAAGGAGAGCCTTGATTTTCTTTTCAGCCGATTCAAAAAAGGAGGGAACCATGCAGACGATTGATTGCTATTGGGAGAAGGAGAATCTGGGCGTAACGGCCCGGGAGATCGTGTTTGCCGAAGGGGAGTGCTTCAATCCCGAGGCGGTGGAAGCGGCGGCGGCCGGCGTGGCGTACGCCGTGGTAAAGGCCCCGGTCGGTGATCCGTCTTTCCTGTTCGGCCTTCCTTTCCTGGGTTTCAATTGCGTGGAGACGCAGATCTCCGTGAGCAAGCCCTATGCGGCCTTCGATTTCGACGACCGGCTGGTGCGCCTGCTTTCCCGGGGAATCCGTTTCGTCCCGGTGACGGACTCCGCCGGAATGGAAGCCGTCGTCGAAGCCATCACGGATGATATGTTCCGGACCGACCGTGTCGCGCTCGATCCACATTTCGGCCCGCAGAAGGGCCGGATCCGCTATGTGAACTGGCTCCGTTCGACCTTCGCCGGGCCGGACGCCGTCCTGTTTGAATTCGTCAAGGGCGATACCCGTTACGGGTTCTCGCTTTGCCGCAAGTCGCCTTCCGGCGAATGGGATTATCTGCTCGGCGGCATTTACAGCCCTTACCGCAACAGCGGGCTGGGGCTGCTTACCCCGGCTGCTCCGTTCCTGTATGCGCGCCAGGAAGGCTGCCCGCTCAGCCGGGTGGTGACCAGCATCTCTTCAAACAACCAGCCGGTCGTCAAACTGTATCTTTACCTGGGATATTCCCTCGACAATCTCCGGTATGTTTATGTCAGACACCAGAACCCCTTGTCCAGATGATTGAATCGCTGAAATTCCATCATATCGGGATCGCCGTCCGCGATTTGGACGCGACGGCGACGCTCTACGAGGCGGGCGGCTACCGCCGTTCCGCCGTCGTCGACGATCCCGTGCAACACGTCCGGATCTGCTGGCTGTCCAAGGATGGCGCTCCGCTCGTGGAGCTGCTGGCTCCTCTGGACGATGACGCGCCCGTGCGCAATATCCTCGACAAGGTAGGTGTCTCTCCCTACCACTGCTGCTATGAAGCGGACAATCTCGAAGAAGCGGTCGCTGCCCTGAAGCGGCAGAAATACGCCCTGGTCCGGCGTCCGGTCGAGGCGCCGGCCCTCCGCGGCAGCCGCGTCTGTTTCCTTTTCAACAAGAATATCGGGCTGATCGAACTGGCCGAGGCCCCGGCCACCATCGTGGAATGAACTGGTTTGTCTTCAGAAACAATACGGTAGAACGCTTTTTTCCGAAAGGCTATGCTTTTTCGGGCTATGAGGACGTTTCGGCCATCCCGGCCGATGCCGACGGCTATGTGTGGTTCTATCAGGCGCCGCTGGGCGCTGACCGCGCCGCTTTGGTAGAAGTGATCCGCGGCTATGGCGAGAAGTTCCGTTTTGTTTTGGAACAGGTGGCCCCGGGCAAGCCTTTCGTCGTCCTGACAATGACCGATGCGTATGATGTTCCGCTGACGGAGGACGATCATTCGCTGGCCGTTGCCGTCGCCGCCTATAATGCCGGAGTCTATGAGGCAGGGGAGCGCTGTCCTCAGGTGAAAGTGGTGGATTTCAATGAATTCGCCCGCAATTATCCCGCCTCTGAACTGCTTGACTGGAAGTTTTTCTTCATCAGCCAGATGGGGCTCAACCCCCGGCTGACGAAAGATTTTCAAGCCTGGTGGAACCGGAAACTCGACAGCATCGCCCTCCGGCGCAAGAAGTGCCTGGTCCTGGACCTGGATAATACGATTTGGGGCGGCGTGTTGGGCGAGGACGGCATCAGCGGCATCCGCATCGGCGGCGATTATCCCGGGAAGGCCTTCCTTTTCTTTCAGGAAGCCCTGCTGGCGCTGTCCCGCTCCGGCGTGATTCTGGCGGTCTGCTCGAAGAACAATGAGGCGGACGTGCTGGAGGCCTGGGAGAAGAACCCGTATCTGGTCCTTCGCAAGGAGCATTTCGCCGCGTGGCGGATCAACTGGAACGACAAGGCCGCCAATCTCCGGGAACTGGCGGACGAACTGAACATCGGGCTCGATTCCTTCGTCTTTCTGGACGACAATCCCGCCGAGCGGGAACTGATCCGCCAGTTGCTTCCGATGGTCGCCGTTCCGGATTTTCCCGCACAGCCCTATGAACTGCCGGCTTTCTTCCGGCAATGCGTGGCGGACTATTTCAAGGTCTATTCCGTCACGGAAGAGGATCGGCAGAAAGTGGCACAATACAAGGCCAATGCGGCGCGGAGCCGCGCACAGCAGCGCTTCAGTGATCTGGCTTCTTTCCTCGAGAGCCTGGACATCCGCATCACGATCGCGGGCGCCGATGCCTTCAACATCCCGCGCATCGCGCAGATGACGCAGAAGACCAATCAGTTCAATCTTACCACGAAACGCTATGCCGACACCGACATCCAGCGGTTCGTGGCGGAAGGATGGCGGGTCTGGTGCCTCCGGGCCGAGGACCGTTTCGGTGACAACGGAATCACCGGTGTCATCCTGATCGACGGCGATGCCATCGACTCGCTGCTGCTCAGCTGCCGGATTCTGGGCAAGGGCATCGAGCAGGCTTTCCTGAAAGCCGTCCTAGCCCGTTTGAAGGACGAGGGCGTCAAGACCGTCCGGGCGCGTTATTGCCCGACGGCCAAGAATGCCCAGGTGCGCGATTTCTATGAGCGTTGCGGCTTCGCCTGCGTGGCGGAAGAGCCCGACGGAGAAAAGACTTACAAGCTGGATCTGGACAGCGCGGACCTGGAGATAGAGAAGTATTATCAAATCATTTGGGGATAGTCACTATGGAAGAGAAAGTATTGGAGATTTTGAAAGCGGTTTTTGAGCTGGAGACCGTCGGCCCGGACTGCTCGCAGGAAACCTGTGAAAAGTGGGACTCGCTGGGTCAGCTGAATCTGGTGGTCGAACTCGAAGACGCCTTCGGCATTTCCCTCGAGCCGGAAGAAATCGCTGCGATGCAGTCGTTCCAGGACATCATCCGGATCCTGAAAGCCAAGTTATGAAAGCGATTCCCTTCAACAAGCCCTACCTGTCCGGCCGCGAGCCGGAGTATATGTGCGAGGCGGTCCGTTCCGGCAAGATCTCGGGCAACGGCGATTTTACGAAACGCTGCCAGCGTTTCTTCGAGGAGCGCTATGGATTCCGCAAGTGTCTGCTGACGACCAGCTGTACCGATGCGCTGGAGATGGCCGCCATCCTGAGCGACGTGGGCCCCGGCGACGAAGTGATCGTGCCCAGTTATACTTTCGTATCGTCCGCCCTGGCCTTTGTGCGCCAGGGGGCGAAGATCGTCTTTGCCGACAGTTGCCCCGACAATCCCAACCTGGACGTGTCGCAGCTGGAAGCGCTGATTACGCCGCGCACCCGCGTGATTGTGGCGGTCCACTATGCGGGCGTGGCCTGCGACATGGATCCGCTGATGGAGCTCGCCCGGCGCCACGGCCTCCTGGTCGTGGAAGATGCCGCCCAGGCCGTGGACGCCTGCTACAAAGGCCGTCCGCTGGGAAGCATCGGCCATCTGGCCGCCTTCTCGTTCCACGAGACCAAGAATGTGATTGCCGGCGAAGGCGGGATGCTGGTGGTCAATGACGAACGCTTCCTCCGCCGGTCGGAGATCATCTGGGAAAAGGGCACCAACCGCGCCGAGTTCTTCCGCGGCGAAGTCAACAAATACGGCTGGGTGGACACCGGTTCGTCGTTCCTCCCGTCCGAGATTACATCCGCCTTTCTCTGGGCCCAGCTCGAATGCCTCGACCGGATCCAGGAAAAGCGCAAGCAGTTGTGGAATCAGTATCACGGGCTGCTCGCCCCTTTGGCGGAAAAAGGGTGCGTCATGCTTCCCGACATTCCGGGCTATGCGACCAACAACGCCCATATGTTCTACCTTGTGTGCCGCAGCATCAAAGAGCGGACCGCCTTGATCGGCCGGCTGAAGGAAGCGGGGATCCTGGCCGTGTTCCACTATCTGAGCCTGCATTCCAGCCCCTATTACGCACCCCGTCACGACGGGCGGTCTCTGCCCAACTGCGACCGTTTCGCCGACTGTCTCGTGCGCCTGCCGATGTACTATGAATTGCTCCCGGAAGACATCGATCGGATCTGCCGGGTAATTCTCGACTTTTTCCACTGATTCCGATGGGCAAACGCATCCTTTTCCTCTCTTCGGCGGATCCGCTGCACGGGCCCGGAAGGCTTATGCTGGATACGTATGAAGTGATGAAGCGGGGCGGATACGAAGTCGATTTCTATACCCAGTACACCGTGCCGGGGCATCCGGAGTTGCGGGCGCTCTGCGGGGACGGGCCGGACCTTCGTACACGGATCCGGAACTACCTGTTCACCCGCCTGCAGAAGCCGGCCTATTATTTCTTCTATGGCCGGGAAGAGCGGCCGCCCGTTCCGGTGAAACGGATCCTCAAACAGCTGGAAGGGCCCTATGACCTGATTTACATCGGCTTCTGGCAGGGTTTGCTCAGTTTCGAGACAGTCGCACGGATACAGGAGCGGTTTCAGGCGCCGGTCGTCCTGTCGACCGTTGACCTGGCGGTGATGACCGGCGGATGCCATTATCCGCACGACTGTACGCGCTACAAGCAGCAGTGCGGCCGTTGCCCGGGGCTCAAATGCCCGGTCTTCGATGTGTTTACCCGGCATAATTTACAGTATCGCGCGGCCTTCTATGACCGGGTCAAGCCGGTTATCCTGTGCAATTCCTTCGGCGCCGGGCTTTTTGGTGAAAGCCCTTTGCTGCGGGGGCGGGAAATCGTGAAAGTGTTTCCGCCGATCGACGAGCAACTGTTCTGTCCGAAGGACAAGGCTTCGCTGCGGGAACGTTTCGGAATACCGGCATCCCGCGAATTCGTCCTGCTTGCGGGTGCGCAGAATTTTCAGGATGACAGGAAGGGCGGCCGCTATCTGCTGGCTGCACTCAATGCCTTCTATGAAGGGTTGTCGGAGGCGGAAAGGGAACGGATCCTGCTGCTTTGCGTGGGAAACATGGCGCCCGAGATGGCGCAGGCCATCCGCTTGGATTATCGGGCCATGGGCTATGTCGCCCTGGACGTCCTGGCCGATCTGTATGCCCTGTCCGACGTATTCCTGAGTCCGTCTGTCGAAGATGGCGGGCCTTTGATGGTAAACCAGGCGCTCTCCTGCGGGACACCAGTCGTCAGTTTCCAGGTAGGGACGGCCTTGGACGTCGTGGACGGAAAGGGGACCGGTTATTGCGCGCGGCTGCGCGATGCGGAAGATTTTGCCGAAGGCATCCGCCGTCATTTCCGGATGACCGCCGGGCAGCGGGCCGCGCAGTCGGAACGGTGCCGGGACATGGCGCTCGCCACCACTTCTTACGAAGCTTGCATCCGGTCGCTGGACCGCTTGTTGAAAACAGTAAAATAGACGGGACGATGGAGTTGCAGCAAATCATAACACGCAGGAACGGCGCCGGCCAGAATTATGCCCAGCCCATCATCTATGAATGGGAGGATGAACTGGCCGCCGGGCTGGATATTCCCGTAGTCACGTTGCCCGCGCTTTATAAAGCCGTCAACCGTCTCCGGATTCATCCGCCTTTCATCGCTCCCCGGAAAGATACGTTCCGTTTCGTCACCAATGGCCGGGACGGGGACGAACCGATGAACAACAGGCATACCGTTCCCTGTATCATCGATTTCTTCGAACGGGACGAAGGGCTTGCAGCGTTTTATCGCCGGCATTCGCGCAACCGGCTCGTCCTTCTGTCGAGTCCTTTCGATTATCAGTATCTGAAGGAGCGGAAGTGCCCGCTGGAACTGGGCCTGTTCGCGTATTCGCTTTCCGACAGGTATGCCGGCCTGGCGGAGCGTGTGGAGAAGAAGTATGACATCGTGCTGACGGGAAGGCAGGACCCCTTGCTGTACGCTTTCTTTCAAACTTATGTCCGCCGGCATCCGGACGTGACGTATGTGAAGCGTGGGAAGGATCTGGACAATGACGCCGCGAAAACGGCCGCGTATTATGTCAACGGCCGGGATTGCCTGGGAACGATCGCGAGCCGGGATGAATTCATGCGTCTCCAGTCCCAGGGCCGGGTTACGCTCTATGGGGTCCAGGGTTATCTCGACGGTCCCACGAAAGGTTTTTATCACATGACGCCCCATTTCCTGGAAATCATCGCGTGCGGATGCCAGGTCATCGCCCGATATCCGACAGGCGCCGACGGGATCGATGCGCAGTATTATGAATTCGACCGGTTCTCGCCTTCCGTCCAGACGTATGAGGCGTTCGAGGCGGCCATGGACCGGGCTTTGCGCACCGCGGTCGATGCCCGGGCCTACGCGGCGTATCTCCAGAAGCACTATACTTCTTCCCGGGTCAGGGATCTGAAAAAGCTACTCAGCCAGTTATGAAAAAGTACATTGTCATCGGCGCCGGCATGGCCGGTCTGGCAACGGCCCGTCTCCTGCGGGAGAAGGGGAACGAGGTGGTGGTCTATGAACGGAACGGCCGCCCCGGCGGCATGATCCGGTGTGATGTCGTCGAAGGATGTCTTTTCCATCGGACGGGCGGTCACGTCTTCAACACGAAGCGCCAGGACGTGATGGACTGGTTCTGGAAGCATTTCGACCGGGAAAAGGAATTCACGCGGACGCTCCGCAATTCGGCCGTCATCTTCGATGAGGCGCTTACCGTGCCCTATCCCGTGGAGAACCATATGTATTGTTTCGACGCCGAAACGCAAAAGGCATTTATCCGGGATTTGCTGCATATGGCCGGGGTGCGGAAAGAGCCGCAGAATTTTGAGGAGTTCCTGAAAGGCCGTTTCGGCGAAACCCTGTATGGCCTCTATTTCCAGCCGTACAACTACAAAGTCTGGAGAAGGGACCTGTCCCGGGTTCCGCTGTCCTGGCTGGAAGGGAAACTCCCGATGCCGACGGTGGAAGAGATGATTTACAACAATATGAACCACGTGGAGGAACGCCAGTTCGTCCATTCATCCTTCTACTATCCGGTCAGGGGCGGCTCGCAGTTCCTGGCGGACAGGCTGTCTGAAGGCCTGGCCATCCGATACGACACCCCAGTCCATTCGATTGAAAGAGAGAACGGCCGGTTGTCTGTCAACGGGGAAGCGTGCGACCAGGTGGTGTTCTGCGGCAATGTCAAGAAACTGCCGGAGCTGTTCCGGATGGATTCCTTCGTGAAGGAAATCGCGGCGCTGGAAGCGCACGGAACGACCTCGGTGTTCTGCGAGATTGACAGCAACCCCTACAGTTGGGTCTATATGCCCAGCCGGCGGCACGATGCCCATCGCGTCATCTGTACCGGGAATTTCTCGGCGAACAACAATGCTGGCAGCAAAATGACCGGAACCGTGGAATTCACGGACTATCTGTCAAAGGAAGAGATCCTGGACCATCTGGGCCGGGTGTCCTTCCATCCGAAATACCTGACACACCATTATGAGGAATACACCTATCCCATTCAGGACCGGGGGACGCGCGATATGATTGCCGCGCTGAAAGCCCGGCTGGCCGAGGACGGCATCTATCTGGTGGGCCGTTTCGCCGAGTGGGAGTATTGCAACATGGATGTCGCCATCGGATCTGCCCTGGATTTCGTAAATAAGCAGCCATGATAGCCATCGACAAGTTTTTTTCCACCCTTCGCTGGCGTCTCTACAACGCCCGCATCCGGCCTCGCTTCGCTGCGTTCGGCACCGGCAGCCGGATTTATCCCCGGCCGGCCCTGCTGGCTGGCGAACGGTATATCCGCATCGGGAACGACGTGACCATCGGCCAGGGAGTCCAGCTCACCGCCTGGGACCGTTATCTCGACCAGCGCTTCCAACCGGAGATCGTGATCGGCGATGGTTGCGCGATTGGCGACGGGGCCCACATTACGGCCATCGACCGTATCGAGCTGGGCAAGCATGTGCTGACGGGGAAATATGTCCTGATTACCGACAATGCCCACGGCGAAACCGACCCCGCCCTGCTGGAAATCGCCCCGAACCAGCGGCCGCTGGCCTCGAAGGGACCGGTCATTATCGAGGACAACGTGTGGATCGGCGAGAAGGCCTCGATCCTTTCCGGGGTACGCATCGGCCGCGGCGCCATCGTCGGCGCCAATGCCGTGGTCACCCGGGACGTGCCGGCCGGCACGATGGCGCTCGGCGTCCCGGCCCGAATCTATCCAATGAAACCGCAAGACCATGGGAAACAATAGAGTCATCGCTTTCTACCTTCCCCAGTATCATCCGATTCCGGAAAATGATGCGTGGTGGGGACCGGGCTTCACGGAGTGGACCAATGTGGCGGCGGCGCGGCCGCTGTTCCGCGGCCACGTGCAGCCGCGCATCCCGGCCGACCTGGGCTTCTACGACCTGCGGCTGCCGGAAACGCGGGAGGCGCAGGCGGCGCTGGCCCGTGAAGCGGGCATCGAAGGGTTCTGCTATTACCACTACTGGTTCGGCAACCGGCGCCAGTTGCTGGAGCGGCCTTTCAACGAGGTGGTGGCGAGCGGCAAGCCCGATTTCCCGTTCTGCCTGTGCTGGGCCAACCATACCTGGGCATCTTCGACCTGGACGAATGCCAAGTCGCGCAAGAAAGGTTCCCAGATCCTGATGGAGCAGCTTTATCCTGGCAGGGAAGACAACGAGGCCCATCTGCGGATGCTGCTGCCCGCGTTCCGTGACCCCCGCTACATCAAGGTGAACGGCAAACTGCTCTTCGCCATTTTCGACCCGTTCAATTTCAAAGGCGCCTCGGAATTCATGGCCCAGTGGCGGGAACTGGCGGGCGAATACGGACTGGCCGGTTTCCATTTCGTGGCCGTGGTCCGGACGGCCAATCCGACTTCCTATGCCAAGTCGAAGCTGAGCGGGAAGTCCGGCGCCGAACCCGGTCCGGATCCCGAGGCCGTGGCCCGGGAGCGGGTGGACCGCATCCTTTCACAGGGATATGATGCCGTGGCGACCGACAACCACCAGTTTGCACAGATTCAGTCGAAGGGGCTCTGGCAGAACGCCCTGCACGATCTGATGGCCCAGTATCTGGGGATCCGGCGGCCGTTCCGCTTCCGCCAGGAAGAGATCAACCGGCATATGCTGCTCGACCTGGAGCGCCGGGAAAATGTCTATCCCACGCTGGTTCCGAACTGGGACCGTACGCCGCGTACGAAGGAGGATTCCATCTATGTGGACAGTACGCCCGAAGTGTTCGAAAAACTGGCCAGGCGTGCCTTCGACCTGGTAAAGGACAAGGCGGCTGAACACCGCCTCGTTTTCCTGAAATCCTGGAATGAGTGGGGCGAGGGCAACTATATGGAGCCGGACCGGCAGTATGGCCGGGGCTACATCGAAGCCCTTCGCCGGGCTATTGACGCTTCCGAAGAAGCAGATTCCTGACCGTTTCCCACAGGCCCATCGGACTGATGCGCCAGAGGATTTCCTTCATCCGTGCGCGGTCTTCAAAAGCGGTGCGGGCTACCGAGCGGCCGGTGCGGCGGGCACGGTCGAGCGGGCGGTCGATGATGCTGCACAGGAAGGCCGACAGGTTCTCCTCCATCCGGTCGATGTCGCGTTCCGGGCCGGTAAGGGCGGGGGTGCGCATCATTTTCAGGTAGAGTTCGTCGTTGGTGTCGATGCGCCGGACGGCGTCGATGACTTCGCTCCAGGAGCGGAAGTCGTGGCAGTTGACGAACGACTGGGTGTTGAACTCGCGCCCGATGAACGGATTGCCCCAGTAGATGGGGATGGTCTGGGCGGCGAAGGCCTGCATCAGCACGTCGGAGGTGTAGCCGGGATAGCTGCATTCCTCGAAGGCGATGGTGAACTTGCGTGTGGACAGGAAAGGGATCCGGTCGCTGACCACGCCTTCGAAGTTGTTGTGGAGCGCGCCGCCCGCATCGACGGGGCGATACTGCGAAAGCCGTTCGAAAAAGAGGTTCCGCTCGGGCGTCTCGTCGGCCAGGTCGTAGTGGAAGCCGCAGAAACTCTCCTTGCTCCGGATATTGTCGGAGGTGAAGTAGGTCTTGTCGTTCATCTGCGCAAACGTTTCCCGATCGAGATAATAGGCAGGGAAGCGGAAATAGCGGTCGCCCAGGACCAGATAGTCGTTCCCGATAGCATAGTCGCAGAAGTTGAAGTCCGGCGTGACGTTTTCCCGGGTGTAGAAGATCCGGACGCAGTCGTAGCGGGTGTGGCGTTCCCCGTAATTGGAGTAGATGAGGTATTCGGGCTCCTTGCTGAGCTCGACCTGGTAGTTTTGCAGCAGGATGCGGTAGAGCAGGCTCTTCTCGGGAACGAAGCCCGGCTCGAAATCCACGAATGCGACTTTGATCAGTTTGCCCATGTCAGTGTTTGAACAGATTGTTGGTCAGATAGTCCTTGGCAGCCATCAGCCGGCCTTTTTTCAAGACCAGCAGCCGGATGGTGCCGCGGTAGCGCGGGTACAGCCCTTTGTCGCGGGCGAAGGCCTCCATGGCGCGGAGGCTGGCAAGCCGCTGCCGCCAGCGCCCGGGATCGGGCTTGCGGCTGATGGAAGCGGCGTCGATGCGGTAGTGGTAGCGGGCGTCGTCGGCCGGAGCGATGCGCCGGGCGGCGAGGAGCGCGCAGATGAGGAAGCAGCTGTCTTCGGCGCTGCGGGTGCCGGGGAAGCGGATGCCGTATTCGAGGAGCCGGCTTCTCCGGTACAGATAGGTCGTAAAATAAGCTTTGAAACGGCGGAGGTAGCGCTTTTTGGCGGCGCCTTCAAAAGGGCCGGCCTCCACGGGGGGATTGTGGCGGACGACGGCGGTGCCGTCGGGCTCGTCGAAGACGATGCTGCCGACGGCCAGGTCGGCGTCCGCGCCGCGGGCGGCTTCCCAGAGGCGCCGGCAGAAATCCGGTTCGAGGGTGTCGTCGCTGTCGAGGAAGGCCAGGTATTCGCCCGTGGCCGCTTCGATGCCGCAGTTGCGGGCGGCGCCGGGGCCGCCGTTGACCGGCGTGGCGGTCAGGCGGAAGGTTTTCGGCCCTTTGTACGAAGCGATGAAACGACTTGCCACGTCGACGCTGCCGTCGCCACCGTGGTCATCGACCAGGACGACTTCCAGTTCGTCGAGCGTCTGCGCCGCGACCGATTCGAGACAGGCCGTGAGCGTCGCTTCCGCCCGGTAGACAGGGATGATGACGGATACCTTATGCATTAGCGTCCCTCCGTTTTTTCAGGATGCGGCGCCGGATCTTGCCGGGCCAGCGGCTGATGCGCTGCGGGACTTTGATGAGCCAGCGCAGGGCTTTGTTGCCGGCGAAAGCCAGGCGGTCGGCCGGGCCGAAGACGGGGAGCGGTTTTCCGCGCAGGGCGTAGGCTTCCCGGATGATGGCATCGATGCGCTGTTTCTGCGTGCCCTGGGTAGGCTCGATCCGACGGACAATCCAGGCGGGCATGGAGTAGAAGCGCGAAAACCAGGTGTGCAGGCAGATGGGCCGCTGCTGCGGGTCGAGGGCGAGGGTGGTGATGCCGTCGGCGTGGCGGCGGGCCGGCAGGTACAGGGTCGGGAATGTGGCGGCCAGCCAGTGGAAGAAAGGATAATAAGGCTCGGCGTCGTCCAGTCGTTTTTCGAGGGCTCCGCGGTCGAACTTGGTGCGGATCAGCGCCAGGTTGAAGACATTGAAAAACGGATTGGTGACCACCGGGTCGCGGCCGGTCGTGGCCGGATCGCCGTCGGAGCAGCCGATGTTGGCATAGCCCCCTTCCAGCAGCACGCCGACCAGGTCGAGCGCGGCCTGCGGATCGACGAGGAAGGCGTCCTCGTCGATATTGACGGCCACGTCGCAGTCGCGGTCGCGGAGCATCGTGTAGAAATAGCCGTCGGCGCTCTGGTCGGTGAGCCGGACGCAGGGGATGGGGTTGCCTTCCGCATCGCGAAGGCCCTCGAAAAGCCCTTTGGCGAGGCGGTACAGCTTCAGGTCGAAGGAGCGCGTGTAGATTTTAATGCGGGGCGCCGGCATGCTGGTTTTTCCGGACCCGCCGCACGACGGTTCCGGCGATGAGGAAGAGGATGAGCGCGTACATCAGGATCACGCAGACCGTGGCGATGGCGTCGCCCTTGCGGATGCTGTCGGGATCGAAGGTGAAAGTAATGCTGTGCTTGCCTGCCGGCACGTTGAGGGCGCGCAGCAGGTAGTTCACGCGGAAGTGGCCGGTCGGGGTATCGTCGATGAAGGCCTTCCAGCCGTAGGGATAGTAGATCTCGGAGAAGACGATCGTACCGTCCTGCGACGAGTTGCTTTCGTAGGTAAGCGTCTTGGGCGAATACGAGGTCAGGTGAACCTCGGCGTCGGGCGCGATGCCCGGCTCGGGATTGGCGGCGAAGGCTGCGAATTCCCGGTCGAGGACGGCCGTTTTCGAGAGGTCGATGGTGCTGAGGGAGTCGCTTTCGGCCCGGGCGCCGTCGACCACTTCCAGTTTCTCCACGAACCAAGCGTTGCCCAGGGCCATGGGATTGCGCTGGATGGATGCCTGCCCGTCTTCGGGAACGATGAGGTATTTGGCGTTGAGCATGCCGATGACCGGCAGGTCCAGCTGGGAAAGATGCTCGTCGATCAGATCCTGGTAGCGGCGCAGCTTGGCGGCGCTGTAGCCACCGAGGGATTTGAGGTAGTAGGAGGTGCGGGCGTCGTTGAACGTGTTCGTGGTCAGGTTCATCACCCGGAAGTGGGGATCCGGGTCCTGCAGGAGCTGCTCTTCATACGGCTGCATGGCGTAGGCGGCCTGGGTGTTCTTGGGCGTCTGGAAATAGCTGTCGTTGAAATAGCGCTTGTCGACGGGCCACAGGTCGGCCAGGACGAGGATGCCGAGCGCGGCGATCATCCAGGCGGGTTTGAGTTTCTTGGCCACGAAGAACCAGAGGACCGCGAACGCGGCCGCGATGAAGAAGAAGCTGCGCCAGGCGTCGCGCGTGAAGAGTGCGGCGCGGTCGGCCACGATGGCACTGTAGAGCGCTTCGGGAATCTGCGATTCAAAGGCGGCGTCGTTGGGGCTGGTGAACGGGAAGATCGAACGGCCCAACAGGGCGAAGAGCAGGCACAGGCCGGCCGTCACGCCGCCGGCGATATAGAGTTTCTTCCGGGCCTCTTCCTGGGTTATGTCACCGTCCATCAGGGCCTTGACAGCCAGGAAGCCCAGCAGGGGCATGGCGATTTCCGCCACGATCAGGATCGAGGAGACGGCCCTGAACTTGTTGTAGAGCGGAAAGTGGTTGAAGAAGAACTCGGTGAGGCCCATGAAGTTGTGCCCCCAGGCCAGGGCTACCGAGAACAGGGTGGAGGCCAGCAGCGCCCATTTGTAGGGCCCTTTGACCAGCAGGCAGCCGAGCAGGAACAGGAAGCAGACGATGGCGCCGGCGTAAACGTTGCCCGCCGTGAACGGCTGTTCGCCCCAGTAGAGCGGGACGTTGGCGCAGAAGCTCCGCGCTGAAGCAGTGGGCACGCCCATTTTCTTGAGCGCCTGCCAGGTATTCGACTTTTCGCCCACCGGCGCGTTCGAGGCGCCGCCCTTGAAGCCGGGAATCAGCAGGGAGAAGGTCTCGTCGATGCCGTAGCTCCACTGGGTGGCGTAGTCGAGGTCGAGGCCCTTGCTCGCGGCGGTTTCGCCTTCGGCGGCCTCCACCAGGTCGGAGTGGCCGCCGCGCATGGTTTCGCGGGCGTATTCGCGGTTGGCGAAGATGTTGGAACTGCCGGTGCCCAGGCCGATGGCCAGGCTCACGGCGAAGACGGCCACGGCGATGCCCAGGTCTTTCCAGCGTTTCTCGCGGATGTGGATCCAGAGTTCGGCCAGGAAGAAGAGGCCGATCATCATAAACAGGTAGTAGGCCATCTGCGGGTGGATGCTGAAGCCCATGGCCGTAAACAGCATCACCAGGATGGCGCCCAGCCCGTATTTCTTGCGGAAGATCAGGTAGAAGCCGGCGGCCACCAGCGTAATGTAGGAGATGGCGATGGTCTTGCCGCCGTGCCCGGCGGCGATGATCACGATGAAGTAGGACGACAGCGCGACGGCGATGGCGCCCACGATCGACAGCCAGCGGTTCACCCCGAAGCTGCGCATCAGCCCGAAGAAGCTCAGGAAATAGAAGATTAGGATCCAGGCCGGATGGGCGGGGCCGCGGTGCAGGAAATCCTTGAACGGCTTGAGCAGCACGTCGGAGCGGTACTGCCCGCCGCCGATCTGGTAGTTGGGCATGCCGCTGAACATCGATTCGGTCCACCAGGTGTGGTCGCCGGTCTGCTGGGTGTAGCGGACGCTTTCCTGGACGGCGGAGACGGCGTTGACGTCGTCGCCCGACTGGAGCACCTTGCCGCTGAGCACGGGCTTGCAGTAGACGAAGGCCAGGACAATGAAGAGGACCAGGGCGGCCAGGTCGGCGCCGTATTTTTTCAGGAAGTTCATGACATCGACAGCTTGATTTTGGTGAGCTGCTGCTTGGTGTCGAGCGTGAAGTCGCCGTCCATCATCCAGCTGTAGTAGGAGGGTTCCCTCCGGAGGACTTCCATCACGGGCTTTCCCTTGTGCTTGCCGAAGTTGAAGACGGGTTCGTCTTTGTCGTTGAGGACGATGCGGCCGGCGAAGTCGACGAACCGGCTCTGGCACGAGTACTTGGCCAGGTAGTCCACGTCGTTCTTCAGCGGTTCTTCCTCGTCGGCGCCGTAGCGGTCAAGCTGGGCTTCGAGCACTTCGTAGGTGGCCATCGTGTCGGCTTCGGCGGAGTGGGCATTGTCGAGGTTCAGGCCGCAGTAGAACTTGTAGGCGGCCTTGAGGGTGCGCTGCTCTTTCTTGTGGAAGATGTTCTGGACGTCGATCAGCTTGCGCTTGCGGAAGTCGAAGTCGACGTTCACGCCCTCGTTCTTCGCCCGGGCGAACTCCTCGGCGAGAAGCGGGATGTCGAACTTCAGGGAGTTGTAGCCGGCGATGTCGCAGCCCTCCATCAGGCGGGCGAGCGACTTGGCGATCTGCCGGAAGGTCGGGCAGTCTTTAACGTCTTCGTCGCTGATGCCGTGGATGGCCTGGGCTTCGGGCGGGATGGGGATGGTGGGGTTGATGCGGCGGGTTTTGACCTCCACTTTGTTGGGTTCGCCGGGGGTGCCGGGCGAGACCTTGACCAGCGAAATCTCCACGATGCGGTCGGACGCAACGTTCAATCCTGTACTTTCGATGTCGAAGAACAGGAGCGGGTTCTTGAGGGAAAGCTGCATGGAAACCCGGTTAGGCGTTGATCATCACGGGCATCAGCAGGGCGCGGATGTCCTGGTCGGGACGGGATTCGTCGGCCGAGACGATGAGCGCGGCGCGGGCGGGGTCGGCCAGCTCCATGCAGATGTTCTGGTAGGGCAGGTTGCCGAGGATTTCGAGCAGGAACGGGGCCTTGAAGCCGATCTCCATCTCCTGGCCGTCATACTGGCAGGGAAGCGTTTCGTGGGCGGACATCGAGAAGCCGAGGTCCTGGGCCGAAATGGTGAGTTCGTTGAGGGAGAGCTTCAGGCGGATCTGGTTCGAGACCTGGTTGGAGCACACGGCGATACGTTTGACGACGCTCAGCAGGTCGGCGCGGCCGATGATCAGTTTGTTGTTGTTGTTCTTCGGGATGACGCTGCGGTAGGCCGGGTAGTTGCCTTCGATCAGGCGGCACACCAGGATGTTGTTGCCGAAGCTGAAGTAGGCGTTCTTGTTGTCGTAGCGGATGGTGATCTCCTCGTCGTATTTGGCCAGGATGCTCTTGAGGATGGAGGCCGGCTTCTTGTGGAGGATGAAGTTGGACTTCTGCGAGAGTTTGGCGCCCATAAAGCTGTAGCAGATGAGCTTGTGGGCGTCGGAGGCCACGAGGGTGGTGACTTCGGGGTCGATGTCGAAGAAAATACCGTTCATCACCGGGCGGAGCTCCTCTTCGGCGGTGGCGTAGATGGTGTTGCCGATGCCGTCGAGCAGGGTGGCGGAGGGGATGATCACGCTTTCGGAAATCTCACCGATGACCGGAAGTTCCGGGAAGTCGGCCGCGTCGAAGCAGGGGATCTTCGAGGCGCCGCTGGCCCACACGATATCCATCACGGAACTGCCTTCGTCCACGCTGAAGGTAAGGGGCTGGTCGGGGAACTCCTTGAGGGAGTCGGTCAGGAGCTTGGCCGGCACGGCCGTGGCGCCTTCTTCGGCCACCTGGCTGATGGGAAGACGGGTCTGGAGCGTGGTTTCACCGTCGGAGGCGGTGACGGTAAGGGTGTTGTCCTGAAGCTGGAAGAGGTAGTTTTCCAGGATGGAGTTGGTGGGTTTGGGAACGATGACCTTCGAGACGGACATCAGGCCGGAGAGCAGTTCGGAACTTGAAACGGTGAATTTCATATTTGGTATAATTTTTATTATTTCTTTTCTTGTCGAAAAAGCATCAATCAGACTTACAAATATAATAAAATTGAAGCAATATGGGTAAAAAACTTCTCAACATCCTGTTAACCGTTGTGATAGCAGGATTTGTCGGTTATCTGGTGGCCAATTGGACCCTCAAGCGGCGCCTCCAGGAGCAGGAAGAGGTGGCCACCGTGGTCTCCGGTACGGCTGACAAAAAGTCAGTACCCCAGCGCCGCGTGGAAGTGACGAATGTGGCCAATTTCTCGGACGCCGCCGAATCGGCCGTGCAGGCCGTGGTCTATGTGAAAGTGACGCAACGCAATAATTACCAGCAGGGCGGCTCGCTGCTCGACCTGATTTTCGGCTTCCCCCAGACGCCGCGCGACCAGGTGGGCCTGGGCTCGGGCGTCATCATCCGCCCCGACGGCTATATCGTAACGAATAACCACGTCATCGCGGGTGCCGACCTCATCGAGGTGACCCTCGAGAACAACCGGGTTTATCCGGCCAAACTGGTGGGCACCGACCCCGCCACCGACATCGCCCTGATCAAGATCGAAGCGGAGGATCTTCCGACCGTTCCCCTGGGCAATTCCGACGATCTGCGCCTGGGCGAATGGGTGCTGGCCATCGGCAGCCCTTATGACCTGCGTTCCACCATCACGGCCGGCATCGTGAGTGCCAAGGGCCGCTCGATGCCGAACTATGACGGCCAGTACCGCGTCGAATCGTTCATCCAGACCGACGCGGCCGTGAACCCCGGCAACAGCGGCGGCGCGCTCGTCAACGCGGCCGGCGAACTGGTGGGCATCAACACCTCGATCATTTCCCGGACCGGTTCCTACACCGGCTACTCCTTCGCCGTCCCGGTCAACATCGTCAGCAAGGTCGTCGATGATTTCATCGAATTCGGCGAAGTCCAGCGGGCCATCCTCGGCGTGAGCATCGTCGACGTCAACGCGGAACTGGCCGCCCAGGCCAACCTGACCGACATCGACGGCGTATACGTGGCCAACGTCCAGAAAGACAGTCCCGCCGAGCGGGGCGGCCTCCTGCAGGGCGACGTAATCAAGGAAGTCAACCTCAATCCCGTCCACAACAGCGCCGGCCTCCAGGAGCAGATCAGCCGCCTCCGCCCCGGCGAAAAAGCGGTCGTCACCGTCCTCCGCGAAGGCAAGCAGCGGGAAGTGATAGTGGCTTTGTAAGATTTTTGAAACAATCTTGACGCATATGCGTATAAGTAAGTGCCGCGAAATTCACGGCACTTGTTTTTTTCTATATGCGTCAGTTAAAGATTACCAAATCAATCACCAACCGTGAGAGCGCCTCGCTCGACAAATACCTGCAGGAAATCGGTCGGGAAGAATTGATTACCGTGGAAGAGGAAGTGGAACTCGCCCAGCGTATCAAGAAGGGCGACCAGGAAGCCCTCGACAAACTCACCCGTGCGAACCTCCGGTTCGTCGTCTCCGTCGCCAAGCAGTACCAGAACCAGGGCATCAGCCTGCCCGACCTGATCAACGAGGGCAACCTCGGCCTGATCAAGGCCGCCGAGAAGTTCGATGAGACGCGTGGCTTCAAATTCATCTCCTATGCCGTGTGGTGGATCCGTCAGTCCATCCTCCAGGCCCTGGCCGAGCAGAGCCGCATCGTGCGTCTGCCGCTCAACCAGGTCGGATCGCTCAACAAGATCAACAAGGCCCTCTCGCAGTTCGAGCAGCAGTACGAGCGCCAGCCTTCGCCCGACGAACTGGCCGAAATGCTCGAAATCCCCCGTGAGAAGATCGCCGACACCCTCCGCGTGTCGGGCCGCCACGTTTCCGTGGACGCCCCGTTCGTCGATGGCGAAGACAATAGCTTGCTCGACGTGCTGGTCAACAACGACTCGCCTAACGCCGACAAGGGTCTGGTCAACGAATCGCTCAACACCGAGATCGAACGCGCTCTCTCCACGCTCACCGAGCGCGAGCGCGACATCGTCAAGTATTTCTTCGGCATCGGCTGCCAGGAAATGACCCTCGAGGAGATCGGTGAGAAGTTCGGCCTCACCCGGGAACGCGTGCGCCAGATCAAGGAGAAGGCCATCCGCCGCCTGCGCCACAGCGCCCGCAGCAAGCTCCTCAAAGGCTATCTCGGCTAAACCGGCGGGCCATGAATACGTTCTGGTCCTCCGTCGGAAACGGCATCGCCGCTTTCAGCGATTTCATTTGCGGTTATCCGCTGTTTTTCCTGCTGGTCGGCGGCGGGTTGTTCTTCCTGTGCTACTCGAAGTTCGCACCGCTGCGCTACTACGGCCGCGCCATCCAGGCCCTCCGGGTGAAGGATGATTCGGCCGCAGGCCAGATCTCCTCGTTCGAGGCGCTGACCAGCGCCATTGCCGCCACGGTCGGGATGGGCAACATCGCCGGCGTGGCGGTGGCCCTGTCGATCGGCGGGCCGGGCGCCATCTTCTGGATGTGGGTGAGCGCGATCGTGGGCATGGCCACCAAGTTCTTTGAAGGGACGGTGGCTGTGATGTACAAGGGCAAGGACGACGCTGGCGAGACGCAGGGCGGTCCGATGTATATGATTATGGAAGGTCTCGGCCGGAACTGGAAGCCGCTGGCGGTGTTTTTCTCCATCTTCGGCCTGATCGGCACGCTCTGCGTGATGCAGTCGAACCAGCTCACCGAAAGCGTCACCACGCTCTTCTTTACGGCGGAGCAGAATACGGTCACGCTCCGGCTGATCATCGGCCTGATCATCACGGCCATCGTTTCGTTCGTGGTCATCGGCGGCATCAAGCGCATCTCCAAGATCGCCACGCGGCTGGTGCCGACGATGGTGGCGCTGTATTTCCTGCTGGTGTTCTACATCCTGGTCCGGCACATCGGGCTGGTGCCCGGTGTCTTCCGCGACATTTTCGTCGGCGCCTTCACGCCGCGCGGTGCGCTGGGCGGCGGCATCGGGTCGATCATTATGATCGCCCTGACGGGCGTGCGCCGCGCCGCGCTGGTCAACGAGGCCGGCGTGGGTACGGCTTCGATGATGCACGGCGCCTCGAAGAACAATGAGCCGGTCCGCGAAGGCCTGGTGGCGATGATCGGTCCTTCGATCGACTCGGGCCTCGTGTGCACGCTGACCGCGCTGGCCATCCTGATCGGGTCTGCGCTCGATCCCGCCATCGTCCCCGCCGGTTCCGGCATGGGTTCGATGGAAGGATTGCGTTATGCGCTGAACGCGTTCCAGGCGGCCATTCCCGGGGTGGGGAATTATCTGCTTTTCGCGATCGTGATCCTGTTTGCGTTC
The DNA here is from genome assembly GCA_902778855.1 of uncultured Bacteroidia bacterium. GTDB lineage: Bacteria > Bacteroidota > Bacteroidia > Bacteroidales > UBA932 > Cacconaster. The sequence goes on from CACYZM010000002.1 coordinate 57,382, forward strand.
AGCACGATGTTCTCCTATTCTTATTATGGACAGAAATGTACCGGCTTCCTGTTCGGAGCCCGGTATGCCAAATATTACAACTATTTCTTCCTGGCGATGCTCGTGGTGGCCGCCATCATTCCGCTTCGCGTGGCCGTGAGTCTGATCGACGCCGCCTACGCCCTGATGGCCTTCCCCACGATGTTCACCCTCTTCATGCTGGCCCCCAAGGCCCGCAAGGAGATGGACCGCTATTTCGCCAAGACTAAAAAGAAAGACTGAATATGATGAATCCCTTAGATTATATTGCCGCTGCGGCGCGACGTTGCGTGGCGGCGTTGTATCAAGTTGAACCTGCGGCGGGGCTGATCCAGGTACAGCCGACGCGCAAGGAGTTTGAGGGCGATGTGACCCTCGTGGTTTTTCCGCTGCTCAAGACGAGCCATAAGGCGCCGGAAGCGACGGCGAACGAGATCGGTGCCTGGCTGCAGGAAAACGATCCGCAGGTGGACCGGTTCAATGTAGTGAAGGGATTCCTCAATATCAAGCTCGCGGGGGCCTACTGGGCTTCGAATCTGGCGGAAATCGCGGCGCAGCCCGATTTCGGGCAGCTGCCCGCATCGGGCAAGACTGTGATGGTGGAGTTCTCCAGCCCGAACACCAACAAGCCGCTCCATCTGGGCCATATCCGCAACAACCTGCTGGGCTGGTCGGTGAGCCAGCTGCTCGCCGCCTGCGGCCATCGCGTCCTGAAGGTCAACCTGGTCAACGATCGCGGCATCCACATCTGCAAGTCGATGCTGGCCTGGCTCAAGTGTGGCAACGGCGAGACGCCCGAGACTTCGGGCAAGAAAGGCGACCATCTCGTGGGCGACTACTATGTGAAGTTCAACGACCTGCTCAAGGCCGAAGTGAAGGAACTGGTGGACGGCGGGATGGATCCCGAAGAGGCCGAAAAGAATGCGCCGATCCTTCGCGAGGCGCAGGCGATGCTCGTGAAATGGGAGCAGGGCGATCCGGAAGTCCGCGCGCTCTGGGAGAAGATGAACGGCTGGGTTTACGCCGGTTTCGACGAGACCTACCGCCGGCTCGGCATCGCGTTCGACCGCATCTATTACGAATCCCAGACCTACAAGGACGGCAAGGCGCTCGTGGAGGAAGGTCTGGCCAAGGGCGTGCTCTACCGCCGCGACGACGGCTCGGTCTGGTGCGACCTGACGGGCGACGGCCTCGACGAGAAGTTGCTGCTGCGCCGCGACGGCACGTCGGTCTATATGACGCAGGACCTGGGCACCGCCAAGCAGCGTTACGACGAATACCGTTTCGACGAGATGATCTACGTGGTGGGCAACGAGCAGAACTATCATTTCCAGGTGCTGAAGCTCATCCTCGGCAAGCTGGGCTTCGCCTGGTCCGACGCCATCTACCATATGTCTTATGGTATGGTGGAACTGCCGGAAGGCAAGATGAAGTCGCGCGAAGGCACGGTGGTCGATGCCGACGATCTGCTCGACAAGATGTACGCTACGGCGAAGGAGACTTCGCTGGAGTTGGGCAAGTTGGAAGGGATGTCGGAGCAGGAGCAGGACGAGCTGTTCAAGATGCTCTCGCTGGGCGCGCTCAAGTATTTCATCCTGAAAGTCGATCCGCGCAAGACGATGCTTTTCGATCCGAAGGAGTCCATCGATTTCAACGGCAATACCGGTCCGTTCGTACAGTACACGCACGCGCGCATCTGCTCGATTCTCCGCAAGGCCGCCGAGGCGGGCTACAAGCCGGCTGTCACCGGCGCCGTGCTGCTGCCGAAGGAAGAGTCCATCGTCCAGATCCTGAGCGGTTATCCCGACAAGATCCGCGAAGCTGGCGCCGCGCATTCGCCGGCGCTGGTGGCGAATTTCGCCTACGATCTGGCCAAGGAGTTCAATCAGTATTATCACGACACGCAGATCCTGCGTGAAGAGGATGCCGCCGTCCGCGATCAGCGTCTTTGTCTGATCTCGGTCATCGCCCGCACCCTCCGTCACGCGATGAAGATCCTGGGCATCGATCTGCCTGAGCGGATGTAAGTTTATAATCCTGCGCGCGGCAGAACCTTTTCAATTCGGGGGCGAGCCCCGAATTGAAAGAACCTTCCGCTCCACCAGGCCTGCGCACCTATAGACAATGAAGCACGATCAGTTATTAGGGCATTTGGCGGTAGCCGGGGCGTACACGATTTTCGGGTTGAACCTGGTGTTCTGCAAGGATATCGCGAATTCCGACGTGTTGTCGCCGATGTTGCTGTTTACGCTCCGTGCCATCGGGGCGGCGGGGCTGTTCTGGCTGTTGTCGCTGTTTCAGCCGAAGGAGACTGTCGCGCGGAAGGATATCGGGCTGATCGTGCTGGCTTCGTTCGTGGGGCTGTTTGTTCCGCAGCTGACGTTCCTGAAGGCAATCACGATTTCGGCGACGATCGATGCGTCGGTAATGCATACGCTTTCGCCGATTTTCACGATGTTCTTCGCCTTTCTTTTCCTGAAGGAACCCATTACCTGGAAGAAAGCGCTGGGCGTGGCGGTGAGTTTCGGGGGCGTGCTGCTGCTGATTTTCAATTCGGTCCACGCGGAAGGCGCCGTCTCGAAGACCGAGCCCTGGGGCTTCGTCCTGCTGGTGCTCAACAGCCTGAGTTTCGCCCTGTATCTGGGCGCGTTCCGCAAGCTCATCTCGCGCTACAGCGTGGTGACTTTCATGAAGTGGACCTTCCTCTTCTCGCTGATCCTCTCGCTGCCGTTCTCCGCCCGCGAGCTGGTCTCGGCCGATTATGCCGCCATCCCGCGCAACGTCATCTGGGAGATCGCCTTCCTGATCTTCTTCGCCACCTTCGTGGCGTATTTCCTCATCCCTTACGGTCAGAAGCGCATCCGCCCCACGCTGGTGAGTATGTACAGCTATCTCCAGCCCATCATCGCCACGGTCATCAGCATCGTCACCGGCCTCGACATCCTCACCTGGCAGAAACTCCTCGCCACGGTCCTGGTCTTCGCCGGCGTCTGGCTCGTCATCCGCTCCCGCGCCGCCGCGTAGGTCAGTCCTGTAGCGTTCCGTGTGGGTCTGGCGTGGCGGCTAACGTTCAGACTATCAGTAAATTCCATATAATCGTGTGCGCCAAAATACGCACACGATTTCTTGGAATACGCTGAAAATCACCGTGTTGAGTGCCACGGGATTAACGCTCCGAAATGCTGGAAAGGTGAAGGAATTTCGCAATCTGCTGCGGACTGGCGCCGGTTTCGGCGGATAGGATCCAGGCGAGGCGTTGTTTCTCGGAATCAGGGAGAGAGAGAACGGCGGTCATGTCAGGGTAGGATGTCATTTTTCTGATAACGGAAAGCATCCTTTTGAAAATGGTGTCGGAATCCGGCGTCACCTTTTCTTTGATATCGTATTCGCTTCCGGTATTGGAATGAATGGCGGTCAGCATGGTTTTGAAATCCTCGTAGTATTCTTCAAGTCCCTGATAATCGATGCAGTTGAAACATGATACGGTATAGTCGGTTAATTGCTTGATTTCACTGGGAGACAAATCTTTGATGATTCGTTCAATCGTTGCGTAGTTCAATGGCGTATCCGTTGCCCGCAGGGATTTGATCTCTGCCACGGCGCGTCTCATCGGTCTGCTGGCTCCATTGAGTTTCAATGGTTGGGAGAAAGGATGACTGTTGTTGGCGTAGGTCAGGAAGTCCCACTGATAATCTTCGGCATTTTTACACAGTTTCTTTTCGACAGGGTTGTTGTACAGATAGGCGATGGCCGTCCGTGCCTTTTTCTCGCCGCTTTTAGGTGCGCTGCCGAATCTGCGCTGAAAAAAAGAGCCCTTGCGTTGATACTGGACATTCCGTTGGCGGGAAAAACGGCAAGTGTATTCTTGGACGAAAGCCGACAGGTCCTTTTTTGAAGGTGCGGCAACCAGTACATGAATATGGTCATACATAAGGCATACGCCCAGAACCCTGATATGGCATTTTCGCGCAATTGTGCAGAATAGTGTAAAGAATACCAGAAAATCCCGGACGGAATAGAAAATGAGGAAACCGTCATAGGTGCGCTGATAGATATGATGAAGCGCTCCTGCCTTGAATACCCGATATCGTCCCTTCTTAGCCATTCGTCCACATTTCAGGTCTCCACAAAGATACAATCAGGATGACCTTTTTGCAAATCGATTTTTCGTCGTGGCGGATAACTCATTGTGAATGAGCTGATTGCTAATAATCGTGTGCGTAAAAATACGCACACGATTTCTTGGAATGAGCTGAAAATCACCGGGTTGAGTGCCACGGCCCCCATAAGGGGCGTGGCGGCGGGCGGGGTGTTTGATGGCGGGGTAAGCGGCTTTTTGTGTATATTTGTATTCTGACAAGACAATGACGGAGTCAACACCATATTCGTTCCTGCCGACCTCGAAGAAGGAAGTGGAGGCGTTGGGCTGGGGGCAGCTCGACGTGATTCTCTTCATGGGGGATGCCTATGTGGATCATCCCTCCTTCGGCGTGTCGGTGATTGCCCGGGTGCTGGAGGCGAAGGGGTATAAGGTAGCGGTGGTGCCGCAGCCGAACTGGCGGGATGACCTGCGCGATTTCAAGAAGCTGGGCAGGCCGCGCCTGTTTTTCGGCGTGGGCGCCGGGGCGATGGATTCGATGGTCAACCGGTACACGGCGGCCAAGCGCCTGCGTAGCAGCGACGCCTACACGCCGGACGGCCGGCCCGACGCCCGGCCCGACCGGACGACAATCGTCTATACGAAAATCCTCAAACAGATCTGGCCCGACGTGCCGGTGGTAATCGGCGGCGTTGAGGCGTCGCTGCGCCGCGAGCCCCATTACGATTATTGGGACAACTGCATGAAACCCTCCATCCTGGAGGAGAGCGGCGCCGACATCCTGATTGCCGGGATGGGGGAGAAGCCCATCCTGCAGGTGGCGAAGGCCTATGAGGACGGTACGGCAGACAGCCTGCCGCGCATCCTGATGGGGCCGCCCCTGACGACGGAAGAACTGGACTGGGTGTACGAGCTTCCCTTCACGCGCCTGCCGCATCCCCGCTACAAGGGGAAGCGCATCGCGGCCTACGATATGATCAAGTTCTCGATCACCACGCACCGCGGCTGTTTCGGCGGCTGCAATTTCTGCGCGATCACGGCCCATCAGGGGAAACAGATCCAGTCGCGCAGCGAGGCTTCGATCCTGCGCGAAGTGGAGGCGCTCACGCACCACCCGGAATTCAAGGGCACCATCTCCGACCTGGGCGCCCCGTCCGCCAATATGTACCGGATGGGCGGGCGTGACAAGGCGCTCTGCGCCAAGTGCCGCCGACCTTCGTGCCTTTTCCCGAACCTGTGCCGCAACCTCGACCACGACCACACGCCCCTGCTGCAACTCTATGAGAAGGTGCTCAAAGTGCCGGGCGTGAAGCACGTGTTCGTGAGCAGCGGCATCCGCTACGACCTGTTCCTCGACGAGAACGGTTTCCTCGACGCCACGGGCAAGCGCTATTTCGAGGAGATCGTGACCCGGCACACCAGCGGGCGGCTCAAGGTGGCGCCGGAGCATACCGAAGACCACGTGCTGGCCGCGATGGGCAAGCCCTCGTTCAAACTTTTCGAACGGCTGGAGAAAGAATTCCGCGCGCTGGTGCGCAAGCGGGGGCTCAACTACGAGATCATCCCGTATTTCATCTCGGCCCATCCGGGCTGCACGATGCAGGATATGGAGGCCCTCTCGAAGCATCCCGCGCTGCGGGGTGTCCGGACGGAACAGGTGCAGGATTTCACGCCCACGCCGATGACCGTTTCGACCGAAATGTTCCATACCGGGAAAGACCCGCGCACCGGCAAAAGGATCTTCGTGGAGCGCGACATCGCAAAAAAGCAGCGACAGAAGTCTTTTTTCTTCAAAAAACGCTGATTTTTTTTGTCCGTTCCAAAAAAAGGCCTATACTTGCACAACCTAATTTTAACGGACTATGGCAGGACAAAATATCCCTAAGAAACGTGCTGTGATCAGCTACGAGAACATGTCGGAAGCCTTGATGGATGCCTTCAAGGAGAAGTATCCGCACGGCTACGCCGACTATATGGGTGATATCTTCAAGGTCGACAAGCCGGACGGCACGTCCTTCTATGCCGTTACCCTGGAGATTCCGGACGCCCTTTACCTGGTAAAGATCAAGGTGAAGGTGGACGACTATGAAGATGCTGAAGAAGTTTTCAAGAATGAGGATGGAGATGATGAGGACGGAGAGGGCGGAAGCTTCCCGGCGTCGGACGATGACATCGCCGCGGCCGAGGCTGCCCAGGAAGAAGGTGAAGACTGATCGACACAGCGTCCTTTCCGAAAAAACCAAACTGCTGCTGCTTGCGGTATTGGTAGGTTTGTTGTGCGGATGTGCCGCAATCCTGCTTAAAACCCTGATCCACTGGATCCAGACCGGGCTCACCGCCTGGTTCCGGACGCCGGCCGACAACCTGTTGCTGCTGGTCTATCCGGGCGTCGGTATGCTGCTCTCGCTGCTGTTCGTCCGCTATCTGCTCAAAGATGACATCGGCCACGGCGTGACCAAGGTGCTGCAGGCCGTCTCGCAGAACGATTCGAACATCCGCCCCCACAATATGTGGTCGTCCATCGCGGCCAGTTCCGTGACCATCGGTTTCGGCGGCAGCGTGGGCGCCGAGGCGCCGATTGTCTATTCGGGCGCCGCCATCGGTTCGGTCGTCGCCCGCAAGGCGGGCCTTTCCTACCGGAACGTGACGATGCTGCTGGGCTGCGGCGCCGCCGCGGCCATCGCGGGCATTTTCAAGGCCCCGCTCGCGGGCGTGCTCTTCACGCTCGAGATCCTGCTCTTCAATATGTCGATGAACGCCATCCTGCCGCTGCTGCTCTCGTCGGTGACGGCCACGGTGGTGACCTATCTTTTTATGGGTACCGACGTCCAGTTCGCCGGCTCGATCGAGGCCTTCCGCATGGCCAACATCCCGTTCTATCTGGTGCTGGGCGTCTTCTGCGGCTTTATGTCGCTCTATTTCATCCGGATGACGCTCGGGGTGGAAGACCGGATGCGCCGGGTCCGCAACCCGTTCGTGCGCTGGATCATCGGCGCCGTCCTGCTGGGCGTGCTGATCTTCCTGTTCCCGCCGCTCTACGGCGAGGGATACGGTTCGCTTTCGCTGATGCTCAACAACAACCCGGGCGAAGTGGCGCGGGAGGTCTTCGGCGATTCGCTGACGGGAAACCCCTGGCTACTGCTGATGTATTTCGCCGCCATTATGCTGCTCAAGGTTTTTGCCACGGCGTTTACCAACGCCGGCGGCGGCGTGGGCGGTACGTTCGGCCCGACGCTGGTGAGCGGCGGCCTGGCCGGCTTCGTGATCGCCCGGCTCATCAACCTGACGGGCATCGCCGTGGTCCCCGAAGCCAATTTTGTGCTGGTGGGGATGGGCGGCCTGATGGCCGGTGTGATGCAGGCCCCGATGACGGCGATCTTCCTGATCGCCGAGATCACGGGCGGCTACGAACTGCTGATCCCGCTCATCGTGACGGCGTCCATCAGCTACGGCACCATCCGTTTCTTCGAACGCTATTCCATCTATACCAAACGGATCGCCGCACAGGGTGCGCTGCTGACCCACGACAGCGACCAGGCCGTCCTGACGCTGCTCAAGACGTCCGAACTGGTGGAGAACGACTTTACACCGGTCCGTTACACCCAGACGCTGGGCGATCTGGTTGACGCGATCTCGCGTTCCCGCCGCAACCTGTTCCCCGTCCTCGACGATGAAGGCCGTTTCCAGGGCGTGGTCACGCTCGACGACGTGCGGGAGATGATGTTCGACCGCAGCCAGTACGATAAAGTGAAGGTCTACAACCTGATGAAGAGTGTCCCCGCCTTCGTCTATATGGACGAGAAGATGGACAGCGTGATGAACAAGTTCGAATCGACGGGCGCCTGGAACCTCCCGGTGCTGGACGACGAAAACAAATACCTGGGTTTCGTATCGAAGAGCAAGATCTTCTCTTCGTACCGCGACCAGCTCAAAGCCGTTTCCGATGAATAAACTGTATACCGACCACATTGCCGGTCAACTGGGCGTCGCCGCCTGGCAGGTGGAGCATTGCATCGCCCTCTTCGAAGAGGGCGCGACCGTTCCTTTCATCAGCCGCTACCGCAAGGAGCGCACCGGCGCGCTCGACGAACTGCAGGTGGCCGCCATCCGCCACTATTGGATCCGCTTCACGGAGCTGGAAAAACGCAAGGCCGCCATCCTCGACAGCATTGCCGAACAGGGGAAACTGACCGACGAACTGCGCGCCGCCATCGAAAAGGAAGTGGATGCGCAGACCGTGGAAGACCTCTATCTTCCGTATCGGCCCAAGCGCCGAACCCGCGCTTCCGTGGCCCGGGAAAACGGCTACGAACCGCTGGCCCTCAAGTTGTGGAACATGGCCCTCGACCATCCGGAACGGGAAGACGAAGCGGCGCTCGCCGGCGCCCGCGACATCGTGGCGGAAATGATCTCCGAGAGCCAGCCCGTCCGCGCCCAACTGCGCGACCTCTATACGCGCTGGGGCACCATCTGCTCGCAGGTGATCAAGGGCAAGGAAGACGAAGAAGAAGCGCACAATTACCGCAATTACTTCGATTTTTCGCAGCGCCTCTCCGGTATTCCCTCGCACCGCCTGCTGGCTATGCTCCGCGCGCGGAACGAAGGCTTCGTGCGCGTCCGGATGGAAGTCAATCCCGACCACGCGCTGGAGCGCATCGACCGGAAGGTCTGCGAGAAGAAGCGGCGTCCAACGCCCGCCTGCCGCGCGCAGCTGACAGCGGCGATGGAAGACGCCTACAAGCGGCTGCTGCACCCCTCGATTGAAAACGAGGTGATTGCCGCCGCCAAGGAAAAGGCCGACATCGAGGCCATCCGCGTGTTCGGGGAGAACCTTCGCGAACTGCTGCTAGCCCCGCCGGTCGGTCAGAAACGGACGCTGGCCATCGACCCCGGTTTCCGCACCGGCTGCAAGGTGGTCTGCCTCGACGCCCAAGGTGCCCTGCTGCACAACGATACGATTTTCCCCCATCCGCCGGCCAACGAAAAGATGGCCGCGATGCGCAAGATTTCGCAGTTGGTGGAGGCCTACAAGATCGAAGTGATCGCCATCGGCAACGGAACGGCCGGCCGCGAGACCGAAGCCTTCATCCAGAAGATCGCCCTTCCCGAGGGCGTGCGGGTGTACTCGGTCAGCGAAGACGGCGCGTCCGTGTACTCGGCGTCCGACGCCGCGCGGGAAGAGTTCCCCGATTACGATGTGACGGTGCGCGGCGCGGTGTCGATCGGCCGCCGGCTGATGGACCCGCTGTCGGAACTGGTGAAGATCGACCCCAAGAGCATCGGTGTGGGGCAGTATCAGCACGACGTCGACCAGGCGCTGCTGCGCGAGCGTCTCGACGATACGGTGGAGAGCTGCGTCAACAGCGTGGGCGTGAATCTCAACACGGCCAGCAGCTGGCTGTTGCGCTACGTGTCGGGCATCGGGCCGGTGCTGGCCCGCAATATCGTGGCGTATCGGAACGAGAACGGCCCGTTCGCCTCGCGTGACGCCCTGCTGAAAGTGGGCCGCCTCGGCCCCAAGGTCTTTGAGCAGTGCGCGGGCTTCCTGCGGATCCCCGACGCCGCGAATCCGCTCGACGGGACGGCCGTCCATCCGGAGCGCTACGGCCTGGTCCGGAGAATGGCTTCCGACGCGCAGGTCCCGCTCGGAACCTTCGTGTCCGACGCCTCCGCCCGCGAAGGCGTGGACCTGAAACGCTATGTCTCCGCAGAAGTGGGCATGCCGACGCTCGAAGACATTATGACCGAACTCGCCAAGCGCGGCCGCGATCCGCGCGGCTCCATCAAGGTCTTCGAATTCTCGAACGAGATCCATTCGATCGAAGACGTGCAGGTGGGGATGATCCTGCCCTGCATTGTGACCAACGTCACGGCCTTCGGCGCCTTCGTCGACATCGGCATCCACGAGCACGGCCTGATCCACGTCTCCCAGATGGGCGACAAATATGTGTCGGATCCGTCGAAGGTGCTCAAGGTGCACCAGCAACTCGAGGCGCGGGTGGTTTCCGTGGATTTGGACCGGAAACGCATCGGCCTCTCCCTGAAAGGAATGAATGTAAAACAGCAAGCTTGATGAAAGGTAGATTTATTAGAAAGATCGCCGCCGCATTCGCGGCGGTTCTTGTCACGGCGGCAACGGCCGCCGGACAGTCGAAAGTAACGGTCAGCGGCTATATGACCGACGCCGCGTCGGGCGAGTCGCTGATCAGCGCCACCCTCCTCGACCGGATTTCCGGCCAGGGTGCGGTCACCAACAATTACGGCTTTTATACCCTGACCCTTCCCGCCGGTGAAGTGTCGCTGGAGTACAGTTATACCGGTTACGAAACGGTCGTGAAGGAATTCCGGCTGACGCGCGACACGGTGATCCACGTCGGGCTGACGTTCTCTCCGGAGATGCTCTCCGGTGCCACGGTCACCGCCAGCCGCTCGGAAATCGGCGTGCGCGGCACCCAGATGAGCGCCATCGAGATTCCGGTCAACCAGATCCGGCGCGTACCCGCCCTGGCCGGCGAGGTCGACGTGATCAAGGCCATCCAGCTCCTGCCGGGCGTCCAGTCGGGCACCGAAGGATCCGCAGGTCTCTATGTGCGCGGCGGCGGGCCCGACGAGAACCTGCTGCTGCTCGACGGCGTGCCCATCTATAATGTCAACCATATGATGGGTTTCTTCTCGGTGTTCAATGCCGATGCCATCAAGAACGTGACGCTCTACAAGGGCAGTTTCCCGGCCCGTTTCGGAAGCCGGCTCTCCAGCATCGTCGACGTGCGGATGAAGGACGGCAACGACCAGGCCTGGCACGGCAGCGCCTCCCTGGGCCTGCTGTCGGCCAAGGTCAATGTGGAAGGCCCGATCGTGAAAGGGAAGACCACGTTCAATGTTTCGGCCCGGCGCACGTATTACGACGTACTGGCGCAGCCGCTGATCGCCCTGTATATGCGCAACAATCGCGAGGATGGCGACCAGGCTACGGGCGGCTATTATTTCTATGACCTCAATGCCAAGCTGACGCATACCTTCTCGAACCGCGACAAACTCTACGCCAGCTACTATATGGGCGACGACAGGGTCTATGCCCGGCTCAATATGAGCGACGGAAGTATGGACACCCGGTTGAATATGGGCTGGAACTGGGGCAATATCGTGGGCTCGCTCCGCTGGAACCACGTGTTCGGCCCCCGGCTGTTCGTCAACACCACCGTCAATTACACCCAGTACCGCCACCTGCTCGACATCAACGGCAACGAGCGGTACCAGGGCGGTGCGAACACCGATTTCACGCTCGGCTACAATTCGCTGATCAACGACCTCTCGGCCGCGGCCGATTTCGAATTCAATCCCGTTCCGGAGCACGACATCCGCTTCGGCGGTACCTTCATCCACCATACCTTCAAGCCGTCGGTCACCACGGTCCGTTTCAGTGAAAGCGCGCAAAAGGACGCGGCCATCGATACGACTTTCGGCGACCGCAACCTGTTTACCAACGAAGCGGCGCTCTATGCCGAGGACAACTGGTCGATAACGCCCTGGCTGAAGGTCAATCTCGGCCTCCGCTATTCGCTCTACGCGACCTCGGGCCGCACCTACCACTCCCTGGAGCCCCGCGTGAGCCTGCGGGCGCTCTTTACCGACGATTTTTCGTTCAAAGCCTCGTATTCCGAGATGAGCCAGGCCGTGCACCTGCTGAGCAACAGCAACATCTCGCTGCCCACCGACCTCTGGGTCCCTTCGACCGACCGCATCGAACCGATGCGATCGAAGCAGGCGGCGGCCGGCCTGTTCTATAGCCTCGGGGTCGTGGACCTGTCGCTGGAAGGCTACTACAAGCATATGGACAATGTGCTCGAGTACCGCGACGGCGCCTCTTTCTTCGGTTCGACCACGGGCTGGGAAGACAAAGTGGCGATGGGAAAGGGCTGGGCTTACGGCGTGGAATTCCTGGTGCAGAAAAAGACCGGCCGGCTCACCGGCTGGATCGGCTACACCTGGTCGAAGACCATGCGGCAGTTCGACCGCGAAGGCCACGTCATCAATTTCGGCAAACCCTTCCCGGCCAAATACGACCGCCGGCACGACCTGAGCATCACGGCGGCCTATGAACTGACCAAGAAGATCGACCTGGCGGCGACTTTTGTCTATGGGACCGGCGTCTGCGGATCGCTGGCCCTCCAGACGATCCAGGCGATGCCGGGCTACGACCGCCAGTTCGACTATTATATGCTGGCCGATACGTTCCCGGTAGACTATCTGGAAGGACGCAACAACTACCGCATGCCGTCCTACCAGCGCCTCGACCTGGGTGTCAATTTCAAGCGGACGTTCCGCAACGGGCATCACCGCACCATCAGCCTGAGTGTCTTCAATGCCTATAACCGGAACAACCCGTTCCTGGTGTACCGCGACGGGAAGCAGCTCGTGCAGCTGTCGATATTCCCGATTATGCCTTCCCTTTCTTACACGTATGAGTTTTAGGAGGAACGGATCATGAAAAAGCTTTTGTATTCCCTTTGTGTTTCATTCCTGCTCCTGGCAGCCGCCGGCTGTGAGAAAGTCATTGAATTTACCGGCGAGGAAACGGAGGCCCGCCTGACCCTGTCGTCGCGGGCCGAAGCGGGAGAACGTCTCGATATCTACGTTTCCTCTTCCGTTTTCTTCCTGTCCGATTCAAACGAAGGCGCCGCATTCCTGAAAGGACTCGATCCGGAACAGGGGCAGGTGCGCTGCTACGTGAACGGAACGACGACGCCCCGGCTCCTTGTCTTCCTCCCGAAAGAGCATTCGTCCAATCTGCATTACCGGACCGTGGATTATGCGCCGGCGCCGGGCGACCACATCCGCCTGGAAGCGGAATTTCCGGGCTTCGACCCGGTCTGGGCGGAGACCGACGTGCCGCTGGAACCCGCCTTTGAACTGGTTTCAGTCACTTACTTGCCTTCCTACGAGCTGGAATTGACGCTGGCCGTGACGGACGACGCATCCTACGACAAGTATTATTTCCTGCAACCCGTCAACCAGACCTGGGAGCCTTCCCTGGAACAGTTCGTGACCTGGCCGCTCCAATTCTCGAGCAAGGACATCATTTTCCGAGACATGAGCGGTACCGGTGCCCTCGACGCGTTCGAGGACGAAACGGGGAACTATTTCGCCGACGACCTGATCAAGGGGCAGCGCCACGTCTTCGTGATCACGATCCCGTATGCGCCGGAGAAGGATCCCACCGTCGACCTGCTTATCCACGCGGCGGCGGTCGACGCGAGCCTGTACTGGTACGGCAAGTCTTATGCGCAGCTTAGGGCCAGCGACTGGACCGGCTTCTTCTCGGAGGGCGTGACGCTCTATTCCAACGTACACGGCGGCTACGGCGTGTTCTGCGCGGCGGCTTCGCGCTGGTTGGAAGTTGAATGGTAGGATTTTATTGCTATATTTGCAAGATTGCATAAATACCCGGCGCCATGGACAGGAAAGTCATCATTATCCCCACGTACAACGAGAAGGAGAACATCGAGAAGATGATCCGTGCGCTGCGCGCGCTCGACGGTGATTATCACATTCTGATCATCGACGACGGTTCCCCCGACGGGACGGCGGCCATCGTCAAGGGCCTGCAGCAGGAGTTCCCGACGCAGCTCCATCTGGTCGAGCGTTCCGGGAAACAGGGGCTCGGCACGGCCTATCTGACCGGTTTCCGCTGGTCGCTCGAGCACGGCTACGATTACATCTTCGAGATGGATGCTGACTTTTCCCACAAGCCCTCCGACGTTCCGCGGCTGTATGCGGCCTGTGCGGAAGGCGGCGCCGATCTGGCCATCGGCTCGCGCTACTGCAACGGCATCAGCGTCATCAACTGGCCGATCGGGCGGGTCATTATGTCGTACTACGCTTCGGCTTATGTACGCACGGTCCTGCGCATGAAAGTCTATGATACGACGGCCGGCTTCAAGTGCTATTCGCGCAAGGTCTTGGAAGCCATCGATTTCGACCGCATCAAGATGCGGGGCTACGGCTTCCAGATCGAAATGAAATACAATGCCTACAAGCTGGGGTTCAAGATCGTGGAAGTGCCGATCATCTTCGAAGACCGCAAGGAAGGGACCTCGAAGATGAGTTCCTCCATCTTCGGCGAAGCGTTCTGGGGCGTGCTCAAACTCCGTTTCCGCAAAATCCGTCCGCGCGTATGAGTCAGGAAGGGAAGGGTTTGAGTCTGGTGTGGTACCTGGGTATCCTGGTGACCGTTTTTCTCTGGGGTATGTCGTTCCTCTGGAGCGACTCCGTGCTTGACCAGGGAACGCCCGTCTTCACCTTCATCTTCACCCGTATGATCATCGCCGCCACGGCGCTGCTGCTCTTCAGCCTGCTGACGGGCAAGTTCCAGCGCATCCGCAAAGGCGACCTGAAGTGGTTCGCGGCCATGACGGCCTTCGAGCCGTTCCTGTATTTCCTGGGCGAAACGTTCGGCCTGAAGATTACGGGCTCTCCGACGCTCTGCTCGGTAATCATCGCCACGATTCCAGTGTTCAGCCTCATCGTGGGCTGGATCGTGTTCCGGGAGAAACTCTCCCCGCTCAACCGGGCGGGTATCTTCGTGGCTGTGGCGGGTGTGATCCTGTTCATCCTCATCGGCGGGAACCTGCATACCGACTACCTGTACGGCATCCTCATCCTCTTCCTGGCCGTCATCGGATCGACCGGCTATACCGCCATCTGCAAGAAACTGGCGAACAAAGGCTACAACGCTCTCTCCATCGTCACCTGGCAGTTCATCCTGGCCATCGGCTACTTCCTGATCCCTTTCCTGGTCTTCGACGCCGCGACCTGGACGCCTTCCTACCTGGCGTGGCCGGTACTCAAACCGATCATCATGCTGGCCGTGCTCTGCTCGGGCGTGGCCTTCGTGATCTACGCCGCCTGCGTCGACCGGATCGGCATGACGCGCACTACGGTGTTCCTGCCGCTGGTGGCCATCGTCTCGGCCGTCGCCGCCCTGATCCTGGGGCAGGATACGCTGCATCCCCTGCAGATGACCGGCATCCTGATCGCCATGGCTGGCGTGGTCATGGCGCAATATACTTCGCAAAAACGTAAAACGGAATGAAACATAACGGACTGACATTGGGTGTGCTCGGCGGGATGGGCCCCGCCGCCACGGCGGAATTCCAGCGGCTGCTGGCCGTCAAGGCCCCCGCGACCTGCGACCAGGAGCACCCGCGGATGATTGTCTATTCCCATACGGTGACCCCCGACCGGACTACCTATCTGCTGGGTAAGGGCCCCGATCCGGAGCCGTATCTGCTCGACGGCCTGCGTACCCTCATCGGCTGGGGCGCCGACCGCCTGGCGGTGACCTGCAACACGGCCCACCACTTCATCGACAAATTCCTGGCGGAAGGCCTGATTTCCGTCCCGGTGATCCACATCGTCGACGAAACCATCCGCACCTGCCGCGAACGCAGCCCCGAAGGCGCCTGGCTGACGGCCACGCTCGGAACCATGAACACCGGCATCTATCAGCGCCACGCAGAAGCTACCGGCTACCGTTTTCGGATCCCCGACGAAGCGATGCGAGTGGAAATCCACGACATCACCGATATGGTCAAGGCCGGCAAGCAGGCGGAAGCCGGCGTCCGTTACCGTGCAGCGATCGAGAAACTCTGGCAGATCGAGCGCCTGCCCGTGGTGGGCGCCTGTACGGAGCTTCCCGTCGCCTATCAGCATACCGGCCTGCCGGAGGAGATGGGCATCTCGTCGCTCGAGGCCCTCGCCGACGGCTGCATCCGTGAACTATACAAACCTTTGTGATATGGGACTTTTCAATTGGAAGAAAAAGGATAAGGAGCAGGAACGCCCGCTCGACTCCGGTCTGGAGAAGACCAAGCGTTCGCTGTTCGAGAAGATTTCGTATGCCATCGCCGGCAAGAGCGTGGTGGACGACGAGGTGCTCGATTCGCTCGAGGAGGTGCTCATCGCTTCGGATGTAGGTGTGGAGACCACCCAGAACATCATCGAACGGCTCGAAGCCCGCGTGGCCCGCGACAAGTATCTCAACACCGAGGAGGTGAACCGCTATCTCTGCGAAGAGATCGCCGCCCTGCTCGATGCGGCTGCCGACGGCAAGAGCACCGAACCTTTCGATTTCTCGAAGAAGCCCTATGTGATGATGGTGGTGGGCGTCAACGGCGTGGGCAAGACCACGACCATCGGCAAACTCGCTTCCCAGCTCAAGGCGCAGGGGAAGAAGGTGGTGCTCGGCGCCGCCGACACCTTCCGCGCCGCCGCCGTCGACCAGCTTGTCATCTGGGCCGAGCGCGCCGGCGTCGACATCGTCAAGCAGGCGATGGGCTCCGATCCCGCTTCGGTGGCGTTCGACACCGTCAAGAGCGCCGTGGCGCGCGACGCCGACGTGGTGATCATCGATACGGCCGGCCGCCTGCACAACAAGGTCAACCTGATGAACGAGCTGACCAAGATCAAGAACGTGATGAAGAAAGTGGTGCCCGACGCGCCGCACGAAGTGCTGCTGGTTATCGACGGCTCCACCGGCCAGAACGGTTTCCTGCAGGCGAAGGAGTTCACCCGCGCGACCGACGTGACAGCCCTGGCGGTCACCAAACTTGACGGCTCGGCCAAGGGCGGCGTGGTGATCGGCATCAGCGACCAGTTCAAGATTCCCATCAAGTTCATCGGCGTCGGCGAGAAGATCGACGACCTCAAACTGTTCGACAAGAAAGAATTCGTCGAATCCCTGTTCGATTAAAAACAATACGCGATATGACTATTTCATTCAACTGGCTCAAAGATTACCTGAAGTTCGACCTCAGCGCCGAGAAGGTGGCCGACATCCTGACCTCGACGGGTCTGGAAGTGGAACACGTGGAAACCGTGGAACAGATTCCCGGCGGCCTGGCCGGCGTCATCGTGGCCGAAGTCGTGGAGTGCGTGCCGCATCCCGATTCCGACCATCTTCACATCACGAAACTCAATACGGGGGCTCCCGAACTGCTGCAGGTGGTCTGCGGCGCACCCAACGTGGCGCAGGGGCAGAAGGTCCTGCTGGCGACGGTCGGCACGGAACTGCCCACCGACGACGGCAGCAAATTCAAGATCAAGCGTTCCAAGATCCGCGGCGCCGAAAGCAACGGCATGATCTGCGCCGAAGACGAACTCGGCATCGGCAACGACCACTCCGGCATCATGGTCCTAGACCCTTCGGCCGTCGTGGGCACGCCCGCCAAGGAGCAGCTGCATCTGAAGGAAGACACGGTCTTCGAGATCGGCCTGACGCCCAACCGCATCGACGGTGCCAGCCATATCGGCGTAGCGCGCGACCTGTACGCCTGGTGCGTGCAGAACGGCGTTCCCGTGGAATACACGCTGCCTGTGGTCAGCGATTTCAAATCCGGTTCCGGCATTCCGGTCTCCGTCTCGGTGGAGGCTCCGGACCTGGCGCCCCGCTATATCGGCATCACGATCGCCGACGTGAAGGTCGGTCCTTCGCCCGACTGGCTCAAGGAACGGCTGATGGCCATCGGCCAGCGCCCGATCAACAATGTCGTGGACATCACCAACTTCGTGCTCAACGAGATGGGTCATCCGCTCCACGCTTTCGACGTGGCGAAGATCGGCGGCCGCAAGGTCGTGGTCCGTCGCAGCACGCCCGACTGCAAGTTCACGACCCTCGACGGAGTGGAGCGCACGCTCTGCGCCGATGACCTGGTCATCTGCGACGTGGAACGCCCGATGTGCATCGCCGGCGTGTTCGGCGGGCTCGATTCCGGCGTGACCGAATCGACGACCGACGTGTTCCTCGAGGCCGCCTATTTCAATCCGGTTTCCATCCGCAAGACCTCGAAGCGGCTCGGCCTGAAGACCGACGCCTCCTTCCGCTATGAGCGGGGCATCAACCCGATGGCCACGATGATCGCCGGCATGCGCGCCGCGCTGCTGATCCAGTCCGTGGCGGGCGGCCGCATCGTGGGTGCGCCGCAGGAGTTCTATCCCACGCCGTTCCAGTGCGCACAGGTGGATCTGAGCTACGACCGGATGAACCGGCTGATCGGCAAGGAGCTCGCTCCCGCCACGTATCTCTCCATCCTCAAGTCGCTCGATTTCAATATCCTGTCGTCCCGTTCCGAAGGCTGCCTCGTGGAGGTTCCGGCCTATCGCGTGGACGTGACCCGCGAATGCGACGTGGTGGAGGAAGTGCTCCGCATCTACGGCTACAACAATGTCGAGCTGCCCGTGAGCATGAAAGCCTCGATCCATCCGGCCGAACATCCCGATCCGGAAGTGGTCCGCAAGACCGTCTCCGACCTGCTCGCCGACCGCGGTTTCGTGGAGATCATGAACAACTCGCTCACGAAAGGGGAGTACTACGAGCCGCTCCAGACCTATCCGGCCGCGCAGCTCGTGCAGGTGGTCAATCCGCTCAGCAGCGATCTGGGCGTGATGCGCCAGACCCTGATCTTCAACGCCCTGGAAGTGGTGGCCCGCAACATCAACCACCAGAACAACAACCTGAAGCTCTTCGAGCTGGGCAACTGCTACAGTTTCGTGCCCGCCGGCGAAGGAAAGTCCGCCGACAGTCTGGCCGATTTCCACGAGGAGATGCGGCTCTGTATGACGGTGACCGGCCCTGGCCAGAAGTCCTGGCGCAGCGAGATCGGCGCCGGCAACTATTTCCTGCTGAAGGGTTATCTGGAGCTGCTGCTGCGCCGTTTCAAGGCCAATCTCTATGACCTGGAGACCGAAGCCGCCCCGTCCGACCTGTTCGCGGAAGGCCTCGAGTACAAGCTTCAGGGCAAGCGGCTGGCGCTCGCCGGCACGGTCTCGAGTGCGTTGCTCAAGCGTTTCGATATCAAGCAGCCGGTGTTCGTGGCGGAGATCTGCTGGCCGGTGTTCTTCGAGCTGGTGCGTCGCGACAAGATCAAGTACAAGGAGCTGCCGCGTTTCCCCGAGGTGCGTCGCGATCTGGCGCTGCTCGTGGACGAGTCGGTGACGTTCGCCGATCTGCGCAAGGCCGCCTTCCAGTCGGCCCGCGGGCTGCTCAAGCAGGTCAATCTGTTCGACGTCTACCGCGGTCCGAAGATCCTCACCGACAAGAAGCAGTACGCCATCAGTTTCATTCTCCAGGACGAGGAGAAAACGCTCACCGACGCCGCCGTGGAAGCCACGGTCGCCAAGCTCCTGAAGACCTTCGAAAACAAATTCGGCGCAACCCTGCGTTAACCTTTGAAGGAACGGCTGTGCTCCAGTTGCGAAGGAATATGCTTCTCAGACCGTCGCGCTAAAGCGCTCCCCCTCCCATTGCTCCCGCAATGGGCCCCTCCCTCTCAAGCCGAGGGTGGCTATGGTCTTCGAAGCATATTCCTTCTCCACTTTCGCACAGTAACACGAATGGATGCTCCAGTTAACATCAGTAACAAATGTCGATAATCCCGACGATTAAACAGTACGGTTCGCTCGTGAAGTTCGCGCATACGGTCTTTGCCTTGCCGTTTGCGCTGGTGGCTTTCTTGCTGGCCTTGCGTGAACCGGGTGCGCGGTTTACCTGGGTCCTGCTGCTGCAACTGCTGGGGTGCATGGTATTTGCCCGCAGCGCGGCGATGGGATTCAACCGCTGGGCGGACCGGGAGATCGACGCGAAGAACCCGCGCACGGCGGGCCGGGACATCCCGTCCGGCCGCATCTCGCCGCGCCAGGCGCTCATCTTCACGTTGGTCAATGCCGTGCTGTTCATTGTCGTCGCCTGGACCATCAACCCGCTCTGCGGCGGACTTTCGTTCCTGGCGCTGGTGTTCCTGCTGGGGTACAGCTATCTCAAGCGCTTTACCTGGCTCTGCCATTTCGGCGTGGGTGCTGCGCTCTGCATCGCGCCCGCGGGTGCCTATATCGCCGTGACGGGGCATTTGTCGGTCGCTGCGGCCCTGCTGAGCCTGGTGGTCTTTTTCTGGTCCAGCGGATTCGACATTCTCTACGCCCTGGCCGACGAAGAGATCGACCGGGAGCAGGAACTGCATTCCATCCCGCAGCGCTTCGGACGCAAGCAGGCGATGGATATCGCCAAATACGTCCACCTGACGGAACTCCTGCTGGTTCCGTCATTCCTCGCCCAGGCCGGGCTCACGGATTTCTGGGGAATTCTCGCCGGTATCTTCTTCCTGGCGATGCTGGTGTATCAGCACACGATCATCTCGCCGAAAGACCTCAGCCGGCTGAACGCCGCTTTCTTTACGGCCAACGGCATCGCGTCGCTGGTTTTCTGCGTACTCGTCTATCTTTCCGTCCTGCTTTGACGGGGCCCGGTCGTTAGTACAGACCGGGAACCACCTGGTCGGCGCCTTCGGTGCCGGGTGCGATGGTGCTCAGGACGGCTTCGTTGTCCTGGTCGATGGTGGTCGATTTCTCCTTGATGGAGAGGATGTCATCGACGATGTAGCGGGTGTGGCCGCGCCAGGGGAGACGGCCGAAATACTCTTTGTAATGGAGGTCCATCACCTTGCCGCTTTCGGTCATAAGGCGCTCGGCGATCTCCTTGTCGGCGATCGAGAAATCGAACGTGTTGGACTGGACGCCCGAAGTCTGGGCCTTGATGCCGGTCTGGATGAGTTTACCTTCGTAGGTTTTCCAGATCAGGCCTTTGTAGACCACATAGTTGAGTTCTCCGCTGCGGACGCCTTCGCCGAACACGAAGTAGAAGCGGAAATAGCAGAAGACCGCCAGGGCGAAGATGAGGATGGTGACCAGGATCCAGATGAATTTTTTCATATTCTTGAATGTTTAGACTTATACGAATCGGGAAATGCGCTCGACCGCCAGGACGAGCAGGAGGATGAGGGTGAGCGTCCGCACGCCCCGGGCGTTGTCGGGGTTGCGGAGGTATTCGTTGAGGATGAGCGAGACCGGGAGCATCAGCAGGATGCCGAAAGGCTGGCCGCTGTCGTTCAGGAAGATGCCGGCCAGGACGGCCAGACAGACCGAGAGCAGCAGCACGCGGATGACGGCGTGGAACTGGCCGGTCTTGAAATGGGTGAGCCGGCGGAGCATCTGAAGCGCCGCCAGGACGGCGGCGACGAAGGTCAGCAGGATGCGGACGAGGGTGGCGGCCGACAGGTGCAGGGAAGGGTGGCTGACGGCGGTCATACCGCCCCACAGGTTTCGCAGGACGACGTCAAAGGGATCGCCCCCCCGGATGTATTGGATGCCGATGTGGATGGCGGCCGGCAGGATCAGCGACAGGAGCAGGGTGACCCAGTATTTTCCCTTGCTCTCGGCCCGGGGCGCCATGGTGGCGGCATAAACGGGAGCGAGCCAAAGCAGGGGCGGATAGAACAGCCCGGCCGCACCGAGGGAAACCCAGGCGCCGCCGAGGTAGTCGAGCGACGGCTTCTCCGCACAGAAGTGCAGGTAGAAGAACAGGCTGACGGCCATCAGCAGGGCGGCGGCGTGGAGCGGGGTATAGTAGAGGGCGGCGGGATTGGCGGTGGCCAGGACCGCGTAGGCGACCGGGGCGATGAGGCTCATCTCGTTCATAATCCGGTCGTTGGTCAGGTAGAGCAGCACGGCGTTGACGCCCAGGATCAGCGCGGCGGCCAGGCCCGGCAGGAATGGCCGCGGCGGTGCCGCCGCCGCCTTCCATCCCGTCGCCCAATACAGCGCGACGAGCAGGATGACGGCCAGATAGACCCACAAATCCGCGTACGTCCTTTTCATTTCGGTACAAAGTTAGATAAATACGCAAAATTTGCTAACTTTGAAGCGAAGTAAATGGATCGGATGGCGAAAAAATGGTGTTTGGCGGCGGCGCTTCTCCTGGCGTCGCTCCTTTCCGGCTGCCGGCCGGAAGAGATCATCGCGCCTGAAGAGATGGTCGCCATTTTCGCGGATTTCTACCGGACCGACGCGACCGTCGAAGTCATCAATTCGAGCACCCACGGCAGTTTCCGCGTCGACTCGACGCGGATGTATCTGCCGCTCATCACGAAACGGGGCTACACGAAAGACCAGTTCATGTCTTCCCTGTCGTATTATATGCACCGTCCCGACGATTTTGACGACATTTTCAAGCAAGTGTCGGCGAAGCTGGACCGCGAGATGGATCTGGCCGAATCGGCGGCCAACCAGGAGTATCTTGATATGGAAGACCGGGGAATCGAGGAGGTGGAAGAAGCGCCGGTGGTCGAGGAAGGGAAGGAACCGCATATCGAGAAGGAGGAAAGGCAAAAATCGCTGGCCGCCGACACTGTCGCGTCTGAAAAGCCGGCCGCTCCGGAGAAACCCGTGAAGAAAGAACGCCAGAGCAAGCGGAAAAAGATAAGCCAGAAAGATCTCAAACGGCTGGAGGAGGAGCTCAAATAAGGATGCGTGTCGTTTTGCAAAGGGTATTGGAAGCGTCCGTGACCATCGACGGCGTCCGCACGGCGGCCATCGGCCGCGGAATGCTCGTGCTCTGCGGCTTCGAGGAAGCCGACAACCAGGAAGACCTGGACTGGATGGCGCGCAAAATCGCCGCCCTGCGCATCTATGACGACGAAGACGGCGTGATGAACCGCTCCGTCGTGGACGTGGGCGAAGAGGTCCTGGTGGTGAGCCAGTTTACCCTGATGGCCTCCACGAAGAAAGGCAACCGCCCTTCCTACATTGCGGCGGCCCGCCCCGAGATCTCCATCCCGCTTTACGAGCGCTTCAAGGAAACGCTCTCCGCCGCCCTCGGGCGGCCCGTTGCCTGCGGCGTCTTCGGCGCCGACATGAAGGTCGCCCTGATCAACGACGGACCGGTGACCATCTGCATCGACAGCAAGAACAAAAACTGATATAACCATATGGAATCCAGAGAAATTTACAAGGCAGTCCTCGGCATGATCGACCTGACGAGTCTCAACGCGACGGACACGCCTTCTAAGATTGCGGCCATGACGGAAAAGGTCAACGCCTTCCACACCCGTTTCCCGGACTATCCGCTGCCGGCCTCGATCTGCGTATATCCCAATTTCGCCCGGACAGTGGCTTCCGTGCGGGCCGACGCCGGCGTGCACGTGACGGTGGTGGGCGGTTGTTTCCCCGCCTCCCAGAGTACGCTGCCCGTGAAGATCGCCGAGTGCGAAGCGGCTGTCCGCGACGGGGCGGACGAGGTCGACATCGTTCTGGCGCTCAATGCCTTCCTGGAGAAGGATTACGCCGCTGCCAGCCGCGAGATTACCGAAATCGGCGCGGCCATCCGCCGCCTGAATCCCGCCGTGGTCCTGAAAGTGATCCTCGAAACCGGTGCCCTCGCGGAAGAAAAGCTGATCGAAGAGGCTTCGTTCCTGGCAATGGAAGCGGGCGCCGACTTCATCAAGACTTCCACCGGCAAAATGCAGCCTGCCGCGACGCCCGAGGCCGCACGCATCATGTGCCGCTGCATCCGCACCTATCACGAGCGGACCGGCCGGATGGTGGGCTTCAAGCCCGCCGGCGGCATCTCCACGCCCGAAGACGCCGTGACCTACTGGAACATCGTCGCGGAAACCCTCGGCGAGGCTTGGCTCGACAAACGCTATTTCCGTTTCGGCGCCAGCCGGATGGCCAACAACCTGCTTTCCGCCCTGGAAGGCGAAACCGTGAAATATTATTGAGATGGGAAGCCTGCTGATCAAAGACGTCCGGCTCGATGACCGGATTACCGACATCCTGATCGCCGACGGCCGCTTCAAGAGCCTTGAAGCGCCGGCCGGCACCGTCGCCGACAAGGTGATCGATGCTAGCGGCATGGCCATCCTGCCCCCGTTCTACAATACCCATACCCATGCGGCCATGACCCTGCTCCGCGGCTATGCGGACGACATGCCGCTCCACAAGTGGCTCCAGGAATACATCTGGCCCTATGAGGACAAGCTCACGCCGCAGGACATCCGCGAAGGCTCCCGCCTGGCCGTCCGGGAAATGATCAAGACCGGCACGGTTTTCTTCTCCGATATGTATTTCGACATCGAGGAGACGGTCGACGTGGTGCGGGAATCCGGCATGCGCGCCGCCATCGGCGTGACTTTCGTGGAATCGCACAGCAAGTCGCAGCAGGCCGAGAAACTCGAACTGCTCAAGCACTGGACCGACCCGACCGGCGGCCGGATCACCCTGACGGTGGCCCCCCACGCCGTTTACACGGTCGGCCCCGACCTGCTGGTCCGCTGCGCCGACACCGCCCGTTCCCTCGGACTGAAACTCCACATCCATCTGTGCGAAACCCGCAAGGAAGTGGACGACTGCCTGGCGGAGCACGGCATGACGCCGGTCCGCTACCTCGACAGCCTGGGCTTCCTGGGTCCGGACGTGATCGCCGCCCACGTCGTTCACGTGGATCCGGAAGAAGCCGCCATCCTGGCGGAGCGGGGCGTCACCATCTCGCACTGCCCGTGCTCGAACCTGAAGCTGGCTTCGGGCTTCTTCCCGTATAAACTCCTCAAGGAGGCCGGCTGCCGCATTACGCTGGGTACCGACGGCGCCTCGTCCAACAACAACCTCGATATGCGGGAAGAGATGAAATTCGCCGCGCTGGTGTCCAAGGCCTGCAGCGGCAATCCCGAAGTGATGCCGGCGGCCGAAGCCATGGACATGGCCTGCCGCCAGGGTGCGGAGGCGTTCGGCATCAACGCCGGCGTCATCGCCGAAGGCAAACTGGCCGACGCAATCCTGGTGGACCTGAGCGACGTCCGGATGCAACCCTGCCACCACCTGCTGTCCAACTGGGTCTACGCGGCCGGCAGCAGCTGCATCGACACCGTGATCTGCGACGGAAACATCCTGATGGAACACCACGAGCTATGACAAAGGCCAAGACCAAGGATACCAACGAATACGGACTGGATCTCAAGGGGCAGATGATCCTGGAGGAGTATCGTGAACTCCTCCCGGTCTTTTCCCGCCTGAAATCCCTCGTCCTGGAAAAACTCGGCGAATGCCTGCAGCGCGCCGGCCTGATCGTTTCGTCGCTCGACGCGCGGGTCAAGCAGGAAGCCAGCCTGGCCGGCAAACTCGAACTCAAGGGACAGAAATACAAGTCGATCGACGACATCACCGACATCGTGGGCGCCCGCGTCGTTACCTTCTATAGCGACGAGGTCGACAAGATCGCCGCCCTGGTGGACAGCACTTTCGAGGTGGACTGGAACAATTCGGTGGACAAGCGCAAGCTGCTGGG
This sequence comes from uncultured Bacteroidia bacterium, assembly GCA_902778855.1. Taxonomy (GTDB): domain Bacteria; phylum Bacteroidota; class Bacteroidia; order Bacteroidales; family UBA932; genus Cacconaster. Next base: position 82,668 of record CACYZM010000002.1, read on the forward strand.
GAAAGACACTTTCGGCTATATGTCGCTGCACTATATCTGCCGGATTCCCGAATCGTTGTTCCAGGATCCCGAGTGCCCCGAACTGAACCGCTTCTACTTCGAGGTCCAGATGCGGACGGCCCTCCAGCACGTGTGGGCCAATATGAACCACGACACCGGCTACAAGAGCGGTTTCGAGGTTCCGAAAGAATACATCCGCAGCCTGACGCGCCTGGCGGGGCTGCTGGAACTGGCGGACGACGAATTCAGCCGCATCCGCAAGGACCTGACCGACTACCGCCGCAAGATGGAGCAGCTGGTCAAGAACGGCAGTTTCGACGAAGTGTCGCTCAACGCCGACACGCTGCGCAGCTACCTGGCCCTCGATCCCTTCGCGCCGCTCAATGCGAAGATCGCGGCCATCAACCAGGCCGAGGTGCAGATGCTCAGCGGCATGCCGTACCTCGAGCCGATGCGGCGGATGGGGCTCCAGACGCTGGGCGACGTGGAACGGATGCGCAAGACCTGTTCGGAGCGCGCCTATCAGCTGGCCCTGCACCAGATCAGCGGCACGGACCTCGACATCATCGCCTCCACGCTCGGCCTCCAGAACGTCTGCCTGGTGTTTGCGGCCGACCGGGGCGGGGAGAAGGGCATCGAATTCTTCCTGAACTGCCTGAACGGCCCTTCGCGCTACAACGCCGCCACGGCGGAAAAACTCTTTGAACAACTCTCCAAAATCCACGATATGTAGCCATGGCAAACGGATTCATCGACAGTACGCTGCTTGACAAGGCCATTGCGTTTGCGGTCCGGGCGCACCACAATACGGAGCGCCGCGGGAAAGGATTTCCCTACGTCGTCCATCCGATGGAGGCCATGGCCATCGTCGCCACGCTTTCTTCCGACCAGGAACTGCTGGCCGCCGCCGCCCTCCACGACGTGGTGGAGGACACGGATTTCACGATCGACGACATCCGCCGGGAATTCGGCGAAAAGGTGGCGCGGCTGGTTGAACTGGAAAGCGACAAGTTCGTGCACGGCCTCAGCGAAAGCGACAGCTGGCGCGTCCGCAAGCAGGCCGCCATCGACCGCCTCGCGGCGGCACCGCTGGAAGCGAAGATGGTCGCGCTGGGCGACAAGCTCTCGAATATGCGCGCCATCGCCCGCGACTACGACGAACTGGGCGACAAACTGTGGGACCGGTTCCACGCCCCCGGCGGCCGCGACGACCACGAATGGCACTACCGCGGCCTGGCCCAGTCGCTCAACGAGCTGGCCGGCACGCCTGCCTTTACGGAGTTCGTCCAACTGATCGAACACGTCTTCGGCAAACCCAGGCCCGAATGGATCGACATCCAGGACTATGAAGAGAGCGGCGACGGCTACACGGCCGTGAGTTACAACCATAAGGACGGCAAGCGGATGATGAAGCTCTATGCCGAGTATATGCCGATGTCGGAGCCCGAGCGGGAACTGCAGATGAGCTGGGCCATCATGGACCTCGGCATCCGCATCCCCCGTGCGTACCGGCTTGTCACTGACGGTAAGCGCGTCGGCGTCGAATTCGAGCGCATTGTCAACAAACGCTCCTTTGCCCGGGCCATTTCCCAGGAGCCCGAGCGCCTGGAAGAATATATGGCGGAATTCGCCCGCCAGTGCCGCAAACTCCACGAAACGCCCTGTAACACGGACGTGTTTACCTCGGTGAAAGACCATTTCGACGCGGATATCGACGCTTCGAAAGACTTCGATCCGGCGCAGAAGGAGCGCCTGCATGCCTGCGTCCGGGCGATGCCCGACGCGACCACCTGCATCCACGGCGACATGCACATCGGCAATCTCATCATGGCCGACGGCACGTATTATTGGATCGATCTGGCCGATTTCCGCTACGGACATCCGGATTTCGACATGGCGATGTTCTATTTCGTGAGCGTCTGCAACCCCGGCGACGATCTCTCCCAGAAACTTTTCCACTTGTCGCACGCGCAGATGCTGCAGGTCTGGGAAGCGTTCGTCCGCAACTATTTCGGCCCGGAGGCCGACCTGCAGGCCGTCAACCGGCGGATGGATCCCTACGCCGCCCTGTATATGATTCATTTCGCCAACCGGGAGTCGATGCTCCCGTCTTGGCGCGCCCATATTGAAAACACGCTCCTCCGATAAGATGCATTACATTTTTGTCATCAACGGGCGGGAAGACAAGACCTTCATCACCGCGGAAGTGGAACGGCAGATCGCCGAGGTCCCCGGTCTGGACTATGAGATCTACCATACCACGGGCGTCGGTGACGGGACGCGGTTCGTGCGGATCTACTGCGACCTGCATCCCCGCGTCGAGTGCTGTTTCATCGCCTGTGGCGGCAGCGGAACCCTCAATGAAGTCGCATCCGGCCTGGTGGGTTTCTCCCGGAAATACCTGGGCGTCCTCTCGTACGGTCTGACCAACGATTTCATCAAGTGCTATCCCGACCGGGACTTTAAGTCGCTACGGAAGTTGCTCGTCGGCGAACAGCGGCCGGTCGACATCATCCGGGTCAACGACAGTTATGCCATCAATGTCATCAACATCGGCTTCGAGGCGGTGGTGGCTTCCCGGGTGTACGAGCTGGAGTCTGCCGGCAAGACGGCGCATTCGGTCAACCGGGGAATCCTGTATGCCATTTTCCGCGGCTGGCGCAACAAGGTCCGGGTGTATGCCGACGATGAGCGGATGAATTTCCGCCGGCTGTTCCTTTGTACGCTCTCGAACGGGCGCTGGGAAGCCGGCCGCTACTGCTGCGCGCCGGATGCGGATCCGGAGGACGGCCTGATCGAGTTCAGCCTGATCCGCCGGATCGGCCTGATCACGTTCCTGCGCCTGCTTCCGCTCTATCGCCGGGGCGAGCAGTTTACGCACAATCCGGGCAAACGCAAATTCATCCGCCGCCGCGTCCGCAAAGTGCTGCTCCAATCCCGCAACCTGGTTGACATCTGCCTGGACGGGGAGATCCTCTCCGGCCATACGTTCGACATCGAGGTCCTGCCTCAATCCATCCAATTGATCCTTCCTTCCCTTGTGTCTATGAAAAAAAGATTTGAACCCATCATCGACAAATGCGGCGAAATCATCGATTACCTGATGTCTTCGCCCGATATCCCGCAGGACGAGGCCCTGCAGTTCAAGATCCGCCTTTCTATCGAGGAGGCGGTGGAAAACGTGGTCCGCTATGCCTATGACGGCGGCCTGGGTTGGATCGAAGTCGGCACGGAACTCGATGCCGAGGGCGTGATGCTGACCATCCTGCTCAAAGATGCGGGTGTCCCGTTCAATCCGCTCGACAAGCCCGATCCCGACATCACCCTGCCGGCTGCCGACCGGGAGATCGGCGGCCTGGGCATCTTCCTCTGCAAGAAACTGATGGACCACATCGAGTACAGGTACGAGGACGGCTGCAACATCCTGACCATGTCCAAACGCGTCGCCTGACCGCCATGCCGCTCAAAAGGAAATCGATCGCCCGCCGGCTCGGCCGCTATGTCCTGCTGCTTTCAGCGGGCATCCTGGTGTCCGTCTCCGTGCTGCTCGGCTTCGTCTCCCACCGGCTCATCGAGCGGGTGTCGATGGAAGTGGCCGGGAAGGAGGTCGACCTGGTCATCAGCGACATCGAGAAGATGATCTCCGAAGTGGAGCGGGCCGTCGACAACGTGGACTGGTTCGTCCAGCGCAACAGCCACCGGCAGCGCTTCATGTATGAGGCTACCCGCGAGCTGGTTCTTTCCAATCCGAGCATCATCGGCAGTGCAGTTGCCTTTGAGCCCTACTATTTCAAGGGTACCCACTGGTTCGCGCCCTATACGTACATCGACAAGGAAACGGAAGAGATACGGACGATCCAGATGGGCAATTCCGATTACGACTATCCGGCCCTCGACTGGTACCGGGTCCCCCGGCTTTACGACAAGCCGGTCTGGAGCGAACCCTATTTCGACGAAGGAGGCGGAGACCGGCAGATGGCGACCTATTCGTTGCCACTCAAGGATACGACCGGTACCTTCTTCGGCATCCTGACGTCGGACATCTCCCTGTCGTGGCTCTCTACCCGCCTGCAGTCCATCGCCCCGTATTGGGATTCGCATATGATGCTGATCAGTGCCCGGGGAACATTCATCGTCCATCCCGACCGATCCCTGGTGCTGAACGCGACGATCTTCGACCAGGCCGCCAAATCGGGTGATGAACGGGCGCTGGAACTCGCCCGGAACATGGTCAACGGGAAGCGGGGCTCGAGCCGTTTCCGCGGGACGAACAATGAGGACTATTACGGCATTTACGGCCCGTTGAGCAACGGGTGGTCGGTTCTGCTGGTCACTTCGTACGCGTCGGTATTCCTCAACCTCTACGCCTACAATCTGGTGCTGGGCATCCTGATGCTGCTCGGCCTGCTCGCCTTGTATTTCGGCTGCCGCAACGTGGTCCGTCGCCAGACCATGCCCATCGTGGAATTCAGCCAGGCCGCGATGACCATGGCCAAGGGCAATTTCAAGGCGCGGCTGCCCGAGGTGCGGACGCAGGACGAACTGCAGACCCTGAACAAGTCGATGGCCTACATGCAGCAGTCCATCAACGAATATATCACCGAACTCAAGTCGACGACGGCCTCCAACGAACGCTATGAGAGTGAGCTGAACATCGCCCGGAACATCCAGATGAGCATGCTGCCCCAGAATTTCCCCGTACGGGAGGACTGCGACCTGTACGCCATGGTCCAGCCCGCCAAAGAAGTGGGCGGCGACCTCTACGACTTCATCGAAGTGGGTGACAAACTCTTCTTCCTGGTGGGCGACGTGTCGGGCAAGGGGGTTCCGGCCGCGCTCTTCATGGCCATTACCCGGGCGGCCTTCCGTTTCATCGGCGCGCTGGGTATTTCGATGTCGGAGGTCGTGGAACGCGTCAACAACTCCCTGTGCGACGGCAATACGAGCGAAATGTTCGTCACCCTTTTCGCCGGATGCCTCAATCTCACCACCGGTGAACTGGACTACTGCAACGCGGGACACAATCCGATCCTCGTCATCCAGCCCGACGGTTCGGCATCTTTCTTGCGTGCGAAGCCCAACCTGGCCGCCGGCCTCGTGGAAAGATTCCCTTACGAAGAGGAGCATCTGCGGCTGGCACCCGGTTCCCGGCTGCTCCTTTACACCGACGGTGTGACGGAAGCCGAGCGCCCCGACAAGAAGCAGTTCGGGGAGCAGACGCTGCTCTCCTGGGCGAAGAAACTGAACCCCGGCGTCTCGTCGAACGCCGCCGCCCTGGAACTCTATTCCCGCGTACGGCACTTTGCGGCCGGAGCGGAACAGAACGACGACATCACCATCATGTCGGTCCTTTATAAAGCGAAATAATATAGAATACTGCATAGAACAATGAAAGTAAACATCCAAGAAGAAAACGGAAAGGCCCTGGTCAAACTCGAAGGACGCCTCGATACCACCAATGCCGACCAGTTCATGAAAGACATCAAGCCGCTCATGGACGGAACCCAGCAGGAAATCGACGTGGATTGCACCGACATGGAGTACACCAGCAGCCAGGGACTGCGCATGTTCCTGATGCTCCAGAAAAACGTGTCCGCGCGCGGCGCCAAGCTCGTGCTGCGGAACATGAAACCGCACGTGAAAGAGGTTTTCGACATTACCGGCTTTTCGCACATCATCAACATTTTGTAGCGGCCAGCCGGCGCGCTGTTGATAATTGGTTGAAAAAGTACCCCCGGGCGGGCATTGATTTTTTGCGCGCATAGCGTATATTTGCAGAAAATCTATACCTATGTCCACAACTACTTCGCAAGCCATTTACGACGCCCGCGCGCTGGGTAAGCCCAAGATGACGCTCCTCGGATTGCAGCATCTTTTTGCAATGTTCGGAGCCACTGTCCTGGTACCGGTCATAACGGGGTTGTCGGTGTCGGCAACCCTTCTTTTTGCCGGTCTGGGAACCCTTCTGTTCCACTTCCTCACCCAATGGAAAGTGCCCGCCTTCCTGGGCTCGTCCTTCGCGTTCCTGGGCGGTTATGCCGCCGTCACCCAGATGGGTGCGGAGCAAGGGCTTTCGCTGGCCGAATCGCTTCCGTATGCCTGCATCGGCGTGGTCTGCGCCGGCCTGATGTATTTCATCCTGGCAGGACTTTTCGCCGCCTTCGGACCGAAGAAGGTGATGCGTTTCTTCCCGCCGGTGGTCACCGGTCCGATCATCATCGCCATCGGTCTCTGCCTCTCGGGTTCCGCCATTTCCAACTGCAGCTCCAACTGGTGGATCGCCCTGCTGGCCATCGCCATCATCATCGTCTGCAACATCTGGGGCAAGGGCATGATCAAGATCGTCCCGATCCTGCTCGGCGTCCTCGGATCCTACATCGTGGCGGCCTGCTTCGGTTTGTGTGACTTCGGCGGCGTCAAGGAAGCCGCCTGGCTCGGCGTTCCGTTCAAGATGCAGAACACGGCTTTCGCGGTGTTCCAGTCGCCGAACTGGGGCCTGATCGTCGCGGCCATCATCGCCATCCTGCCGATTTCGCTGGCCACCATGGTCGAGCACATCGGCGATATGTGCGCCATCTCCTCGACCACGGGCGTGAACTACCTCGGCGATCCGGGTCTTCACCGCACCCTGATGGGCGACGGCCTGGCCACCATCCTGGCCTCGCTTTTCGGCGCTCCGGCCAATACCACCTACGGCGAGAACACGGGCGTGCTCAACCTCACCCGCGTCTTCGACCCCCGCGTCATCCGCATCGCCGCCTGCTTCGCCATCATCCTGAGCTTCTGCCCGAAGTTCGCTGCGCTGATCAGCGCGATGCCCGCCTCCACGATCGGCGGCGTGAGCCTCGTGCTCTACGGTATGATTTCCGCGGTCGGTGTGCGTAACCTGGTGGAAAACCGCGTCGACCTCACGGAAAGCCGCAACGTCATCATCACGGCCCTCATCCTCGTGCTGGCCATCGGTATCAAGTACGGCGCGAACGACGCCATCTCCATCGGCTTCACCTCGCTCAGCGGCCTGGCCGTCGCGGCCCTCGTGGGCATCATCCTCAATGCCATCCTCCCGGGAAACACCTATGAGTTCCATACCAGCAACCGTGGCGATATGGCCGTCAATTTCGGAGGCACGCACGATGCCGAGAAAGTGAAAGAAGACAAGTAACCGCAATAAACTAAAACCCTACATAAACAATGAAAAAACTCATTCTCACCGCAGCCGTCCTGCTCGTCGCCGTTTCGGCTTTCGCGCAGACGAACTTCCAGACGTTCTACGACTTCGGCCGTAAACACTTTACCACGACCCTCGAGGGTTTCTACAATGACAACTGGGGCAACACCTTCTTCTTCGTCGACTACGACTATGACAACCGCAACGCCAAGGGAACGGTGCTCTCCCCGAGCAACACCTACTTCGAAATCGCCCGCTGCCTGAACTTCTGGCAGAACAGCGCCCTGGCTCCGTTCAGCCTTCACGTGGAGTATAACGGCGGTTTCGGCTCCTTCGGCAACATGGCCGGCGCCTTCCCTGTCAACAACGCTTTCCTGGCCGGCGTCGACTGGTTCCTGCACAGCAAGGACTTCAAGAACACCCTCAACCTGAAGGTGCTCTACAAATATATCATGGCGAACAACCCGCACACCCCGATGCAGTTCACCGGTGTCTGGGGCTGCCAGGATCTCTTCGGCATCCCGGGCGTCCGCTTCTCGGGCTTCGTGGATGTATGGTGCGAGCGTCTGTCCGACGGCTGGAGCCACACGGTCGTGCTCTCCGAGCCTCAGCTCTGGTACAACTTCGGCACCGAGCACTTCAACCTCGGCGGCGAGGTGGAACTGAGCTACAACTTCGCCGGCATGGTCGGCTTCCACTGCCTGCCTTGCCTCGGTATGAAATGGGTTTTCTAGGCATTTAGGAACACATTAATCTTCCCTATACCATGAGTAATTTCCTGACGAAAGCTTTCGGCTTCGACCCGCAGAAGAACACCGTTCGCACCGAGCTCGTGGCAGGTCTGACGACGTTCCTGACGATGGCCTATATCCTGGCCGTCAACCCGAACATTTTCAGCGCGCTTCCCGGCATGCCGGCAGGCAGCGTCTTCACGGCGACGGCCCTGGCCGCCATCATCGCCACGCTGGTGATGGCCTTCTGGGCCAAGAAACCGTTTGCCCTGGCTCCGGGTATGGGCCTGAACGCCTTCTTCGTGTTCACGGTCTGCCTGACGATGGGCCACACCTGGCAGTTCGCCCTGACGGCGGTGCTGATCGAAGGTCTGATCTTCGTCGTCCTGACGCTGACGAAAGTCCGTACCTGGATCCTGAACGCGATTCCGCTCAGCCTGAAGCACGCCATCGGCGCCGGTATCGGCCTGTTCATCGCCTTCATCGGCCTGCAGAACGCCGGCCTGATCGTCAACAACGACGCCACGCTCGTGTCGCTCGGCGATGTGTGCCACGGCACCGGTCTGCTGGCCGTCATCGGTCTGGTCATCTCCTGCACGCTGGTGATGCTGCACGTTCGCGGCGGTATTCTGATCGGTATCCTGGTCACGGCCATCATCGGCCTGTTCATCAAAGATCCGGCCACGGGTGAGGCCATCACGCACTTCACGGGTGTCGTGTCGCTGCCCGACAGCGTCGCTCCGATCGCTTTCCAGTTCCAGTGGGGTGAAATCTTCACCTGGGACATGCTGGCCGTCGTGTTCACCTTCCTGTTCATCGATATGTTCGATACGATGGGCACGGTGATCGGCGTTTCGCAGAAAGCCGGCTTCGTCGATGAGAAGGGCAACATCCAGGACGCCGAGAAGGTGTTCCTCGCCGACTCCATCGGTACGGTCGCCGGTGCCTGCCTCGGTACCTCCACCACGACGACCTATGTGGAAAGCTCCGCCGGTGTCGGTGCGGGTGGCCGTACGGGCCTCACGGCTTTCGCCGTGGCCGTGCTCTTCGCCGTCGCGCTCTTCTTCTCGCCGGTGTTCCTGGGCATCCCCGGTGCGGCCACCGCGCCGGCCCTGATCATCGTCGGTATGATGATGATGAACCCGGTCCGCGAAATCGACTGGTCGAACTACCGCGAAGCCATCCCCGCTTTCCTGACGCTGATCCTTATGCCGCTGGCCTACAGCATCTCCGACGGTATCCTCATCGGCGTGATCTCCTACGTGGTCCTCTACGCCCTCACCGGCAAGGCCAAACAGATCACCCCCACGATGTGGGTCCTCGCCGTGCTTTTCATCCTGCGGTATATCTTCATCTAAGCAGGATTCGGACATTAAAAAAGGACGACCGTTTCGGCCGTCCTTTTTTTTGTCGTCGTCCATCCTTTAGATCTTCGACTCGCAGTAGGCGCAGCGGATGACGCCTTCTTCGGTGCGTTTGAAGTAGGGAGTGACGTGCTCGTGGTTGCACATGCACTTGGGGTTGGTGCAGCGCAGGTTCGAGTCGGTGAAGATGTCCTTCTTCTCGGGCATCGGGTGTTTCGGGTCGTCTTTCCAGTCGATGAGCGACTTGATGAGGGCCATACGGACATATTTGCCGCAGGCGACCTGGCGGAAGTATGCGGCGCGCGGGTCGTCGTCGACTTCGGTGAGGATCTCGTTGACGCGCGGCAGCGGGTGCAGGACGGCCATGTTCTTCTTGGCGAGTTTCATCTTCTCGGCGTTGAGGATGAAGTTGTCCTTGAGGCGGTCGAACTCGTCCTGGTCGAGGAAGCGCTCTTTCTGGACGCGGGTCATATAGAGGATGTCGAGGTTCGGCATGGCCTCTTCGATGGAATCGACTTCTTCGTACGGGATGCCCTTGCGGTCGCAGACGTCGTGGCGGATGTACTCAGGGAGTTTGAGGGCGTCGGGGGCGATGAGGTACACCTTGATGCCTTCGTAGGCCGAGAGGGCCTTGATCAGCGAGTGGACGGTGCGGCCGAAGCGGAGGTCGCCGCAGAAGCCGATGGTCAGGTTGTCGATGTGGCCGAGTTCGCGGTGGATGGTCAGCAGGTCGGTGAGGGTCTGCGTCGGGTGGCTGTGGCTGCCGTCGCCGGCGTTGATGATGGGCACCGGGGAGACTTCCGAGGCGGCCAGCGGAGCGCCCTCGATGGGGTGGCGCATGGCGATGATGTCGGCGAAGCAGGCCAGGACGCGGACGGTGTCCTGGACGGTTTCACCCTTGGAGACCGACGAGCGGGCGGCGTCGGAGAAACCGAGGACCTGTCCGCCGAGTTCCTTCATGGCGGCGGTAAAGCTCAGGCGCGTACGCGTGCTGGGCTCGTAGAAGAGGGTGGCGAGTTTCTTGTGGGCCATGGCCTCATAATACTCCTCGGGGTGTTCGATGATCCGGTCGGCCAGGGCGATGATTTCGCTGATTTCGGCACGGGTCAGGTCGGTGGGTTCGATCAGGTGTTTCATAAATCGTTGGTATGTATTAATTGTTTGCTTTCATCCAGGATTCGTCGGAAGGATTGTCGCGGAAGCGGCGGATGCGATCCTGCCACTCCGGCGCGATGTAGCGGGCTTCCACGGCGACCTCGAGCAGGGCGTTGAGGTTGCTCAGGGAATGGTTGACGGTCTTCGCGGCGGCGAGCCGGTCGAGGCCGCGCTGCATGCCGTAGGTGAAGATGCTCACGATGCCCAGGACTTCGGCCCCGGCTTCGCGCAGCGCCTCGACGGTCTCGACGGCGCTGCCGGCGGTGGAGATCAGGTCTTCCACCACGACGGTCTTGGTGCCCGGTTCCAGCCGGCCTTCGATGCGGTTGGTCCGGCCGTGGCTCTTGTTCTCGCCGCGGACGTAGCCCATCGGCAGGTCCAGGATCTGCGCGGCGAGCGCCGCGTGGGCGATGCCGGCCGTAGAGGTGCCCATCAGCATCTGGCAGTCGGGATAATAAGTGCGGACCAGCTCGGCGATGCCGGCCTCGACGCGGTCGCGGACCGCGGGGGCGGAGAGGATGAGGCGGTTGTCGCAATAGATGGGGCTGTGGATGCCGCTGGCCCAGGTGAAGGGCTGTTCGGGGCGGAGGAACACGGCGCCGATGGAAAGGAGGTCGCGGGCGATGGCTTTTTCGCGGGTATCGGACATAGTATTATGCGTTTTTCAAGGTTTCAGGGCAGAATTCATTGAGGCAGCGGCGCCAGGCGGCGAGCGGATCGGCGGCGGCGGTGATGGGGCGACCGACGACGATGAAGTCGGAGCCGATTTCCCGTGCGCGGGCCGGGGTGGTGATGCGGACCTGGTCGTCGGTGGCGGCGTCGGCGAAGCGGATGCCAGGGGTGACGGCCAGGAATTCCGGGCCGCAGGCCGCTTTCACGAGCGAGGCCTCCAGCGGCGAGCAGACCACGCCGTCGAGCCCGGCTTCCCGGGCGTTGCGGGCGTAGTGGGCGATCGCCTCGTCGATGCTGGCATCGACGAGCAGTTCCCGCTGCATGCGTTCCTGGCTGGTGGAGGTCAGTTGGGTGACGGCGATCAGGAGCGGCCGCGTGCCGTCGGGGCGGGTGAGGCCTTCCCGGGCCGCGCGCATCATATCGATGGTGCCGGCCGCGTGGACGTTGGTCATATCGACGTCGAGCCGCGAAAGCACCTGCATGGTGCGTCGGACTGTGTTGGGGATGTCGTGGAGTTTCAGGTCGAGGAAGATCCGATGGCCCCGCCGTTTCAGTTCCCGGACCATCTCCGGCCCCTCGGCATAATACAGTTCCATTCCGATCTTCAGGAACGGTTTCCGTTCTTCCCGGGCAAACAAATCGAGGAACTCGAAAGCCTCCTTGGCGCTGCCGAAATCGCAGGCGATAATGACGTCGTTTTTCATATGATTGTTCTTACGATTACCTGGAACTTTTTCAAAACTACGGCCCCTCCGGGGCCTATCCCTCCCAAAGCCAGGGCTTTGGGCCCCTCCCACTCACGGCTGCGTGGGCGCAGACGGTTTTGAAAAAGTTCCAGGTAATCGTTTTCATATTAAATGATTCCTATTATATCTTCCAGTTTATCGATGTTCAGTTGTTTCATGACGGCGGGGAGGGCGTCGATGATCGTGGGGCAGGCGAGGGGGTCGCGGAGGTTGGCGGAGCCGACCTGGACAGCGGTGGCGCCGGCCATCATCATTTCGATGACCTCTTCGGCCGTGGAGACGCCGCCGCAGCCGATGATTGGGATGCGGCAGGCGGTGGCCGCCTGGTTGACGAAGCGGACCGCGATGGGGAAAAGGGCGGGGCCGGAGAAGCCGCCCGTCCGGTTCGCCAGCACGGGCTTGCGGCGACGGATGTCGATCCGCATGCCGGGGAGCGTATTGATGAGCGTGAGCCCGTCGGCACCTTCGTCTTCGCAGGCCTTCGCAATCGGCACGATGTCCGAAACGTTGGGCGTCAGCTTGATGAACAACGGCTTGCTTGTCGCCTTCCGCGCGCGGCGCGTCACGGCCGCGGCGGCGGCCGGATCGGTGCCGAAGGTCATGCCGCCCTGATGGACGTTGGGGCAGGAGATGTTCACTTCGATGATGTCGATCTCGGCGCAGGCGTCCGCCTTCTCGCAGCAGATGCCGTATTCGTCGACGGCGAACCCGCTGATGTTGGCGATCAGCGGCGTATCGCAAAGGGCGCGTACCTTGGGGGCAATGTCGCTCACCAGGGCGTCGATGCCGGGATTCTGGAGACCGACGGCGTTGAGCAGGCCGCCGGTGCACTCGGCGATGCGGGGCGTCGGATTGCCGAAACGGGGCTCCAGCGTCGTGCCCTTGAGCGCGATGGCGCCGAGCCGGTTCAGATCGTAGCAGGCGGCCATCTCGAAACCGAAGCCGAACGTGCCGCTGGCCGGGATCACCGGATTCTTGAGGCGGATGCCGCCGAGGGTGACGGATGTATCGCTTACCATGGCAACAGATTCTTTTTGAAAACGGGACCGTCGTGGCAGATGCGCCGGGGACCGTCGGTGGTGGGAATGGTACAGCCGAAGCAGAGGCCGGTGCCGCAGCCCATCCGCTCCTCCAGTGAGTATTCGCCGCAGTCGGGCAGCAGGGGATACAGGGCCCGCATCATCGGCATCGGACCGCAGACATAGTAGTAATCGAACTTGGGGGTGACCTGCTGCAGGGCATCGGTCACGAACCCGCGGATGCCGGCCGATCCGTCGGCCGTAGCCACGTGCACGTCGGCGCCGAGTGCGCGGAGCTCATCGCACAGGATGATTTCCGAAGCGGTGTTGAAGCCCAGCAGGGCTGTCACCGGCCGGCCTGCGGCCCGCAGGTCGCGGCAAAGCTGGTGAAGCGGCGCGACGCCGATGCCGCCGCCGAGCAGCAGCGCCCGCCCGGGACAGGCGTCAATGTCGAAGCCGTTGCCCAGGCCGGTCAGCAATTCGAGTTCTGTACCGGGCTGCATGGCGGCGAGGGCCGCGGTGCCGCCGCCGACCACTTTGTAGCGCAACGTCAGCCGCCCGGGCTCCGACAGGGAGACCGACAGGGGGCGGCGGAGGAACTGGCCGGGAACGGCCACTTCCACGAACTGGCCGGCCCGCAGCTGCGGCGCCGCTTCGGCCGTCAGTTCCATCCGATACACCTGCGGGGCGATCGGGATGTTGGCACTTATCGTATAGCGTTTTTTATCCATTGTCAGGCAAGGTCTTTCCAAACCGGCCGGCCGTCTTTCCAGGTCAGGATCACCGCGCCCCGGACGGCCATACCGTCGAAGGGAGTGGAGTGCCCCTTGGAAAGGAAGCGGGAACTGTCGATCGTATAGCCGGCGTTGAGGTCGAGGACGGTCAGGTCGGCGCGCTCGCCTTCGCGCAGGGCGCCGCCAAGCCGGAAGATCCGGCGCGGCGTGGCGCAGAGGGTGTCGAGGAGCCGCTCCAGGGTCAGTTTCTCTTCCAGGACGAGCTTCGTGTAGAGGACGGGGAAGGCGACTTCCAGGCCGACGATGCCCATCGCGCTGCCGGCGAAGCCGCGCGACTTTTCTTCGGCCGTATGGGGTGCGTGGTCGGTGGCGATGGCATCGATGGTGCCGTCGTTCAGTCCCTCGATCAGGGCCTGGCGGTCTTCCGCCGAGCGGATCGGCGGATTCATCCGGAATCGGCCTTCATCGCGGACCTCAGCTTCACTCAGCAGCAGGTAGTGCGGCGCCGTCTCGCAGGTAACGCGGACGCCGCTTTTCTTGGCCTCGCGCACCAGCCGGACGCTTTCCCGGGAAGATACGTGGCAGATATGATAGCGGCAGCCGGTTTTCGCCGCGAGTTCCAGGTCGCGGGCGATCGGCCCCCATTCGCTCTTCGGGTCCGAACCGGGGAGGGTGTTGTCTTCGCAGTGGGCGGCCAGGATGCAATCCAGTTCCGCCGCGCGGCGCATCGCCTCCAGCATCACTTCGTCGTGCTGGACGCCGCTGCCGTCGTCGGAAAAGGCGACGCAGCGGCCCTTGAGCGCCGCCATGTCGACGACCTGCCCGCCCAGCCGCCCCAGGGTGATGGTGGCGTAGGGGAGGACTTCGACGCAGGCGTCGCGGTCGATGATGGCCTGCTCGATGGCCAGGGTTTCGGGGCTGTCCGGAGCCGGATTGAGATTGGGCATGGCGCAGACAGTGGTGTAGCCTCCGCGGGCTGCGGCCAGCGCGCCCGTGCGGATGGTCTCCTTTTGCGGAGCGCCCGGTTCCCGGAAATGTACGTGTAGGTCGGCGAAGCCGTAGGAGAGCAGCTTGCCGGAAAGATCGATCACGTCCGTGCCGGCGGGGCAGGGAAGCGTCTCCGCCACGGCGCGGATGACGCCGCCGGCGACGAGCACGTCGCCCTGCGGGAGGATTCCGCGGTCCGTGCTCAGCGAGGCGCCCTTCAATAAAAGGTTTCTTTCCATCGGGACAAAAAAAAGACAACTCAACGAGCTGTCTCGACGTATATAGAGTGTGTGATTCGGATGTCTTTCTTCCGGGCCATGGCTGGAATTTCTCGCAAAGGTAATGCGTTTTGGGTGAACTGCAAAAGGAAACCGCAGGCATTTATTAACAATCCCCTTTTGATAACTTTTTTCCACGCTTCCCGATTCCCGAACTGAATTTCGTTGTAAATTTGAGATTCTATATAGGAAAAACCAATTTCAGTGCATATGAAAGTCAGCATCATCATGGGATCCAAGAGCGACTGGGACGTGATGTCCGCCGCCTGCGAGACCCTCGAATCGTTCGGGGTGGACTATGAGAAGAAAGTTATCAGCGCCCATCGTACGCCGCAGTTCTTCATGGACTATATGGCCGGCGCCCGCGACCGCGGGGTCGGCATCGTCATCGCCGGCGCCGGCGGCGCCGCCCACCTGCCGGGCATGGCTGCGGCCCTGACCACCCTGCCGGTGATCGGCATCCCCATCCGCAGCAAAGCCCTGAACGGCATGGATTCCCTGCTCTCGATCGTCCAGATGCCCTCCGGCATCCCCGTGGCGACCATGGCCATCGACGGCGCCAAGAACGCAGCCCTCTATGCCGTCGCCATCCTCGCGCTGCACGACGAGGCGCTCGCCGCCAAACTCGAAGCGTTCCGCCTTACCCAGGCTGAGAAAGTGCTGAATACCGAACTCTGATCCCGATGAACAGCCGCCGCATTTTTGTCGAAAAGAAACCCGCCTTCCGGGTGGAGGCCGAAAGTCTCCGGAAAGAGTTCAACGAAAACCTCTCCGTGAATATCCGCTCGCTCCGGCTGGTCAACCTCTACGATCTGTCGGGATTCAGCGATGAACTGCTCGAAAAGTGCCGCTACACGGTCTTCGGCGAGCGCGTGTCCGATACCGTGACCGACACGTTCGACCTCGCCGGGCGCCGCTTCCTGGCCGTGGAATACATCCCCGGCCAGTTCGACCAGCGCGCTGCCTCGGCCCTCGACTGCGTCCACCTGATCGATCCGGCCGCCGCCGTGGAGGTCCACAGCGGCCGCCTGCTCGTGTTCGACGACGATTTCTCCGCCGAAGGCCTGGAAGCCGTCCGCCGGTACTTCATCAACGCCGTGGAGTCGCGGGAAAAGGACCTGTCGGTCTATGCCGGCGGCGAAGACGCCTCCGTGCGGCCGCTGGCCGCCCTCGACGGCTTCCTCACGATGAAGGAGGAAGACCTGCCCGTCTTCTGCAAGGACTGGGGCCTGGCCATGAACACCGACGACCTGCGGGAAGTGCTGCTGCATTTCCGCAAGGAAGGCCGCAATCCCACCGAGACGGAACTCCGCATTCTCGACACGTATTGGAGCGACCATTGCCGCCATACCACCTTCACGACCGAACTGACCGGGATCCAGGTGGAAGATTCCTTCATCCGTCCGGCCTTGGAGGCCGACCTGACGCAGCTGCGGGAGATCCGCCGCGAACTCGGCCGCGAAAACAAGCCCCTCTGCCTGATGGAACTGGCCACGATCGGCGCCCGCTATCTGAAGCACAAAGGAATCCTGGACAATCAGGAGCAGAGCGAAGAGAACAACGCCTGCAGCATCGTCATCGACGTGGATGTGGACGGAAAAACCGAAAAATGGCTCCTGCAGTTCAAGAACGAAACCCACAACCATCCCACGGAAATCGAGCCCTTCGGCGGCGCGGCGACCTGTCTGGGCGGCGCCATCCGCGACCCGCTCTCCGGCCGCGCCTACGTGTATCAGGCAATGCGCGTGACCGGCGCCGGCGACATCTGGAAGCCGGTGAGCGAGACGATGCACGGCAAGCTGCCGCAGCGGATGATTTCGCGCAAGGCCGCGGCCGGCTATTCGAGCTATGGCAATCAGATCGGTCTGGCGACCACGCACGTGCGGGAAATCTACCATCCGGGCTATACGGCCAAGCGGATGGAGGTCGGCGCCGTGGTGGGCGCGGTGCCGCAGCGGCAGGTGCTGCGCGAGCGGCCGCAGCCGGGCGACGTGATCCTGATGCTCGGCGGCCGCACCGGCCGTGACGGCATCGGCGGCGCCACCGGCTCGTCGAAAGGCCACACCGACGCATCGCTGACGACCTGCGGCAGTGAAGTCCAGAAGGGTAATCCGCCGGAAGAGCGCAAACTGCAGCGTCTGTTCCGCCGTCCGGAAGTTTCGGGGCTCATCAAGAAGTCGAACGACTTCGGCGCGGGCGGCGTGAGCGTGGCCATCGGCGAACTCGCCGACGGCCTCGAGATCCATCTCGACCGCGTCCCGACCAAATACAGCGGCCTCAATGCCATGGAACTCGCCATCAGCGAGTCGCAGGAGCGTATGGCGGTGGTCATTGCTGCCGCCGACCAGGCGGCCTTCGAAGGCTATTGCGCCGAAGAGAACATCGAGGTCACGCACGTGGCCGACGTGACGGATTCGGGCCGGATGCAGATTTTCAACGGCACCGATCTGGTGGCCGACCTGCCGCGCAGTTTCATCGACAGTGCCGGTGCCCGTCACTATTCAACCGCGACGATCCAGCCGGTGTCGGCGACCGATCCGTTCGCCCGCCAGTATGCCGGCAACTCGCTCCAGCAGCGGCTGGAACAGTTGCTCGCTTCGCCCAACGTGACTTCGCAGAAGGGTCTGATCGAGATGTTCGACTCCACCATCGGCAGCAGCACCGTGCTGATGCCCTTCGGCGGCAGCCGGCAGGAGACCGAATCTCAGGTCTCCGTCCAGAAACTCCCGGTGCTGGGCGAGACTGATACGGCCAGCCTGATGGCCTTCGGCTACAACCCCGACCTGGCCACGTGGAGCCCGTACCACGGCGCGGCCTACGCTGTCGTGGAGGCCTGCACGAAAGTCGTGGCCGCCGGCGGCGACTGGTCGAAGATGCGTTTCTCCTATCAGGAGTATTTCGAACGGATGACATCCGATCCCCACACCTGGGGCAAGCCGCTTTCGGCGCTGCTGGGCGCCCTGCGGATGCAGCTCGCCCTCGGCCTGCCGTCCATCGGCGGCAAGGACTCGATGAGCGGCACCTTCGAGGACATCCACGTCCCGCCGACCCTGATCGCCTTCGGCATCACGCCGGTCCGCGCTTCGCGGGTCATCTCGCCCGAATTCAAGCAGGCCGGCCACAAACTCTACCTGCTGCGGCACAAGCCGCAGGCCGACTGGATGCCCGATCCGGCGCATCTCTGCGCCGTCTGGGACTTCGCCGTCGCGCAGATTGCCGCCGGCCGCATCGTCTCCGCCTGGTCCCTGGGCTTCGGCGGCGTCGGTTCGATGTCCGGCTGGCCGAAGCCGACCTGTTCTCGCTAGGCTACGGTTCCCTGGTCGTTGAGGCGACCGGCGAACTGGATGCTCCTTTCGCCGAACTGCTCGGCAGCGTGACGGAAGGGACCATCCTCGTCAACGGCGAGCCGCTCTGCCCGGCCGTGCTCAAGCAGGCCTGCGACGGCCGCTTCGCTGAAATCTATCCGGCGCGGGTGCCCCTCACGGGCGATGCGGTGCCGGAATTCGCCGACCGCTTCTGCGACGAAGCGGCGCCGCGCTATCCCGGCGAAGCCATCGACGCGCCGCTGGTGTTGCTGCCTGTCTTCCCCGGCACCAACTGCGACTACGACACCGCCGCCGCTTTCCAGCGCGCCGGCGCCCGCGTCCGCTTCTCCGTCTTCCGCAATCTGACGGAGCAGGACGTGCTTGATTCCATCGACGCCCTGTGCCGCGACCTGGCCGAATGCCAGATCCTCGCCCTGTCGGGCGGCTTCTCCTCGGGCGACGAGCCCGACGGCAGCGGCAAGTTCATCTCCAACGTGCTGGGCAATCCGAAAGTGGCCGCGCAGGTCGAGGCCCTGCTGGCCCGCAAGGGCCTGATCCTCGGCATCTGCAACGGCTTCCAGGCGCTGGTCAAGAGCGGCCTGCTGCCCGGCGGCAAGCTCGGCGTGCAGGAAGGCGATCCCACGCTCTTCCGCAACGACATCAACCGCCACATCTCCCAGCTGGTGACGACCGTCGTTTCCACGACGCGCTCGCCCTGGCTCTCCGGTTTCAAGGCCGGCGAACGCCACACCGTGGCCGTCAGCCACGGCGAAGGCAAGTTCGTCGTCAGCCGCGAGCAGGCGCAGCAACTCTTCGCCAACGGCCAGGTGGCTTTCCGCTATGCCGATCCCGAATCGGGCGTCCCTACGCTCGAATCGCCGATGAATCCCAACGGTTCTTCGTTCGCCATCGAAGGCGTCATCAGCCCCGACGGCCTGATCCTTGGCAAGATGGGTCACTCCGAGCGCGCCGGCCGGAACCTCTACCGCAACATCCCGACCCCGGTCGGCGAGTCCATTTTCGAGAATGCAGTCAATTATTTCAGAAAACAATATGGCAATTGATTATGAAAAGGCAGGCGTGAGCCTGGAAGCGGGCTACGAAGTGGTCCGGCGCATCAAACAGCATGTGGCATCGACCAAGCGCCCCGGTTGGATGGGCGGCATCGGGTCGTTCGGCGGTATGTTCGACCTGGCTTCGCTCGGCTACAAGGAGCCGGTCCTGGTGAGCGGCACCGACGGCGTGGGCACGAAGCTCAAGATCGCTTTCGCGATGGACAAGCACGATACCATCGGCATCGACGCGGTGGCGATGTGCGTCAACGACGTGCTGGCGCAGGGCGCCGAGCCGCTGTTCTTCCTCGACTATGTGGCGCTGGGCCATAATATTCCCGAGAAGGTGGAAGCCATTGTCGCCGGCGTGGCGGAAGGCTGCCGCCAGGCGGGCTGCGCCCTGATCGGCGGCGAAACCGCCGAGATGCCGGGCATGTACGGCGACGGGGAATACGACATCGCCGGTTTCACCACCGGCGTCGTCGAAAAGAGCAAGCTGATCGACGGTACGAAGGTGAAAGTCGGCGACGTGCTGGTGGGCATCGCCTCCAGCGGCGTCCATTCCAACGGCTTCAGCCTGGTCCGTAAGATCGTAGCCGACGCCGGGCTCTCCTTCGACGAGCGGCGCCCGGAACTGGACGGCGCCGTCCTGGGCGAAGTGCTGCTGACGCCGACGAACATCTATGTCAAGGAAGTGCTGGAAGTCATCCGGCACTGCGACGTCCACGGCGTGGCCCACATCACGGGCGGTGGCTTCGACGAGAACATCCCGCGCATCCTCCGGCCCGGCCAGGGCATCGAGGTCCGCGAAGGGACTTGGGATATCCTCCCGGTTTTCCAGGCGCTGGAAAAATGGGGCCGCATCCCGCACCGCGAAATGTTCAATATCTTCAATATGGGCGTCGGCATGGTGCTGGCCCTCGATGCCGCCGAAGCCGACGCGGCCCTGGCCATCCTGGCCAAGGCAGGCCGCCGGGCTTCCGTCATCGGCCGCGTCACCGACACCGAAGGCGTCAACATCATCCTGCGATGAAACGGCTGGCTGTCTTTGCAAGCGGATCGGGCACCAATTTCGAGGCCATTGCCCAAGCGTGCGTGGACGGGCGGATCGACGCCCGCATCGCGTTGCTCGTGTGCGACGTTCCCGGCGCCAAAGTCCTGGAGCGCGGCGAGCGCTTCGGCGTCGAGACCTTCTGCTTCCGGCCGAAATCGTATGCCTGCAAGGCCGATTTCGAGGCCGAGATCGCCGACCGCCTCGACGCGCTGGGCATCGACCTGGTGTGCCTGGCCGGCTATATGCGCATCATCGGTCCGACGCTCCTGGAGCGCTACGGCGGCCGCATCATCAACATCCATCCGTCGTTGCTGCCCGCCTTCAAGGGGGCGCACGCGGTGGAAGACGCCGTGGCCTACGGCGTGAAAGTCTACGGCATCACCATCCATTGGGTCGATGCCACGCTCGACGGCGGGCGCATCATCGCCCAGGAGGCCTTCCCGTACGAAGGGAATGACCCTGCGGAGGTCCACCGCATCGGGCAAAAAATCGAACATCGTCTCTATACCGAAACCATTCAGAAACTATTGCAAGCATGAGAGCACTCATCAGCGTCAGTGACAAAACGGGCGTGTCGGCCTTCGCCGCCGCCCTTGCCCGGCTCGGCTGGGAGATCATCGCCACGGGCGGCACGCAGCGCCTGCTGGAAAGCGAAGGCGTGAAAACCACCGGCATCAGCGAAGTGACGGGCTTCCCCGAAATCTGCGACGGCCGTGTCAAGACCCTGCACCCGAAGGTGCACGGCGCCCTGCTGGCCCGCCGCGACCTGCCCGCCCATCTCGAAGCCCTGCGGGAAAACGGCATCGAATTCATCGATCTGGTGTGCGTCAACCTCTATCCTTTCGCGGCTACGATCGCCCGGGAAGGGGTGACGATGGAAGAAGCCGTCGAGAACATCGACATCGGAGGACCCTCCATGCTTCGCAGCGCTGCCAAGAACTGGCGCGACGTGACCGTGGTCTGCGATCCCGGCGACTATTCGAAGGTTCTCTATGAGATTTCCCAGCAGGGGAACACGACGCCCGAGACGCGCCTGACCCTCTCGGCCAAGGCCTACACCCACACCGCGCAGTACGATACGATGATCGCCCGCTATATGCGCGCCCAGGCCGGCCTGCCCGAGAAGCTTTTCCTGGAATATGACCTGAAGCAGCCGCTTCGCTACGGCGAGAATCCGCACCAGCAGGCGCGTTTCTTTGCCGCGAAAGAGGCGGAGCCGTATTCCCTGGCCTTTGCCAAACAGATCCAGGGCAAGGAGATGTCGTACAACAACATCCAGGACGCCAATGCTGCGCTGAACATCCTGCGCGACTTCGCCGACCAGCCTTTCTGCGTAGCCCTCAAGCATATGAATCCTTGCGGCGCCGCGGTAGGCGAGACCATCGAGGCCGCCTGGCAGGCCGCGTATGAGGCCGACAAGGTAAGCATCTACGGCGGCATCGTCGGCGTGAACCGCGAGCTCACGGCCGAAGTGGCCCGGGGGATGAAGCCCATCTTCCTGGAAATCGTCATCGCCCCTTCGTTCACGGAGGAAGCGCTCGAAATCCTGGCCACGAAGAAGAATCTCCGGGTGCTGCAGGTTGCGATGGAACCGATGGCGGAGGCGCCGATGCAGTATGTGGGCGTCAACGGCGGTATGTTGGTGCAGCAGCTCGACACTGCGGTCGAGAAGATCGGGGCGGAGATGTGCGTTACCCGCGTCAAGCCCACGGAAGCCCAGCTGCGCGACCTGGATTTCGGCTGGCGGATTGTCAAGCACGTGAAATCGAACGCCATCGCGGTCGTCCGCGACGGCCACACGCTGGGCGTGGGCGCCGGTCAGATGAACCGCGTCGGCTCGGCG
Source organism: uncultured Bacteroidia bacterium (assembly GCA_902778855.1). Classification (GTDB taxonomy): domain Bacteria; phylum Bacteroidota; class Bacteroidia; order Bacteroidales; family UBA932; genus Cacconaster. The sequence goes on from CACYZM010000002.1 coordinate 104,776, forward strand.
GAGATCGCCCTGAAGGAAGCACAGGCCGCAGGCTTCACCGAAGGCCTGGTCCTGGCCTCCGACGGCTTCCTGCCCTTCGGCGACACCGTCGCCCTCGCGGCGCAATACGGCGTGACCGCCATCGTCCAGCCCGGCGGCTCGATCCGCGATGAAGAATCCGTCGCCAAAGCCGACGAACTGGGCATCACGATGTTGTTTACCGGCGTCCGGCATTTCAAGCACTGATTGCCTGTGGCACTAAAGTATCTGACTACTAGAGTTTTACATAAAATTGTGTGCGTAAAAATGCGCACACGATAATTAGGAAAATTATGAGTATCAATGAGTTGAATGCCACGGCTTCTGTGCTTGTCGTAGGTGGCGGCGGACGGGAGCACGCCATTGTGGATGCGCTGAGCCGCTCCGCTCGGGTTGCGAAGATTTACTGTGCGCCGGGCAATGCAGGCATTGCTGGGCAGGCGGAATGCGTTCCGCTGAAAGATACGGATGTCGATGGCTTGCTGGCGTTTGCGAAAGCGAATCAGATCGACCTGACGGTCGTCGGGCCGGAGGCGGCGCTGGCGGCGGGAATCGTCGATAGGTTCCGTGCGGCGGGGCTGAAGATCTTCGGCCACACGCAGGCGGCTACGGCCATCGAGTCGAGCAAGGATTTCGCCAAGCGGCTGATGGCCGGCGCGCAGGTGCCGACGGCCGCTTATCGCACGTTCACGGATTTCGACAAAGCCTTGGCCTATGTCAAGGCCGGCTCGTTCCCGACGGTTATCAAGTACGACGGTCTGGCCGCCGGCAAGGGCGTTGTCGTGGCGCCGACGCTGGAAGAAGCGGAAGCCGCGCTGCGCGACATGCTGCTCGACGGCCGCTATGGAGAAGGGAAGGTGGTGATCGAAGAGTTCCTTGCCGGTCCCGAGTTTTCGCTGATGGCCTTCGTCAGCGGCCGTCAGGTTCGGCCGATGGTGGCCGCCCAGGACCACAAGCGCGCCTTCGACGGCGACAAAGGTCCGAACACGGGTGGCATGGGCGCCTATACCGAGTCGTTTGCGACGGGAAAGAGTGGCCTGTCGTTCATCTCGGATGAAGACTATGATTTTGCCGTCGCGCATATCCTCCAGCCGGTGGCCGACGCGATGGCCGATGCCGGTACACCGCTCAGCGGCGTCCTCTACGGCGGTCTGATGAAGACGCCGACGGGCATCAAGGTCATCGAGTTCAACGCCCGTTTCGGCGATCCCGAGACGGAGGTGGTGCTTCCTCGTCTCGAAAGCGACATCTACGATGTCTTCGAGGCCGTCGCCACGGGCAGCCCGATTCCCGGCCTGCAGTGGCGCGATGAGTCCGTGATGGGCGTCGTGATGGCCTCCAAGGGCTATCCCGGCAGCTATGCCAAAGGCGTCGCCATCACGGTGGCTCCCGCGTTTGCCGAGCGGATCTATCACATGGGCACCAAACGCCAGGATGACGGCAGTCTGGTCACCGCCGGCGGCCGCGTCCTGATGGTCATCGCCTCCGCCCCGACCATGCCCGAAGCCTCCCGCCGCTGCTACGCCGCCGTGTCCCAAATCACCTGTGACAATCTCTTTTATCGTCACGACATCGCAAAATATGTATTATAGTTAGTGCGAGATTGCGGATGGGTTTTTGTTCAGGAAACCATGCCACCCTCGGCAATGTAAGAGGGAAGAGCAATGCAGCACGGTAGATAGTTTTTGACCTATGGGAAAAATCATTGATGGAAAAGCCATTGCCGCGGGGCTGTATGACCAGATGCGGCAGGAAGTCGAACAGATGGAAGTCAAGTACGGCCGGAGGCCGGGGCTGACGGTCATCATCGTCGGCGAGGATCCGGCCAGCCAGGTGTACGTCCGGAACAAGGAAGTGAATGCCAAAAAGGTCGGACTCGTCTCCGAAGTCATCCGCTTGCCGGAACAGACCACCCAGGACGAACTCCTCGCAGTCATCGCCCGCCTCAATGCCGACCCGACCATCGACGGCATTCTGGTCCAGCTGCCGGTGCCGAAACATATCGACAAGGACGCGGTCATCGCCGCAGTCGCGCCCGATAAGGACGTGGACGGCTTCTTCGGCATGAAATCGGGCTTCACCCTCAAACACGGCTATGTCGCGCCGTGCACGCCGCGCGCCTGCATCCACCTGATCAAGACCACCGGCGAGACCATCGAAGGCAAACACGCCCTCGTGGTCGGCCGCGGCGAACTCGTGGGCAAGCCGGTCGCCACGCTGCTGCTCAATGAGAACGCCACCGTCACCATCGCCCATTCCCGCACCCGCAACCTGGGCGAGATCGCCCGCACGGCCGACATCATCATCGCCGCCGTCGGCAAGCCGAAGATCATCACCGGCGAGATGGTCAAGCCCGGCGCCATCCTCATTGACGTGGGCATCAACCGCGGCGCCGACGGCAAACTCTGCGGCGACATCGAGTTCGATTCCGCCGAACCGGTCGCCGGCTGGATCACGCCTGTCCCGGGCGGCGTCGGCCCGATGACCATCGCGATGCTCATCCGCAACACGCTCGACTGTTATCTGAACCACGTAAAGTAAAAGATTCCCGGTCGGGCCGGGAATGACGAATAAGTATGGTTGTCAACGTTTACGAACAGTATTTCGCCGCGGAAGGCATTTTCAACGGCGTCGAAAGGCGCGGGGCGCTGGTAATGCTGGTCTCCGACTCGGAGGCCGGCACCATCTGCTATCGCGCCGCCGTCACGTTCTTCCCGCATCGCGCCGAAGAAGACTATGCCGTTTCCTACGATGCCTTCTTCGAGAAAGAACTCTACCGTGCCCCTGGCCGCCGCTCCAAGAAACGCGAGGCCGCGCTGCTGGAGCTACTGCCAGCAGAAATCGACGCCCTGGCCTCCGCCCACGACGCCCGCGTCCTTTGGGACCGTCCGCTCCGCGAAGCCCGCAGGGGCTGATCCGCTTGATACCGGCCGGACAGCGGCCGGAAGTAATATTGGATTTTCCATTTATTTTCCTAACTTTGTTGGATGATAAGGTGAAAATCCAATTTTTTATATACTAGTAACCTATGAGAATGCTATCTTTTTTGACGAATCTTTGGAACAGCAACGCGACGGTGGTCCTGCTGTTTTTGATTCTGATCGTCGTAGCGGTCTTCGTCGTCTATTACCTGAAGAAGGCGAAAGAGCACCCGAAGGGTCTGATTGCCGCTGCACTGAGTAACATGGGCGAGCGCTTCGGCTACTACATCATGAATGCCGTGCTGCTCCTGTTCCTGGTCTCCAAATTCGGTCTGCCCGACGGAACGGCCGGCCTCATCTATTCGTTCTTCTATTTCGGCATCTACATCCTGGCCCTGGTGGGCGGTCTGATCGCCGACAAGACGCAGAACTACAACCGCACCATCCAGATCGGTCTGTTCATCATGGCGGCCGGTTACGTCGCCCTCGCCATTCCGCTCTTCAGCAAGGTGAACGGCATGGTGGCCGACGGCAACGGCGGCTGGTGGGGCATCCTCATCTTCACCTGCGTGGCCCTGCTCTGCATCGCTTTTGGTAACGGTCTGTTCAAAGGCAACCTGCAGGCTCTCGTGGGCAAGCTTTACGACGAGTTCGAAGTCGAGGAAGCCAAGAAAGGCCCCGAGGCCCTGAAGATCGCCAAGGACAAGCGTGACTCCGGTTTCCAGATTTTCTACGTGTTCATCAACATCGGCGGCGTGATCGCTCCGTTCATCGCCCCGATGCTCCGCAAATGGTGGCTCGGCCGCAGCAACTTCATCTACAATGCCGACATGGCCGGTCTGTGCCATAAGTTCCTCGGCGGCGAGACCTCGATCGTTGAGAGCCAGAAGTTCATCGAGACGAGTGCCGCAGCGGTCACCGATCCTTCGGTGCTCGCCAACCCGGCTCAGTTCTGCTCCGACTATGTGCAGGTGTTCAACACCGGTATCCACTGGGCCTTCATCGTGTCGGCTTGCGCTATGCTGACTTCGCTGTTCATTTTCCTGGCTACCAAACATAAGTTCCCGCAGCCCGGTAAGAAGGTCGCCGCCCAGAGCGTCGAATACACCGCCGAAGAGAAGCAGGCCATGGCCAAGGAAATCAAGCAGCGTATGGCCGCTCTGTTCGCCGTGCTCGGCATCGCCATCTTCTTCTGGCTCTCGTTCCACCAGAACGGCCAGTCGCTGATGGTTTTCGCCCGCGACTTCGTGGATTCCTCCAAGATCGCCCCTGAGATTTCGCAGGCGCTCAACCCGCTCTACGTGATCATCCTCACCCCGATCGTGATGGCCATTTTCGCCGGCCTGGCCCGCAAGGGAAAAGCGGTCTCCACGCCGCGCAAGATCGCGTACGGTATGTTTATCGCCGGTCTGGCTTATCTCTTCCTGGTGATTCTCTCGGTCGCCAATCACTATCCGTCCGGCGACGCTTTCCGCGCCATGGACTCGACCCAGATGGCTGCCGCAGGCCTGGCCAAATCGGGCTACTGGGTGATGTTCGTCATCTACTTCTTCCTGACCGTCGCCGAGCTGCTGATCTCGCCGCTGGGTCTGAGCTTTGTCTCGAAGGTGGCGCCGAAGCATATGGTCGGTCTTTGCCAGGGCCTCTGGCTCGGTGCGACTGCCATCGGCAACCTCTTCATCTTCGTCGGCCCGATCATGCTCAATGCCTGGCCGATCTGGAAGTGCTGGACGGTGTTCCTGGTCATCTGCTTCGTGTCGATGTCGATCATGCTCGGCATGGTGAAGTGGCTGGAGAAGGTCACCAAGGACTAAACCCTCGTTTTCAGCCATGCTGAAAATTGTCTTTTTGGATGCGCAGACGCTGGGGAATGACATTTCCCTGGCGCCTGTGGCATCTTTGGGCGAATATGTCTCCTATCCCTCGACCCGTCCCGAAGAGGTGTTCGACCGCATCGCCGGCTTCGACGTGGTAATCACCAACAAGGTGTGGATGGGGAAGGAGCAGATCGATTCGTCGCCCGCCCTGAAACTCATCTGCGTGGCCGCTACCGGCACGAACAACGTCGATACGGCCTATGCTGCCTCCAAGGGGATTCCGGTGCGCAATGCGGTGGACTACTCCACCGAGAGCGTCACGCAGGTCACCTGGATGCACATCCTCGGCCTGGTCGGCAAGGCCCGTTTTTTCGACGGCTACGTGAAGGACGGCTCTTACAGCGCGAGCGGCTGCTTCACCAACGCCACCGAGCCCTTCTTCGAACTGCGCGGCAAAACCTTCGGCACCGTGGGCCTGGGCCACATCGGGACCCGCGTCGCCGCCGTCGCCGAGGCTTTCGGTATGAAGGTGCTCTACTATCCGACATCCGGCAAGCCGCATTCCGACCGCTATGAAGCCGACACCGACCTGGAAAGCTTCCTCTCGCGCTGCGACGTGGTCAGCGTGCACTGCCCGCTCAACGAGCGGACGAACGGTCTGATCGGCTATGCGCAGCTGAAACGGATGAAAGCCTCCGCCTTCATCGTCAATATGGGCCGCGGCGGCATCGTCGTGGAGGCCGACCTGGCCCGCGCCCTCGACGAGGGCCTGATCGCCGGCGGCGCGACCGACGTATTCACGAAGGAACCGCTTCCCGCCGACCATCCGTACCTGAAGATGCAGCATCCCGAGCGGCTGCTGCTGACCCCGCACATCGGATGGGCGAGCCGCGAGGCCCGCATCTGCCTGGTGGAAAAAATTGCCGCCAACATCCAGAATACATTCAAAAACCTTTAATACACTACGGTTATGACTGCAATCATTATCATTGCCATTGTGGCGATCCTCGTCCTGTGGGTAATTTCCGTGCAGCGGAAACTCGTCAAGCAGGAAGAAATCTGCAAGAACGGCCTCAGCCAGATCGGCGTCCAGCTCGCCAGCCGCTGGGATGCCCTCAAGGCCCTCGCCGAACTGACCAAGGGATACTCCGAACATGAGTACAAGACCATCACCGACACCATCGCCCAGCGCCGTCCCATCACCGCCGCCAGCAGCAGCGCCGATGCCAACGCGCAGGAGAATCTCTTCAACGAGGCGCTCGGCCGCCTGAACCTCGTGGTGGAACGCTATCCGGAACTCAAGGCCAACGAGACGTACATCAAGACGATGGACAGCGTCAACACCTACCAGAACCAGGTGCGGATGAGCCAGATGGTCTACAACGACTCGGTCACCAAGTTCAACCAGCTGATCCGTCAGTTCCCCGACTCGATCGTCGCCTCGCTGTTCCACTTCACGCCGCGTGAATACCTGGAGCAGAATCAGGACAAGGCCGAGATGCCTTCGATGAAACTCTAGCATTCGCCGGTATGAAACTTCCCTCCCTGATCCTTTCGGCCTTCCTGGCCCTGGCTGCCTTCGCGCAGCCTGCCGCCGCGCAGAACAAGGTGCACGACGTGGACATCACGGTGACCTTGGCCACCGACGGCAGTGCGCAGGTCCGGGAGGTCTGGGACATGACCCTTTCCAAAGGCACGGAAGTCTATCTGGGCCGTGAGAATCTGGGCGACATCAGCATCCGCGACCTGACCGTCTCCGACGAGCAGGGCGAAACCTACCAGACCGACCGCAGCTGGGACGTCGACCGCTCTTTCGAGCGGAAGAAAGGCCATTGCGGCCTGCATTCCATCAGCGACGGCTATGAAATCTGCTGGGGCATCGGCGAGTACGGACATCGTACGTATACCGTCGAGTACACGCTGACCAATCTGGTCAAGAGTCTCGAGGACTACGACATGATCCACTACATGTTCTATACCCCCAACGATTTCAGGGGCGAACACGTGAAGGTGACCATCGAGAAGCCCGGCTTCGAAATGGATACCCTTACGCGCATCTGGGCCTTCGGCTACGACGGCTACATCTGGCGGGAAGACGGAAAGGTGATCGCGGAAAGCGAGAACCCCCTGGAGCCCAGCCACGACATCATCTTGCTGATGCGCTTCGACAAGGGAACGTTCGAACCCACGAGCGTGCAGGAGCGCCCGTTCCAGGTCGTGCTCGACCGCGCCCTGGAAGGTGCCGACGAGCCGGACAATCCGCTGCCCAAGTGGAAGGAAAGGCTCTATTCCATCCTGGGAGCGCTCTTCTTCGGGTTCATGTGCCTGATCCCGTTCCTTCCGTTGGTCGCGCGGATCATCCAGCGGCGGAAAGACCGGAAGAATGCATTCGGCACCCTGGACCTCTCTTCCATCGACTGGTCGCGGGAGATTCCCTATGCCGGTGACATCCTGAAGAACTATTATGTCATCTCGACTTCCAAGGATATCAAGGCCAAGAACAATTCCGTGGCGTCGGCCATGATCCTCCATATGCTGCAGGAGGGTTGCCTCGAAGCCCAGCGCGACCTGGCAACCGGCAAAGTCAACATCTATTTCAAGGAGAACGCTGACTTTACCAAGCTCGACAGCACGGAAAGAGGACTCTGGTCGATGATGCTCGAGGCCAGCGGCGACAACCGGATCCTGGAAGAAAAGGAATTCTCGAGCTGGGCCTCGAAGCACGAGACGCGGCTGTACAACTGGACGCAATCCATCAAGGCCACCGGCTTGGGCAAGTTGCGCACCGGCGGGTACTACCAGTCGAGCAAATACACGGACGCAGGCCGCGCTGAAAACCGGAAAGTCATCGGTTTCAAGAAATTCCTGGAAGATACGACGCTCATCAAGGAGCGTACGAGCCCGGAAGTCACCCTCTGGCGCGAATACCTGATCTTTGCCTCGCTCATCGGCATTGCCGAACAGGTGGCCAAGGAACTCAAGGACATCGATCCGGTGATGTTCGAGAAGGCCTACACGATGCCTTACAACGACATGTCGCGGGTCATCCGCCTGTCTAATTCCTACTCACGGGTGCTCGATTCGCATGCGGTCACGCATTCGTATTCGGGCGGCGGCTCGCTCGGCGGCTTCAGCCGCAGCGGCGGTGGCGGCCACTCCTCCTTCGGCGGAGGCGGCGGCTTCTCCGGCGGCGGTCACTCGGGCGTGCGTTAGTTCACGACGATTTCGTCGACGAACAACCAAGCGTAACTGCAGACGGCATGGTATCTCACATACCTGCCGTCTGCTTTTATGCTCGTACCGAACAGGGTATAGAGGACGGACCGGTCGGTGACAGGGATTTCGTTCCAGACTTCGCCCGCTTTTTCGAAGTTCTTGCCGTCTTTGGAAACGAAGATTTCCACATTCTTCGGCAGGAAGATTTCCGGGCCGGGCTGCTGCATGAAGGTCGCACCGACATAGTGGATGGGCTGCACGTTGCCCAGGTCGATGGTCACGTCGACGTCCGACAGGAAACCCTGCCAGCGGCCGTCGCCGTAGCTCCAGGAGCCCATCCGTCCGTCGGTGAGGGTTGCCTCGCCGGCGGCCGGATAATTCTTGTGCCAAGGGAGGTTATACTGCACGGGTTTGCCGACGGCCATATGGGGCACGGGCGCCAGCGAGGCTTTGCGTTCTCCGTATTCTTCGCGCAGATTGAACGGATGATACCCCTGTGCCACCAGGACGTCGGCCTGGCGCTGCGCACGTTCGCGGAATGCGGGCCAGTTCTTGTTTTCGGGCAGGGTCCAGCCCACTTCGGCGATGGCCAGGGCGCGGGGCCAGAGCATATATTCGGTGTGGTCAGGCGTGGGGATGTATTCGTGCCAGAGATTGCCCTGAACGCCGAGCACGTGTCCCTGCGCTTCGGCGGGAATGCCGTTGCACGGGTCATATTCGTAGACTTTCTCCAGCGGCAGATAGCCGCCGATGGCTTCGGGCTCCTTGAACTGGGCGTCCTGGTATTTGTCGAGGTAGCACCAGTTGCCGGGCGTCATCACGACATCGTGGCCCATCGTGGCGGCTTTGATGCCGCCTTCGGTGCCGCGCCACGACATCACGGTGGCGTTGGGCGCGAGGCCGCCTTCCAGGATTTCATCCCAGCCCAGCAGGGAGCGGCCGTGTTCGTTGAGGAAGCGTTCGATGCGGGCGATCATATAGCTCTGCAGTTCTTCCGGAGAGCTCAGCCCTTCCTGCTTCATGCGCTCCTGGCAGAGCTTGCAATCCGGCCAGTTGCGTTTGGAGGCCTCATCGCCGCCGATATGGATGTAGCGCGAGGGGAAGATGTCCATGACCTCGAGCAGTACTTTCTCCAGGAACTTGAAGGTGTCTTCGTTGCCGGGGCAGAGGTCGCTGCTGCGCCTGGACCC
>CACYZM010000003.1 GCA_902778855.1 uncultured Bacteroidia bacterium
CTGGCGGTTACCGACGAGATGCCTGTGGAGATCTACGATCCGGCCTTCGCGCGCGTGCTGGTGGCACAGTTCGATACCAACAGGGACGGGGCCGTTTCCTATCGGGAACTGAAGGCCATCGAAACCCTGTCGGTTAATACCGACGAGATCGCCGATATTCGGGAGATCAGCTTGATGCCGGCTCTGACCGCGCTGACCTGCAAGGGTTCGGCTTCCGGAACGGGACGGCTTACCGGGTTGGATCTCGGCGGGAACCCGCTGCTGCGGCAGCTCAATGTCAGCGGCAATGCCCTGACGACGCTCGATGTCTCTCCCTGCCCGGAACTGGAAACCCTCAACGCCGCTTCCTGCCCCTGGCTGCAGATCATCTATCTTTCCACGGACCAGTGGCTCCGGGCGGATCAGAATTATCGGAAGGACGCCCAGACCTCGTTTATGCTCCATCCGAAAGCCATCGTCCCGATTCCGGACGCCCATTTCAGGAAATACCTGGTGGACATCTACGACATCGACGAGGACGACCAGATTTCCGGCGCCGAGTCGGCGGCCATCACCCGGATCGACGTCTGCACCGACGAGATCGAGACCCTGGCGGGCATCGAGTTCCTGGATCACCTTTCCTGGCTGAACTGTTCGGGTTCCAGCAACGGCCTGCTGGCTCTGGGCCGGCTTGTCGAACTCGACGTGTCGCACAATCCGCTGACCTTCCTCGACTGTACGGCCAATCCCTGCCTGTCCGTGATCTGGCTGAAGACGGGGCAGGAGATCGAAAGCATCAACTATGACAGCAGTGTCTCATCGATTTACTATAAATGAGAGAATTATGAAACGGATAACCAGTCTTGTCCTGATTGCTCTCGCGCTCCTGGCCACGGCCTGTATGCAGGACAATGTTTCTCCGGTGAACGATCCGGACATTCCTCAGGTGTCAGTCGATTCCGAGACGCTGACCCGCATTTCGGCCACGTTGAACGGCTCCCTCGGCAAAGCGGAGGGAATCGTCGCCTACGGCTTCGAAATGACCGGAACCAACTTTGACGACACGCCCGACCGGATCGTCGAAGTCTCCGGGCTGGACGAAGAAGGGCGCTTCAGCCAGACGGTGGAAGTCAAGCCGGGCGCTTACTATGCCGTGCGCTCGTTCATCTCCGACGGCCACAATAAGAAATACTCCAAGGAAGTTTCCCTGACAGTCCCTTCCACCTCGGTCGCAACGCCTTCGGAAGTGACGATCCTTCAGGACCGGCTGTATGCCGATCTGGTGGACGACGGCGGACGGACGGTCCGGGAAGTCGGCTTCTGCTGGAGCGAATCGCCCGACGTCCAGACGATCCGCCTGACCCGGATCAAGGGAGAATGGGTGGACGACCATACTTTTTCCGCCCGTCTTCCGGAAATGGAGGAGGGGCATACATATTATTTCCTCGCTTATGCGGAGAATGCCGCCGATGCGCATCAGACCTTCGGATACAGCCGCACCCCGGTCGATTACCTGATGACCGACGAGCGCTTCGTGGACATCGAAGACCCGGTCTTCCGCAGTTATCTGCTGGGCCGTTTCGACACGAATAAGGACGGCAAGCTGACCAGCAAGGAACTGGCCGTCGTCACCGACATCGCGGTCAACACCGACCAGATCGCTTCGGTTCAGGGCATCGAATGGATGCCGAATCTTTCCGTGCTCGACTGCCGGGGCTCTTCCGCGGGCAAGGGCGGGCTGCACGAGGTGGACATCAGCCGCAATCCGCTCCTGGATATCTTCCTATGCGCCAATAACCAGCTGACCGAGCTGGACCTTTCGGAAGCGGAATTGCTGATCCAGCTGGATTGCCGGGGGAATCAGCTGACCCAGCTGGACCTTTCGTCCTGCTTCCGGCTCACTGACCTGAATTGTTCCGGCAATTCGATCGATGCGCTCGACGTGACCCGCACCCCTTATCTGCGCCGGCTTGCCATTAACGACAATCCGCTGGAAACCATCGATGTGTCCTACTGTACGGAGCTGAATCGGCTCGAAGCTTCCGGCTGTCCGGAGTTGCGCTGGGTCTATGTGTCGCTGGAGCAGTACCAGACCTTCCCAGGCTCGGGGGACTATGAGATTCCCAGCTCCGCCCTCTTTTATCCGATCTTTGTCCCCGTCAAGGACGACACACTCTATACCTACCTGATGTCCGTCTATGACCGGGACGGTGACTTCCGGATTTCGGCCAGCGAAGCGGCCTATGTCACAAGAATCGAGATCTGCACCGAGAACGTCAGCACGATGGAGGGAATCGAGTTCTTCTACAATCTGGAAGAGCTCATCTGCCGGAGCTGCAGGGAGCAGTACCCGGGTCGGCTGACGGACCTCGATCTCTCCCGGAACCGGAAAATCACCCATCTGGACTGCCACGGCAATCAGCTGACCACGCTCGACGTGTCCGGCCTGACCTCGCTGAACTATCTGGACTGCTCCGACAACCGGCTGTCGCAGCTCGACATCTCCCGGAACTATCTGCTGAAGGAACTGAACATAGCGTATAATTCCATCGGGACGATCGATCTTTCCCATTGCCCCCTTCTTGACGCCCTGGACTGCTCCGCCAATGGAATCGCTTCACTGGACCTCTCGCACCTAGTCGGGCTCACAGGCCTGAAATGCCCCTATAACCAGCTGGGCGTCCTGGACATCTCCCACAATGGTATGTTGACGACCCTGTGGTGTCAGGGTAATATGATGACCTATATCGACGTTACCAACAACGGGTGGCTCTCCGATGTGCAGACCGACAACGTCGCTATTCCGGACCCGGTTTTCAAGAGCTATCTGGTTTCATCCTTCGATACCGAAGGAGATGGGGAAATCTCGCTGGTCGAGGCCTGGCGGATTACCGACGTGGAGGTTGAAACGCAGCAGATTTACTCGATGGAAGGCATTCAGTATTTCCCGAACCTGCAGTATCTCATCTGCGGCGGAGGACTCGATCCGAACGGCCGGCAGGCGCGCGGACGGATCACTTCGCTGGATCTGTCGCAGAATCCCAAGCTTATCTTTCTGGACTGCCGCTACACAAGTCTAGAGTCCCTCGATCTTTCCCACAATCCGAAACTGCAGGAGGTGACCTGCGTCTCGAACTCGTTGACGTCGCTGGATGTGAGCAATCTGTCGGAACTGACCTATCTGGACTGTGCGCTCAATTCGCTGGGTACCCTGGATGTCAGCCATAATCCCAAACTCTTCTTCCTGCATTGCCAGTATGCGGAGTTGCAGTCGCTCAATCTTTCGAACAATCCCGGGCTGCGGGAGCTGTATGCCAACAACAATGAGCTGGAGTCGCTCAATGTGACCGGCAACCCGAACCTGGAGAGGCTGGAGTTTGCCTGGAATTCCGTCGAAGAGATCGACATTTCGAGGAATACGAAGCTGGTGTACCTCGATTTCAGGTGGAACCCGATGTCTACCCTGGACGTGTCCAACTGTCCGTTGATGAATTATCTGGATGCCACCGGCAATCCGGATTTCTACCAGCTGACGCTCAGGACAGGGCAGGAGATCACGACCCTGCTGCTGGATTCGAGGGACAGCGTGGAGTTCATTTATATTTAATTAATTAAAACGTTGATGTGATGGGCCTTTTCGATCGAATCTACAAGAAGAACATCTCTTCCGACAAGCTGGGCCGCCAGATTCTGGGGGCGCTGTTCCAATGGCGCGCCAGGTCGTTCTGGGCGTTCGTCCTGCTGGTGACGCCGCTTTGCATAGGGGTGTCGATGATCCTGTCGCCTTCGTCTTTCACGCCCTGTCTCTACCTGCTTGGACTGACCCTTGTCATCTGGTTGATCATCAAGGTATGCCGTGCCCTGACCCATACCTTCAGCCTGAACAGGAATGACAATGGCATCACGGTCTGCCAGATCGTCATCCTCGCGGCTATCGGCTTCTGGATCATCGGGTTCGTGCTGATTTTCGACATCAAGAACAATGGCCGGATGGCGGCAGCCATCGGAATCATCGGTGCCGTCCTGGGCTGGATCTTCCAGGACCGCGTGAAGGGCGTGGCTGCCTTCCTTCATTTGCGCAGGCATCATCTGCTCAATATAGGAGACTGGATCCGGGTGCCGAAACTGGGCGTGGACGGGGAAATCAAAAAGGTGACGCTTACGACCGTCACGCTCTACAACTGGGACACCACCACATCCACCATTCCCATCAATGTGCTGCAGGCGGAGCATTTCATCAATCTCCAACATATGTCCGAAGGAAAGACGTACGGAAGGGAAATGCTCAAATCCTTCATCCTGGATACCGAATGCGTGCGTCCGCTGACCGGGCAGGAGATCGAACGGCTCCTGTCGGGAGAACACGATATTCGGAACTACGTTCCTGAAGACGAACTTAAAGCAGGTGCGCTCAATGCCCATCTGTTCCGGCTCTACATCTATCACTGGCTTATGAACTGTTCCAGTGTCTCTCACCAGCCCCGCCTGATTATCCGCTGGAAAGAGCAGAAGGATAGCGGGCTGATCCTGGAGGTCTACGGATTCCTTACCGAAACTGAATGGACCGCTTATGAGTGGCAGCAGTCGGAGATTATCGAGCATATCGTCGCCTCGATGGACTGGTTCGGGCTGCGACTCTACCAGCTCCCTTCGGCCTATGATTTCAAAAAGGAGGATGCGCAATGAAAAAGGAGCTTGTCAGAGAGCGGCCGTTTGAATACCTGCGGCGCCAGAATACGAACGAGCCTTTTTCGGAAGAGACGGTCCGGAATTGGTATGTCGCACGGGCTTATGTGCTTGACAAACTGAAGGATGTTTCCTTTGCCCCGGGTTCTGGGAAGCACCTCCATGCCGTCGTGGAGGGTGACAGTCCGCTGATGCTGGCCATTGTCCGCCACTTGGCCCTGACGGCGCACTATCTCAACTTTGTGGAATACGACGCGTTCAATTGCCTGGTATGCAAGAACAGGACGGTCATTACACTTGTTACCCGAAAGGACGCCGCAACGATCCTGCAGGAACTGGATAAGGAAGAGAATCTCGGCAACCTGTTGCAATGCGCCCGTTATTCCCTGTTCGGGAAAGTCGTCAATGCCAATTCCTACCTCGATGTCACGCTGGAGATCGTGGAAGAAAGGCCCGAGAGTTCGGATTTCGTGCTGCTGACGGAAGAAGACGCTGCGGCTTTCGTCCAATCCAAATCCCCCGATGACGTGTTTGCCATCGATACCCGGAAGGCCGTCTACGCGAGCCGGGTGTATTGTCTGGGCTCCGTCATCGACAATCTTCCCTATGAGGACATCCACTCCGCGGGGCGATACAACCGGGCGCTGGATACCTTCCAGTATAAGGTGTTGCAGGACAAGCAAGGCCTGCGGTTGATTTCTTCCAGATGGGAGGAGGATCCCATGGCCGTTAGGAACGGCTTGTCCAATGTGTTTTGCTCCGATTGTTTTGCCTCCCGGGCACTGGCCGTCAGACGGCAATATCCCGCGGGCAGGAAGCTGGGCGAAAAAGAAAGGACGGCAATTTGGGAAAAGAACAACCAGGCCCTGTCGCTCAGTGAACACGGCCGTTGGGTGGTCGAAAAACTCATTATGGGTTTCAGTCCTTTGAGCGGGCCGGAGCGCAAGGAGTATGGCAGCCTTTTCGGTAAGAGAAGGGCAGCTTTCAGCAAGCAGTTGAAGAACAATGCCGCCCATCCGGCGCATATCGATATCTGTTCCTATCGCGATTTGTGTCGTGTAGATCCTGACAGTCTGAAATACGACAGTTTCCTGATGCTGGCCATTCCCTTGATCCTCGATGCCACACGATGAAAAGGATCTTCCTAACCCTCCTCGCGCTACTGGCCGCCTGTTCCGCCCTTCCGGCGCAGTCCACGCAACCCTGCGTGGTGTCGCAGTACAACCAGAAGTCGGCGAAGACGCCGCTTCCCGGCGTGACGGTGATGGCCAGCAATGCGGGCAGCACCGTATCGGATAATGCCGGTCGGCTGACCCTGACTTTCCGTACCTTGAAACCGGGCGACAAGGTCAATCTCATCAGTGCGAAGAAAGCGGGATTCGAACTGTTCAATACGGAAGCGGTGGAACAGTGGATGATCTCGCGCGACCAGACGCCCTT
Organism: uncultured Bacteroidia bacterium; assembly: GCA_902778855.1. GTDB lineage: Bacteria > Bacteroidota > Bacteroidia > Bacteroidales > UBA932 > Cacconaster. Next base: position 6,106 of record CACYZM010000003.1, read on the forward strand.
CTCCCTTGTCCTGGTCAGCACGGAGTATTTCAATGCGCTCAAGGCAAAACTCGCGCAGACCTCCACCGACAGTTACCAGCGGAAATACGAGCAGGCCGTCCGCGAACTGGAAGCCCAGAAGCAGGCCGGCAGGCTGCAGGAGGAGGAGTTCAACCGGAAGTACGACGAACTGGAAGCCAGTTATCAGATCCAGCTGTCCAATCTGGACAATTACATCGACCAGTTCGCCCGTATCGACCTGAGCGAGGTGTCGGACGAGGAGCAGCGGATTATGGAAATGGTGGAGGAAGGCCGCCTCGATGAGGCCGTCGAAGCCTATGGGGCGCTGGACCTCAGCGGCCGCTTGCGCCAGGCCCGGGAAAGCAAAAAGGCCCTCGCGGATGCCAAGGCCCGGATTGAGGAGGAGCAAGCTCGCCAGGAAGCGGCCATCAAAGAGTTGAAAGTCCGCCAGGAACGGGAAATCGCCACGTTGAAGCTGGCCGGTGGCAAGGAAAACTACGACAAGATCGGGCGGATGCTCAAGGAAAACGCCCTGGCCGACACGACCGATATCGATGCGTTGTGGACCTATGCCTACTTTGCGATGTCCCAGAAGGACTACCAGGAAGCGGAGCGTTTCTGGCTCGTCTGCCAGAACGCCTGCGCCGACAGCCCTGACCGCCTGTCGTCCGTCTGGGTCAACCTCGGTTTTATCAATTATTCCCGTCACGATTACGACAAAGCCAAGGAGTACTGGACCCGTGCCTGGGAGTACCGCACGCAGTTGTTCGCCCGCAACCCCGATGCTTACCGTCCCGGGCTGGCCAATCTGCAGCTCAATCTGGGGCTTCTGCATCGTGTCTTCCAGGATTATGGACAAAGTGAGGCGTACTACCTGCAGGCGCTGGAGAATTACGCCCAACTGTTTGCCCAGGATCCCGAGGCCTACCGCCTGGATATGGCTAACGTCCAGCTTGATCTGGGATCCCTCTACCGTGCTCTCCGGAAATATGACCAATGTGAGGTGTACAATCTGCAGGCACTGGAGAATTACAGGCAACTTTTCGACCGGGATCCCGATTCCTATCGCTCGCCGCTGACCAATATCCAGTACAACCTGGGCTATTTCTACTATTCCCGCGGCGACTTGGCCAAGGGGGAACAATTCTACCTCGAGGCATTGGAGCACCGGAAGCTATTGGTCGCCCGGAATCCCGATGCGTATCGCATGGATCTGGCCCGGGTCCAGAACGATCTGGGAATGCTGTACCGTGCCGCCGGCGACTATACCCGTGCGGAAGAATATTACAGCCAGGCTTTGGACAATATTACCGAGACATTTACGAAAGATCCCGATGCCTATCGTTTGGACCTGGCCCGGACGCTGGCCAATATGGGCAATTTCTACCGTACCGTCGGCAACTACGAGAAGGCGGAGGCGTGCTATCTGAAGGCGAAGGAGCATTTCGGGGAACAGTTCCGGCGGAATCCCGATGCCGGCCGCATGGATCAGTCGCGGATTCTGAACACGCTGGGCTTTTTCTACTACACCATACAAGACTATGCCCGGGCGGAGGAATACTACTTCCGGTCGCTGGAACACCGGATGCTGCTGTATGACCGTAATCCCGGTGTTTACGGCGCAGCCGTGGCCCAGGTCCGGATCAACCTGGCGCTCCTTTATACGACCACCAAGGAGTACGACAAGGCGCTGGAATCCATCGACAAGGCCATCGCCCTGACGCCCGATGACCCCGAATGCTACGACTCCCGGGGCGAAATCCTCCTGAAGAAGGGCGATGAGAAAGGCGCGCTGAAGATGTGGAAGAAAGTATTGGAACTCGATCCGGATTACCTTTCCCGGAACAAGGAAGGGATGGAACTGTACAACGGACTGAAGCAGAAAGGACTGATTAAAGAATAAGGACATGGAAACGCCCTCGAACTTCGTATTCATTTCCTACAGCCACAAGGATGTGAAATGGGCGAAATGGCTCCAGCGAAAACTGGAATGGTACCGTTTGCCGACGGAAGCACACAATGAGTTTTCAGATTCCCGCTACATCCGTCCCGTGTTCCGCGACCGAGACACCTTGACCTCGGGCATCTTGAACGACAGTCTGCGCGCCCATCTGGAAGCTTCGCGCTATCTGGTGGTCATCTGCTCGCCGAATTCGGTGAAATCTGAGTGGGTGAACAATGAAATCAAGGCTTTCATGGGCATGGGCCGGCTGGAACGGATCGTGCCGTTTATCGTGGAAGGCGACAGTTTCCCGCCCGCCATCGAGCAATGGAACCGCGAGCACCCCGATAAGAATCTGCTGGGCATCGCCGTGACGGACGACGGGAAGAACGATCCCGAGAAGGCTTTCATCCGGCTCGTCGCGCATATCCTGGAACTGCAGTTCGACACGCTCTGGAAACGGCACCGTCGCTTTGTCCGCCGCCTGGTCGTTGCCGCCACGGCTCTGGCCGTCGTACTCGCTGCCGTGGCTTACTGGTATATGGTTCCTGTCAAGCTGCAGGTCGCCATTCAGAGCGAGGCCTGCGTGCTTCCCGAGATGGAGGAGGGAGCCCTGACCGTGAACGGGAGCGAGTATCCGCTGTTCGGACGCTCCGATACCACCATTTCGGTCGGATCGCTGCCCGGCTATTTCCGCCACCGCAAGATTCCGGTCTCATTCCACGCCGACCGGTATTACGAAGATGAAACACTGCTCGTCCCGCTGGGCACGGGCATCCGCAGTCAGGCGACGCTGCAGGTGCGCCGCGACAGCACGTTCGCCATTTTTGCCGGAAAGGTGTTTGACGGAAGTGCCGATGACTTCCTGACCCGTCCTGTCGCAGGCGTGACGGTGACCATCGGTGGGCGCACCGCTGTCACGGACGGCCAAGGCGCCTTCCGGATCGTCTTTCCCTTGGAAGAGCAAAGCGAGATAAAACCGCTCAGTCTTGTCAAAGCAGGTTTCCAGCCGTTTTCCCGCGACGATGAGAGTCCGTCGGGAGACCTGATCTACCTGCTCGATCCCGCCAGATAGTGCTTGGTGGTTATTTTCTGTATTTGCGGGTCCGGTTGTCGTTGATCACGCCTTTCCAGTTGAGGCCAAAGGCGAAGTCGTAGGTGTTTCCGTCGGCGTCGACGTGGCAGCGCATGTCATGCGGGGCGTCTTCGTGCTGCTCTTCCACGGTGCGCATATCGGCGGGCAGCTGCATCGGAAGCAGGCCGGAGGGCTCAGCCGCGCCGCTCACCAGGTCGGCCGAAATGGACAAGGACGGCGTCGGCGGCGGGCTCGAATTCGGCGGGTACGAAGGGCCGCGTGGCGGAGATGACCACGACCACGGGTTTGTCGCCCATCAGCCTGCGGGTTTCCAGCACGCTGTTCAGGTCGTCTTCGTTGTCGGTGGTCACCGTCTTGCCGCGGTAGGAACGGTTGGTGAACGGCTCTTTCGGGTCGCCGCCGGCGAGGGATACCTCGCGGGCATATTCGGCGGTGTAGGGGCGATACTGGAGGCTGATGGGCACGTAGCCGTTGCCGCCGTTCTCGCGGTCTTTCACGTCGTAGCCGGGGCCGGAATAAGGCTCCTCGATGAGCACGAGGGCGAAATCGGCTTCGGCCGGGGTCTCGGCCCAGTCATAGTATTTCTCCACGAGGGCGCGTTCCACGGGCCATTCCCAGTAGTCGGGATGGGCGCCGAAGAGGCCGAAGCGGCCGGCGAAGGCCGGATAGTGCCGCTTGGGCACATAGACCTTTTTCCGTCCGGCCTGCGGCAGCGCCTTGCCGTGGTTCTTCAGCAGGACGGCCGACTTCAGCTGGGCGTCATAGCCCTGCCGCATAAAGTCGGGGTTGCCCACCAGTTTGGTCGCGCGGGCGGGATCGACGTAAGGGTTCTCGAACAATCCGGTGCGGAACATATTCATCAGGAGCCGGATGGCGGACGCTTCGAAACGTTCGCGGGCCGCGTCTTCTCCGAAGTCGCGCACCCACATCCGGTAGGCTTCCAGCACCGGCCCCATGTCATTGTTGCCGCCGAACTGGTCGACGCCGGCCTGGAGCACCGCATAGTGACGCTCGGGCACCGAAAGGGTCTCCATACCCCAGCATTTGCCGTCGAAACTCTCCACGCGGGCGTTGTCGTGGGTGATGCCCCAGTCGGTGCACACCACGCCGTCGAAGCCGTATTTTTCGCGCAGCAGGTCGGTAATGATGTAGCGGCTGTAGTTGTTGCCCACGTTTTTTCCTTCCGGATCGATGCCGGCGGAGATGGTGTAGTAGGGCATCACGGCCGAAGCGGAACCCGTCTTGCGGCCACGCAGGCGGAAGGCGCCCTGGACGAAAGCCTGCAGATGCGTCTCGAACTGGCCGCCGGGATAGACGGCATATTTGCCGTAGTTGAAGTGGGCGTCGCGCCCGCCTTCTTCCGGACCGCCGGAAGGCCAGTGCTTGACCATGGCGTTGACGCTTTCTTCGCCCCAGCCGTCGCGGACGCCGTCGGTGGCCTGGAAGCCTTCCACATAGGCGCGGGCCATATCGGTGTCGAGGTCGGGATCTTCACCGAAGGTGCCGTTGAAGCGGTTCCAGCGGGGCTCGGTGGCCAGGTCGATCTGCGGGCTGAGGGCCGTGGCTATACCCAGGGCACGGTATTCTTTGGAAGCGGTGGCGCCGAAACGGCGGACGAGTGTGGGATTGAACGTGGCCGCCAGGCCCAGTGGCGAGGGCCAGAGGGAAATCTGGCCGCCCGAGCCGGCGTTGAATTCGGCGGTGGCGCTGGTTTCGTTGCGGGGATCGGAACTGTTGTTGGCCGGTACGCCCAGGCCCAGCACCTCGACGAAGGCCTGCACGTTGTTGTTCCAGCGTGCTGCCACTTCCGGACTGGCGACCGTGGTGACCAGGACGTGCCGCAGATTGTCCTCGCCCAGGAATTTCTTCTGGGCGTCGGTCAGTTCGGGGGTGGGGACGGGCTGGTGCGCGCTGTAGAGCATCAGGCCGGCGATCTCTTCGATGGAGAGGCGTCCGGCCAGGTCCACGGCCCGCTCCAGGGCCGGGCGGCGCCAGTTCTCGTAGGGATCGAGCTCCCCGTTGCGGTTCAGGTCCTTGAAGGCGCGTCCGCCGATCGTGAGGATGGGCGCTGACGTATAGCCGAGCGTGGGGCCGCCTTTCTGGACGATGAGGGTATAGCCGTCGGCCGGCTTTTCTTCCCATTTCTGGGCGCAGGCGCAGCAAGCGCTGAGGACAGCGGCCGCCAGCAGGGTATGGAACACAAAGAATTTCTTCATAAGTTCAGGTTTCGTATATTCGCGAAGATACACAAAATCCGACAAACAATTACGGAAAAATGTTTACCTTTAGAACTTCAAATCACCACTGACGATGAAACAGATCCAGTCTATCGGCATCCTGACTTCCGGCGGCGATTCCCCGGGCATGAATGCCGCCATCCGGGCAGTCACCCGCGCGGGTATTTTCGAAGGTTGGAAAGTCTACGGCATCTACCGGGGCTATGAAGGCCTGATCAACGGCGAAATCAAGGAGTTTACCAGCGAATCGGTCAGCAACGTCATCCAGCGGGGCGGCACGATCCTCAAAACGGCCCGCAGCGATGATTTCCGCACGCCCGAAGGCCGCACCAAGGCTTTTGAAATGCTGCACCGCCACCACATCGACGCCTTGATCGTGATCGGCGGCAACGGCTCGCTTTCCGGCGCTGAAGAACTCGCCCGCGAGCACGACGTGACGGTGATCGGCCTTCCCGGCACGATCGACAACGATCTCTACGGCACCGATTCGACCATCGGCTACGATACGGCGCTCAACACCATCGTCGACTGCGTCGACAAGATCCGCGACACCGCCACCTCGCACGACCGCATCTTCTTCGTGGAAGTGATGGGCCGCGACGCCGGCTTCCTGGCGCAGAACAGCGCCATCGCCTCGGGCGCGGAGGCGGCCATCATCCCCGAAGACCGCACCGACATCGACCAGCTCGCCCAGTTCATCGGGCGGGGCATCCGCAAGAGCAAGAACAGTTCCATCGTGCTGGTCTCCGAGAGCAAGAAGGACGGCGGCGCCATGCATTATGCCGATCGCGTCCGCAAGGAGTATCCTGAATATGACGTGCGCGTCACGATCCTGGGCCATCTGCAGCGCGGCGGCCGGCCGTCGGCCTACGACCGCATCCTTGCCTCACGCCTCGGCGTGGCGGCCGTGGAGGCGCTCAAGGAAGGCCAGCGCAACATCATGGTGGGCATCAAGAACGACCAGGTGGTGTACGTGCCCATTGCCAAGGCGGTCAAGATCGACAAACCGATCGACCGCGAACTGATCAACGTCCTTACTGTCCTGTCGATTTGATCCAGACGTCCCGCTGCGGGAACGGGATCTCGATGCCGTTCTCGTTGAGGGTATTGTAGACAAGTTCCTTGGCGCGCGCCAGATACGTGTAGCGCTCTTCTACCAGTACGTACTGTTTCAGCGCGATGTTCACGCTGCTGTCGCCGAATTCGTCGAAGGCGACCGAGATGCCGCGCTTGGGATCGACCACCGGCCGGTTGTACTTGTCTCGGATCATCAGCTGCTGGGAAGCCTCCATCAGCAGCGTACGCACCTTCTCCACGTCGGTGCCGTATTTCACGCCGACGAGAATCTTGACATACTCATAGGCGCTTCCGCGCGTGAGGTTCTTGAAGTTCTTGTTGAAGAGGGTGGTGTTGGTGAAGGCGATGAGCGTGTCCTCGATCGTCTGGATCTGGGTGGTCTGGTAGCTGATCGAAGTCACTTTGCCGCGGATGCCGTCGCACTCGATGTAGTCGCCCACGCGCAGGCGGCCGCTCATCAGCTGGATGCCGTAGATGAAGTTGTTGAGGATGTCCTTCATGGCCAAGCCGAGACCGGTGGCCAGGCCGGCCGCCACGAGCGACAGGGCGCCCATCGGAATCTTGAGCAGGATGATGGCGATGATGATGTAGGTGCCCCACACCAGGATGCCGATCACATTGTCGGCCAGCGTGAAGTTGATCTCGTTGGCGTGGATGAAGGTTTTCTTTTCCTTCCGGGCGTACCTGTCGAAGCGCATGCGGCGGTAGAAGGCCTTCAGCAGGTAGCTGATATAGCGGAACAGGAAGAACATCGCGGTCACCAGCACGAGTTTGTAGAGCGACAGGTGCAGGATGGCGTTGCCGTCTTTGTCGCTGAGGTTGAAGAAGGGACGGTAGAAGATATCGCTGCAGATCTCTCCCAGATCGAAGACATTGGCGGCCAGCCGGATGCAGAGCGGGATCGACAGCACACCCGCAATGGGCAGGACGGCCTGCCGGATGAAGTCGTAGAGCCAGGTCACGGCGATGTAGGCGTCTTTCCGGTCGGGTTCGTAGATGGTGTGCTCCATCTTGTATTCCAGCTTGCGCTTGATCAGGTACTTTTTCTCGTGTTTCTCCACCAGGACATAGAGGGCTGTGATGGTCTCGATGGCCGTGAGTTGGAACAGCCACCAAATAAAGATCTGGATGCCCAGCAGGACATAGCCCATCCAGGCCATGATGGTGGTGACGAACATCACGGCGAAGGTGATCCAGGCATAGACCATGTCGCCGCGGGCTTCCCGGTTGTGGCTCACTTTCTTGCAGAGGCAGTACTGCCAGATGGCGAAGCCCAGCATCAGCGGCGGGAAGATGAGGTTGACCAGCCGGTTCGGAATGAAGATGATGCGGAAGGTGATCACGATCAGACCCAGCAGGGCGATGGGTACGTAGATCTTCGACACTTCCCGGATGTGCTGCGATGGGATGCGCACCAGCAGGGAGACCAGGATGGCGGCCAGCAGCCAGGCATAGACGAGCAGCAGCCCCGAAGCCTCCTGGAAGAAATTCTGCTTGACGAACAGACTGGCGATCATCACAGACACGGCAAAGATCACCACGCCGCTCAGAAGCGTGGTCATCAGGCTCCGTTGTTTGAAGGAATCCGCCTTGAAAAGGGGTACCCACTTTTTCAGCAGGTGGACCACGATGTTGCTCAGCAGGGTGGCCAGGCCGATGTAGAAGAGGACGAACAGGATGAAGCCTGAAACCATCGGGCCGCGCCATTCGCTCTGACGCAGGATCTCGGCGTCCGCATTATGCCGGCCGATGCCGTATTTCCGGCTGGCGTCCTGGAACGCCATCTTGCAGTAGCGGGGGAAGGAGCGCAACACTTTGAAGTAATTGTCCTGCCCGTCGATGAAGATACGCCGCTGGATGAGCCGATACCGGTCGCGGGCGTAATTGTAGCTTTCCGTCAGCCGGCTGCTCATCGCGTCGTAATGGTCGCTGTCCATCACGATCTTGTCGCGGGCGGCGGTATACATTTCCAGCAGGTTCAGGGTGTAGAAGAGGCAGGAATCGCGGTCGGCCTGCCCCTGCTCGTCGAGGTAGAAAGGTTCTTCGTGATCGCCTTCTTCCTCTGCGTGCTCGTGTTCGTGCTCGTGTTCGTACTCGTGCTCGTGTTCGTGTTCTTCGGTCCCCACGATGTCGAAACCGTCTTCGTGGTGGTGATGGCTTTCGCGGATGAGGATCGTATCCATCACGGCGGAAAGGGAGTCGGGTACCGCGTCGATCTTGTCGAGGATCGGCGGCAGACGCCGCAGGGCCTCGGCCAGATGCTCGTAGCGCTCGATTTCGTGGTTCATCCGATCGACGATCTCATCGAAAGGCAGCCGCTGCTTGTGGAAATCCTCATACTGCCTGGTCACCTCATTGAGCGCGTAGGTCATATCGAAGGTGTAATCCTGATTCTGGGAATAGAGGATCAGGGCGAGTTCGTTGCAGCGCTTCGTCATTTCCACCAACTGCTTGTGCTGGGCCTCGTTGTTCATGGCCAGACGGGCCTGCAGATGCGCCATCTTGGCGTGCTCCTGGTGGAGTTCGGAGCGGAGGATGGTGAGCGTCTTGGCAAAATCCCGTTCGTTGAAAACGGCGTAGGCCGGGATGGCGACCAGAAGGGTGAGGGCGATGAGGGTGAGAACTCTCTTTTTCATAAGCAGATGGATAAACTCGGTACAAAGATACAAAAACGGCCGTTTTTTGCTAAATTAGCCGATCAAAACCGAATGAAGATGCGCCGAACAACCCTTATCCTGGCCGGATTCCTCCTGGCTTGCCTTTCCATCTCCTGTACCTGTACCACCGGCCGGACGACGCCCCTGTCGCTCGACGACCTGCGGGGCCTCCCCCTGGAAACCGTCATCCAGATGCGCGAAGACATCCTCGCCAAACATCCGGACGGCGGCTCCCTGACGAAAACGGAAGCCGACAACGTGGCCCTGTTGCGTGACCAGGAGCGCAGGCTGGAGAACGCCTGGCTGTTCGGGGAGTGGCGCGAACGCCACGGTTCCCGGCTTATGTTCCGGGATGACGGGACCGTGAGCGTCGGTGCCCGCGGCGGCGCGTACGACGAACTGGGCGTTTACAAGTTCATCTCTCCGGAGGAACCCTCGTACGATGCCATTTGGACGCTCGTTTACGATGATAAAGGCGATCCTGTGGTGCTGATTCCGGCCAAAGGCTCAGCGCCGGCCCGGGTCTATCCCTTCCACGGGAGCCATAAAGAAGTCCGTGAGCAAGTCGGGGACCTGCTCACGGCTGTTGAAACGGGTTTCTATTTTACCAAAACCCAGTATTGATCCGACCGGCCGGGCTTAGTGCTTGCGGTCGATATAGGCCAGGATGACCTCCACGGCCTCGTCTTCGGTCATGCCGTCGACGTTCAGCGTGAGGCTGTAGTTGCGGGCGTCGTAGCGGCTTACGCCGGCGAAGCGCTGGATGTAGTTCTCGCGGGCCTTGTCGACTTTGCCGAGGACTTCTTCGGCCAGTTCACGCGGGAAATTCTGTTTCTGCATGGTCCGCACGATGCGGTTCTCCTTGGAGGCGGTGATGAAGATGTCGACCTTGTTGGGGAAGTCCTTCAGCACGAAGAAGCCGGAGCGGCCGGCGATCACGCAGGATTCCTGCTCGGCCATGGCGCAGAGGATTTCCTTTTCCGCTGCGAAGATTTCGTCGGTCGTCACGGTCGGGTCGAATTCCTGGCCTGCGGTGTGGCTGGTGCCCACGAAGCCGGCCGGTGACGGGGCCGGGGCGAGGCGCTGGATGAAGTCGGAGAGCCAGTTCTTCTTCTCGCTCTTCAGGCGTTCGATGGAGGAAGGCGTCAGGTTGAACCGTTTGGAGAGTTCCTTGATGAGTTCCTTGTCGCAGAAGCGTACGCCCAGTTTGTCGGCGAGTTTCTTGCCGATGGTGTGGCCGCCGCTGCCGAGTTCGCGGCTGATGGTGATGACGAATTTCTCGTTGGTGTTCATATCGTTCTGATTTGCTGATTATTCTTTTCCTTTGATGTCGATCTGGAAGCCCTCGTCGAGGAGCGGTTTGACCAATTGCTCCATCCGGGCGACGGAGAAGGCTTCGATCTCTTTTTCGGGGGTGGGCCGGTCGATGGTGTAGACCATGATTTTACGGGGCTTGAGCCGGCGGACGATGGCCATCCAGCCGTCGAGGACCTCGGGCGAGGCCGAGTCGAAGTCCTTGCTGCGCAGGAACATGGTCTGGAGGATGAAATCGCCCTCGAAACGTTCCAGCGCTTCGATCACCCTTTCAATGGAGTAGCCCGGGGCGGGCTGGTTGATGCGGGCCGCCAGTTCGTCGGTGGGGGCGTCGATTTTCAGGATGGGATTGTCCACTTTCCGGAGCGCTTCGAACACGGCCGGCACGTGGACGCGCGTGGCGTTCGACAGGACCGAGACCTTGGCGGAAGGACAGTAGGCGTCGCGCAGGAAGAGCGTGTCTTCGATGATGCGCGGGAATTCGGGGTTGAGGGTGGGCTCGCCGTCGCCGGAGAAGGTGATCGAGTCGATCTGCGTGCCTTCCAGCATCAGCTCCATCAGTTTGTTTTCCAGGTCGGTGCGGACCTTGGCGGCGGTGGGGAGGACCGTGTCGCCGCGGCCGTCGCAGTTCCAGCCGCATTCGCAGTAGATGCAGTCGAAATTGCACAGTTTCCCTTTCGTCGGGAGCAGGTTGATTCCCAGGGAGCGGCCCAGCCTGCGGCTGTGGATCGGCCCGAAGACGGTCTCTTCTCGGAGCATGGCAGTAAAATTTGGATAAAGTTAGCGATTATTTATCTTTGCAGCACAAAAAAGCAAAAGAAATGTTCGTCTATCACCATAAGGTCCATTACTACGAAACCGACCGGATGGGCATCACCCATCACTCGAATTACATCCGGTTCATGGAGGAGGCCCGCGTGGCTTTCCTCGACGAAATCGGCGCGAGTTTCGCCCGCATCGAGGCCGACGGCATCGTTTCGCCCGTGATGGCCGTGGAAGGCCGTTACCTGCACACCACGACCTTCGACGACGTCATCGACGTCGAAGTGTTCATCAAGGAAATGTCACCCCTCAAGCTCCGCATCGGCTACCGGATGCGGGTGGGGGAGACGGAGGTCTTCGAAGGCATGTCGCTCCATTGCTTCCTCGGCAAGGACGGCCGCCCGGTCCGCATTCTGGAACGCTATCCGCAGTTCGCCCCGTACGTTCCCGCGGAAGAATAAGGCGATGGCACAGGCCCTCTATATTCTGGTAATCGTCTTCGTGCTGGCCGAATATGTCTGGTCGGCCGTGCTCACGTTTCTCAATATCAAGGCTTTGCGCCGTCCGATTCCGGATCTGCTGACGGACCTATACGATGAAACGCAATACCGTAAGCAGCAGGCCTATGCGATGACCAATCGCAAGTTTTCCCTGATATCCGGACTGGTCAGTACCCTGGTCACGCTGGCCATTTTCGCCTTCGGCGGATTCGCCCGTTTCGACGCCGCCGCCCGCAGCGTCAGCGCTTCGCCTGTGATGCAGGCGCTCGTGTTCTGGGGCATCTTCTACCTGATCTCCTGGGTAATCTCGATCCCGTTCGACCTGTACCGGACCTTCGTCATCGAGCAGCGTTTCGGCTTCAATCGCACGACGCCCAAACTGTTCGTGACCGATACCGTCAAGAGCCTGCTGATGAACCTGCTGATCCTGGGTGCTGTGCTGGCGCTTTGCGTATGGATCTACACGCTCACGCCCCGTTGGTTCTGGCTGATCGCCTGGGGTGCGGTGACGCTGTTCTCGCTGTTCATGCAGTATTTCTATTCGCAGCTCATCGTGCCGCTCTTCAACAAGCAGACGCCCCTCCCGGAAGGGGAGCTGCGCGACGCCATCGAGGCCTTCGCCGACCGGGTGGGCTTCCGGCTCGACAACATTTTCGTCATCGACTCGTCGAAGCGCAGCAGCAAGTCGAACGCCTACTTCACGGGCTTCGGACGCAAGAAGCGCGTGGTGCTCTACGACACACTCCAAGAGCAGCTCACGACCGAAGAGATCGTGGGCGTCCTGGCCCACGAGATCGGCCATTACAAGCACCATCACATCATCCTTTCTTCGCTTGAAGGATTCGCGACAAATCTGTTGATGTTCTGGCTGTTCAGTCTGTTTATCGGCAGCAGCGCCTTGGCCGCTGCGGCCGGCTGCGCCGAACCTTCTTTCCACGTCAATCTGGCGGTGTTCTCGCTCATCTACACGCCGCTCAGCCTCCTGCTCGATCTGGTCACCAACGTGATCTCCCGCCGCCACGAGCGCCAGGCCGACGCCTTCGCCCGCGTCCACGGCTACGGCCCCGCCGAAGCCTCCGCCCTCAAGAAAATGAGCGCCAAATCCCTCGCCAACCTCACCCCGCACCCAGTCGTCGTCTTCACGGAGTACTCTCACCCCACGCTCTACGAGCGGGTGAAATCACTGTTGTCATAGCCGGCTTCGGCGCTTCGCTTGCGGCGTTGTGCTGTTGGCGACGCAGATGAGGGCGCCGCTTGATGCTCGTCGCTAGCTGTTTTCGGCCGAATTGGGCTGAAAACCGTCAGCGACGCAAACGAGATGGATGAATCGTCTGCGTCGCTACCGGAAAATGAGATTAATCATGGAACTGGCGTGTTGTTCGGTGAAGGCATTAGGTGAAGTAGAAACGTTGATTGTTGCGGAGAAGCCCCTCCACGGAGTTTTTGCGGGAGGGATGGCGCGGTTAGCCGTAGCGGATGTGGAGGGGCTTCTCCGCAACAAATGCGGGACTATAGTTTGTCGTCCACTTCTGTCTTGCGGGCGTGTTTGAGATTGATGCTGGTTTTGCCGAAGCGCCAGGTGAGACTGAGGCGGACGGAGCGGACGGGTTATTTCACGCGGATCTTTTTGCCGACCTTGAGGATGGTCTTGGTGGTCATGCCGTTGAGCTGGCAGAGCTTGTTGACCGTGGTGTGATGTTGTTTGGCGATTTTGGAGAGGGAGTCGCCTTTTTTGATGGTGTAGTAGATCTTTTCGGGCTGCGGCGCCGGAGCGGGCGTGGCAGCGGCCGTCGTCGTGGCTGTGGAATCAGAGGCGGCAGCGGCGGGCTGTGCCGGTTTGGTGGCCGGTTTGGTGGCGGGTTTGTCTGCCGGTTTGGCGGAGGACTGGACGGAGGAGGCGGGGACGTGGACCGTGGCTTCACGGACGGGGGCCCAGTTGCCGTCGCCGGTGAGGATGATGCGGTGGCTTTCTTCCGGGACGACCAGGGTGCCGTTTTCATCGACGAACGCCCATTTGCCGTTGTCGAACAGGACGATGCGGCGGTCGGTGTCGGCCAGCACCAGGCTGTCGGGCGCGATGTGGACGCCCAGTTCCTGGTCGAAGGCGTAGGTGGCCGTGCTGTCGAATTCCACGTCGTAATCCTCGAAGTCGGGGAGGATGCGGCGGGCGCCGAGGATGCGGTTGGCGTAATAACTCTCCGTAAGCATCGAACTGTAACGGACGCCGTGGACCGAGGCGTGGATGAACTTCGGGTCGCGGCCCGTGCTGTCGAGCTCCACGAAAATGGCGGCGTGGCCCACGACCTTCGGGTTGCGCCGGCTGCCGATGGCCAGGATGTCGCCTTTCTGCAAATTGTGGAAATCGGAGATGTCCACTTCGCGGCCGTCTTTGGCCTGGTCCTTGGCCGAGCGGCTCAGGTTGTGGAAGCCGAAATGTCCGTAGACGTAGCGGGTGTAGCCGGTGCAGTCGAACCGGTCCGGCCCGTTGGCGCCGTAGCGGTATTTCGTGCCCAGGAATTGCTCCGCATATTCGACCAGTTTGTCGGCCAGCTCGCGGGCGGAGATCTCCACCTCGCCCGTGTCGCGCTGCGCGGCAGTTTGCGCGTGCACGGCGGGTGCTGCGAAGAGCACCAGCGACAGGATCAGCAGGAGGAGGGACGTCCGTTTCATTTGCCCGAGTAGAAACCGAACCCGTGCTTGACGCCGGCTATGACGGCATCCCAGCGGATGAGGATTCCGATGACGGCGATCAGGCCGATCCAGATCAGCGCCTTGGTCGTGTCGGTCTGGGCTGCGTACCATTTTTTGATTTTTTGGAACATACGGACTTCGGTTTGGTGCAAAGATAGTCCGTTTCTTGGAAAATCGGAGATTTTTTATTAAAATTGCTTTGTTTTAGCCGAATTGAATAAAACGTAAGATTATGGATAAGAGACTCAAGGACATTCAGGAGGCCGCCGATTTCCTGCGTGTACGCATGCGTGGCGCCGTGCCCGAAGTAGGTATCATCCTGGGCAGCGGCCTGGGCAAGCTCGGGGAAAGCATCGAAGCCGAGGGCGTGATTCCCTACCGGGAGATTCCGAACTTCGCCCGCTCGACCGCCATCGGCCACAAGGGTAACTTCATCTTCGGCCGCCTGGCCGGCCGCTTTGTGTGCGCCATGCAGGGTCGTTTCCATTACTACGAAGGCTATCCGATGGAAAAGGTGACGCTGCCCGTGCGCGTGATGGCGCTGCTGGGCGTCAAGTTCCTTTTCGTGTCGAATGCCGCCGGCGGCCTGAACCCCGCCTTCCAGCCGGGCGACCTGATGATCATCCGCGACCATATCAACCTGATGCCCAACCCGCTGATCGGTCCCAACTTCGAGACCTTCGGCGAGCGCTTCCCCGATATGACGGCGCCCTATGACGCCGAACTGATCGCCAAGGCTGAGGCGATTGCCGCGGCCGAGGGCATTGCGCTCCGCAAAGGCGTCTATCTGGGCAATACCGGTCCTTCCTATGAGACGCCCGCCGAAGTCCGCTTCTATTTCGGAATCGGCGCCGACGCCGTGGGCATGTCCACGGTTCCCGAAGTGCTGGTGGCCCGCCACTGCGGCCTCCGCGTATTCGGTATGTCGGTCATCACCAACAAGTCGAATTTCGAGACGGCCAGTACGGTCCTCAACGACGGCGACGACGTGGTCCGCGCCGCCGACGCCGCGGCCGACCGGATGTGTCTCCTGTTCCAGAAACTGATCGAAACGATCTGACCGTGAAAAGCGTATTTCCATATGACTCGGTGGAGCTGAGCCCGAACGGCCGCGAGGTGGTGATCCTCGACCAGACGCAGCTCCCGCTCCAGGAAAAGTTCCTGCATCTCGATACGGCGGAGCAGGTCTTCTATTCCATCACCCGCCTCAAGGTCCGCGGCGCGCCGGCCATCGGCATCGCGGCGGCCTTCGGCCTGGCCATGTGCATGAACCGCTACAAGACGCGTTCGCTGCTGGCCTTCGAAAAAGAGTTCCTCCGCGTCAAGCACTACCTCTACATTTCCCGCCCCACGGCCGTCAACCTGATGTGGGCGCTCGACCGGATGGAGCGTTGCTTCTATGCCACCAAGCAGGGCCTGGAATCGGCCGATGAGAAGCACGCCATCGAAGTGCTCCGCAACGCCCTTACGGCCGAGGCGCGCGCCATCAAGGCCGAAGACGTGAAGATGTGCGAAGCCATCAGCGGCTTCGGCTTCTCGCTCCTGCATCCGGGCTGCGGCATCCTGACGCACTGCAACGCCGGCCACCTGGCCGTCTCGAAGTTCGGGACGGCGCTGGGCCCCATCTACCTGGCCCAGCAGCAGGGCTACTCGCCCCGCGTCTATTGCGACGAAACGCGCCCGCTCCTTCAGGGCTCCCGCCTGACGGCCTATGAGCTGACCAAAGCCGGCATCGACACCACGCTCATCTGCGACAACATGGCCGCCACGCTGATGGCCCAGAAGAAGATCGACTTCGTGTTCGTAGGCTGCGACCGCGTGGCCGCCAACGGCGACGTGGCCAACAAGATCGGCACCCACGGCGTGGCGATCGTGGCCAAGTACTTCAAGGTCCCGCTCTATGTGTTCGCGCCCACCAGCACCATCGACCTGGACTGCGTGAGCGGCAGCGAAATCATCATCGAAGAGCGCCCCGCCTTCGAGGTGACCGATATGTACTACAGCAAGCCCATGGCACCCAAGGGCGTGCGGGTCTACAACCCGGCTTTCGACGTGACGCCGGCCTCGCTGATCTCGGGCATCGTGACCGAGAAGGGCATCCTCAAACCCCGGGAAATCCGGAACATCGCCAAACTGAAATAGGATGGTCCGTTTTCTGAGCCTGTCGAGCGGGAGCAACGGGAACTGCTACTATTTTGCAGACGATACCACCGCCTTTCTCATCGACATCGGCATCGGAGCGCGCACCATCAAGAAACGGCTCGCCGAGCACGAGCTGTCGATCGATTCGATCGACGCCATCTTCGTGACGCACGACCATTTCGACCACATCAAGAGCCTGGGCACCTTCACCGAGCGCTATCAAAAGCCCGTGTATCTGACCCGGACCCTCGAGAAAGCCCTGCGCCACAACTTCTGCACGGCCGGCAAGCTCAAGGGATGCGTCCGTTTTCTGGAAGAAGACCAGGAGACGATCCTCAGCCCGACGCTGCGCATCACGCCGTTCGTGGTGCCCCACGACGCGACGCAGACCGTGGGCTATCATTTCGTGTTCTCGGGTGAACGCTTCACCGTAATGACCGACCTGGGCGAAGTTACCGACGCGGCCGTAAGCTACGCTTCCCGGGCCGACCATCTCGTGGTCGAATCGAACTACGATGTCGATATGCTGATGACGGGATCCTATCCGCCCGAGCTCAAGCGCCGCATCCTGATGCAGCACGGGCACCTGTCCAACGAGCAGACCTCTTCGCTGCTTCGCCGGGCTGCGCACGAGGGGCTGCGCGACGTCTATCTCTGCCATCTGAGCGCCAACAACAATACGCCCCGCATCGCGTTCGAGGCGGCACAAAAAACGCTCGGGAGCATCGGCTCCCGAGCGTCGCTTCATTGTCTTCCGCGCTCCGGCGCGTCCGACCTGTTTACTTTCTAGGCATCTCCCTTGAGGAAGCTGTCATACTTCTTGGAGAGTTCTTCGTAGGAAGGATTCTTCTCGCGGAGACGGAAGTAGATGTTCTTCAGGTATTCGGCGACGGCACCCTTGATTTCCTTGTCCGTGGTCTTGGCGAAAGCGGCTTCGAAAGGATCGATGGCTTTTTCGAGGGTCTCGTCCATTTCCTTCACGAGGGCCATGTACTTGTTGTCGTCAAGTTCTTCGCTGGCCTTGGTCTGGAGATCGATGGCCTGGTCGTAGTAGAGGACGCCGAGGCCGAGGGGACCGAACACGTAGTTGGGATCGACTTCCGCCGACTTCTTGTAGAGTTTGACGGCGTTCTCGAAATCACCCAGCTGCTTGTAGACGTTGGCTTCCACATAGAAGAGGCTGGCGTTCTTCGGGTCGAGCGCCTGGGCGGAGTGGATCAGGTCGAAGAGTTTGCCGGTGTCGTCCTTGCTGTCCATATACTGGTTGATCAGGCCGATCAGGATGTTGCTGTTCTCAGGGAACTTCACGAAACCTTCTTCGAGGACGGCCTTGCAGGCGTCGTTGTCACCCATGGAACGGTAGGTCTCGGCCAGGTTGGCGAAGGCGAAGCCGTTCTGGTAGTAACCCATGTCGAGGCATTTCTTGTAGAACTCGACAGCCTGCTCCTTCTTGCCGGCCATGTTCGAAACGAGGGCCGTGTAGTAGGTGTTGGTGGAGTCGACCTTGTTCAGGATCGGGTTCGCGGCGCATTCGGCAGCCTTCTTGAACAGACCGGAGGCCTTGTCGAAGTTGCCGGCCAGATACTCGGAGAGCGCTTCGTTGGCGATCTTGCCGTGGATGTCTTCCATCATGGCGAGGATGTCCTTGCCCTTGGAGTCTTTCGGATCGACTTCCTTGGCTTTGCCGAGGGCGTCGATGGCTTTGCCCAGCAGGTCACCTTCCACGGCCGGTTTGGTCACGAGGAAGAATTCCAGGATGCCGCCTTCGTTGTAGTAGAGGTCCTTGTCGGCATAGGAATCCACGGAGTAGACACCTTCTGCACCCTTCTTCTCGGAGGTGCCCATAATCTGCTGTTCCTTCAGGAAGAGCTTGACCTCCTGCTGGGGCGTACCCGTCAGGATGTTGCGGGACGGCTGTTCATACGCGTCGATGTACGCTTTGGCCAGAGAGACCCAAGTGGCCGGTTTGGCGGCCTTCTTGGCATCAGCGGCAGCGGCCTCGGCCTTGTTGACGGCCTTGAGCGCATCGGCGGCGTTCTTGGGCTGTGCACTGACCATCGTCAGCGAGAGGATGAGCGACAGTGCGATGAGGATTCTTTTCATAACTGCTTTTGTTTAGATTATTGATTGTTTTCTGTTATTTCAGTCTCGGTTTCCTGTACCGATCCGGTTTCTGTTTCTTCTTCCTTGTTTACCACGCAGACGGCTGCGATGCTGTCGCCTTCGCGGATGCTGATGAGTTTCACGCCCTGGGTGGCCCGGCCCGCGACGCGGATTTCTTCGGCCGGCATGCGGATGGTGATGCCCGAGCGGTTGATGATCATCAGGTCGTTGTCGTCGCTGACGGCTTTCAATGCAATTAGCTTGCCAGTCTTCTCGGTGATATTGATGGTCTTCACACCCTTGCTGCCGCGGTTGGTCTTGCGGTATTCGTCGAGCTCGGAGCGTTTGCCGAAACCGTTCTCACTTACCACCAGGATATGCTGCGGTTTGAGGGCCTGCTCTTCGGGATCGATGCAGACCATGCCGACCACGAAGTCGCCTTCGTCGAGGTTGATGCCGCGTACGCCGGTGGAGTTGCGGCCGATGGCGCGGGCGTCTTCTTCGTCGAAGCGGCAGCACTTGCCCTGGTTGCCGGCGAGCAGGATTTCACAGTTGCCGCTGGTCAGGGAGGCGCCGATCAGGGCGTCGCCCTCGCGGAGGTTGACGGCGATGATGCCGTTGGTGCGCGGGCGGGAGTAGGCCTCGAGGAGGGTCTTCTTGATGGTGCCGCAGGCGGTGGCTAGGACCACGTAGTGGCTGTTCGTGAATTCCTTGTCGTCGAGATCCTGGACGTTGAGGTAGGCCTGGATGCGGTCTTCCGGGGTGAGCGGAAGGATGTTCTGGATGGCGCGGCCCTTGGAAGCCTTGGCGCCTTCCGGAATGTCGTAGACTTTGAGCCAGAAGCACTTGCCGCTCTGCGTGAAGAACATCAGCGTGCTGTGCATGTTGGCCACGTAGATGTGCTCGATGAAGTCTTCGTCGCGGGTGGTGCTGCCTTTGGCGCCGATGCCGCCGCGGGCTTGGGCGCGGTATTCCGACAGGCTGGTGCGCTTGATGTAGCCGAAGTGGGAGATGGTGATGACCACGTCCTCGTTCGGGTAGAAGTCTTCGGGGTTGAAGTCTTCGGCGGAGGCCACGATTTCGCTGCGGCGCTCGTCGCCGTATTTCTCCTTGAGTTCCTGGAGCTCGTCCTTGATGATGCCCAGCTGCATGGCTTCGCTGCCGAGGACCTGCTGGTAGTAGTCGATGAGTTTCTCGAGCTCGTCGTACTCGGCCTGGAGCTTGTCGCGCTCGAGGCCGGTGAGCTGGCGGAGACGCATCTCGACGATGGCGTCGGCCTGCTCGACGGTGAAGCCGAACTGCGCCACCAGGCCGTCGCGGGCATCCGCGACGCTGCGGGAGGCGCGGATCAGGGCGATGATCTCGTCGATGATGTCGAGGGCCTTGAGCAGGCCTTCGAGGATATGGGCGCGCTTGAGGGCTTTGTTCAGTTCAAAGCGGGTGCGGCGCACGACGACTTCGTGGCGATGCCGGACGAAGTATTTGATGAGCTGCTTGAGGTTGAGCTGGCGGGGACGTCCGTCGACCAGGGCTATGTTGTTGACCGAGAAGCTCGACTGGAGCGGGGTCATCTTGAACAGGGTGTTGAGCACCACGTTCGACGGGGCGCCCTGCTTGAGACGGATGACGATGCGCATGCCGTCGCGGTCGCTCTCGTCGTTGATGTAGGCGATGCCATCGATCTTCTTGGCTTCCACCAGTTCGGCGATGCGCTCGATGAGCTCGCGCTTGTTGATGGTGTAGGGGATCTCGGTTACCACGATGGTCTCGCGGCCGGAGGCCGAGACTTCGATGTTGGTCTTCGAACGGATGACGATGCGGCCGCGGCCGGTCTCGAAGGCGTCACGGATGCCGCGGGTGCCCTGGATGATGCCGCCGGTGGGGAAGTCGGGGCCCTTGATGTACTGCATCAGGCCGTCGACGTCGATGTCGGGGTTGTCGATGTAGGCGCAGATGGCGTCGCAGCATTCCGAGAGGTTATGCGGGGCCATGTTCGTGGCCATACCCACGGCGATGCCGTTGGAGCCGTTCATCAGCAGCAGCGGGGCCTTGGAAGGCAGGACGGTGGGCTCTTGGAGCGACTCGTCGAAGTTGGGTTTGAAATCGACCGTGTCTTTGTCGAGGTCGGCGAGGACTTCCTCGGCCAGCTTCTGGAGCTTGGCCTCGGTGTATCGCATGGCCGCCACGGGGTCGCCGTCGATCGAACCGAAGTTGCCCTGGCCGTGGACCAGCAGGTAGCGCAGGTTCCAGGGCTGGGCGAGGCGCGCCATGGCGTCGTAGACGCTGGCGTCGCCGTGCGGGTGGTATTTACCGAGGACGTCGCCCACGATACGCGCCGACTTCTTGACGCCGCCGCTGTAGGTGACGCCCAGGTTGCTCATGCCGAACAGCACGCGGCGGTGTACGGGCTTAAGTCCGTCTCTGACATCGGGTAAGGCTCGGGCCACGATCACAGACATGGAGTAGTCTATGTAGGCCGACTTCATCTCGTTTTCTATGTTGATAGGAATTATCCTACCGCCATTCTCTTCAGGATCCATTTTTTCTCTCTTTCTATCCAAAAATATCGTGTAAAAATACAAATAATCATCGAAGATAACAAATTATTTATTTAACGGCTTTTTTGCTATCTTGGCAGTCCCAAATGAGAATCAGACGATGAACAACGCGTATTCCAACGAAATCAAAATCGTACTCAATTACGCCCTTGAGGAAGCGGCGCGGCTGGGAAGCTACATCGCCACGCCAGACCATCTCTTCCTCGGCATCCTCCGGTATCGGGAATCCGACGCCGTGAAGATCCTCGAGAGCCTGGGCGTCGACATAAAAAAGGTAAAGAAAGAGATTGAAGACAAGATTGCGGCCCCTGCGCCCATTCCCTTCGGGCAGCGCGGCGCCATCTCGCTGAGCGACAAGTCGCAGGACATCCTGCTCTCGTGCCAGCGCATGCACGGCCCCACGGCCACGCCGGCCCAGCTGATGGCCGAGGTTTTCATGCAGTGGCACGGCGCCTGCACCACGGCCCTCGAAAACAGCAACATCCCGCTCGACAAGCTCCCGGAGAAACTGCGGGAGATTATGGAGCAGGCCATGTTCTCGGCGGCGGACGGGGATGCGGAGGATGAAGGGGCGCGCAGCGCGGGCGGCGGCGCCGGTCCGCAGGACGGCGCGGCGGGGGCGGCGCGCGGCGGCGACCGCAAGTCGCTGGTCGAATCCTACGGGTTCGACCTGACGCGGGCCGCGGCCAGCGGCGAACTCGACCCGGTCGTCGGCCGGGAGGCCGAGATCGAACGGCTCGCCCAGATCCTGAGCCGCCGCAAGAAGAACAACCCCGTCCTCATCGGTGAATCGGGCTCGGGCAAGTCGGCCGTCGTCGAAGGCCTGGCCCTCCGGATCGCCGCGAAAGACGTTCCCCGTTCTTTGCTTTCAAAACGGATCATTTCGCTTGATATGGGCTCGCTCGTCGCCGGTACCAAGTACCGCGGCCAGTTCGAGGAACGCGTCAAATCCATCCTCAACGAAATCAAGAAGAATCCCGACCTGATCCTCTTCATCGACGAGCTTCATACCATCGTGGGGGCGGGCAGCACGCCCGGCTCGCTCGACGCCGCCAACCTGCTCAAGCCCGCGCTGGCGCGCGGCCAGATCCAGTGCATCGGCGCCACGACCCTTGACGAATACCGCGAGCATATCGAAAAGGACGCCGCCCTGGAACGCCGTTTCCAGAAAATCCTGGTGGAACCCACCGACTACGCCCAGACCCTGGCCATCCTCGAGGGGATCAAGTCCCGCTATGAGGAATTCCACCACGTCCGCTATACCGACGAAGCCATCAAGGCCTGCATCTCGTTGTCGCAGCGTTACATCTCCGACCGCTGCCTGCCCGACAAGGCCATCGACGTGCTTGACGAGGCCGGCGCACGCGTCCACATCGGCGACCTGAAGGGCGCCGACGAGGCCGTCCGGCTCGAGAGCTCGCTCGAGCCGATCCGGGCCGAGAAGCGCAGCGCCGTCCAGTCCGGCGATTTCAAGCGGGCGGCGGAGCTGCACCGGCTCGAACAGGAGAAGGAGAAAGCCGTGGCCGAGGCCGTCAAGGCCGGCGCGGCGGTCGACGCCGAATACCGCACGGTCGACGCCGACACCGTCTCCCGCGTGGTGTCCGTCATGACGGGCATCCCTGTCTACAAGGTGGCCGAGAGCGAAGGCACCCGGCTGCTGAAGATGGAAGAAGTGCTCCGCGGCGTGGTCGTGGGGCAGGACGAAGCCGTCTCGAAAGTCGTGAAGGCCATCCGGCGCAACCGCGCCGGCCTTAAGGATCCGAACAAACCCATCGGCACCTTCCTCTTCCTGGGTCCGACCGGCGTGGGCAAGACCCATCTGGCCAAGAAGATCGCGGAATATATGTTCGATTCGGCCGACAACATCATCCGGATCGATATGAGCGAATACGGCGAGAAGTTTTCTTCTAGCCGGCTGATCGGCGCGCCTCCGGGTTATGTGGGTTACAACGAAGGCGGCCAGCTCAGCGAGCAGGTGCGCCGCAAGCCTTATTCGGTGGTGCTGCTCGACGAGGTCGAGAAAGCTCATCCCGACATCTTCAACCTGCTCCTGCAGGTTTTGGACGAAGGCCGGCTCACCGACAGTTCGGGCCGCTATATCGATTTCAAGAACACGATTCTCATCCTGACTTCGAACGTGGGCAGCCGCGAGTTGAAGGACTTCGGCCGTGGCATCGGCTTCTCGACCGGTTCCGACGACCGCTCGACGTCGCAGAATGCCCTGATCGACAAGGCGCTGGGCAAGGTCTTCACGCCCGAATTCCTCAACCGTCTCGACGAGCAGATCTACTTCAACGCCCTCTCGCAGGAAGACATCTACCAGATCATCGACATCGAGCTCCGCGAGCTTCACGGCCGGATGAAGGAGTTGGGCTACACCCTCTCCATCGACAAGACGGCCAAGAAGTTCATCGCCGACGTCGGCTACGACCCGAAGTTCGGCGCCCGTCCGCTCAAGCGCGCCATCCAGCGCTACGTCGAAGACCCCGTCTCCGAAGTCATCATCGAAGGCATCCCCGCCGGCGCCAAACTCAAAGTCAAGCTCGGCAAAGACAAGAACTCAACCACGGTCGTAGTGGCTTGATTCCTTTCCTATGAAGCCCATTCACGGAGTTTTTGCGCGGTGGCTTGTGCGGATAGCCGTAGCGGATGTGAATGGGCTTCATAGGAAAGAAGGAGCTGCTGCGTGGCAGATAGGTATTTGATTATTAGTATTTTATAATAAGTCGCTTGCGTTAAAATGCGCAACCGAAAATGAACAAAGTCATGAATATCAAAAGCTTGGGTGCCACACTGCTTGTGGCCTTCGGATTGGTTTTGTCGAGTTGTTTAACGTATGCGCAGGATTGGGGCGGGCTGCAGCGGTTTGCGGCCGCGAATGCGGCGCTGGCGGAGCCGGCGGCCGGGCAGCCGCGTGTCGTGCTGATGGGCGATTCCATCACCGAGGAGTGGCTGCGGCTGCGGCCGGATTTCTTCTCGTCCAACGGCTATGTCGGCCGCGGCATCAGCGGCCAGGTGTCGGCGCAGATGCTGGTGCGCTTCCGTCAGGATGTCATCGACCTGAAGCCGGCCGTCGTGGTCATCAATGCCGGGACCAACGACGTCGCTGAAAACCAGGGCCCTTACAGCGAAGACTTCGCCTTCGGCAACATCGTTTCGATGACCGAACTGGCGCAGGCCAACGGCATCGCCGTCGTCCTGACGTCGGTGCTTCCCGCCGCCGCGTTCCGCTGGCGCCCGGCCATCACCGACGCCGCCGACAAGATTGCCGCGCTCAATGTCCGCATCAAGGCCTACGCCGCTGCGAAGGGGATTCCCTATGTCGATTATTACACCCCGATGGTCGTCTCCGATCCTTCCCGCGCCCTCAATCCCGCCTATTCCAACGACGGCGTCCATCCCGTCCCCGCCGGCTACGAAGTGATGGAACCCCTGGTGATGGAAGCCATCGCCACGGCCCTCGCCGCCGCCAGCCAAGCCACTGCCAGCCAAGACGCCGCCTGCCAATCATCCTCCGCCTGCGGCTGCTGCCGCTAAATACTGATTATTCCGCTGCAATGTACGCATCAGATTATCAGGATATTACGAAAATTGATCCCCCTATGAATGAAGGGGGTCAACTTTCGCAACTAGATGACTGTCAATTGCGTCCGTTGCAGCGCAAAAATTGGCTGCTTGATACAATGCTCCAGAAAGCCGACCCCTCCCAGGTGGCCGGCCTTTCCCGCTTTTTCAAGACGGGTCCCGGACAGTATGGGGAAGGGGATAAGTTTCTGGGCATCAAGGTTCCGGTTACGCGTCAGGTGGTAAAGAACTGTTGGCGCGAAGTCGGCCTGTCCGAGCTGGAGGAATGCATTTGCAGCGAAGCCGGGAGTGACGGGGGCGTCATGCCCGACTCGCTCGGGCATCTCGCAGGCGGACTGCGTCGATTTTTATCTCGCCCATACGGATTTCATCAACAACTGGGACCTGGTCGATCTCTCCTGCTATCCGCTGCTGGGCGTGTGGCTGCTCGACAAAGATCGCTCACTGCTGTACGGCCTGGCCCGCAAAGGCAAGACCCTCTGGGAGCAGCGAATCGGCATCGTCAGCACCATGACCTTCATCCGCCACGGCCAGCTTGACGATACCTTCGCCATCGCCGACATCCTGCTCCATCATCCCCACGACCTGATCCACAAAGCCGTCGGCTGGCTCCTCCGCGAAGCCCCGCTACGCCATCGAGAAGTTCACGGAGGCCGAACGCCGCTCTTACCTGCTGCGCTAACCTCTCTGGCCGCCCATTTCTTCGGCTGCCTCCGTTCGGCAGTCCTTTTTTTCGCTGCAACGGACGCAGTTGACTATCATGCTGTTATAAAAATTGATCCCCTCGGTTTTTGAGGGGATCAATTTGTGTAAACGACTGATACACTGGTGTGTACATTGCAGCGGGAATCAGCGGGAATCAGCGGGAATCAGCGGGAATCAGCGAAAAGAGGGCGACAGCCCTCACTCGGCGTAGATGTCTTCGTCGAGCGCGACGCCTTCGGGGTCGGGCTGGTAGTCGAGGATGTCGCCGGGGAGGCAGTCGAGGACCTTGCAGAGCTTGTTGAGGGTCGTGAAGCGGATAGCGCGGCCTTTCCCTGTCTTGAGCAGGGAAAGGTTCGTCATAGAGATGCCGATCTTCTCCGAGAGTTCGGAGAGCTTCATATGGCGCTCCCAGAGGATTTTATCTAGATTGACGGTGATCATATGGCCAGATTGCTGTCTTTGGCGGCCAGGTAGGCCATCTTGTAAAGTCCGGCGAAGAGCAGGACGATGAGGGGAATGAGAATGACGTTTGAATCGACCATCAGGGCCGATTCCCCGTGAACGGCCGCCTGGTAGTTGGAGCGGACGAAGGTAAGGAGCACCGTCACGAGCGCCGTCCAGCGGATGAGGGCGATGTTGGACCTGGGGAAGATTTCACCGCATGCCAGCCCCCGGTTGATCCGGACGATGAAAATGCAGCACATCACGTAGAGGAGGGTGACGCCGACGAAGCGTCCGGCGAAGATGAAGATCTGCCAGCTCCGGATCTCAGGATTCCATACGACCGGGTTGATGAAATTCTTCAGCCAGAACTGGGAGATCATTTGAAAGTAGGTGTAGGCAAGCGTCAGGCCACCTATGACAAGGATGGCGATGGAGAGCCGCTTGATGCTCTTTTGAAGGGAATTGGTCATATATCTTTGTTTTTCGTTTGCACTTTCGAAAAACAAAGATAATACCAATTTTACGAAATTCATAAATTAATTTTATGAAAATCGTAAAAAAGACGGGTTATTGTTTGACCCGGCGGGTCTGGAGGATGACGGAGAGGACGATCAGCGTGAGGCCGAGCCAGAACGACCAGCCGACTTCGCGCGTTTCGTGGAAGAGGAGCGCCGCCAGGGCGATGCTGTACACGGGCTCCAGGTTGTAGGTGAGGTTGACGGTGAAAGCCGACAGCTTGCGTAGCGCCTGGAGTTGGAAGAAGAAGGGGACGACGGTAAAGACGGAGCCGAGGAGGATGAGCCAGAGCCAGTCGCCGGGAGCCGGAACGATCGCCTCGGACGGAAGGATCCGGGCCTGAACCGGGAGACAGAAGGTTAGGAAGAGGGCGCCGCCGGCCAGTTCCCAGAGCAGCATCGTCGCGCTGTCTTCGCCGGAGCGGTTCGCCACGTTGATGTTGCACAGGGCAAAGATGGAGTAGAGGGCCGCGGACAGCAGGCCCAGCGCGATGCCGAGCCGGTACCGGACGTCGAGGCTGAAGATCAGCAGGACGCCGGCGATGGAAATGAAGCTGATGAGCACTTCGCTCCAGGAAAACCGTTTCCGGCCGAACAAGGGTTCGAACAGCGTGGTGAAGAAGCAGGAGGTGGCGATGCAGGCCACGCCGATCGACACGTTGGCTGTCTGGATGCTGGCAAAGAAAGCGACCCAGTGCAGGGCCAGCAGAATGCCGCAGGCCATAATCTGGCGCGTCGTCTTGCCGTCCACTTTGTGCAGCCGCCGGGTCAGCGCCAGGACGGTGACCAGCGTCACGACGCTCACGATCATCCGCACCCAGACCAGCGACAGGCCGCCGAGCGAGATCAACCGGCCGAAAATCCCCGTCCAGCCGGCGAGGAAAACGGCGGTGTGGAGCAGGATCAGGGTACGGGTGTTCTCTTTCATCATCAGGCAAAAATAAACATTTTGCCGGGCAAGGGCAAATAATCGCTATCTTTACATGGATTAGCAGAAAAGTCTTATGAAAACCATTCGGAATCTTTGTCTGGCCGCGCTGGCGGCGCTGCTGCTGGCTCCGGCCGTGCAGGCGCAGGACCTGCCCCGGTTCGAAAAAATGGTCCGCCAACTCAGCGGCGCGAAATACCAGGGCCGCGGCTATGCCCGCGACGGCGTCCGCAAGGCGGGGAAGTACATCGCCCGGGAGTTTCAGAAGTCCGGCGTCGATGCGGTGACGCTTCAGTCCTTTACGCTCGACATCAACACCTTCAGCGGGAAGATGGATATGTGGGCTGACGGTCGCAAACTGGCGCCCGGCATCGATTTCTCGATGCGCGAGTATTCGCCGGGCGTCCACGGGGAGTTCCCGGTGTATCACGTCGATACCCTGAACTTCGATGCCGACCGAATGTTCGCCGACCTGGCCCGGCCGGAGTATGCGAACTGTCTCGTGTGTTGCGAATTCTGGTTCACCTACAACCACCGGGAGGCGTTCTCCAAACTCCAGAAGGCCGGTGCCTGCCCGAATGCGGGCCTGCTCTACGAATGGACGTCGCCCATCAAGTTCTACAAGGCCTACGGCGAGAAGGTGGTGGACAAGCCCATCGTCTGGGTTACCCCCGAGGCCATCGCCGGCGTGAAGACCGTCCGGCTGAACGTCGACAATGAATTCCTGAAAGGATACCCGACGGAGAACGTCATCGCGAAGGTCGAGGGCCGCCGCCACGACGGCTGCTATGTCTTTACGGCGCACTATGACCATCTCGGCAATCTCGGTTGGAAGGTGTATTACCCCGGCGCCAACGACAACGCCTCCGGCACGGCCGCCATCATCACGCTGGCCCAGTACTATGCGGAGCATCGGCCGGAATACGATATGTATTTCATTGCCTTTTCCGGCGAAGACGCCAACCTGCGCGGCTCGACCTGGTTCGTGGAGCATCCCGTGGTGCCGCTCGACCAGATCCGCTATCTGTTCAATCTCGACATGATCGGCGACAACAATCCCGTCCAGTACTGCGAAGTCAGCGACGCCGGCATGGCGCGCTATGGACTGTTCGAGCAGATCAATGCGGAGCAGGGGCTCTTCCAGGCGCTCAACCGCGGCGAACTGGCCGCCAACAGCGACCATTACCCCTTCGCCGTTCGCGGCGTTCCCTGCATCTTCCTGGAAAACCAGGAAGGCGACGCCTTCCCATACTACCACACCCCGAACGACAATATGAAGACCATCCGTCTCGACAGCTACATCCCCGTCTTCAAACTGGTCACGTCGTTTGTTGAGAAGGATTGTCTTAGCGACTAGTTTCTGGCGGCTGAAAGCGATTACTTGACTAGTGATTTGGCGATGTGGGCGGCGAGGCGGGCGTTGTTGAGGACGAGCTGGATGTTGGCGGAGAGGGAGTCGCCGCCGGTGAGGTCCTTGACGCGGGCGAGGAGGTAGGGGGTTGTCTCCTTGCCGTGGATGCCCAGACGCCGGGCGTCGGCGACGGCCTGGTCGATGGCGGCGTTGATGCGGGCTGGATCCATCGAATAGGCTTCCGGAATCGGATTGGTCACGAGCATGCCGCCGCCGAGGCCCATCTCCTGCTGGGCGCGGAACGCGGCGGCGATTTCTTCCGGCGTGTCGAGACGATAATCGACTTTGAAGCCGCTGGTGCGGGTGTAGAAGGCCGGGAGTTCTTCCGTGCCGTAGCCGATGACCGGTACGCCCTTCGTTTCCAGATACTCTAGGGTAAGGCCCAGGTCCAGAATGGCTTTCGCGCCGGCGCAGACCACCAGCACGGGCGTGCGGCCGAGCTCTTCGAGGTCGGCCGAGATGTCCATCGTGGTCTCGGCGCCGCGGTGCACGCCGCCGATGCCGCCAGTGGCGAAGACCCGGATGCCGGCCAGATGGGCGATGATCATCGTGGTGGCCACG
This sequence comes from uncultured Bacteroidia bacterium, assembly GCA_902778855.1. Taxonomy (GTDB): domain Bacteria; phylum Bacteroidota; class Bacteroidia; order Bacteroidales; family UBA932; genus Cacconaster. The sequence continues at coordinate 35,334 of CACYZM010000003.1, forward strand.
GTGCAGGCGCCGTCGGCGCCGCGGGCGACCAGCACGGGCAGGTCGCGGCGCGAGGCCTTGGTGACGGCCGCGCCTTTCTTGCCGAGGTATTCGATCTCGGCCGCCGTGAGGCCGGCCTTCAGCTGGCCGCCGATCAAGGCGATCGTGGCCGGCACGGCGCCGGCCTCCCGGACCGTCTCTTCCACCTTCAGGGCGGTTTCGACGTTCTGGGGATAGGGCATTCCGTGGGAAATGATGGTCGATTCCAGGGCGACGACCGGCTCGCCGGCCATCAGGGCCGCCTTGACGGCCGGGGAAATTATCAGGTGTTCTTTCATAAGGCGATGGCAGCGAGAAGTCCGTCGACGCTGTCGACGACGGCATCGAACAATTTGTACATCAGTTCCGGTTCCTGCTTTTCGGGGATGTAGACCACGGTCTTGATCCCCTTGCCGGCGAACCAGCCGGCTTCGGTGTGGGCGCTCCGGCCGCAGGGCAGCACCAGCACGCAGGCATCGGCCCATTCCATCGCCCGGAAGTCGGCGCTGAAGCCTTTTTCGGCAATGGGGTGGTTCAGGTGGTCGATATATTCCCGGGCCGTCCATTCCAGCCAGTTCTCGTCGATGTCCGCCCAGTGGAATCCGCCGGGATTCTCTTCGGGATTGCGGAAATCGTAGACTTCGTGCCCGGCTTCGCGCAACCGTGCGACGACTTCGGGCTGATACGGGTTTCGCCAGCTGGAGGCGACGTAGACTTTGGCCATGGGAACAATCTTTTTGCGGTATGCGAAGATAATGACTTTTCTTGTAACTTTGTAGAAATGCAATGATAAAGAATATGATCGACGACATCCTTCAGTATAACCGGCAATTCGTGGCCGACAAGGGCTACGAGCCGTTCATTACCGACAAATACCCCGCCCGGAAACTTGCTGTGCTCACTTGTATGGACACGCGCCTGACGGAACTGCTTCCCAAGGCGCTGGGCCTGCGCAACGGCGACGCCAAGATCATCAAGAACGCCGGCGGCCTCGTCCTTTCGGAAACGGATTCGGCCATCCGCTCGCTGCTGGTGGGCATCTACGAGCTGGGCGTCCAGGAAGTGATGGTGGTGCACCATTCCACCTGCGGCGCCTGCCATATGAGTTACGACGCCTTCCGCCCGCATATGTTGGAGCACGGCATCTCCGAAGCGACGCTCGCCGAATGGGAGGCCAAAGGCGTGGCCGGCTGGCTCGAAGGCTTCCACGATACGGAAGCCTCCGTCCGCAAGACCGTGGCCGCCATCGTCAATCACCCGCTGGTCCCGAAAGACGTGGTCGTCCGTGGCTTCATCATCGATTCGGTAACCGGTGCGCTGACCGAAATCAAGTGAGTTATGAGAAGATCCATCCTTTTGTTCATCTGCCTGCTTGCGATTATGTCCACAACCCACGCCCAGGTTTCGCGCTATGTCAACCCGATGATCGGAACGACGGGGATGGGCCACTGCTTCCCCGGGGCCTGCGCCCCGTTCGGCGCCGTGCAACTCTCGCCCGACACGGATACCATCCCGCACAACATCAACGGCAAGTACCAGCCGCGCGCCTACGATTACTGCGCCGGCTACCAGTATGAGGACAACACCATCGTCGGCTTCAGCCATACCCATCTCAGCGGCACGGGCCACTCCGACCTGGGCGATATCCTGATCATGCCCCAGACTGGCGCGCTGCAGCTGACGCCCGGTACGAAAGAAGATCCGGATTCCGGCTACCGCCAGCGCTTCAGCCACGACACGGAGCATGCGGAGCCCGGCTACTACGAAGTCACGCTCGCCGACAGCGGCGTCCGCGCGCGGCTTACCGCCACGCAGCGGGTGGGCGTCCACCAGTACACCTTCCCGAAAGACAGCCCCCAGCGCCTGGTGGTGGACCTGCTCCACGGCATCTACAACTACGACGGCAAAGTCCTCTGGTCGAGCCTCCGCGTCGTGAGCGACACGCTCGTCGTGGGCTTCCGCATCACCGACGGCTGGGCCCGCTTCAACCAGACCTATTTCGCCATTTCCTTCTCCAAACCCATCGTCAACTATGGTTATGCCGACCGCCGGCAGCCCGACTACCGCGGCTTCTGGCGCAAGTTCGACCTGCATCACAATTTCCCCGACATCGCCGGCCGCGACGTCACGGCCTATTTCGAGTTCGACGCCGAGGCGCCCGAACTCGAGGTGAAGGTGGCCTTATCGGGCGTTTCGACGGAAGGCGCGCAGAAGAACCTGGCCGCGGAGGCGGCCGGAAAGTCGTTCGAGACCATCCGGCAGGAAACGGCGCAGGCCTGGGAGCGTGAACTCGGCGTCGTGCAGTGCGAGGGCACCGACGACCAGAAGGCGAGCCTCTATACGGCACTCTATCACACGATGATCAACCCTTCCGTCTATATGGACGTGGACGGCCGGTACCGCGGCGTGGACGGGGAAGTGCATCAGGCCGAAGGCTTTACCAACTATACCGTCTTCTCCGTCTGGGACACTTACCGCGCCGAGCACCCGCTGTTGGGGCTGCTCAAGACCAGCCGCAACACCGACATGGTCCGCGCGATGCTGGCCCACTGGCGGCAGAATCCCGTGGGGATGCTGCCGGTGTGGAGCCTGCAGGGCAACGAAGGCTGGTGCATGACCGGCTACCACGCCGTGAGCGTGGTGGCGGACGCGCTTGTGAAAGGGGCGGCCATCGATGCGGACGAGGCCTTCGCGGCGATGGTGGCGACGGCCAACTGCCCGTACCTGACCTCGGCCCGCGACTATGCGACCTACGGCTACGCGCCGTTCGACAACGACGCCACGGCGGCTTCCAATACGCTGGAGTATTCCTTCGACGACTGGAGCATTTTCCACGCCGCTCAGGTGGCCGGCCGGAACGATGTGGCGGCGGCCTTCCGGGAGCGCGCGCGGAACTACCGCAACACCTTCGATCCCGCCCTCGGTTTCGCTTCGCCCCGTCGCAAGGACGGCACGTTCAAGGCCGACCTCGATCCGCTCCAGACCTACGGCGAAGGCTTCATCGAGGGCAATTCCTGGAACTTCTCCTTCCACGTGCCGCAGGATCCGTACGGCCTGATGGCCTGTATGGGCGGCGAGAAGATCTTCCGCGAGCGGCTCGACCAACTCTTCGACATGGACCTTCCCGAGAAGTACTATGCCGACAACGAAGACATCACGGCTGACTGCCTGATCGGCGGCTACGTCCACGGCAACGAGCCCAGCCACCACGTGCCGTACCTCTATGCCTGGACTACGCAGCCCTGGAAGACCCAGGACCGCATCCGGACAATCCTCAACCGGATGTACCGCAACGACATCCGCGGCCTTGGCGGCAACGACGACTGTGGGCAGATGTCCGCCTGGTATCTCTTCTCCGTGATGGGCTTTTACCCCGTGGCGCCCGGCTGCGACCAGTATGTGTTCGGCGCCCCGTACCTGCCGTATCTGAAGGTAACCCTTGAAAACGGCGCCGTCATCGAAATCAAGGCCCCGGGCGTGAGCGACCGCAACCGCTATGTGCGCAGCGTGAAGCTGAACGGGAAGCCGTATTCCAAACTCTACGTCACACACGGCGACCTGCTCCGCGGCTGCACCCTCGAATTCGAAATGAGCGACCGCCCGAACCGCAAGCGCGGCCTGGCCGCCGCCGACAAACCCTATTCCCTGACAAATCGGTAAACGCCTATGAAAAAGATCGTCTTATCCTTGCTTGTCCTGATGATTGTCTTGCCCTCGTGCGCCCAGTCGCAGGAACTCAACTGTTTTGTCTGCGACCCCGATACGGATGGGATGACCAACATCCGCTCTGCGCCGAAGGGAACGATTGTCCATCAATTGGAGCCTGCCGGTTTCTATCAGCTCACTGCCATCGTGCAGCCGGGCGGCTGGTGGCGCATCAAGGATGGAATCGTGTACGATGAAGGGGGATGTGAAGAGAAGGTTCCCGGCCGCGAGGCCTGGATCCACCGCTCCGTGCTGGCCGTGGCCACCGACTATGAGGACGGCCAACCCCGGAAACTGTATGCCGAGCCACGCCGTGACGCGAAACGGGTGATGGTCATCCACGAATTCCGGGCCCTTCTGCGGCCGCTTGAACTCTCGGCCGACGGCAAGTGGGTGAAAGTGACGTACGACCCGAGCGAATTTGAGGGCTGTCCGTGCGAAAAAGTGACCGGGTGGATCGAGAAATCCCAGGTTCGCGACGATGCTTTCGAACCGGGCGACGGCGGTCCGGTGCCGCTCCTGCTTGTTTCTGCCCCCGGCAAGGAGACCGTGGTTTTCCGTGAAAAGCCCGTCAACGGCAGACAGACTTTCGTACTGGAAAAAGGAAAGACCTACGAATTTACGGTCGGCAATCCCAAGAACGGCTGGTGGCAGCTCTGGTTCGGGTCCGTCGATGAAAACGACGAGCAGAAATGGGTCGACGACGAAGCCTGGATGCCGGCTTCCGCGCTCTTTATGATCGTGACGGACTGGGGCGGGGCGTCGACGGTTCCCGTCTATGCGAAACCCGACGAGAAATCACGCAAACTGTTTGACCTGAAGACGGGCACGCTCGTCCATCCGACCGATCTCTCGGAATGGAGCTGGGTCAAGGTACAGGTGGACGGCCACCCGGAACAGACCGGCTGGATTGGAAACGGCAAACTGACCCGGTGAGTCTTTACTTCGCTTCCAGATAGAAAACGGCCGAGCTGTATTTCTGCGGCAGGTCGGGATTGAAGGCTCCGGTGCCCAGGAAGGCGCCGGAGAATTCTTTTCCGTCGCCCCACCAGCAGGAACGGTCCACATTGAGTTCCTTTACCCGATAGCTGCGCTCCGGGTCCAGCCCGTCTAGCCGGAAACCGTGCTGCGATCCCTCGCGGTTCTGGTAGCGGAGGCAGTAGGTATAGACCACGGCGCGGGACTTGTCGGGCGACACGTACATCAGGGCGTAATAGTCGCTGTCGTAAGGCGAGGAGAGGCGGTACAGGTCGCCGCTGAAGACCAGGTCGCGGTACTGGTAATAGGAGGCGATGCAGCGCTCCGCCAGCGCACGTTCGCGGGCCGAGAAGTTCTTGGGCTGCAGTTCCAGGCCCAGCCGGCCGGCGCAGGCCATGTCGAAGCGGAACTTCAGGGGCGTGACATTGCCGCTCTGGTGGTTGGGTACCGCTGAAACGTGGGCACCCATAATGAACGGCGGGTAGATGAGGTTCGTGGCGTATTGGATATAGGCGCGGCAGTCGCCGTCGGTGTTGTCGCTGGTCCAGATCTCGTCGAAATAGCGCAAGGCGCCGTAATCCACGCGTCCGCCGCCCGAAGAGCAGCACTGGATCAGGACGTCGGGATATTTCGCGCGGATGCGCCGCATCACGTTGTACAGGCCCTGGCAGTATTCCACGAAGAAGCGGTCCTGCTCCTGGCCGAGGTACGTGCTGCCGAACGACTGGATCACGCGGTTGCAGTCCCATTTCACATAGTCGATGTTCTTTGAGAGCTGCATCACGCCGTCGAAGATGCCGTACACGAAGTCCTGCACGGCCGGGTTCGACAGATCGAGAACCCATTGGTTTCGTTCCTGGTAGATGTCGCGTCCGGGGCTCTTCACGACCCATTCGGGATGGTTGTGTGCCAGGTTGGACTGCGGATTGACCATCTCGGGCTCGATCCAGATGCCGAACTTGAGCCCCTTGTCGTGGGCGTAGGAAGCGACGTAGTCGATGCCTTCCGGCAGTTTGTCGGTATTGACCTCCCAGTCGCCGAGGCCGGCGTCGTCGCCGTTGCGCGGATAGTCTTTGGCGAACCAGCCGTCGTCGAGCACGAACATCTCCAGGCCCATGCCGGCCGCGTCGTCGATCATCCGGAGCAGGGTCTCGGTGGTGAAGGTGAAGTAGGCGCCCTCCCAGCTGTTGAGGAGGGTGGGGTGGATCTGCCCGCCGCGGTAGACGCCATAGTTGCGCGCCCAGCGGTGCAGGTTGCGGGAGGCCTGCCCGGCACCGGCACCGGAGAAGGTCCAGACCATGTCGGGCGTGACGAAGGTCTTGCCGGGAGCCAGCGGATAGGTGGCGGCGTAGGGGCTGATGCCGGCCAGCACGTGGAGGCGTCCGGCGTCGTCGCGGTCGAAGGTCAGGCGGAAGTTGCCGCTCCAGGCCAGGGCGCCGGCGATGACGTCGCCGGCCGTTTCGCTGAATTCCGCCGCGTCCAGGCTCAGCATAAAGGAGGGATTGTTCCGCTGGGTGGCCTGCACCCCGCGGCGGCTCTCGATCACCTTGGTGTCGTGGCCCAGCAGTTCGCGGTCCACCTGCATCTCGCTGGCCCAGCCGCCCCAGGTGTGGGTCAGCAGGTAGCGGTCGGCTTCGAAATGCATCGCGGAAGAGGCGTAGTCGAGCAGTTCGACCGGCTTCTTTCCGCTGTTCGTGATTTCAGTATGGGCGAGGATGACATCCTCTTTCCCGTAGGCTTCGTAGACCAGTTTCACCTGCAGGGCGGTGACGGGATCTTTCAGGGAGATTTCCGTGGTGGTGACGCCGTCCTTGCTGCGGGACTTGTGCCCGGTGTAATAGAGCTCCGTATTGTGGTTGCCGTCGGCGTAGCGCACGTGGAGGGCGGGGGAGCCGACGAACACGCCGCCGGTGGTCGGGAGGGTCATCGGGCCGGCCCCGTTGGGCCGTTTGGCCTGGGTATCCATGCCCAGGAAGAGGCCCGGATCGGCGATGCGGGCGCCGTAGTGGCGGGTGCGGAGGTTGCCCGCCTCGTCGACGGTGAGGACGAGTTGGGTATGGTCGGTATCGACGGCGATAACTTGCGGCGCAGCTTTCGCCGGCGCCAGGACTGCCAACAGCAGGGCGGTGAACAGAACGATATGTTTCATGGTCTTTTCAGATCGGTTTGGGAATGCTGGAATCAGAAAGCGGGGAAGGCCTTGTCGCCGTCCGGGGTCAGGGCGATGCATTCCATCTCGACCAGCCAGGCGGGCCGGCAGACGGGTGCGTGGACATAAACGGCGTTGAGCGCCGGGCAGGACGCCTCGATGCAGCGCTGGACGCAGGCGAAGTCCGCAGGGTCGCGGAGATAGACGACGGCCACGACGATGTCGCGCAGGCCGGCGCCGGCTTCGGCGAGCAGCGCGGAGACATTCTCCAGCATCCGGCCGGTCTGGGCGGCGACATCGCCGGGATGTACGACCTGGCCCCGGGCGTCGATGCTGGCGGTCCCGCTGATGAAAACGTGGCGGCGGTCGCCGTAGGTGACGGCCGTGCCGCGTTCGAAGGTGACGCCGTATTGGCTGGTCCGGCTCAGATGGTCGCTGGCGTATAGGTAGTGGATCTGGCCGTCCTGCAGGCCGCCGATGCTGTAGGCGTCCATTTCCACGATATGGCGCGGGTCGGGCGCGTTGCCTTCGATGCCGGTGCTGGCGATATAATGTGTGGCCTCGGTCAGGCCGATGGTCTCAAAATAATCTTTGCGTCCTTTCACGACGCCGGCATAGCGGGTGTCCACGTCACGGGAGAATATCCAGGTGCGGATGGTGTCGCGGGCGACGGAGAGCCCTTCCCGGGCCAGCCGGCGCTCCAGCTCGCGGAAGATGCCGTCCATCTGGGCGCGGGAGTCTTCGCCCGGACTGACGAGCGAGGCGTCCCAACGGTGTTTGTACGGGCTATCGGCGGGATCGGTGCAATACATCCACAAGGCGATCCGCGTCCCGTCGAGCGGGGCTTGTCCGACGATGGACGTCGGGACGGGCGGCAGGGCGTCCAGCCGCTGCGCAAGCAGCGGATACTGGTTGGCCGCGTCGCTGAGGAAGAAACGGCGGAAACGGACGACCTTCCCCTCGGCGGCTTCTGCACCTGCCTGTAAGACAGAAGCCAATTGACTTGGGTAATCGAGTGACGGATCCGTCACCCGGATGATGATGTGGTATTCTGAGGTGGCGCCCTTTCCGGGCGTGAAAGGTATACTGGTGGTTCGGGTCTTCATTCGGGGCAACAATTTACGCTTTTTTTCGATTATTTCATAATTATAGAATAACTTTGCATAGTAACGAGCCCTTGATTCGGATGTCCAGATCACAGAAAATTGCAGCGCTGGCGATGACGGTCCTGACCGGGATCGGCATTTTTGTTTTCTTTGCGTTCCGGTATCGGTACCACCTCCATTTCCAGGAGCAGTATCAACTGTTCGAGTGGACGGGCGCCTATTTCGCCGACGTGGCCCGCGTGCCCGGCGGTCTGGCCGACTGGCTGGGGCGCTGCCTCACCCAGTTCTTCTATCACGCTCCCGCCGGGGCGGCGCTGCTGGCCGTTCTGTATTGTGGCGTCCAACTGGCCGTCTGGGTGGCGTGTCGCCGCAAGACGCTGTTCACGTATGTGCTTTCTTTCATCCCGGCCCTGCTGCTGGTGGTCTTTTTCTGCGACGACAATGCGCTTGCCGGGGCAATCGTAGCTTTGGCCCTGCCGCTCGCCGTGGCAGCCTTGTGCCAGCGTGTCGCTTCCCGAAAAGGGCGCCGGATCCTGGAACTGATTCTCCTGCCTGTCCTGTATATGGCCTGCGGTCCGCTGGGAATCCTTTTCGCAGTGGCGGCCGTTTGTCGCGAAGTGGCGGACGGGGAGGGGAATCCCTGGCTCTTCGCCCTCGGAATGCTGGTCGTCGCCGCGGTTACCGTCCTGGTCGCCTGGCGCATTTTCCCGTATCCGTTCAACCGCCTGGTGCAGGGCATTCACTACCACCGGTTCCATAACATCCTGCCCGGCCTGCTCTATGCGGCGGCCGTCGCGGCGGCGCTGGTCGTCCTGGTCTCCTGCATGAAGGTGCGGAAGCCGCTGAAGGGGATTGTGGTTCCGGCCTTCCTATTTGTGGTGCTGGCGGCCGCCGGCACTTTCGCCACGCTGCGCGTCGCCGATCCCGTCAAGGAAGAGTGGATGCACTACGACTTCATGGTCCGGATGCAGATGTGGAACCGCATCCTGCAGCAGGCCGACCGGAAGAACCCCGACAATCCCAAGACCGTCTCCTGCCTGAACCTGGCCTTGGCCAAGACCGGACGTCTGGCCGACAGCCAGTTCTCCTACTTCCAGAACGGCCCGGAAGGGCTGATCCCGGGTTTCCAGGGTGATTTTACCAATCCGGTATCGACCGGGGAGATCTTCTGGCATCTGGGCATGGTCAACACCGCCCAGCGCTACGCGTTCGAGGCGCAGGAGTCCATCCCCGATTTCCAGAAAAGCGCCCGTTTTTACCGGCGTCTGGCCGAAACGAATCTCGTGAACGGCGACACGCTCGTCGCGATGAAATACCTGAAAGTCCTGGAGCACACCACTTTCTATCGCTCCTGGGCCCGCGAAACCGCCGCTCTCGTGGCCGACGGCACGCTCTTCGAGAAGCGTCCGGAGCTTGCCCAGGTCCGCGAATTCCGCCTCAAGGAGCACGATTTCTTCTTCAGCGATACGGAGATGGACTCGATGCTGGGCGTCCTCCAGGTGGAGCATCCCGAAAACCGGATGGCCCTCGATTATCTCCTGTCCTGGTGTCTGCTCCGCAAGGACCTGACCCGTTTTGCGGAATGCCTGCAGATGGTGGACACCAAACCGCTGCCGCAGACCTATCAGGAGGCTCTCCTGCTGCTGTGGGTCTTCACGCACCAGGATTTCAACGGCCTGCCGGAGAGTATCGCGCCGGTCAACGTGCAGCGGATCAACCGGTTTATGGCCGATGCCAATTCCGGAAAGAGCGAAGTCGTGATGAAGGCCGCCTATGGGAATACCTACTGGTTTTACTTTATTTTCCGTTACCTGAACCAACAGCAATGATTCCGCTATGAGAAGATTCCTTTGCTTTGTAACGATTTTGCTGACGCTGGCCTCGTGTGGGCCCAGGGAACGGAATGCGACCCAGGTCCAGAGGGCTCCGGACATCTGGCCCGACTATGTCGGCGTGACCGTGCCTGCGACCATCGCGCCCCTCGATTTCACGCTTCCCGGCGCCGATGCGCTGGATGTGCGCGTGACTGCGCCGGACGGATCTTCGCTCCGCAGCGGTGGAAAAACCGCCACCTGCTTCTCCGAAAAGGGCTGGAAGTCCCTGCTGAAGCGCAGTGCGGGCGATGCCCTCACCGTGACCGTCAGCGGGCTTTTTGATGGCGCCTGGCGGCGTTATGAGCCGTTCCGGATCTTCGTGTCGGATGATGAAATCGATTATGGCCTGACCTACCGGCTCATTGAACCAGGCTATCAGATCTACAGCCATATGGGCATCTATGAGCGGGAATTGGGCTCCTTCCGCCAGCGTGCGTTGCTCGAGAATACGCGTTTCGCCGGCTGCGTGAACTGTCACGCGAGTTTCAAGGGCGATCCTTCCGCCTTTACGGTCCACATCCGCGGTGAACACGGTGCTACACTGCTGACGCGGGACGGCGAGATCATGGCCTATGACACGAAGACCGACAGCACGCTGGGCTTCTGCGTCTATCCGTATTGGCATCCCTCCGGCAACTACATCGCTTATTCCACCTGCAGCACCCGCCAGAGTTTCCACGCCCAGCCCGACAAGTTGATCGAAGTGTTCGATCTCGATTCGGACGTCCAGATCTATGATGTGGTCCGCAACCAGATTATCACCGCACCGCAGATCAAGCGGCACGGCATCTGGGAGACGTTCCCCGTCTTCTCGGCCGACGGCCGGACGTTGTGGTTCACGGCTGCCGACGAGGTGGAGATTCCCCGCGGACTGCCGACTTCGCACTATAATCTGTACAAGGTGTCGTTCGATCCCGAGACCGGCACGATCGGCCAGGATGTCGCGTTGGTTCTCGATGCGGCCGATTTCAAGGGGAGCATCTGCTTCCCCCGGCCTTCCTACGATGGCAAGTACCTGATGTTCACCCTCTGCGATTACGGCACGTTCCCCATCTGGCATCACGAAGCCGATCTCTGGCTGCTGGATCTGGCGACGGGGGAGACCCGTCGGATGGACGAGGTCAACAGCCCGGACACCGAGAGTTATCACAACTGGAGCGCCAATTCCCGCTGGTTCGTGTTCTCGAGCCGGCGCGGCGACGGGCTTTTCACGCGGCTGTACATCGCCCATTTCGATGAAAACGGCGTGGCCGGCAAGCCCTTCCTGCTGCCCCAGCGCGATCCGAAGAATTACGACGAAGACCTCTTCCGCTCCTACAACGTCCCCGAATTCACAACCGGTCCCGTCCCCTTCAACAGCATCCAGGCCCAAAAGGCCATTAATTCCCCCGACCGCATCCCCTTCGGCTTCCGCTGGTCGGAGTAACAGACCGGTTTTTCTCTTGGATTAAGGGGCGGAGTCGTAGACGCTTTCCAGGGTGTAGGCCGGGTCTTTGGTCGTGACGGCTTTGACCATGATGCCGATCAGGTTTTCGGCTTTGGCATCGACGAAGGCGCCGGTGCCGTGGTCGAAGTAGCCGTGCTTTTCAGGGCCGACGCCGGTGGCGCCGTTGTCCCAGAGGTACATCGGGAGGAGCCGGTCGGCTGCGGCCTTGCAGAAATACTCCATATAGTACTGCTGGTAGGCGAAGTCTTCATCGGCGTGACGGGAGCAGCCCATTTCACCGAGATAGACCGGGATGTTCTTGTCGAGATACGCCTTTTTCAGATTGTCGAAGACGGCGACCACGCCTTCTTCGTCATAGTCGCTGCAACGCTTGTCCTTGTCGGCCGTGTGGCCCCACTGGCGGACCAGCGGCGTGTTCAGCGTGTAATTGTACGGGTCGTAGTCGTGGACGGCCACCATCAGGCGGTTGGCATTGGTGTAGTCCTTGGGCAGAACGAGGCCGGTGATGGTGAAGCCGGGACTGGCGGCATAACCCGGGACGCCCAGCCAGCGGGTGGCGTTGTTGCCGCCGGCGCCGCGAACGGCGTTGACAAACACCTGGTTCCAGTCGTTGAGGACCTTGTACTGGGCGTCGGGATTGGCCTGGAAAGCGGCGCTCCAGCCCCAGCCACCGTCCTGGATCTCATTGAACGACTCGAAGACCAGCCATTCGCCCTTGTCGGCGAAACGCCGGGCGATCTGGGTCCAGACGCAGAAGATCTCGTCCTTCACCTTCTCGTTCTGCGTGTTGTTGTTATAGGCCTTGCTGATGTCCAGCCAGTAGGTTTCGTCGTGGTGGGTGTTGACGATGGCCACCAGGCCGGCTTTCTCGGCATAACCCACGATTTCAGCCACACGCTCGAGCCATTTGTCTTCCAGCCGGTACGCCGGCGCTTCGCCGATGTGGCCGGTCCAGGTCGTGCAGATGCGGACGGCCTTGAAGCCGGCTTTCTTTACGTTGTCGAACGTGGCCTGGGTGCACTTGGCATTGCCCCAGATGGTCTCCCCGGCGACACCGTTGTTGATGGCATCCATATGGTTGCCCATATTCCAGCCAGGCCCCATGGCGTTGAAGACCTGTTCCGGCGTGAGCGCCGTGGTGCTGGCGGTCGATACGCTGTAGGCTTCTTCCGTCAGGTTCACGGTCACACTTTCCTTGCCGCAGCTGATGGTGACGCTGCCGCTGCGGCTGGACGTCGTCGCGTTGGCGGCGGCCGAAATGGTCACGGTCGTCTCTCGGTTGCTGCCGATGCTGCCGGCCTGCACGCCGCACCAGGCCGTGCTGGTGCTGACCGTGGGCTGTTCGGAAGAAGTGACGGTTACCGTCATTTCACCGCCATAGCGGTCAAAGGCCACCGTGGTCGGATTGACCGTCAGTTTGACCCGGGCGATGTCCTGGCTGACAGGGATCATCAGGCTCTGCTTGTCGCCGATGACGCGGATGGAAGTCGTCCGTTGGGTCGTTCCGGTATTGGCCGTCGCCTTCACGCTTACTTTCAGTCCGTTGGAGGCGTAGGAGCCTTCCTGGAGACTGATCCAGGAGTCCGAGCAGGAAACGGTGGGCTTGATGCCGCTGGTGATGGACAGGTCGATCGTGCCGCCATTGGCGTCGAAAACCAGTTCTGCCGGCACGGCCGCCAGTTTGACGGGCTCGGGCTGAGGTTTCTCTTCACAGGAATAAATGGAGGACAGGGAGACGAAGGCCGTCAGGAAAGTCAGGAGGATTCGCTGTATTTTCATCGGGATGGATTTGTTATTCAAAAGGTTCTGCCGCGACATCCTTCCAGAGGGTCTCGATGACCTCGGCGTCGAAGCCCACGGGGGCATTTCCCAGGTCAGGGACATTGAAGGAGCGGAGCATCGTATCGTAGAAATGCGGATTCTTTTGGGGGAGGAGGAACGGCCGGGTCACAGTGCCGTCGGGCGAGACGTGGCTGAACCAGGGTTTCCCGTACAGGCCGTCGCCGCGCTTGGAGGCGAAGACGAACCAGCGCGCATCGGACGACCAACTGTGGTAGGTGTCGGATTTGTCGCTGTTGACGACCGACATATCAAGGATCTCGCCAGTGGCCAGGTCCATCAGGCAGAGGTCGCATTCCCGGTGGTTGATGGGGAAGGTGCCGTAGTCGGCCAGCGTGAACAGCAGCCAGCGGCCGTCGGGCGAGGCTTTCGGGTGGCACACCGACTTGCCGCGCTGGGCGGCGCTCCACACGGTGTCGGCCGGCGCGCCCAGCGTACCGGTTTCCGCATCGAAGGGAACGCGTACCAGCGCATACATCATCCGGTCGAGATCGGCGGGCAGATGCAGATAGGGAGCGGCGCAGTAATAGATGTAGCGGCCGTCCGCGGAGAAGACGGGGAAGGTCTCCATCACGTCTTCCCGGGCGGTTTCCGGGAAAGCGTACAGGCGGTTTTCGTCGAAATCGGCCACACAGAGGTCGGAATTCCGGTCGAAGACCTCCATCCGGAGTCCGCCCGCGGCGTGGATGGCCGGGATGATGATATTGTTGGAGAAGACGCCGTAGCGGCCTGCCGGATGAATTTCACCATAAACGGTGGGAGAGATCATCGTCGTATCGTTCAAGGCCAGCTTGCGCAGCTTGCCTCCGCGGTTGAGGATGGCGCCGCCGCCCGCGCCCCGGAGGTAGAACATGGAAAGGTCGCCGCGCCCCTGGGCGTGGATGTGACAGTTCATGCAGTGGTTGCCGGCGTGGCGCCAGTCGGCGATATTGCGGGTATCGAAGTTTTCGAGATTCCGTTCCTGAATCTCCAGGTCGTCCCAGACCTCGAAGCCGGGCTCGATGAGCCGGTAGGTGAGGTAGGGGTCGATCGGGTCGGCGCTGACGTGGATCGTCCACGTCTGGCGGACCGTCTCTCCGGCCGCCCGGTAGGAGGAGGCCACTTCGATGTCGGAGCCTGCAGCGGCCGCCAGCATCTGTTTCCAGGTCTTTTCTTTCCAGACGACGTCGCGTCCCTTGCGGGTGACGGTCACGCTGCTGGAAGTGAACGTAGTGGTAAAGCGCGATCCGTCCGGATCGGTATAGTAGAAGTTGAGCGGGGCGATGTTGCAGGGAATGGTAACGTCGCGGTAGTCGGGGAAGACGGGTTCCGGCCGGTCGGTGCCCACGCCGGCGGGCTGCACGTCGTACGGCCTCGCGCAGGCAAGCGTGAGGAGAACCAGCATCAGGAGCGGCAAAAGCGACCGGTTACTTCTTTTCATTCTTCGCAGCAAAATAGAAATAATACCAATAACTCTTGCCGAACTCGGCGGTCAGGTTGCGCGCGGCGCCGTCGTCCCGCTTGTAGATGGAGACGAAACGGTTGAAATCCTGGAACGTCTGCGGGGCGATGTGATAGTGGACGAAGTTCTCTTCGTTCATCCCGCCTTTGGCAGCCAGGAAGATCAAGATGGCCTCCTCATAGAGGCGCGAGGCCGTGTAGGCGGGGTTGAAGTCGGCCACGAAAGCGTCGAGGTCTTTGGTCAGCAGGTCGTAGCACAGCAGGTAGTCGAGGGCCGTCTTGTTGGTGGCGTTGGCGGTGAGCAGGACGCGGAGGGCCAGCTGCGTCTGGTCCATGCCGTGGACCAGGTCGAACTGCGGCATCAGGTTGCGCTTCTCCGCGATGCGCAGCTGGTATTCCGGGCTCCAGTGGCCGGGGAGCCGTTCCTGTGCCCATTGCCGGTCGCTGCGGGAATTGAGGAGGATGCGGAGATACTTGGAGGCCGCCTCGAAGTCGCCGATCACCAGGTTGGTCTCGGCCAGGCGGCGGAGATAGCGGGGACCGGTGTGGGCCGGCGAGAAGAGCAGGCCCAGCATGGCGTCGCGTTCGGCCAGCGGCATATAGCCCAGCGCAAACCAGACATCGCCGGCGCAGGCGATCTGGAAAGGCGTGGACGACGGCCCGACGGGCAGGAACAGGCCCCGTTCAAACGGCTGATAATAGTCCATCAGCCGGTCGGGGAGCCGGCCCTGCATGGCGTTGGCCAAATTGTAGTAGTAGGTGCCGATTTCCGATTTGAGGTCGCGTTCCGCGGCCAGTTCGGACACTTTCGGCCAGTTCTCCCGGTCGGCCTCGACGACCATGCCCATGATCTGCTCCGAGACCTTGTCGGGCTTGCCCCAGGCCTTGCGCGCCTCCCGCAGGGAGATGCCGTTCTGGGCCGCGAGCTTCCGGAAATAGGGGTGGCGGACCAGGAAGACGCACTGGCTCAGTCCCGCCGCCAGCGCGGCGGCGGCCAACACGGCCAGGAGTATGCGTCCACCTTTTCCTTTCATCGCGGGTTATTCTTGGGGCAGCGGAAAGTGTTCGATCAGGAATTTGCCGGCGATGCTTTCCTCGCCGAGGGCCAGGGCCATTTCGCGCGTGCGCCGCAGATACTCGGCGTGGACGACCTTCGCTTCCTCTTTTCGACCTTCGTCGTAGAGCCCGCCGTAAATCCGGTTGTGCTCCATGGTCAGGTCTTTCCACACCTGCAGGCTGTCGTTCTGGGGCGTTCCGCCGCCGGTACTGTTCGGGCCGATGGTCACGTAGATGTCGCCGGGTTCGGTGGCTACGAGCAGGTCCTGTCCCTTGGCGCGTTCGTGGGCGATCAGCCGGACCGTGCACATCCAGTGCCGGTTGCCGCGGAATTCGAATTCGTGGTTGTGGATGAGCACGGAGTCCACGTTTTCGCGCTCCCCGTGGCCGACAGGCACGAGAAAGACTTTGACGCCTTCCAGTTCATTGGAAACGACCCGGCCGTGGATGCGGTACTCGTCGCGCCCGCAGGCGCAGAGGAGGAAGGCCATCACGGCCGCTGTAGTATACAGGAATCTTTTCATGGTTTGACAGTGGCTTGGATACGCTCGTCCGAGAACACTTCGCGGTACACGCCGCGCGTGTCGAACCGGACCCGCTCCCGGGTGAAATCCGGGGCGTTGAATGAATAGAGCGTACTATGATAGTATTGACGCGGATTCTTTTGCGGAAGGACGAACGGTTTCGTGCAGTGGCCGTTTTCGTCGATGGAAGCGATCCAGACCTGGACATAGAGGCCGTCTTCGCGGCGGCTGGAGAAGAGGAACCAGCGGCTGTTGCCGCTCCAGTTGTGGAAACTCTCGGAGAACGGGCTGTTGACTTCGTCGATGGGCCGGGTTTCGCCGGTCTGCAGGTCCATAAGCCAGAGATCCGCCTCCTTGTGGCTGATGGGGAAGACCCCGAAATCGGCCTGGTTGTACATCAGCCAGCGACCGTCGTAGGAAGGGCGGGGGAAAGCGATGCTGTGGCCTTCCCGGCTGGCGGGGATGACTGTTTCAATCTCGCCCAGCGCGCCGGTCTCGGCGTCGAAAGAGGTGCGCATCAGGTCGTAGCGGATGCTGTCGACGAAGCGCGGGACATCGAAGGCCTTCGCCTTGCAGAAATAGAGCGTTTTTCCGTCGGGTGTGAAGGCGGGCGAGGACTCCAGATAGTCGGGCGTCGTAAAGCGGGGATCCACGACCAGGGAATGGTCGTTCATATCCATCACCACCAGATCGGAGGCCAGGTCGAAGACCTCGATGGTCCGCTGGTCGCCCGTCCAGAAGCTCTGGCGGACGGGGTTGATGGAACCGGCGAACCAGCGGCCGTCGGGATGCCAGTAGCAGTAGGCCACGTTGCCGAGTGTGCTGTCGGTCTTGGTGGTGACCCATTCGCGGACACCGTCTTTCTGGATGAGGGTGGCGCCGTGCGCGCCCCGGAGATGGAAGAGGAACTGCGACGGGTCGGTGGCGTTGGCCGTGTGGCAGTTCATGCACTGGCCGGGCGTGAGCGTGCTTTCGATGATGGGCTCTTCCCGGAACGTATGGATGTCGCGCTGGTAGATGCCGATGGTGCTGTAGGTGGTGTAACCCGGCGCAATCTTGCGGTAGGTAACGCCGTATTCATCGAGCGGCACGTCGCTAACGTAGAGGATGAAATCGCGCCACTGGGTCCAGGATCCGTCTTTACGGCCCAGTACGGTGAAATGGAGCGTTCCGCCGGTGTTGCGGGCGGTAAGGCTGTGCCATTTCTTCACGGGGAAATCGGCCCAGCGGCCGCGCGTCTTGAGTTCTCCGCCGTTGCTGCCCGTGACGCGGACGAAGACGCGGTCGTACCCGTCGGGCAGGTTGAAGTTCAGGGGCGCGATCCCGGCGGGGATGGTCACGCCGATATAGTCGGGATAGATGGCCGGCAGTTCTTCCACGAACGTGGTCTTGCCGGAACAGGCGGCCAGCAGGAGCGTGGCCAGGAAGGGAATCCACCGTTTCATTGTCCTGCCTCCGTTGTTTTGAGCCGCTGCCAGGCCGTGTAGTACTGGGCCGCCATGAAATTGTTCTTGTTCTGGTTGTAGAGGACGGCCATCATCAGGTCGAGCCCGTCGTAGAAGGTGATGAAATCGTCCTGGAAGCGAACCTGCCGGATATAGCCATAGACGGGATCGGCGGCCACTTGCGCGTCGTCCTGGATCAGGGCTTTGCGAGAAAGCGCCCATTTCCGGTAGAAGAGGCTGTGCGAGAGGATGTCCAGATAGCGTTCGGCGCGGTCGTACCAGCCGTTGACGATGTTGCATTCGGCGATGCGCGAGAAGAAGCGTCCGCTCTTGCGGCCGTTCTGGATGGATTCCTGGACGTCGAAGATGTATTGGAGGGTGATGTTGGGCATGCCCATCATCCAGAGCACCTCGGCGGAGGTAATGTCGGACAGGTTGTCGCGGATGCTGGGCAGCACCAGGCCTTCCGTGCCGCATTGGTAGAATTCGTTCAGACGGTTCTCGAGCTGGCCGTTCATGAAGAGGCAGAAATTGACCGAGCAGGCGCTGACCGGGTTCCGGGGCTGGTATTTTTCAGCCCGGCGGATGACGTCGGCGTAGCGTTCGTGGCGGATGAGCCAGTCGTAGGCGAGGACCTCGTGGGTATCCTTGTCATAGCTGTAGTGGACGCCGATCCAGGTGCCGAGAATCAGGAGGATGGCGGCGGGGCCGCCCCAGACGCCGGGATGCCGCAGGCGGACGCCCAGGCCGCAGAGCAGGATTACCAGCAGCGTCACGGCCGGAATGATGACTTGAAGGGCGGGGAGGGATTCCACCAGCCGGTAATAATTGATACCCAAGAATGCATCGCGGGCTGGGTATTGCGGGGCCAACAGCCGGTATTCCACGAAGGCGGTCAGCACAAGCCAGCCGAGCATCAGCAGGTCCGCACCTTTCCGGTTCCGGATGGCCGCGTACAGGACGGACACGGCGATGACCGGTCCGAACAGCCACCATCCGAGCGGGATGATCCACAGGTTATGCCAGCGGGCACGGGCCATCAGCGGGCAGAGCGCCGTAGCCAGGATGAGGGCTACGGGATAGCTGAGCAGCACTTCCACGTCGCCCTGGTAGACCAACATCAGCAGCGAAGGGACGAACGAGAGGGCGTAGAGGCTGCGTTGATCCTCCGGACCGTTTTTGCGGGCGGCACGCCAGACCACCCGTTGCAGCAGAACGGCCAGCAGCGCCAGGATCAGGGCGCCGGCCAGCCGGTAATAGAAGAATTGCACCAGGAATTCCGACAACCAGTCTGCCAGGCCGCCGGGCAAAGAAAGGCGCTGGAGAAGGTATTCTCCCGTGAAAAGGAACAACTGGTTCTGCTCCTGATAGGAGAGATCCTGCGGGTAGAGCCACATCCAGAACGCGAACACGGCCGCGCCCAGCAGGCTGCTTGTCAAAATCCGGTACAATCGGTTCATCGGTAAAAAAGCAGCCGCCCGGAAGCGGCTGCTTTCACAAAGAGGTTTAGGTTTACTTCTTGGGCTGGAATCTCCACCATGTGCACTCGCCCCAGCTCCAGGCGGCCTGGCCGTTGGCGCAGATGAGGGTGAGGAGGTTGCCGTCCATATAAACGATTTCGTAGTTGGTCGCTACCGTACCGCCCGTGTTGATGATGAACGGGAAGAGGACACCGGAACCGCCGGTGGTGACCAGGTCGCCCATCTTGTAGCCGGCCTGCCAGTCGAAGTTCTCGACAGCATAGGCCGAAGATGCGATCTGCTTGCCACTGGCATCGTAGGAAGTAACAACGCCGTCCACGCTGTTGAACACCATATAGGCGTCGTCGCTGCCGTAGCCGTAGACTACGCCGCCGGCGTGCTGAACCTGCTCGGTTTCCAGCTGTTCAGGCGTGCAACCCCACCACAGACCGGGAACCTCGCCGGCAGCCAGGTTGGCGCCGTGTCCGGGATCGCCGATGTAGCCGGCATTGCCCCAGGTGGAACCGTCGATCGGGTAGTAGGTCCAGGCACGACTGCCGCTGCCTGCCAGCGCCGCATCCGGGTCGGAGGCGTTCTTGAAGCGCCACCAGGTGGCTTCGCCCCAGCTCCAGGCTTCGTTGCCGTTGGCGCAGACCAGCGAGAGGTTGTTGGGATCCACATAGATCACGTCGAACTCGTTGGCGCGCTTGCCGCCGGTATTGACGATGAACGGGAAGAGGATCGGCGCGTCGGTGGTCACGAGGGTACCGTAGTGGTAGCCGTCGGAGCAATCCGGATCATAGTTGTTCAGACTGTAGGAGCCTTTGGCGATCTGGGTGCCGTCGGCCTTGTAGGAGATGCACTCCATGTCTTCGTTGAAGACCATATAGGCGTTGTCGTCACCATAGCCATAGACCGTGCCGCCGGAGTGGGCAATCTGCTCGGTTTCCAGATCGGCGGGCATGCAGCCCCACCACTGACCGGGGATTTCGCCGGCCGCCACGTTGGCACCGTGGCCGGCAGCGCCGATGTAACCGGCATTGCCCCAGGTGGCGCCGCCAATCGGGTTCCATTTCCAGGCCTTCATACCGGATTCACCGGTAAGGACCTTCACGGCCGGGTCGAGGTCGGCCGGAACGTAAACGTTGACGGACGAGGAGAACGAGACGACGGAAGCGTCCTGGTTGATGGTGGAAACGCCGAACTCCTGGTTCGGATCGGCACCGCGGCGCGGCGTGATGTTGAACACGCCGGAGGCACCGGTGACCAGCACGTTCTTCGAACCGTCGGACTTGTAGTTGAAGACCTGGACGGTCGTGGCGGGCGACGTGATGTACTTGATGTAGTTACCGTCGGACTGAGGCTGGGTGCAGGCGGCATCGGCATACTGGCCGACAATCTTGAAAGCCTGCTGGAGCTCGTTCGCCGCGATGGGGGCACCGGGCTTCGGGCCTTCAATCAGCGCCGGCTCGCAGGAGACGAGCAGCGCTCCGGCCAGGACAAGTATTGCGAAGTAGAATTTATTCTTCATAATGCGTATCATTTAAGGGTATCTACTACTGCCAGCCAGAGAAGTCGAACTGGGAGCCCCAGCCCGCATTCTGGGTGAATTTGTACTCTTCACCGGCACCGGCCGAGAGCGAGATCTGGCTGCTCGGCAGGGCGATGAAGCCCTTGGTGGCCTTGTAGCGTTCACCATAGCCGCCGTTGAACTTGGAGGCGGTGTTGGTGCCTTCCACGCCGAGGTTCCAGATCTTGACGCCTTCCTGCTTGTTGAGGGCCTTGACGGCGTAGTCTTCGCCATAGCGGCGCATGTCGTTGAAGCGGACGCCTTCGAAGTTGAGCTCCCAACGACGCTCGTTGCGGAGGTTCTCGTCGTTCAGCGGTTTGCTCGGCAGACCGGCGCGGGCGCGGACCTTGTCGAAGGAAGCCTGGCTGCCGTTGATCTCGGCATCCATCAGCAGTACTTCGGCGAAGCGGATCAGGATCATGTCGTTCACGCTGTTGAGCTGATAGTTGTCATCGTAGCCTTCGGCCCAGGTGAGGCCGGGGAACATGACGTTGGTGAAGGACATCAGGTATTTGCCCTTCTCTTCGCTCCAAGCCATGACGGGCATGTTCTTGGTGTGGTAGTAACCGGTCTCCTGGATGTAGGCGTCACCGCCGTAGGAATACGGACCGACGAACTTGGTCACCGGCAGGACGGAGGCGTCCAGACGGGGATCGTTCGGCTCGAGGGCCTTCCAGTCTTCCACGAAGGACGGGTTGACCGGGCACATGCCCCAGCCCTGACCGAACGGCATCATGCCGCCTTCGGAGAAGGTCTGCTCGCGCACACCCATGAACAGGGCGGTCTGGTTGGAGTAACCGATGGTGGTGCCCCAGGACGGCTGGGTGTTGAACTTGATGACGAACATCGCCTCGGGGTTGCGGGCGCCGTCGTCTTCCACCCATTTGTAGCCCTTGCCATACCAGGGGTTCTTCGGATCGCTGATGGAGCAGCGGTTCGTGTAGGCCCACAGGTTGTGGTAGTCGCTCACGAGGGAGTAGCCGGAGTTGTTCACGCAGTCGGTGATGTAGGCGCCGACTTCCGACTTCGAGATCTTGGTGCCTTCGGCGATGCTTACGCCGATGGACTCGTTCTCATAGGCCGGGAGGGTGATGTCGCTGACGCCGTAGAAGCCGGAGGCGAACAGGTAGGCGCGGCCCAGGAGGGCTTCAGCGCAATACTTGTCCACGTGGCCGTCACCGATGGCCTGCTTGGCGGGCATGATGTCGGCAGCGATCTTGCAGTCCTCGATGATCTGGCCCCAGAGGGCTTCACCGCTGATCTGCGGCTGCGTGGCATCGGCCTGCGAGGTAACGGGGCAGGGGATGTTGCCGAACATGGAGGCAAGTTCGTAGTAGTACCAGGCGCGGAGGAAGAAAGCCTCGCCCATATACTGTTTCAGATCGGCCACGCCGCAGTTGGGCAGGGCCTCGATGGCTGCGTTCGCGCGGGCGATACCTTTATAGCGGGTGACGTAGAAGCCGTCGTACATGTCGGCGCCCACGTTCATCAGCAGGTCTTCCGCCTGGAACTGCGGGTCGTTCTGGCCGCCGCCGCCGAGGGCGTCGTCGGAAGAAGCGATGGACCACAGGAAGTGGTTCAGACCGACGTTGCCACCGTCATTGGCACCGATGGCGGCGTTCAGGTTGTTGTAGATACCGGCGAGCATCTGCTCGGCATCAGTCGCGTTCACCGGGAAGTTGCTGCTGTCTTTCGACCAGTAGTTCGTGGTGTCGAGGAAAGACTCGCAGGACGCAAACGAAAAAGCGAGGGCGGCGATAACCGCAATTTTCAATATGTTTTTCATAACGCTTTCGTTCTAATTATTTGACAATACATACGGCAACGCGGTTGGATTCGGGGCTGCGGGAAGCATCCCGGTCGCCGCCGACGGCCTTGCTGACGATACGGCTGGCGGAGATGCCGGCCTGTTTGAGCATATCGATGACGACCTGGGCACGACGCTGCGAGAGATCATTGTTGATCGTGGCATTGCCGGTGCCGCTGTCGGCATAACCCGTGACAGAGATGGTCGCGTCGGGGTTGTCCTTCAGGATCTGGGCGATACGGCCAAGCTTGAAAGCCTCGTCCGGACGGATGTCGGCCTTGCCGATGACGAAGTAGAGATCGTCGGAGTAGGGGCCCGTGAAGTCAGAAGCGACTTTGACTTCCTTGACCACTTCCTTGATCACTTCCACGGGAACCTGCTTCTCGACGACTTTCTCGACGACCTTCTCTACGACGCGCTCAGGCGTGTACTTGGGCGCCTCGATGGCGGCGGGAGTCGATTCGCCACGGACACCGCCGAAGGCGAGGTTGAGGCCGACCAGGAAGCTGCGGGCCTGCGGATAGTAACCGAGGTCGATGCCCTTGGCCCAGCTGCTGAAGCCGGAAGAAGTACCGACCTCAGGGTCGAGACCCTTATACTTCGTGAAGACCCAAGGGTTCTGGGCCTGGAAGTACAGATGGGCCTTCTCGAACGGAGCGTTCTTCCACAGATGCTTGAAATCGTAACCGAACGTGACGGTCTGGATGCGGAAGAAGTCGGCGTTCTCGATGAAGATGTCGGTGTTGTTCACATAGTTGTAGTTGGTACCGGCAACCAGGCGCGGGAAGTGGTTGGACGTTCCCTCGCCGTGCCAGTAGTCGTACACCTCGGTGGTGTAGTTGTTCCACTGGCTGTCGGTGTAGCGGCGGTAGGCGCGGAACACCTGGTGGCCGAACATGCCGTAGGCGCTCATGCCGAGGTCGAAGCCCTTGAAGAAGACGGAGAAGTTGAAGCCCACGTTCCAGTCGGGGTTCGGGTCGCCGGTCATCGTCTTGTCGAGGTCGTTGATGATGCCGTCTTGGTGGAGGTCGAGGATCTTCAGGTCGCCCGGAACCACGTTGTCGACGATGGTGCCGTAACCTTTGGCCTTCCAGGCGTCGATTTCATCCTGGTTCTGGAAGACGCCGTCGGTCTTGTAGGTCCAGAAGTAGCCGATCGGATAGCCGACCTGGGCGCGGTACATTTCCGCGATGCCCTGGACGACGTTGGTGCCGCCGTGGATGATGCCCTCATCGTTGGCGATACGGGTGACGCGGTTCTTGTTGTAGGCCGCGTTCACGCCGATGTTGTAGGAGAAGTCAGGGGTACGGACTTCGTTCCAGTTGAGAGCGAGCTCGACACCGGAGTTGCGCACGTCACCACCGTTGATATACGGGGCGTTGGCGCCGAAGTGACCCATGATCGGGGCGTTCACCAGCCAGTTCTTGGTGTCTTTCTGATACCAGTCGAAAGCCATGTTCAGCCGGCTGTTGAAGAAACGGGCGTCGAAACCGAGGTCAAGCTGCTGCGAAGTCTCCCAGGTGATGTCGGGGTTGGCCAGCTTGTCGGCGTAAGCGCCGGTGCCGGAGTTCTGGGAGGTCGGGCCCGTGTAGAAGGAGTAGCCGCCGTCGGCCGCACCCACCGAAATCGTCGACAGGTACTGGAAGTTGTCGATGTTGCAGTTACCGTTCTGGCCCCAGCTTCCGCGGAGTTTCAGGAAGTCGACGATATTGTTGTGGTGCCACCAGGGTTCGTTGGAGATGACCCAACCGGCGGAGACGGAGGGGAAGGTACCCCAGCGATGGCCGCGCATGAAGTTGGAGGAACCGTCGTGACGGAGAATCAGGGAGAGCATATAGCGCTCGTCGTAGTTGTAGTTGACACGGCCGAAGAAGGAAACCAGACCGCTGTCGCCCCAGGTCGAACCGGAGATGTCGCCGAGGGTCGGGTCGCCGGACGTGTTGCTCACATAAGCGTAGGTCCAGCTGTTGGGCCAGTTGGAAGTCGTGTTGCCCGCACCGACGCTTTCGCCGAAGCCGCTGTGCTGGAGGGTGTTACCGATCAGGGCGTCGAAGTGGTGCTTGCCGTTGATGTCGAACAGGTAGTTCACGGTATTTTCCCAGGACCAATCCCAGCCGGCGTAGGCGCTCTGGCTGACGGAGTCGGTGTCCTTGAAGGACTGGTCGGTCAGCTTGTAGATCATGCTGTACTGGCGGTAGGTGCCCGAGCTCAGGCCATAGTTGAACTGGCTCTTCCAGGTGAGGCCCTTGATGGGCTGCACGCGCAGGTTGGCCGACATTCTCAGGCTGTAGTCGTGGCTGCCGTTGTTGCCGCGGGAAGAATAGACCATTTCGGCGATCGGGTTGGAGATGGTGGACACCAGGTTCCACAGGCCGCTCTGCTTGAGCCAGTCGTATTCCGTATAATTGCCGTCGGGCTGATAGATGGGAACGAGCGGGTTGGCGGAGAGCATGTTGAAGATATCGTTCCAGTAGTGGTTGCCGGTACCGATGCCGCTGTTGGCCGACTGGGTGAAGGTCATGTTCTCACCCACGGAGATGATGTCCAGGCCGTTCTTGTGCCACAGCACGTGGTCGGAGTTCAGGCGGACGGTCATACGCTTGTAGTTCGAAGCGACCGGCTTGCCGAAGATACCTTCCTGGTGGGCGTAGCTCACACCCATCGAGAATTTGGACATCTCGGTACCGCCGACGATGTTGATGGCGTGGTTCTGGTTGGGGGCGTTGACGTTGCGGATCGCGTCGAGCCAGTTGGTTCCGACGAACGAACCGTCCTTCACGCTGTTGTAGAGCGAAGGGTTCAGGATGCCTGCCCAGTCGATGGTCGGCTTGCCCATATTGAAGTTGACCTGGTCCTGGATGTCCATATACTGCTGGGCGTTCAGGAACTCGGGCATCTTCTGCACGTTCTGGATGCCGTAGAAGCCGTCATAGGTGACGCTGATCCGGCCGGCCTTGCCCTGCTTGGTGGTGACGAGGATGACACCGTTCGCACCACGCGCACCGTAGATGGCGCAGGAGGCGGCGTCCTTCAGGACGTCGATGCTCTCGATATCCGAGGCGTTGAGGGAGTTGATGCTGCCGCCGGCCACGCCGTCGATCACATACAGAGGGGCATAGGAACCGATGGTACCCATACCGCGGATGTTGACGTTGTAGCCCGAGCCAGGCTGTCCGGACGAACTCATGATGCTCACACCGGGGGTGGAGGACTGCATGGCGCCCAGGGCGTTGGTTGAGTTGAGTTTGGCGAGTTCCTCGCCTTTGACCTGGACGGTCGAACCGGTTACGAGTTTCTTTTTCTGAACACCGTAACCAATCACCACCGTCTCTTCAAGGAACTCTGCGTCTTCCTCAAGGAAAACGTTGAAAACCGTCTGGCTTCCAATCGCAATCACCTGAGTCTTGTAGCCAATGGACGAAATTTCGATCGAGGCGCCAGGCTTGACGTTCAGCACGAAATTACCGTCCATGTCCGTTGAGACACCGTTCTGGGTGCCGCTTTCAATGACGCTTGCTCCGATGACGGGGCCGTATGTGTCGGTCACCGTACCGGAAATCCGGACGGTCTGCGCAAAGGCGGCCGTCGTCAGGAACAAGACTGTCAAGAAAGCAAAGAACTTGCTTTTCATTGGTTGGATTGAGTTGGTTAAAAAATTTAGTTATCGTTAAAATATCGTGTATTTCCGTGTGCGTGCACATAAGCGCGCAAATAAACGCTTAAAGGTATAAAATAAAATTAATATAAGGTATCCGCGGGGAAGAGGCATGTTGGAAAAGTATCAGTAAATAGGGAGAAAATACAATTTTTTTTGTATCTTTGTCCTGTTATGGCCAATGTACTTCGGGAAATCACGTCCATCACGGACAACGACTGCTTTTATATCGTCGAACGCCACAAGAGCGAATTTACCTTTCCGATCCATTCCCACGAGGAATTCGAACTCAATTTCATCGAAGGCGGGCGCGGCGTCCGCCGCGTGGTGGGCGACAGCATCGAGACCATCGGCGACTTCGAGCTGACGCTCGTCACCGGTGACGGCCTGGAACACGCCTGGGAGCAAGGCGGCTGCCGGGAGAAGGACATCCGGGAAATCACCATCCAGTTCTCGCCCCGGCTATTGGATGACAAGTTGCTGTCACGCAATCAGTTCGCATCAATCCGCAAAATGTTCGAGCGGGCCCGGATGGGGCTCACTTTCTCGATGCCCGCCATCATGCGCGTGTACTGCCTGCTCGACACCCTGGCCACCAAGGAGGAAAGGATGGACCAGTTCCTGGACATGCTCCGCATCCTCTATGAGCTCTCGCTCGACACGGGCGCCCGCACCCTCGCTTCCAACTCCTTCGCCAAGACCGTCACCGGCCGGGAAAGCCGCCGCGTGAACAAGGTCAAGGAGTTCATCGCCCAGCACTATACGGAAGAGATCAAGCTCGATGACCTGGCCGGCCTCGTGGCGATGTCGCCTTCCGCCTTCAGCCGCTTCTTCAAACAGTACACCGGCCGGGGTCCGGTGGACTATATCATTGATGTCCGCATGGGCGTGGCCGCCCGTATGCTCGTCGATACAACTACCTCGGTCAGTGAGATTTGCTATGCGTGCGGATTCAACAACCTGTCCAACTTCAACCGGACCTTCAAAGCCCGCCGCGGCTATACGCCCCGCGACTTCCGGGCGCTGTTCACCAAGAACCGGATCTACGTCTGATTCCTTGCAAAAATAGTATTGGTTTTTAACAATTATTTGCTGGCTGCGGCCGGGCAAAAAACATAAATTTGCATATCTTTCTAAATAAGGTATCAAGTTTATTCCGGCCCGCTTATGAAACGCTTTTTCAAGGTCCTGGCGATGTGCATCCTGGCGGTTTCCGCCTTTGCCTGCGATCGCCCGCAAACCCCTTTTGTTACGGTCAAGGACGGCCATTTCGTCCGCGACGGAAAACCCTACACCTTTATCGGCACGAACTTCTGGTACGGCCCCATCCTGGCGTCCGAAGGCCGCGGCGGCGACTATGACCGCCTCGTCCGCGAACTCGACGCCCTGAAGGAGCTGGGTATCGACAACCTCCGCGTCCTGGTGGGCGGCGACGGGGCGGACGGCGTGTATTCCCGCGTGGAACCGACGCTCCAGACCGCTCCCGGCGTCTATAACGACACGCTCCTGGTCGGCCTGGACCGCTTCCTGGTGGAACTGGGCAAACGCGACATGCAGGCCGTCCTCTATGTCAACAATTCCTGGGAATGGACCGGCGGCTACGGCCAGTACCTGGAGTGGGCGACCGGCGAGAAGACGCTGATCCCCCTGGTGGACGGCTACTGGCCCTTCATGCAGCAGATGCGGAAGTTCCAGACCTGCACCGAGGCGCAGCAGCTCTATTTCAACCACCTGCGCAACATTGTCTCCCGCGTGAATTCCATCACGGGGAAACCCTATAAGGATGATCCGGCCATTTTCGCCTGGCAGCTGGGCAACGAACCCCGCTGCTTCTCCGACGAGCCGGAGATCCGCGCCGGATTCATCGGCTGGATGACCGAAGCGGCCCATATCGTGAAGGAACTCGACCCGAACCACCTGCTTTCCACGGGCAACGAGGGCCTGATGGGCTGCGAGAACGATCCGGAGCTGGTGCGTGAAGTCAATGAGATTGCCGGCATCGACTATATGACCATCCACATCTGGCCCTACAACTGGAGCTGGGTCCGCCCCGACCAGCTGGAGGAAGACGTGGACGCCGCCGTCGAAAAGACCGCCGAGTACCTGAAGTTCCACAAGGCGCTGGCCGGCGAACTGGGCTTCCCGGTGGTGGCCGAGGAATTCGGTTTCCCGCGCGACGGCTTCCAGGCCTCGATGGATGCGACCACGAATGCCCGGGACAAGTATTATGCGTATGTCTTCTCCCGCATCGGCGAGGAACTCGACGGGGCGAATTTCTGGGGCTGGAGCGGCTTCGCCAATCCGCCGCACGAGCAGTGGGTGAGCGGCGATCCCTACACGGGCGACCCCGCCCAGGAAGCGCAGGGCCTGAACGGCGTCTATGTTTCCGATTCGACGGTCGACGTCATTGCGAAAGCCAATGGCAAGGAATGGGCCGCAAAGCCTGGCAAAATCCTGTACGGCCATCAGGACGACCTGGTTTACGGCCACAACTGGGTGGTGACCGACCTTGAAAACGATCCGCTCGAGCGCTCGGACGTGCGCGACGTGGCGGGAAAGTATCCCGCCATCGTGGGCTTCGACCTGGGCGGCATTGAGCTGGGCAACGCCCGCAACCTCGACGGAGTCCCGTTCGACCTGATGCGGCGGGCCGCGCTGAAACACGTGGAACGCGGCGGCACGGTCACCTTCTCCTGGCATCCCCGCAATCCTTTTACGGGCGGCGATGCGTGGGACATCTCTTCGTCGGAAGTCGTGCGCTCCGTCCTGCCGGGCGGTGCGAAGCACGACGAGTTCATGGTGTGGCTGCAGCGGGCCGGCGATTTCCTGGCGAGCCTCGACGGCGCGCCGGCCATCTTCCGTCCCTGGCACGAGAACATCGGCAGCTGGTTCTGGTGGGGCGGCCGGCTCTGCACGGCCGACGAATACGTGGCCCTGTTCCGGATGACACACGACTACCTCGTGCAGGAGCGCGGGCTGACGAACCTCCAGTGGTGCTATTCGCCCAACGGGCCGATCAGCGTGGCGGATTATCTGTCGCGCTATCCCGGCGACGACTATGTGGATTACCTGGGAACAGACATCTACGAATACATCGGCCTCGATGGCCTGCAAGCGGCCCACCGCCGCTATATCCGCCAGGTGCGCGGGATGCTCTTTGAGCTCCGCGGCCTTGCGGCGGAGCACGGCAAACAGTTCTGCCTCTCCGAGACCGGCTTGGAAAGCCTGAAGGATCCGCACTGGTGGTGCGAGGTGCTGTATCCCGCCATTTCGGGATCGGGCATCGCCTATGTGCTTACCTGGCGCAACGCCCACGACCGGCCGGAGCATTTCTACGCCCCGTGGAAAGGCTTCGAACATGCCGACGATTTCAAACAGTTCAGCGAAAAAGAAGATATCGTACTCCTATGATTTTCGAAGAAAGACTGGCCCGGCTCGCCGAGGCCCACGATGAGCTCTGCGCCCGGCCCAATGTGGCCCGGGAGGGGAACGGCGTCTATGAACGCTATGCGTTCCCCGTGCTGACCGCGGAGCATGCGCCGCTGGAATGGCGCTATGACCTGTGCAAAGACACCAATCCCTACTTGCTGGAGCGCTTCGGCATCCACGCCGTATTCAATGCGGGCGCCATCAAGTGGAACGGGAAATACGTGCTCGTCGCCCGCGTGGAGGGCGCCGACCGCAAATCGTTCTTCGCCGTGGCGGAGAGCCCCAACGGTGTGGACAATTTCCGCTTCTGGCCGCGTCCCGTGACGATGCCGGAATACGGGGAGCCCGCCACAAACATCTACGACATGCGCCTGACCGCCCACGAGGACGGCTGGATCTACGGCATCTTCTGCGTCGAACGCAAGGATCCGGCGGCGCCGGCCGGCGACCTCTCGTCCGCCGTGGCCGCAGCCGGCATCGCCCGCACTCACGACCTGGTGAACTGGGAGCGCCTGCCCGACCTGGTGTCGAAGAGCCAGCAGCGCAACGTCGTGCTGCATCCCGAATTCGTGGATGGCAAATATGCCCTCTACACCCGTCCGCAGGACGGCTTCATCGACGCCGGCAGCGGCGGCGGCATCGGCTGGGCCCTGGTCGACTCGATGGAACACGCCGAGGTGAAAGAGGAGCAGATCATCAACCTGCGCCACTACCATACGGTCAAGGAAGTCAAGAACGGGGAGGGGCCGCATCCCATCAAGACCCCGCAGGGCTGGCTGCATCTGGCGCACGGCGTGCGCGGCTGCGCCTCCGGCCTGCGCTACGTCCTGTATATGTATATGACCGCGCTTGACGATCCGACCCGCGTCATCGCTGAGCCGGCCGGCTTCTTCATGGCGCCGGAAGGCGGCGAGTATATCGGCGACGTGATGAACGTCCTCTTCTCCAACGGCTGGATCTGCGATCCCGACGGGAAGGTGTTCATCTACTACGCCTCGTCCGACACCCGGCTCCACGTGGCCACCTCGACCGTCGACCGGCTGGTCGATTACTGCCTGCACACGGCCCCCGACGGCCTGCGCACGGGCCTGTCCGTGGAAACGCTCAACAAACTCATCGACAAGAATCTGAAAACGATATGAAACGACTGACCTTGACCGGCCTGCTGCTCTTTGCCGCGCTGCTGCTTTCCGCGCAGCCCCTGCAGCTGGCCCACGTTTTTTCCGATCACGCGGTGCTCCAGCGCGAGACCGCAGCCCCGGTCTGGGGCTGGGGTGAACCCGGCAAGACCGTGACCGTCACCGCTTCCTGGACGCAGGAAGCCGTCAAGGCCAAGGTGGCCGACGACGGATCCTGGCGTGTGACCCTCCCGACCGGCGCCGCCGGCGGCCCGTATACGCTGACGGTCAAGTCGGGCAAGGAAAGCCTGACCGTCTCCGACGTCATGCTCGGCGAGGTCTGGGTGTGCAGCGGCCAGTCGAATATGGAAATGCCCATGCGGGGCTTCGGCTTCCAGCAGATTGACGGTTTCCGGGAGAATCTGCTCGAGGCAGCGGAATACGCTTCCCGCATCCGCGTGCTGAACCTCAAGGCCGACACGACCCACGTCGTGCAGCGCGACATGGATTTCACCTGGCAGCATACCGATCCCGCGGTGTATGCCGAAACCTCCGCCGTAGCCTACCTGTTCGCCAAGCGGCTCACCCGCAATCTGGGCGTTCCCGTGGGCATCATCGTGAATGCCTGGGGCGGCAGCCGCATCGAGCCGTGGATGACGATGGAAGCCGTGGAAAGCGCCGGCGTTTCGGCCGAAGACCTGGCCTTCATCAAGGAATTGCACGAGACGGCCGGCACCTGGCCCAACTGCGTGGCGACCTGCTGGAACGGCCGCGTGGCGCCGATCGCCGGCTATGCCGCCAAAGGCTTCCTCTGGTACCAGGGTTGTTCCAACCTCGGCCAGGGCTGCTACGACAAGCTGCAGGCCGCGATGGTGAAACTCTGGCGCGAGGCCTGGGGCAGGGGCGATATGCCGTTCATCTATGCGCTGCTGGCGCCGCACGACTACGGCCAGCCCGATGCCCGGACGCGCCCCGCTTTCGTGGAAACCCAGATGCACGTGCAGCAGCTCGTGCCGGATTGCTACGCCGTTTGCCTGGAGACGCTGGGCGCCCAGCACACCATCCATCCTTCGCGCAAGCAGGAAGTGGCCGATATGATGGTCCTCCGGGCCCTGAGTTCCTGCTACGGCGTCCCCGTGTATATGCCCGTCGATTACCCGACGCCGCGCTCCATCGAATACCTCGCTGACGGCCGCGTGAAGATTCTCTTCAACAACGTCTGGTCGAACCTCCAGTCGATCGAGGACCGCGTCATCAAGGGCTTCGAGCTGGCCGGTGAAGACCGCATGTTCCATCTCGCCGACGCCGAAGTGGACTGGGACGGACAGACCGTCTATGTCCGCTGCGACCAGGTGCCCAAGCCGGCGGCGGTCCGCTACAGCTACCGCAACCTGATGGACACCAACCTGAAAACATCCTTTGGCATCCCCGTTCCTCCGTTCCGCTCGGATGACTGGCCCCTTTAATGACAAAAACCGAAACCGAATATGAAGAAGGCTCTTTTCCTCTTGTTGCTCCCGCTTCTGCTGATGTCCTGCCAGCGGGCTTTTATCGTGAAAGACAATCAGGTGCTTGTCCCCTGTAAGGAGATGACCATCCGCCTGCAGGTCGTCGCCCCCGATATCATCCGTGTCTCCGCCGTGCCGGGCGACCGTTTCAACGACCGGGCGAGTCTCGCCGTGGTCCCGCAGGGCGGCTGCCGGGATTTCGAGGTGACGGAAGCCGGCGGCAAGGTGCGTCTGGCCACCGACAGTCTGATCGTGGAAATATACACGACTCCGGCCATCGTGAACCTCTTCCGGGGCGACGGAACGCCGCTCCTGCAGGAAGGCGGTTTCACCTTCGAACCCGTCGAGGTGGAAGGGAAGAAGGCCTGGTCGGTCCGCACCTGCTTCGAGACCGATCCGGACGAATCGTTCTATGGCCTCGGCCAGCACCAGGCCGGCGAATTCGACCACAAGGGGCGCAACGAGGAACTCTTCCAGTATAACACCAAGGTGAGCGTTCCCTTCGTCGTTTCGACGCGCGGCTATGGCCTGCTCTTCGACGCCTATTCGCTGTCGCGCTGGGGCAATCCCGCGCCGTACCGCCAGTTGGGCGAAGCCTTCAAGCTCTATGACAAGGACGGCGTGGAAGGCGCCTTGACAGGAACCTATATGCCCGCCCAGGGCGAGCCGCTGGTGCAGCGGGAGGATTCGCTCTATTACGAGAACGAAGCCCTGATCCAGAATTTGCCCAAGGTCAAGCTCAACGGCGCCAAGGTGGTGTACGAAGGCTGGATCGAGGCGCCCGAGACGGGCGACTACGATTTCATCCAGTATTACGCCGGTTTCCAGCAGACCGTGGTCGGCGGCCAGGAAATGATGTCGCGCCGCTGGCGTCCGGCCTGGAACCCCAACAGCTACAAGTTTACGGCCCATCTGGAGAAGGGCGTCCGCACGCCTGTCCGCATTGAATGGGAACCCGACGGCGACGTGTCGTATTTCGGCCTTCGCGTGGCCACCCGGCAGAAGGCGGAAGAGAAGCAGCAATTCAGTTTCTGGAGCGAGTTCGAGCCGTATGCTGACTTCTATTTCGTCACCGGAGACAACTATGACGAAGTGATCCGCGGCTACCGCACCCTGACCGGCAAGGCGCCGGTGATGCCCAAATGGGTGATGGGCTTCTGGCAGAGCCGCGAACGTTACTCCACGCAGGACGAGGTGGTCCGCACGCTCGCCGAGTTCCGCCGCCGCCACATCCCCGTCGACAACATCGTCCAGGACTGGCAGTACTGGAAAGACGATCAGTGGGGGAGCCACGAGTTCGACGAGACGCGCTATCCCGATCCGGAGAAGATGATGGACGACGTCCACGCGATGCACGGCCGGCTGATGATCAGCGTCTGGCCGAAGTTCTACACCAATACCGACAATTATCAGGAACTCAAAGCGGCGGGCTATGCCTACACGCACGCCGAAGACA
Source organism: uncultured Bacteroidia bacterium (assembly GCA_902778855.1). Classification (GTDB taxonomy): domain Bacteria; phylum Bacteroidota; class Bacteroidia; order Bacteroidales; family UBA932; genus Cacconaster. The sequence goes on from CACYZM010000003.1 coordinate 68,918, forward strand.
CTGGCCTGGTGGACTGGCTGGGCCACAAACAGACGTTCTATGACGCCTATGCGCAAGGCGGCCGCGAGATGTTCTGGCGCCAGATCGACGAGGACCTTTACAGCAAATACGGCCGCAAGATCGACGCCTGGTGGATGGACGCCAGCGAGCCGAACCTGCGCGACTGCCTGCCGATGGACTATTTCAAGTGGCTCATCACGCCGACCGCGCTGGGCCCTTCCACCGAATACCTGAACGCCTATTCCATCGTCAATGCCGACGCCATCTACAACGGACAGCGCAGCGTGGAGCCCGACAAACGCGTGTTCCTGCTCACCCGCAGCGGCTTCGCCGGCCTGCAGCGCTACAGCACGGCCACGTGGAGCGGCGACATCGGCACTTCCTGGACCGATATGCGGATGCAGATGGCCGCCGGCCTGAACTATTCGATGAGCGGCATTCCGTTCTGGGGTATGGACATCGGCGGTTTCTCGGTGATGAGCAAGTTCTACGACCCGAAGAACCTCACCGAATGGCGGGAACTCCAGACGCGCTGGCACCAGTTCGGCACCTTCGTCCCGCTTTTCCGCACCCACGGCCAGTGGCCGCAGCGCGAGCTCTGGAACATCGCGCCGCAGGGTTCGGCCACGTATGAGAGCATTCTCTGGTATATGCAGCTGCGCTACCGGCTGATGCCGTATCTCTATTCGCTGGCTGGCTCGGTCTATCTCAACGACGATACGATCCTGCGCGGCCTGCCGATGGATTATCCCGACGATCCGGACGTGCGCGACCTCTCCGACCAGTGGATGTTCGGTCCGGCGCTGATGGTCTGCCCGGTGAGCGAGTACAAGGCCCGCAGCCGCCACGTCTATTTCCCCGCCGGCGGCTGGTATGATTTCTATTCCGGCGAATACTTTGCGGGCGACCGCACCCGTTCGATGCCTGCCCCGTATGAGCGTATGCCGCTCTTCGTGCGGGCTGGTTCGCTCATTCCTTTCGGCCCCGCCATGGAGTGGTCCGACCAGAAGCCGGCCGACGCCATCCGGCTGTATGTCTATGCCGGCGCCGATGCCGATTTCACCCTCTATGAGGACGACGGCCTGACCTATGCCTATGAGAAAGGCGCCTACAGCACGATTCCCATCCATTGGGACGATGCAGCGCGGACGCTGACCATTGGCGACCGCACGGGCGAATTCCCCGGTATGCTGGAAACGCGGACGTTCCACGTGATCGTGGTCGACCCGTCCCATCCCCACGGCTACGACCCCGATGCCAAAGGAACCGCTTGCGACTATCAAGGAAAAACTGTAACTTTAAATCTTTAATACTATGAGAAAGGATAACCATATTCCATTTCCAAAGCGTCTGCGCCCACGCAGCCGTGAGTGGGAGGGGCCCGAAACCGGCTTGCCGGTTTTGGGAGGGATAGGCCCCGGAGGGGCCGTACTTTGGAAATGGAATATGGTTATCCTTTTCATCCTCATTTCATCTCTATCGCTTTCTGCCCAGGAGATGTTGTTCGATGACGGGTGGAAATTCGCCTTCGGCAACGCTTCTTCGCCGGAAAAGGACTTCGGCCGGGGCACGGAATATTTCAATTATTTCACGAAGGCGGCCTCCATCCACAATACCGGGCCGTATTCCGAGAAGTTCGACGATTCCGCCTGGCGTCCGGTGCAGCTGCCGCACGACTGGGTGGTGGACCTGCCCTTCGCGCCGGAGGCTAGCCATAGCCACGGCTACAAGACCGTGGGCTGGCAGTGGCCGGAGACCAGCGTGGGCTGGTACCGCAAGCATTTCACCGTGCCGGCCGATGCGCTCGGCAAGCCGGTTTCGCTCCGGTTCGACGGCATCTTCCGCGATTCCGACATCTGGGTGAACGGCTTCTGGCTGGGCGGTGAACAGAGCGGCTACACCACCGCGACCTACAACATCGCCGAATACCTGAACTACGGCGGCGACAACATCGTCGCCGTCCGTGTCGACGCCACGTTCGAGGAAGGCTGGTTCTATGAAGGGGCCGGTATCTATCGGCACGTTTGGTTGACGATCGGCGATACGCCCGCCCGGCCGCAGCTGCCGCGCCCGAAGATCGAAATCGATCCCGACCGCGGCATCCTGCTCGACGGCCAGGTCATCCGCCTGCACGGGGCGAACGTCCATCAGGACGCCGCCGGCGTGGGTGCCGCCGTCCCCGACGCGCTGTGGGTCTGGCGCATCAAGCAGCTCAAGAAATACGGCTTCAACGCCATCCGCACCTCGCACAACCCTGTTTCGCCCGCCTTGCTGGACATCTGCGACAGCCTGGGGATGTACGTGCTGGAAGAAACGCGCCTGATGGGCACCAACGACGCTCAGCTGGAGCCGCTGCGCAAGATGATCGAGCGCGACAGGCACCACCCCTGCATCATCCTCTGGGGCATCGGCAACGAAGAGTGGGGGATTGAATGGAAGGACAAGGGCGAGCGCATCGCCCGCACGATGACGGAATTCTGCCACGGCATCGATCCCACGCGTCCCGTGATCGTGGCCTCGAGCAGCGGCCCTGAAATCCTCAAGGGAACCGACGTGGCGGGTTACAACTATATCCTGCAGAACCCGGTGGACAAGCACCGCGCCGACTATCCCGCCCGCGTGGCCCTCGGCACGGAGGAGACCTCCGGGTGCGGTACGCGCGGCGTTTACTACGACGACGTGGAAAACGGCCGCATGGCGGCCCTCAACCGGAGCCCGCAGGGCCCCGACAGCCTCTACAACTGCATCGAACGGGGTTGGCAGTTCTACGATGCCCGTCCCTGGCTCGTCGGTCTCTTTTATTGGACGGGATTCGACTATCGCGGCGAGCCCAACCCGCTGAAATATCCGGCCACGGGCTCGGAATTCGGCATTCTCGACTACTGCGGTTTCCCGAAGGACGAGGCTTTCTATCTGAAGGCCTGGTGGACCGATGAACCGGTGCTGCATATCCTGCCGCACTGGAACCTGGAAGGACACGAAGGGGAGAAAGTTTCCGTGTGGGTTTACAGCAACTGCGACGAGGTGGCGCTCAGCGTCAACGGGAAAAATCTCGGCCGGAAACGGATGCCCCGCAATGGGCATCTGGAATGGACGGCCGTCTATCAGCCGGGCCGCGTCCGCGCGGTCGGCTACCGCAACGGAAAGAAGATCTGTGAAGAGACGGTCTATACGGCCGGCGCGCCCGCGGCCCTGCAGGCCGTGGCCGACCGGAGCGAGATCCGGGCGGATGGGCAGGACCTGGCCGTCCTGGAACTCTCCGTGCTCGACGCCCGTGGCCGCTTCGTCCCGACGGCCTGCCTTCCAGTGACTGTTACCGTCGAAGGGCCGGTCCGCATCCTGGGCGCCGGCAACGGCGATCCCGCCTTCCGGGGCCGGGAACGGCCGGAAGATCCGGCTGCCCGAAGCTTTACCATCGATACGTTTAACGGACTGGCGCAGGTCCTCATCCAGAGCACGGGTGAGCCCGGCCCGGCGACGGTCCAATTGAATACAGGCATATGTACTTACTCGGTTATGATATCGGCAGTTCGTCCGTAAAGGCCTCACTCGTGGAGGCGGAAAGCGGGAAATGCGTCGCTTCGGCGTTTTATCCGAAAACGGAGGCGCCCATCCTCTCGCGCCAGGCCGGCTGGGCGGAGCAGGATCCGTCCCAGTGGATGGAGTATTTGAAACAGGCTACGCGTGAGACGCTGTCGCTGGCCGGCAAGGTCGGCAAAGGCGACATCCGCGCCATCGGCATCTCGTACCAGATGCACGGGCTGGTCTGCGTGGACAAGGACAAGCAGGTCCTGCGTCCTTCCATCATCTGGTGTGACTCCCGTGCCGTCCCCTATGGGGAGAAGGCCTTCGAGCGCTTGGGCACCGACTGGTGCCTGCAGCATCTGCTCAATTCGCCCGGCAATTTCACCGCCGCCAAGCTGGCCTGGGTCAAGGACAATGAACCGGATCTGTACGACCGCATCTGGAAGGTGATGCTGCCCGGCGATTATGTGGCGATGTGCCTCACGGGCGAAGCTTGTACCACGGTGAGCGGCCTGTCGGAAGGCATCTTCTGGGATTTCGCCGAGAATCGTCCTTCGGAACGGCTGCTCGACTATTTCGGTTTTGACGCGTCGATCCTGCCGCCCGTCCGCCCGACCTTCGGCACGCAGGGCCTCCTTTGCCGGGAGGCCGCGGAAATGCTGGGCCTGCAGGAGGGGACGCCGGTTTCCTACCGGGCGGGCGACCAGCCCAACAACGCCCTCAGCCTCGGCGTGCTTCAGCCCGGCGAAATTGCCTCCACGGCCGGCACTTCGGGCGTCGTCTACGGCGTCATCGGCTCCGTGGCCCACGACCCGCTGTCCCGCGTCAATCCGTTTGCACACGTCAATCATACGGCGGAGAACCCGCGCCTCGGCGTATTGCTCTGCATCAACGGTACGGGCATTCTGAACGCCTGGATGCGGCGCAGCGTGACGCTCGATCTCGGCTACGACGCCATGAACGCCCTGGCCGCCGAAGCGCCGATCGGCTGCGACGGCATCTCCGTGCTGCCTTTCGGAAACGGCGCGGAGCGGATGCTGGGCAACCGCGACGCGGGCTGCAGCTTCCACGGCGTGAACTTCAACCGGCACGGGCGCGCCCATCTGCTGCGCGCCGCCCAGGAAGGCATCGTCTTTTCCTTCTGCTATGGGATCGGGATTATGGAACAGATGGGCATGCAGGTCGACCGCATCCACGCCGGCCTGGCCAATATGTTCCTGTCGCCGATCTTCCGCGACACCCTCGCCGGTACGTCCGGCGCGGTCATCGAGCTTTATGATACCGACGGCGCGGCCGGCGCCGCCCGAGGCGCCGGCATCGGTGCAGGTATCTACCGCAACGCCGCCGAGGCATTCTCCACGCTGGAGCGCCTCGCCGTCATCGAACCGGCCCGGCAGGCGGATTATCAGGCCGCCTTTGAACGTTGGAAATCAGTATTAAATAATCAATAATCAAACACTATGTCTACCGCGTTTTTCCCTACCATCGGAAAGATCCCCTTCGAGGGCCCCGAAAGCAAGAACCCCCTGGCTTTCCATTATTATGAACCCGACCGCCTCGTGCTGGGCAAGAAAATGAAGGACTGGCTCCGTTTCGCCATGGCCTGGTGGCACACCCTGGGCCAGGCTTCCGGCGACCAGTTCGGCGGCCAGACCCGCAGCTACGCCTGGGATAAGGCCGAGTGCCCCTACGAGCGCGCCAAGGCCAAAGTCGACGCCGGTTTCGAGATCATGCAGAAACTCGGCATCGAATACTTCTGCTTCCACGACATCGACCTGGTCGAGGATACCGACGACATCGCCGAGTATGAGGCCCGGATGAAGGACATCACCGACTATCTGCTGGTCAAGATGAAGGAAACCGGCATCAAGAACCTCTGGGGCACGGCCAACGTTTTCGGCCACAAGCGCTATATGAACGGCGCCGCCACCAACCCCGACTTCGACGTGGTGGCCCGCGCCGCCGTCCAGATCAAGAACGCCCTCGACGCCACCATCAAGCTCGGCGGCGAGAACTACGTGTTCTGGGGCGGCCGCGAAGGCTATATGAGCCTGCTCAACACGCAGATGCAGCGCGAGAAGAACCACCTGGCCAATATGCTCAAGGCGGCCCGCGACTATGCCCGCGCCAAGGGATTCAAGGGTACCTTCCTGATTGAACCTAAACCGATGGAGCCCACCAAGCACCAGTATGACGTCGATACCGAAACCGTGATCGGCTTCCTCCGCGCCAACGGCCTGGACAAGGACTTCAAGGTGAACATCGAGGTCAACCACGCCACGCTGGCGGGCCATACCTTCGAACACGAACTGGCCGTCGCCGTGGACAACGGCCTGCTCGGCAGCGTCGACGCCAACCGCGGTGACGCCCAGAACGGCTGGGACACCGACCAGTTCCCGATCGACAACTTCGAACTCACGCTGGCCATGCTGCAGATCATCCGCAACGGCGGCCTGGCGCCCGGCGGCTCGAACTTCGACGCCAAACTGCGCCGCAACTCCACCGATCCGGAAGACATCTTCATCGCCCACATCAGCGCGATGGACGCCATGGCCCGTGCCCTGGTCAACGCCGCCGCGATCTGCGAAGAGTCGCCCATTCCCGCCATGCAGAAGGAGCGCTACGCTTCGTTCGACAGCGGCAAGGGCAAGGAATTCGAGGAAGGCAAACTCAGCCTCGAAGACCTTGTGGCCTATGCCAAGGCCAACGGCGAGCCGAAACAGATCTCCGGCAAGCAGGAACTCTACGAAACCATCGTCGCCCTTTACTGCAAATAGCCGCCCATGAGCAAGTCCAGTCAACAAGGCAGCCCCTGGTACCTCATCAGCATCGTGCTGGTGGCGGTGCTGGGCGGCCTGCTTTTCGGATATGATACGGCCGTGATCTCCGGCGCGGAAAAGGGCCTGCAGGCCTTCTTCCAGAGCGCCGGCGACTTCACCTATACCGACGGCCTCCACGGCTTCACGACGTCGAGCGCCTTGATCGGCTGCGTAATCGGCGCCCTCCTGTCGGGTCTCCTGACCTCCCGGATCGGCCGGCGCAAGTCGCTGCTGATTGCGGGTATCCTCTTCTTCCTGAGCGCCCTGGGATCGTACGATCCGGAATTCCTGATCTTCCCGCACGGTGTCGCTTCCAAAGGCGTCCTCGTGGCGTTCATCCTCTACCGCATCCTGGGCGGCATCGGTGTGGGCCTGGCTTCGGCCATCTGCCCGATGTACATCGCGGAGGTGGCGCCGGCCAACCAGCGCGGCAAGCTTGTGTCGTGGAACCAGTTCGCCATCATCTTCGGTCAGCTGGTGGTCTATTTCGTGAACTTCCTCATCATCCAGTCGCACAAGAACGATCCGCAGATCGTGGAGTGGACCAATACCATCGGATGGCGCAATATGTTCGTCTCCGAAGCCTTCCCGGCCGGTCTCTTCTCGCTGCTCATCCTGCTGGTGCCCGAGTCGCCCCGTCACCTGGTGATGCGCGGCCTCGACAACGAGGCCTTCCGCATCCTCGCTCGCATCAACGGGGAGGAGAAGGCCCACACCATCCTGCAGGAGATCCGCGAGACCGTGGTCGAGAAGCGCGAGAAACTCTTCGCCTACGGTTTCCTCGTCATCTTCATCGGCTGCATGCTCTCGGTGTTCCAGCAGGTCATCGGCATCAACGCGGTGCTCTATTTCGCCCCGCGTATTTTCGAGTCGATGGGTGTGTCGAACAATATGCTCTTCACGGTCATCATGGGCATCATCAACATCTCGTTCACGCTGCTGGCGGTCTTCACCGTCGAGAAACTGGGCCGCAAGCCGCTCCTGATCTCGGGTTCGGTCGGCATGGCCGTCGGCGCGCTGGGCGTAGCCCTCTCCAACGTGGTGACGATGCCGCCCATCGTGCCGGTGATCAGCATCATGCTCTACAGCGCCTGCTTCATGTTCAGCTGGGGCCCGATCTGCTGGGTCTATATCTCCGAGATTTTCCCCAACACCATCCGCAGCCAGGCCACGGCCTGGGCGGTGGCGTTCCAGTGGATTTTCAACTTCATCGTCTCGAGCACCTTCGTGCCAATGTACAATATGCGTCTGGGGGAAATGGGCGACCGCTTCGGCCACTTCTTCGCCTATGCGCTCTATGGCCTGATCTGCATCATCGCCGCCATCTTCGTGTGGCGGCTCGTCCCCGAGACCAAGGGGAAGACCCTCGAAGAAATGACCGCGCTCTGGCGCAACCGTTCCGCTAAAAAATCGAAAAAAGCTTGACAATGAAAAGAATGATTCAGACGGCTGCACTCGTCCTGCTGGCCGTACTCGCCGGAGCCTGCTCTTCGAAGCCGGCCACCGCTCCCGCCATTCCCCGGGACAAGGATGTGGAAGCAAAGGTTGAACAGGTCCTCAAGAACATGACGCTCAAGGAGAAAGCCGGACAGATGGTCCAGCTCTCCATCATGGTGCTGGAAGACGATACCCACGAGGCCATCGACCCGGCCAAGCTCGACCGGATCATCGGCGAATACAAGGTGGGCTCGATCCTGAACGTAATGCACGACGCGGCCCATTCCCGCGCCCATACCGCCGCGATGGTCAAGCAGATCCAGGACAAGTCGATGGAAGTCCTCGGCATCCCCTGCATCTACGGCCTCGACATGATCCACGGGGCGTCCTACCTGATCGAAGGTTCGCTCTATCCGCAGGAAATCAACCTCGGCGCCACCTTCAACCGCGAATACGCCCGGATGATGGGCGAGGCGATGGCCTACGAGACCCGCGCCGCCCAGGTGCCCTGGGTCTTCTCGCCCGTGATGGACCTCGGCCGCGACCCGCGCTGGCCGCGTCTGTGGGAAAGCTGGGGCGAAGACCCGTATCTGCAGGCCGAGATGTCGCGCATCGAGACCGTCGCCCTGCAGGGAAGCGATCCCAACCACATCGACCTCGACCACGTCGCCGTGAGCCTCAAGCATTATATGGGCTACGGCGTGCCGCTCTCCGGCAAGGACCGCACGCCGGCCTACATCGCCGAGAACGATCTTCGCGAGAAGTATTTCCGTCCGTTCAAGGAGTGCTTCCAGGCCGGTGCGCTTACCGCGATGGTCAACTCCGCCTCGATCAACGGCATGCCGACCCACGCCAATGCGTTGCTGCTCACCGGCTGGGCGAAAGAACAGCTGAATTGGGACGGTATGCTGGTCACCGACTGGGCAGACATTGACAACCTCTACACCCGCGACCACGTCGCCGCTGACAAGCGCGCGGCCGTGGCGCTGGGCATCAACGCCGGCATCGACATGATCATGGATCCCTACGATCCCGAATGCGTCAACGTGATCGTCGACCTGGCCGAGAAAGGGGAGATCCCGATGGCCCGCATCGACGACGCCGTGCGCCGCATCCTGCGCCTGAAAGTCCGCCTGGGCCTGTTCGAGAATCCGACCTGGGAGAAAGACTATCCCGATTTCGCCTGCGAACGCTATGCGAAGGAATCGTATGCCGCCGCCGTGGAGTCGGAGGTGCTGCTCAAGAACGAGGGCGTGCTGCCGCTCAAGGGGACGGAACGCATTCTGGTCACGGGTCCGAACGCCAACTCGCTGCGCGCGCTCAACGGCGGCTGGTCGTATCGCTGGCAGGGCTCGGCCGACGAGTTCGTGCCGCAGTACAATACCATCCTCGAAGCCCTGCAGAAACGCTTCACCCGCGTGAACTATGTGCCGGGCGTGGAGTATGTCGAGATTCCGATGGCCTGGCAGTTTGAGAAGGCGACCGGCATCCAGCAGGCCGTCAGCGCGGCCCGCGCCGCCGACGTGATCGTGTGCTGCGTGGGTGAGAACTCCTATTGCGAGACCCCGGGCAACATGGACGACCTGAACCTCTCGGCCAACCAGAAGAACCTCGTGAAGGCGCTGGCCGCTACCGGCAAGCCGATCGTGCTTGTGCTCAACGAAGGCCGTCCGCGCATCATCGGCGACATCGAGCCGCTGGCCAAGGCGGTGGTCGATGTGATGTTGCCGTCGAACTACGGCGGCGACGCCCTGGCGGCGCTGCTCGCCGGCGACGAGAACTTCTCCGGTAAGCTGCCGTTCACCTATTCGAAGCACATCAATGCCCTGCATACTTACGATTACAAGGTGTCCGAGCACCGCGAGGTGATGGAAGGCTCCTACAACTACGACGCGGTGATGGACGTCCAGTGGCCTTTCGGTTACGGTCTCAGCTATACGTCTTTCGCCTACAGCGATCTGACGGTCGACAAGACCTCCTTCGCGGCGGGTGACGTCCTGAAGGTTTCCGTCAAGGTGACCAACACGGGCGACCGCGCCGGCAAGGAAGCCGTCCTGCTCTACAGCTCCGACCTGGTGGCTTCGCTCATTCCCGACGTGAAGCGGCTCCGCGGTTTCGAGAAGATCGCGCTCGAGCCCGGCGAGACCAAGACGGTCACCTTCGAGCTGCCGGCTATCGAACTCGCTTTCGTGGGTGCCGACGGCAAGTGGCGCCTCGAGGCAGGTGACTTCCGGCTCGCCTGCGGCGGCCAGGGCGTGATGGTCAACTGCACCGAAACGAAAGTCTGGGACACGCCGAACATCTGAGATGGAGACACGCACCGACCGCTTTATCGGGGAGGTCGCCGATGAACTGCGGCAGAATATTTTGCCCTTCTGGCTGACGCTGCGCGACCCGCGCGGCGGCTTCTACGGGGAGGTTTCCGCCTCCGGCGAAATCCTCCCCGACGCGCCGCGCGGCGTCATCCTGAACGCCCGCCTCATTTGGGCTTTCGCGGCGGCCTACGGCCTGACGCGCGATCCGGAATGTCTCGCGGCGGCCGTTGCGGCCCGCGACTGGTTCCTGGAGCATTTCGTCGACGCCGACAACGGCGGCGTCTACTGGAGCGTCAGCGCCGCGGGCGAGCCGCTCGACGACAAAAAGCAGCTCTACGCCCAGGGCTTCGCCATCTACGGGCTCAGCGAGCTGTATAAGCTGACCCGCGACGCCGACACGCTGGCGGCGGCGGTTGCGCTTTTCCACACGGTGGAGAAGCACTATGCCGATCCGCAGTACGGCGGCTATACGGAAGCGCTCGCACGCGATTTCTCGCCGCTGGAAGATATGTCGCTGTCGGCCCACGACATCAATGCCGACAAGACGATGAACTCCCATCTTCACGTGCTGGAAGCCTATGCGAACCTGTATCGGGTCTGGCCCGATCCTGCGTTGCGCGAAGCGCTGGCCCGGCTGCTGGATATCGTCTGCACCCGCATCATGGCGCCCGACGGGCACCTGCAGCTCTATTTCCGGCGCGACTGGTCGGTCCTGCCGGGCGGCGTGTCCTATGGCCACGACATCGAGACCTCCTGGCTCCTGCTCGAATGCGCTTTCGCCACGGGCGATCTGGATCTCGTTTCCCGCGTACGGCCCTGCGCCCTGGCGCTCGGCCGGGCCGGCAACGAAGGCCTGCTACCCGACGGTTCGATGCGCTACGAGCAACTTCTCGACGGCACCTTCGACGATTCCCGTCAATGGTGGGTCCAGGCCGAAACCGTCGTCGGCAACCTCTGGCTCTGGAAATACCACGGCGACACCGCCGCCGCCGACCGCGCCCTCGCCGCCTGGGCCTACATCCGCGACCGCCTGGTCGACCGCAACCGCGGCGAATGGTTCTGGGCCATCCTCCCCGACGGCCAACCCGACCTCGCCCAACCCAAAGCCGGCTTCTGGAAGTGCCCCTACCACAACACCCGCATGTGTCTGGAAGTCTTGAGAATATTTGAATAATAACTGAATTATGATCATTTCTGTTTCCATTGCAAGACCGTCTGCGCCCACGCAGCCGTGAGTGGGAGGGGCCCATCGGAACGATGGGAGGGATAGGACCGGAGGTCCGTAGTCTTGAAATGGAAATAGAAATGATAAAAAGAATCATTTATGGCAAAACTGTCTGAGAAATTGGGATACGCCCTGGGTGACGCCGCGGCAGGCGGGATTACCTGGAAGGTTATGTCCATCGCTTTCCCGCTGTTCTTCACCAACATCTTCGGCTTGACCGTGGCCGACACGGCGGCCTTGATGCTCGTCGCGCGCCTGTTCGACGTGATTACCGACCCGATGATGGGCGCCATCGCCGACCGGACGCAGTCGCGCTGGGGCACCTATCGCCCCTGGCTCATCTTCGGTGCCATCCCGTTGGGCGTCATCTTCGCCCTGCTGCTCTACACGCCCGACCTCGGGCCTGTAGGCAAGCGCATCTACGCCTATACGATGTACCTGCTGATGATGGTCGTCTATACCGCCGTGAACGTGCCTTACGGCTCGCTGCTCGGCGTGATGACCGACGATGACAACGAGAAGAACCAGTTCTCGTCGTACCGCATGGTCGGCGCCTACGCGATGGGCTTCGTCACCCTGCTCTCGTTCCCGTATCTGCAGAAGATGGTGGGCGGCTCCGACGCGCACCAGTACGCCGTCGTCGGCGCGATTCTGGGCGGTCTGGCCGCGCTGGGCACCCTGGCCTGCGGCTTGCTCACGAAAGAGCGTATCAAGCCCGTGCGGGCCGAGAAATTCTCGTTCAAGCCCTTCGCCGACCTGTTCCGCAATAAGCCGTGGATCTACCTGACGCTGGTGGGCATCTGCACCAATTTCTTCAACGGCTTCCGCTATGCCGTGGCCGGTTACCTGCTGGAATACTGCCTCCACGGTGATGTCACCGTGTCGGGCCTGATCATCAACTACACGGTGTTCATGACCTTCGGCGAAGTGACCTGCATGATCTTCGGCGGCCTGTCGCCGCGCTTCACCAAGTGGGTAGGTTCCAAGAAGAAAGCCTTTATGTGGGCGGCCCTCATCTGCGCCGTCACCTCCGTCGGCTTCTTCTTCATTCCGATGGATCCGAAATACATCTGGGTGATGGTCGCGACGGTCATCCTCACCTCCATCGGTATCGGCCTCTACTCGCCGCTGCTCTGGTCGATGTATGCCGACGTGGCCGACTATGCCACCGAGAAGAACGGCACCTCCTCCACGGGCCTTATCTTTTCGTCCGGCACGATGGCCCAGAAGTTCGGCTCGGCCATCTCCGGCGCCCTCGTGGCCCTGTTCCTGGGCTTTGCCGGCTTCATCTCCGGTACCGATCCCGCCACGGGCCAGACCGTGGTCACCATTACCAACGAACCGGCCGTCCAGCGGATGATCTGGTCGATCTTCTCGCTCTTCCCGGCCGCCATCGCGCTGCTGATCATCCTGCTGCTCCGATTGTATCCCATTAAGAAATAAAACGATGAAAGGGAAGCATATCCTCCTGTCCGCCGCCTTGCTGGCGTGCCTGGCCTTCTCCTGCGCCCGCGTCGAAACGCCGACCGGCGCCTCCGTGCCCGACAAGGGCTGGCTCTTCCTGGAGAAAGGTCCTTATACCTTAACCACGAAAGTGAATGCCGCGCCCGGTCCGGCCGACATCGTGCTGGTGAAAGACCTGTCGCTGATGGCCGCCGAACCCGAGGTGGTCTTCACCGGCAAGGCCGACATTGCGGCCGACAGCACCCTGACCCTCAAGCTCGGCAAGCTGGAGCCGGGCTTCTACGAGGTACGGCTGCGTGACTCCGTGCGCTGGAACATCGGCGTGCGGCCCGACGCCGTAGTCTCAGCGCCGGACCCGCAGCCCGATTTCTGGGACTTCTGGACGCAGACCCTCGCCGAGATGGATGCGATTCCACTGGAGCCGACCTTCACCGAGATTCCGGCCTATTCCAACGACGTGCGCACCTGCTACGAGGTCCGCTATCCTTCGTGGGGCGGTGCCATTTCCGGCGGCATCCTGTCGGTGCCGGTGGCGGAAGGCAAGTATCCGGTGTATCTGCAGTATATGGGCTACGGTGCGGAGCCGTTCTATTTCGATCCTTCCGCTTCGCCCGACCGCATCGATTACCTGGTGAGCATCCGCGACCAGGGCATCTTCCGCGACACGTTGTTCCGCTGGATTGACCGGGGACTGGCCGCCAAGGAGACCTTCTACTACCGCGGCGCTTTCGCCGATGCCAAGCGGGCCGTCGACTTTGTGACCACGCTCGACAAGGCCGATACCGACCATATCGTCTCGATGGGCGAGAGCCAGGGCGGCGCCCTGACCTTCGTCGCCGCCGCCTTCGACAGCCGCATCAAGGCCATCGCGCCGGCCGTCCCGTTCCTGGGTGACTATCCCGATTACGCCAAGATCGTCTGGTGGCCCGTCCACGAAGTCTTCGACCAGGCCGACGCCGACGGCCTCGACCGCGACGCCTTGATGACGATGCTCACATACTTCGACGTCAAGAACTTCGCCCCCCGCATCCACTGCCCCGTGTACATGGCCTTCGGCCTCCAGGACCCGACCTGCCCGCCCCACACCAACTTCGCCATCTACAACAACCTCGGCACCCGCGACAAACGCTACTTCTGCGTCCCCACCTGCGGCCACGCCATGTGGCAAGAACCCTCTTGGGACGCCGAACGCGCCGCCTTCCTGAAACAGTATTGATTCCGCCGCGGCCGTCGTCTATTCAACCAGGACCTTCGTCTACCCAACCGGGCCATCGTCTACCCGAATTTCGCGGCGCGCGGTAACCCTTGTTTCATAGGCCTTCCAGGCTGTCAGTCACGCTCCGTGCGGCCAAATCGCCTCACGGAGCGCGTCTGTCTGCCATAGGCGTCTTCTCTGAACGTTTCCTGCGCTCCGCGGTTTTCGGGTTGGCAGTTTTGTTTTTTTTGCATAGATTTACAAAAAATATGACCCAAGCAAGGTTCAAGCATACCGACAGACCCGGATTCTGGTTCGGCCTCATCGATTTCTGCACGGCCGGACTGTTCTTCCTGTTCTACATGCCGCTGAGCGGCCTGCAGGACGAACTGGACTATATCGTCGGTCGCAGGACCCAGCGGTACTGGATCGCTTACCTGCTGGGCATCCCGACCCTGTTCATCTACCCTCTCGTCTGGATGGCGCGGATAGCGGATGAGCTGAAGGCCAAGGCCATCGAGATGGGCATCGAAGGCCCCCACACCTCCTGGTGGCACATGTTCGGCTGGAACACCCTCGGCGTACTCTTTTTCGGCGCCCCCATCGCCACCAAACGCTTCTTCGACACCCTGAACAAGATCGAACGCAAACTGAATGAAAGCAGTGTGCCTAGATGATGTCTTTGACTTCATCATAGACCAGTCCAGAGAGGCGGATGATTTGTTTGAGGGAACTGTTGTATCGTGACCGCATGGTCCGGGCCAGTCTGATGCGTTGCTGGGTATTCAATCCCTTGATGCTGTTCGTCCCGAAAAGCTCCTGGCAGATTTCATTTTTGTGCTGCCGCATCTCCTGCATGGGGATCGACAGATGGGAGATACTTCCGCCCCGGGCCTCGACATCTTCTTCTTTGGTCCGGCAGAGAAAGTAATTGAAACTCTTGCAGGTCTTAAAGAGATCCTCGACAATTTCGTAGGCGACATATTCGCCCGGAAAGACCAGAGAGCCGATCATCCGGACATTGTCGGATGAAGAAGCGTATTTTCTTGTTTTCAATGTCTTCCGGCAAGTGTTCAGGCCCATTTCCAAAGCAGGGGATGATTCGTCATCTTCATCGATCCATTTCGGAGAACACCAAAGCCCTCTTTTCTTGAAGTAAAGCGGGCCGCTGGACCAGGGATAATCGAGGGCATTGTGGGGAATACCGGCCACCGGGGCATTCTTGACCGTATAGCAGATGACGATTTTCAGATAATAATCCGTATCGACTTCCTGATGCTGGATGGGAACATCCTCGAACTTATGGTGTTCGTTGTGCTTGACTGACATATACCAAGAGGTCCGTCGAACATAGTCGTGCACGAAACGGTTGCACTCGTCGAACTCGCCATAGAGAACGAAATGGATGTGCGTGTCCATCAACGAGAAAGCGAGGATAATGATCCGATATCCCTTTACCGTGACATATACCCGGTTCATTCCGTCGATGAAATCGTCTTCATAGAACATGACATCGACGGCATTTCCGTCCGTGCTGAAATGCCAGCAGTTCTTGATCGGAATGTTTTGTCCTTTGACGAACGGAACGTTCAGTCCCAGATCCTGGACGATCTGTCGGAGCAGTGCTTGAGAAATCTTCATCTTCCAATCTGGCGCCGCTAGTGGCTGCTCGAAGACAAAGATACTATCGTAGGAGCCGTTTGTCAAGGGTTTTCGGTGACTTTTTTCCGCTTTTTACCCAACCCAAAAAACACGGAGCGCAAAGACCCCATCGCCAAGGGCTTCCCGGGCCTATGACAACGCTCCGTGAGGCCAAATTGCCTCACGGAGCGCGGTGGAAGGCGAAAGACTTAGCCCTGACGGCGGTCAATGCGCTTTGTGAAAATCGGGTTGGGGATTCCGACGAATTGTGCTCAGGTAAGCCCTCCGGCTTAGTTATCCCGATGGAGCTCCTCGAGTTGGTCGAGGAGGTCGTCGGCGGCGTTGAGTTGGTCGCGGCGGATTTTGAAGCCGAGGAGGCCGCCGAGGATGACGCCGGCGACGACGCCGGCGAGGAAGCTGTAGCGGAGCATCGGGTCGATGCCGCTTCCGTTGCGGAACAGGTCCCAGCAGAGGTAACCGACCCAGACGATGATCATCGGGATGGCGAACTTGATCCATTCGGCGTGGATCTTCTTGAAGCGGGTGAGCTCCTGCGTGGCCGTCACCAGGTCGCGGTCCATCTGCGGGATGTGGCGGTTGGTCAGGATCGTGGCGACGATGCAGACCAGCATCAGGACCCAGGTGAAGATGATGAATCCCATCGAGACGCCGAATTCGCGGAGCGCAGGCACCATCAGCATGGCGGCGACGCCGAAGAGAATGGGCAGGTTGGCCTTGAACCGGAGCCGGCTGGCGGTCTGGCTGCAGGACTTCTTGAGAATCCGTTCGTTGACGATCTTCTGGCTGTCAAGCTTGTCGCGGAGCTGCTGCATCTGCTCCTGCATTTCACGGAGGGTGTTATCGTTGTTTTCCATAACTACTGCATCTTTTTGAGTTGTTCTTTGATTCGTACAAGCCGTACGGAGACATTCTTGGGCGTGATGCCGACGATCTGCCCGATCTCCTCGTAGGAGAGATTCTCCAGCCAGAGGAGGACGATGGCCCGGTCGAAGGGCCCCAGCTTGCCGATCCGCTCCCGAAGGAGGCCGATCTGCCGGGTTTCTTCATCGCGGTCGTCGAACAGATCGATGTCGAGCGACAGGGGCTCGGTCCTGAGCCCGTGCTTCTTCTTCCGGTCGAAGGAGATACAGGTGTTCAGGCTCACTTTCCAGATCCAGGTGTTCAGCGCGCTGTCACCCCGGAAGGTTCCGGAACCCTGCCAGAGGTGGATGAGGATTTCCTGGAAGAGGTCGGCCACTTCGTCGCGGTCGGTCGAGAACATATAGCAGACGGTGTAGATCGTCCCCTTGTGTTCCCGGATCATCTTTTCGAATTCACGTTCGGTCATAGTCTCTCAACTTGTTTCTGCCCATAAGACGCAGTTTCGCTCCGAAAACTACAGAAATAGTCGGAAATTTATCAGAGAGGATAAATATCCGCCCCCACGAAGTCGATCAGGTCCTGGGGGACGATCTTCAGCTGCAGGCCGCGGACGCCCGCGCTGACATAAATATAGTCATAGAGGAGGGCGCTTTCGTGGATGAAGGTAGGGAAGGGCTTCTTCATCCCGATGGGCGAGCAGCCGCCGCGGATGTAGCCCGTGGTGGGCAGCAGCTCCTTCACGTGCAGCATCTCGCAGTTCTTGTTGCCCGAGATCTGCGCCGCCACCTTCAGGTCCACTTCGAAATTGCCAGGAATCACGCACACGAAGAAGCCGTTGCGGTCGCCGCGCAGCACCAGGGTCTTGAACACCTGCTCGATGTCTTCTCCCAGCTGGTCGGCCACGTGCTGCGCGGCCAGGTCGGACTCGTCCACTTCGTAAGGGATGAGTTCGTAGGCGACGCCGGCCGCGTCGAGCAGCCGGGCGGCGTTGGTCTTGGCGGGGGCGTTATTCTTGGCCATCGGTTTCGTGATCGTGGAGGTCGGAGAGGGTCAGCACCAGGCGGAGCGCCTGGCCGTAGTTCTTCGTGCCGTCGGCAATCCGGTTGCTGCGGAGGAAGACATTGTATACGCGGTTCTGCAGCTGGGCCAGCCAGGGCCAGCGGAGGCCCCGCCAATAGGCGCGCGACGCCTCCAGGTCGGCGTGGATTTCCGGCCGGAGCGTTCCCAGCCAGGCCTCGAACGCCTCGTCGCCGAGGAGCGAGCGGATGTTGCCCGCCGTATGGGTGAGCAGCATAAACCAGGCGCTGTAGCGGAATTCCTGCTCCGTGCTGTGCCGGCAGTTCTCGAAGGCCCAGAAATTGGCCTCGGCCTCGTTGCTCACGCCCAGCACGTGGGAATACTCGTGGGCGAAGATGAAGGGATACTCCAGCGGCCGCACGTCGCGGTTGATATGCATTTCATCGAAGAAAGGTCCGATGTAGCCCAGCACGCCGACGGCGGAATAGATCCGGTTGAAGATCGTCCGCTTGGGATGCTGCCACTCCTTCGGGCGGCAGAGCCCGACCTCGGCGGGCAGCGTGGCGTACCACGCTTTCACGTGCTGCTCCACCGCATCCGCATCGGTCTCCGGGATTGCGCACCAGTTCCCGTTGAGCTGTTCCGCGAATTCGTCGAGGAATTCGTGGAACTCGGCTTCTTCGTACGGGGTGGAGACGGATTCGGTCCGGGTAAAGATGTCGCTCCGGTAGTAATTGAGGCCCCAGGCGGCGTAGAACCACACGAAGGCCCACGTCAGCAGCTTGATCTCTTTCCAGAGGCATTTGAAAAAGCCGGTGCGATGGCGTACGGCCCGGACGATGATCGCGATGAAGGCGATCACCAGCACGACGACCGTGATCTCCATCAGCGACACCCCGACAAACGACGCCACGCGGGAAAGCCCCGAAGAAATGGCGGGATACACGTGCGCGGCGTAGAAATCCGCCGCCGGCGCACTGCGCATGCACCAGATCACCAGGGCGAGCAAGATCAGCAGCAACAGGGTCATCTCCTATTTGAAGATGCTCTTGAGGATCTCCGTGGTGACTTTGCGGGTGGCTGTATTGACGGCCGATTTGGTGGCTTTCTTCGCGGCGCTGCCGAGCGAGGTGCTGCTCTTCTTGGTCGTGGTCTTCTTGGCCGTGGAACTCTTGGAAGTGCTGCTCTTCGACGTGGACGATTTCTTGGTGCTGCTGCCGCCGATGTTCTTGGCGATGCGGGTGCCGGCGCTGCGGGCGAAGCTCGTGGCCGCGGCGGCGATCATCGTGCCGAGGATCGTCCGGCCGACGCCGCCCTTCTTGGAACTCTTGGCTTTCTTTTCTTTCTCGCGCTCCTTTTCCTTCAGCTCTTTTTCTTTCTGTTTCTCGAGGGCCTTGCGTTCTTTCTCCGCTTCTTCCTCGGCTTTCTGCGCGGCTTCGGTGAGCATTTCGTAGGCGCTCTCGCGGTCGAAGAACTTCTCGTAGTCCTTCAGCTTCTGCGGCGCAGCGGCCTGGATGTCATAGCGCTGGCCCGGCGTGATGGCGCCGATCTGGCTGAGCGGGAAGAGGATCTTGGCGCGTTCGACCACGCTGGGCGCGCCCTTCTCGTCGAGGAACGAGACGAGGGCTTCGCCCGTGCCCAGGTCGAGGATGGCGTCTTCCGTCTTGAAGGCGGGATTGGCGCGGAAGGTCTGTGCAGCGGCGCGGACGGCCTTCTGGTCCTGCGGCGTATAGGCGCGCAGGGCATGCTGCACGCGGTTGCTCAACTGGGCGAGGACGTTGACGGGCACGTCGCTCGGCACCTGGGTGATGAAGTAGATGCCCACGCCCTTCGAGCGGATGAGGCGGATGACCTGCTCGATCTTGTCGACCAGGGCCTTGGAGGTGCCGTCGAAGAGCATATGCGCCTCGTCGAAGAAGAATACGAATTTCGGCAGTTCGAGGTCGCCCACTTCGGGGAGGGTGGCGTAGAGTTCGGTCATCAGCCACAGCAGGTAGGTGGAGTAGAGTTTCGGGTTGAGCATCAGCTTGTCGGCGGCCAGGACGTTCATCACGCCGCGGCCGTTCTCCACGGCGAAGAGGTCGTTCACGTCGAACGCCGGTTCGCCGAAGAACTTGTCGCCGCCTTCGCTCTCGATCTGCAGCACGGCGCGCTGGATGGCGCCGACGCTGGCCGGGGCGATGTTGCCGTATTCGGTGGTGAACTGCGCGGCGTTCTGGCCGACGAAGTTGAGCATTAGTTTGAGGTCTTTCAGGTCGATGAGCAGCAGGTTGTTGTCATCGGCGATGCGGAATAGGGCGTTGAGCACGCCGGCCTGGACTTCGGTGAGCTGCATCAGGCGCGCCAGAAGCTGCGGGCCCATGGCGGAGACGGTGGCGCGCATCGGGAAGCCCTGTTCTCCGAAGACGTCGAAGAAGCGGGTGGGGCAACCGGCGAACTGCGGGTTTTCGATGCCGAATTCCGGCATGCGTTTTTCGATGAAGCCGCTGAGTCTGCCCGCCTGGCTGATGCCGGAAAGGTCGCCTTTCATATCGGCCATGAAGCAGGGCACGCCCGCCTGGGAGAAGGTCTCGGCCAGCACCTGCAGGGTCACGGTCTTACCGGTACCCGTCGCTCCCGCGATCAGGCCATGCCGGTTGGCCATCTTCCCGACCATGTTGATGTTTCCATTGTCGCTGTGCGCGATGTAAAGTTGTCCGTCTTTAAGCATATCTCAATCGTTTTTTATAATCTTACATGAATTTCAGGCAGCCGCCGTCGGGGGTGATGTCGAGGGTGACTTCACGGCCGAGGTAGAGGCTGTAGTTGGGGTGCTCGTGGCCGCAGTCGAAACCGAAGAGCACGGGCTTGCCGGCGGGCATGTACTCGTTTACCAGTTCCAGCACCGAACGCTTCCACTCGTCTTCGCCGGTCGTGTCCGTGAACTGGCCGATGATGATGCCTTTCGCGCGCTCGAAAAAGCCGCCTTGCTGCAGCGTCAGGAGCATCCGGTCGATGTTGTACATCCGCTCGTCGACGTCCTCGATGAACAGGATGCTGCTTTCGCGCAGATGATTCTCCCAGGGCGTGCGCAGACACGAGTGCACCAGACTCAGATTGCCGCCCACCAGCCGCCCGCGGGCTTTTCCTTCTTTGTTGAACGGATGGGGCGCCGTGCGGTAGCACTTGATCTCCCCGAACAGGGCCTTGCGCAACGACTCTTCGCTGACCGTGGAATTCTCGCCGATCGTGCTGGGCATCGCGCCCAGGATCGACTCCATTCCCTGGCTCTGCAGCACGGCGTGGAACACCGTGATGTCGCTGAAACCCACGAGCCACTTCGGGTGCTCCGTGAAGAGATGCGTGTCCATCGCCCGCACGGTGCGCATCGAGCCGTAGCCGCCGCGGAACGAGATGATGGCCTTGACTTCGGGATCGAGCAGGGCTTCCGTCAGATCGGCCGCGCGGTCGGCGTCGCTGCCGGCGAATTCGCCGGGGGCGCTGTCGTACAGATGCTTGCCCGTTTTGACGCGGAGTCCCCACGACTCGAGCATTTCTTTCCAGTAGAGCGTTTGACGGCTCTTCTCGCTCAGCGAGGAGGCCAGGGCCAGCACGGCGACGGTGTCGCCGGGCTTCAGGTATTCGGGGCGGGTGTAGGCTTTCATGTTTTTTTGTCTATCCCTCAAAGATAATCAAAATAAATGGTAAATTTGTAACAAATTGTACCGCCCGATATGAAGAAACTTCTCCCGAAACTCCTGGCCCTGGTGCTCGTCCTCGCGGGCGCCGTGCTCTACTACGTTTTCGACCACCGCTCCGTCGAACCCGACGACCCCGACGCCCCCGTCGTCAATCCCGGCCGGGTGAGCACCGACATTCCTTTGAACGTCGCCTCGCTGATGGAAGTTCCGGATCTTACGGATTCGTACAGCCCCATCGTCCCGCACAAGGCCTATGTGTCGTCCTACAACGAGGAGACGCTGATTCCCGACTGGGTGGCCTATGAACTGACTGCGGATGAAACGGGCGGCACGGAATCGCGCGGCGGCATTGAATTCCGCATGGACCCGACCCTCCGGGGCGTCACCCAGGCCATGCGCGAAGACTATTCCGGCTCCGGCTGGACCAAGGGCCACCTGATGCCCGCGGCCGACGCGGCCTACAGCACAACCACGATGGGCGAGACTTTCTACTTCACCAACATCTGCCCGCAGGATGAAACCCTCAATGCGGGCGACTGGGCCTATCTCGAGAAACGCGTCCGACAGTGGGCGAACCGCTACGGCCACATCTGGGTGGTGACGGGCCCCATCGTGGGCGAGAACCGCTACGGCACGATCGGCGAACGCGAGGTGGTGGTGCCCGATTCCTTCTTCAAGGCCCTGCTCATCCAGAAGAAAAACGGCTCCTACAGCGCCATCGCCTTTGTGATGGACAACGACGACGAACGCTATTATCTGAAAGACTGCTATCTGACCGTCGACGAGCTGGAAACGCTCACCGGTTTCAATTTCTTCCCGCAGCTCGACGACACCATCGAGGAAAAGGTCGAAAGCAAAGTCCGGCTGTCCGACTGGGGGATCCGTTGAGTATGGCCGGCTTCAAAGTCAGTGAACCCTTGACGACGTCGCCCGCGGCGTTTGCGACGGAACTGCAGCGGCAGGTCTACGAGACCTTTGCCGCCCTGGGCATTCCCTTCTCGCGGGTTGACACCGACCCCGGGATTACGATGGAAGACTGCCAGCACATCGACGCCAAGATCGGCGTGCGCATCGTCAAGACCATCTTCCTGTGCAACCGCCAGCAGACGGAATTCTACCTGTATGTCACCACCGATGACAAGCCCTTCGTCACGCGGGAATTCTGCGGCGCGCTGGGCATCCCGCGCGTCTCGTTCGCCTCGGCCGAGAAGCTTTGGGAACTGACCGGCGTCGAGGTCGGGGCCACGACGATGCTGAGCGCCATCCTGCCGCAGGCCGCGCCCGTCCATCTGGTGATGGACCGGGGCGTCGCGGCCGCCGACTGGTACGCCTGTACCGACGGCACCGCCACCTGTTTCGTCAAGATCCGGACGAAAGATTTGCTGGAGAAATACATCCCCGCCGCGGGGCGCAGCGTGACGCTAATCTAGCGTCATTTCCATCGACGTATACTGCACCGTCAGGCCCTGGGCTTCGTAGAAGGCCCGGGCAGTCGGATTCTTTTCCCAGACGTGCAGGGTGATGTTGTGGCAGCCTTCCGCCGCCGCAAAGGCCTTGGCATAGGCGAAGAGGGCCTGGCCGACGTGCCGGCCGCGGCAGCTTTCATCGACGCACAAATCGTCGATATAGAGCGTTTTGATAGGATTCAGATTGTGGCTGTGGGGAACCTGCAACTCACAGAAGATATAGCCCATTACACGGCCTTCCGCTTCATACACGAACACCGGTGTGTCGGGATTCCCGAAGATCGCGCACAGTTCCGCGTCGGTATATTTCTTCCCGGTCGGAGGGAACAGGTCGGGACGGCCGTCGTGGTGCAGTTTCAGGACCTGCTCCAGCAGGCGGTTGACAGTCGGCAGGTCGCCGGCGTGGGCTTTTCGGATAAAAGGTTCGGACATCGGGGTAAGCATCGGTTCTCGTTGTAAAATTACGGAAAAATCCGTATCTTGCATAGATTTGTAAAACAATGCGTATGGTCATCCTGATTACAGGCGTTTCTTCGGGCTTCGGGCTCGCGATGGCGCGCCAGCTGAGTGCTGACGGGCACACGGTATACGGAACGGTTCGCCGAGACGTGGAACAATTGCCGGGCGTGCATTACTTGCGCGCCGACGTGCGGGATACGGCTTCCGTCAAGGCCGCCGTGGAGGCGGTGCTGGCGGCGGAGGGCCGCATCGACGTGCTGATCAACAATGCCGGTATGGGCATCGGCGGTCCGGTCGAATTCGCGCCCGAGGTCGACGTGCAGCTACAGATGGACACGAACTTCATGGGCCAGGTGCGCTTCGCGCAGGCCGTGCTTCCCGCGATGCGGAAGCAGGGGAGTGGCAAGATCCTTTGCTTCAGCTCGATCGGCGGCGTCATGGGCCTCCCGTTCCAGGGCTTCTACTCGGCCAGCAAGTTTGCCGTCGAAGGTTTCTGCGAAGCCCTGCAGATCGAGGTGCGCCGCCACGGCATCCAGGTCGTCCTCATCGAACCCGGCGACTTCTCCACCGGATTCACGGCCGCCCGCATCAAGCAGGTCTCCGACGCGGCCGTTGCGGCCTATCCCTCGCTTCGCCAGTCGGTCAGCAGCTTCGAGAAAGACGAGCAGACGGGCCTCAAACCCGAATTCCTGGCCCGCAAGGTGGCGAAGATCGTCCAAAAGCGGCATCCGAAGTTCCGCTACGTCATCGCGACCTTCATCCAGAAGCTTTCGATTCCGCTCAAGCGGATCCTGCCGGCCCGCACCTTCGTGCGTGTCCTGTCGCTGTTCTACAATGTCAAATAAGTCCCTATGGCAGCCAGAACGAAAAAATCGGAACTGATCGCGCGCGTCCGGGAGATGGAGTCCCGCTATGATGCGCTGACCCGCGCGGTCCGCGAACTTGACGAAGCGGTGCAGCGTTTTTCGGCCGTCAAGCCCGATCTGGACGCCCTGCGCGCCTATCAGGCCTCCGGCCAGTGGCTCTCGGATTTCGAAGCCGACGAGGCCGGAAAAATCCCCGCCGACGTCAAGCGCGGCGTCCTCTCCGAGGACGGTTTGTATAATCTGCTGCAAGAAGTCGACGAACTCGCGAGATTTTTATATCTTTGCAGGCCATCCGAACACGAAACGTTGAATGTTTAATATAAAGTACTGAAACAATGATTATTGAAAAAGTTTTTGCGAGAGAGATCCTCGACTCGCGTGGCAACCCGACCGTGGAGGTCGATGTGACCCTCGAATGTGGTATCATGGGCCGTGCAGCCGTTCCGAGCGGCGCCAGCACCGGTGAAAATGAAGCCCTCGAACTCCGTGACGGCGACAAGGCCCGTTACCTGGGCAAAGGTACCCTCAAGGCCGTGGCCAACGTCAACGAGCGCATCGCTCCCGTCATCGAGGGTATGAACGTGCTCGAGCAGCGCGCCATCGACCAGAAGATGATCGAACTCGACGGCACGCCGACCAAGAAGAACCTCGGTGCCAACGCCATCCTCGGCGTTTCCCTCGCCTGCGCCCACGCAGCCGCCAACTACCTCGACATTCCGCTCTATCGCTACATCGGCGGTACCAATACCTATGTCCTTCCCGTCCCGATGATGAACATCATCAACGGCGGCGCCCACTCCGACGCCCCGATCGCCTTCCAGGAATTCATGATCCGTCCGGTCGGCGCCTGCTGCGAACGCGAAGGTATCCGGATGGGTGCCGAGGTGTTCCACAACCTCGCCAAGCTGCTGAAGAAACGCGGCCTGAGCACCGCCGTCGGTGACGAAGGTGGTTTCGCTCCCGCCCTCAACGGCATCGAAGACGCCCTGCAGATTATCTGCGACGCCATTACCGCCGCCGGCTACGAGCCCGGCAAGGACGTGAAGATCGCCATGGACTGCGCCGCTTCCGAGTTCTGCTTCGTGGAAGGTGACACCTTCTACTATGACTACAAGCAGCTCAAGGGTGGCAAGCAGAAAGACCCCAACGGCAAGAAGCTGACCTCCGACCAGCAGATCGACTTCCTCGAGGAGCTCATCAACAAGTTCCCGATCGACTCGATCGAGGACGGTCTCGACGAAAACGACTGGGAAGGTTGGGTGAAACTCACCCAGCGCATCGGCGACCGCTGCCAGCTCGTGGGCGACGACCTCTTCGTGACCAACGTGAAGTTCCTGGAGAAAGGCATCAAGATGGGTGCCGCCAACTCCATCCTCATCAAGGTCAACCAGATCGGTTCCCTCTCCGAGACCCTCGACGCCATCGAGATGGCCCACCGTCACGGCTACACCACCGTCACGAGCCACCGCTCCGGTGAAACCGAAGACACCACCATTGCTGACATCGCCGTGGCCACCAACAGCGGCCAGATCAAGACCGGTTCCCTCAGCCGCACCGACCGTATGGCCAAGTACAACCAGCTGATCCGCATCGAGGAGCAGCTCGGCGCCTGCGCCCGCTACGGCTTCAAGAAGCTTCGCTAGGCAGCGATGATTTTACAGAGAAGGTGAGCAAAACTGCTCACCTTCTTTTTTTGTGTCCGAAATTGTCGCGGGAGGCCTGCTCCAGGGCGGAGAGGGTGTGGGGGAGGCGAGCCGCAGCGGGAATGTGGACCGTGCGGTAAGTATCGTGCCGGGGCATCACGACCGCGATCTTTTCGCGTTCGAACACCAGCACGCCGTCGTGGATGAAATCCACCCACGGGGCTTCGGCCAGCGTGCGGAGCCAGGAACCGTCTTCTTCGTAGAGGGAGAGGACGATGTGGTAGCTTTCTTCCGTGCCGTGGACGTCGTCGGCGGTCGCATCGCTGCTGCGGTAGACCCGTTTCAGGCTGAGCCGGACGGTGCGCGCGTTGTTGGGGCCCCAGAAGATGGTCTCCTCGCCGCTCATGCTGTAGTAAGGATCGGAGAAATGGTCTTCGAAGCGGAGCGTCAGGTGGTCGTAGAGCTCCACTTCCACTTCTTCTTTCCGCGAGCGGACAAGGCAACTGACCACATCACCCATTCGGAAAGGAGTCTGGAAAATCGGGTCCCGCATCGCGTCGCGTTCCTTGCGGACATAAGATAGCGAAGTTTCCGGCGGCAGATAGGAGGTCACGCCGACATTTTCTCCTTCGATGATGGCAATCAGGCGGCGGTTGAACCGCTCCGGGTCGCGGAGCCGCTCCAACTCGCTGCCACTAAGCCCGAGGCCGCCGATGACGTCGCTGTTGTCGAGCGTGCGATAGCCGCTCAGCGTCAGGGAGAAAGAGGGTGCGGCGAGGGCGTTGGGATCCTTCATCACGAGCCAGCGGTCCTGGCCTTCCGCCACATAGACGGCGCCCTCATAGCACTGGGCTTCCAGCCAGCCCCAGCGGGCGATTTCCCCGACCAGCGTACCGTCGGCTTCGTAAAGGAGCGCTTTCAGCGTATACAGATTCCCGCTGACGGGATCGACCATCGCACCTTCCACGCCGTTCTCGTCGACGAAGGGTTCCAGACGCACGAAACGGTCATAGCCCCAGTCCAGGCGCAGGTCGCTGCAGAGGCCGGAGCGGCTGGAACGCATTTCCAGCAATTTGACCTGGTTGCGGTGCAGGCGCTGGCCGACCGGGCCGGAATGCCAGGCGGCTGCGCGCACCGGGTCGGACATCGGGTCATAGGGAATGACGGAGCCGGGATGCTGGAAGATTTCGCTGCGGCGGAAAGACGCATCCCAGGTCGTCAGCGTGAAGTCCGTGCCCAGCGTGCGGAAACGGCTGCCGGAGTGGGCGATGGCCAGATACTCGAAGGGAAGCAGGGTCTCGCCGGTGTCGCTCACGACGCCCTTCAGGCCGGTATAAACCGATTCGGCGATACCTGTCCCGTCGCTGAAACTCGGGGACGAGACGAATTGCGGCGGGTAGATTTCCCGACCGTCCATGTCATAGGCGCCCCAGAGTAGCATACCGGCCAACATTTCATCGACCGATTCGCGCTGCACCGTGATCAGCCCGCCATTCTTGGGAATATGGATCGAGTGGCAGTCGACGGGTACGATGATTCGTCCGCTCTGGTTGGCGACGCCGTGCAGTTTCGTCTTGCCTTCCTTGCGGATGACTTCGCAGAGGCCGTTTTTGTCGAACTTCTTGATATCGTCGTATTCGGCCGGCAGGATCATCGTGCCTTCCGTATCGATGAGGCCTTTGCGGCCGTCTATCGTGACTTCGGCGAACCCGTTGTTGAACCGGGTGGCGTCGTCGAAACGGGGTTCGATCACCCAATGTTTGTCTTTGGCCTGATAGCCATATTTGCGGGTCTGCTTGTCCCGGACGGGCTTGAGGTCCTGCGCTGCGACGGGCAGTGCGAGCAGCACGGCCAGCAGGCAGAGGAGAAGAGAGCGGCTTTTCATGGTTTAATGGTAGAGATATCCTGCTTTGCGGAGTTCCTTGAGGGTTTTGATTGGTTTCGGGGGATTGAGGTAGCGGGCGAGGAAGGCATAGGTGTCGAGCCGGATCTCGCAGGCTTCCATCGAGTCGATGCGCTCGAAGGAGTGGGCGCCGGGCATCTTCGGGAAGACTTTATACTCGAAGTTCCGGTTGTAGAACGTCAGGCTGTCGATCATCCGCTGCACTTCCGTCACGCTCACGTCATCGTCGTTCATACACGTGACGATGCGCAGCGGCTTGGTCAGCTGCTTCGCATAGGTTACGGGGGAGCGGCGGGCATACTCTTCCGGCTTCTCCTGCGGCGTGGCGCCGATGTGGTATTCCTGCGTGTAATTCTTGGAATAGTCCGGCGTCTGGTAGCTGAGGCGGTATGCCACGTCGCTCACCGGCACGCCGGCGTAGCCGCAGACGAACTTCTCCGGATAGCGCAGCAGATTCATCAGCGTGATCATGCCGCCGTGGCTCCAGCCGATGATGCCCACGCGGTCGGGATCCACGATGTCATAGCTTTCCACCATATAGTCGCGGGCCGCCATCACGTCTTCGTTCTCGAGTCCGCCGTAATCGATGTTCTCATAGAAGCTTCGGCCGTAGCCCGTACTGCCGCGGTAGTCGGGCGCGATCACGATATAGCCCTGCGCCAGCATCTCCCGGAGGATGTGGACCGATCCCGAATCGAAACTGCTGTGGACGCCGCCGTGCGGGAACACCAGCAGCGGATACTTCTTGTTCTGCTTCGCGGATCTGGGGATGAAGACGTAAGAGTAAAACTTCAGCTGATTGCCCAGCAGCGAATCCTTGAAGGCCGTGCCGGTCTTCTTCTGATAGGCGGGCGGCGGGCCGGCAAGCCGCACGATATCGACGTAGGCGATGTCGCTCAGGCGCTCGATGAGCAGCAGCGACTCGATCTTCCGGTCGACCGTCTGCGTGGCGAAATTCGAATTGTTTTCCTGCGCGAAAATCAGATTTCCCGCGAGAAGGAAGAGGCTGAGAAGGAGAATGCGTTTCATAACAGATAGGCGATGAACCCGACGACGAGGGCGATGACACAGTTGATGGCCTTGGCGCGGAGGAAGGCGCCTTTGGATTCGGCCAGGAGCGGAAGGGCGGCGTGGCCGTCCTGGGAGATGCAGCTGGCCAGCAGCACGGGCATCGGCACGACGCCCGCGGCGAAGAGGGTGACGAAGATCAGGTGCGGTCCTGACTCGGGGATGATGCCGATGAGCGTGGCCAGCACGATCATCAGCGGTACGTTGGCGCTGATCCAGGCATTGACGTCGACCAGTTCCATAATGAAGCCCAGGGCGATCAGCACGCCGAACGTCCAGGCGAAGATCTTCGGGACGTGGCGGGCGATGACGTGGTGCCAGAGATGTTCTTCCACAAAGTGGTCGGAGCCGAAGGCGACGACCGCCAGCATGATGAGGCTGACCGCGGCGAAGAGCATATTCATCCAGTCTTCGCTCAGCAGGTTGAAGCCGCCGTGTTCGGCCTCTTCCATCCCTTCGTGCTCGTGTTCGAGCATCCCGGTGGCGAGGGCGAAGATGTAGAGCGCGGTGCCGAGGAAGAGGATGCCCCGTTTCCAGGTGAGCAGGGTGCGCTTCTTCGAATGCGGCTCTTTCTTTTCGTGTTCCGAATGGGCATCCTCCTTGTGGAGATGCATTTCGTCACAGGCTTTCAAAGCATAGGGTTTCAGCCCGAGTTTCGGGCCGACGTAATCGATCAGCACGCCGGCGGCGATGCCGACGGCAAGGATGATGGCGGAAATCAGCAGCGCCTTGCCCGGGAAGAGCGTCAGCATCACGAACGCTTCGTCGCCCGACGTGGCGATGAGCATCGCCACCAGCGCTCCGAAGCTGATCATCCCGTGGGAGAACAGCGAAACCGAGGCGAAGCCGCCCAGGCAGCCGGGAATCCAGCCCAGCAGGGCCGATACTACGATCTGGCCGAATTTCGAGTTCTGCAGCCGCTGGAAAAAGCGGCCGCCCGACGAGATGTTCAGGCTCTCGATCATCATCATCATGATCACCACCATCCCGGTGATGAGCACGGCCGCCCGCAGGGCGTCAATCAGAATGTCCAGTACGTCCATAGGCTAACCTTGTCCTTGTGAGGGGGGCGTAATGAATCCGTCGGCCGGATTCCAGCCCGTGTGTTTGAGCGTGCGCACGCAGGTCCGGCCGTCGATGCGCACATAAAGATCATTTCCGAGGAAGCAGATCGCTTCGGCGTTCTTCGCTCCGAAGGGAAGCGTGAGGATGGCCCGCACGCGGCCGTTCTGGTCGCAGACCTGGATGCCGAACGGCGTGAGGACGTAGAGGTTGCCCAGCGTATCGAAGGCCAGGTCGCGGGCGATCGGCCCTTCGAGCGTGTGATTGTCGGGATTATGCAGCCAGTAGAACTGTTCGCCGGCTGTACGGGTTCCGTCGGATTTGACAAGGTCGCAGCGCAGCCAGTTGGACTGCGGCTCGACGGAGACTTCCAGCTTTCCGGACGGGTAGAGCAGGGTGGTCACAGGCGCTTCGAGCCGTTTGCGGACCGCCTTGGGGAGGTCTTTCGCCGCGGTCTCCCGCCATCGGCCTTCGCGGTCTTTTCCCGTGCCCAGCAGCGACTGCAGCATATCGTTGCGCGAGTCGCCGGCCTTGACGGGCGCGGGCCAGCCCTTCCAGAGCCAGCGCATGGCGTCGGGGAACATCTTCGTGCCGTGCCAGATGCTGTGGCCGCCGCGGTCCCAGTGGGCGATCTCCTCATAGCCCGCGAAATCGAGTGCCGACTCCAGCAGCAGGTTCTGTTCCCACCATTCGCCGAAGAGCGGATTCCAGGCGTCTTTCATACCGTCCTGGAGGAAGATGCGCAGCGGCTTGGGTTCGTATTTGCGCACCAGCGCCGGATATTCGTTGCCGCCCCGCATGGCGACATAGGTGCCGACGGAACTATAGACGCGGTGGAACAGGTCCGGGCGGTTCCAGGCGGCCGAGAAGGAGGCGATGCCGCTGCTGCTGGCGCCGCAGATGGCCCGGTCATCCGGGTTGTGCGACAGTCGCACCGGCCGGCCGTCGGGCGTGACGAGGGCTTCGACCATCGGCAGGATTTCTTCTTCGAGGAAGCGGGCGAACGTCCCGTCCGTCCGGTCAAATTCGTTGCTGCGGTTATAGCGCAGCACGCTCCCGTCGGCATCGTACGAAACGCCCGGCTGCACGAACACGCCGATCGTCACCGGCATCTCGCCCGAAGCGATCAGATTGTCCAGAACCGTCGTAGCATTGAACAAAATCCCGTCCAGCCCCACCAGCACGCACGCCGGCGTCTTCCCGTCGTACTGTACCGGCACATAGACTTTCCACTCCCGCCGGGTCTCGGGATAAATCGCCGAATCCTTGAATTCGCCGCTCATCACAACCCCCTTCAGCGAATCCGCCACCGCCCCGAACGCCGGATCTTCCGGATACTGCGCATTATGCCTCATCTCCTGCGCCCCGACGACTCCCGTCGAAAACAGAATCAGCAGACTGATTATCGTAAGGCTTTTTTTCATGGATCGATATGCTGTGATGATGATCTTTTTGGTTATTGTCTCAGGAAACTGTGCCACCCTCGGCAACATAAGAGGGAGGGGCCCAAGCTCCGCTTGGGAGGGGTCGCGCTTGCGCGACGTTTCAGGAGACAATAACCAAAAAGATTCATCAAAGATTAATCGTTATTCTTTTTTGAGTCAGGCTCCGGCTTTACATTTTTGTCGCAAAAACATTAGGGGAGAGGCTCCAAAAATGTAAAGCCATCCGCCTGACTTATAATTCTTTTATGTAGCAGCGAGCACGCTTGTGGAGACGGTTTTCGAAACGGTTCCACATGTTCTGGACGCTGTTGTTGTCTTCGAGTTCGCGGGTGGTTTCGACATAGCGGATGCCGTAGCGGTGGATGGCGGGGGCGATCTTGTCGAAAATCATGGCGTTGAGCCCCTTGTTCTTGTACTCGTCCCGGATGCCGATCAGCAGGAGATCGAGTGTGTCGTTGTGCCGGATGGCGTGGAGAATGTGCCGGAAACCGAACGGAAAGAGCCGCCCCTTGCATTTCTGCATCGCCTTTGACAGCGAGGGCATGCTGATGCCGAAGGCCGCCACACGGTCGCTTTCGTCGAGAATCACCGACACGAAATCGATGTTCAGATTCGGCACGAACTGATTCATCAGATCGTCGATCTGCCCCTTCGACAATTCGGAAAACCCGTGGATGTCGCGGTAGGTCTCGTTGAGCACCTGCGCGCATTCGGGGAAATACGACACCATCTTCTTCTTGGTGCTGATGTCGGCCTGATGGAGATGGTAGCGCATCGCGACCAGTTTCGCCGGCCGGGTGAACCACTGGTCAATGTCGTCGGGCATAATCAGCTGATATTCCACCCAGTCAGTGTCCTTGACATAGCCCCGGCGCAGCAGCTGCGGCTCGTAGTAGGGATAATTGTATTTGCCGTAGGCCGTCGGC
Source organism: uncultured Bacteroidia bacterium (assembly GCA_902778855.1). Lineage (GTDB taxonomy): Bacteria > Bacteroidota > Bacteroidia > Bacteroidales > UBA932 > Cacconaster. The sequence continues at coordinate 100,956 of CACYZM010000003.1, forward strand.
AGCTCGTCGAACCCCGCTACCAGTACGCCCGACGCGTCGAATTCCAGGAAACCGAGCGGACCGTTCATCACCGTCATCCCTTTCTCCCGCGCCCAGGCCTCGACCGTGTCGAACAGCGCGTCGACGACCGCATCGTCATCGATGAAGTCCATAAAACCGAAACGGGCCTGCTTCGCGCCGATCTTCTCGTTGTACTTGTGGTTGATGATGCCGGCGATGCGCCCCACGGGCTTGCCGCCTTCGTCGTAGGCCATCCAGTACTTGCCTTCGCAGAATTCAAAGGCGTGGTTCTTTTTCGGGTCCAGCGTGTCGCGGTCGCCGCTTTCCAGTGTCGGGACGTAATACTTGTTGTCCTTGTAGAATTCGTTCGGAAAATGGACGAATCGTTTCAGGTCTTTCCGGGTGACAACTTCCTTGATCGTTACACTCATTATGCGATAATTCTATTTTTCTTTTTCAATTTCTTCCCGCAGCGCCCGGCCGGTCCAGGTGTCCGCGGCGGCGAGCGCCTCGGGTGTCCCTTCGAACACCACGCGGCCGCCGTCCACCCCGGCGTCGGGACCCAGGTCGATCACCCAGTCGGCGGCGCGGATCACGTCGAGGTTGTGCTCCACTACGATGATCGAGTGCCCGCGGTCGACCAGCGCGCCGAAGGCCTTGAGCAGCTTCTCGATGTCGTGGAAATGCAGGCCCGTGGTGGGCTCGTCGAACACGAAGAGGATCGATCCCCGCGCCTCGAAATCCTTGCCCAGGAACGAGGCCAGCTTGATGCGCTGGCTCTCGCCGCCGCTGAGCGAGCTGCTGCTCTGCCCGAGGTTGATGTACGACAGGCCCACATCGACCAGCGGCTGGAGCCGCTGTGCGATGCGCTGCGCCAGCGGGTCGCTCTGGCCGCCGAAGAACTCGATGGCCTCCTCGACGCTCAGGTTCAGCACGTCGTTGATGTCTTTGCCGCAGTATTTCACTTCCAGGATGTCGGGCTGGAAGCGCTTGCCGCCGCAGGCCTCGCAAACCATCTCCACGTCGGCCATAAACTGCATCGGGATGTGGATCACGCCTTCACCCAGACACTCGGGGCAGCGGCCGCCGTCGATGTTGAACGAGAAGTGCGAGTGCCCGTAGCCGTTCATCTTCGCGTAGGGCTGCTCGGAGAACAGGCGGCGGATGTCGTCATATACCTTCAGGTAGGTCACGGGATTGGAGCGTGAGCTCTTGCCGATGGGGTTCTGGTCGATATATTCGACGGAGGCGATCTTGCCCAGGTCGCCCCGGAGTTCCTTGAAGATGCCCGGCTTGCTGCCGATCTGGTTGATGTGGCGGTACAGGGCGGGGTAGAGGATGTCGCCCACCAGCGAACTCTTGCCGCTGCCGCTCACGCCCGTCACGACGGTCATACAACGAAGCGGGAAGCGCACGTCGATGTTCTTCAGGTTGTTCTCGCGGGCGCCGACCACTTCCACGGCATACTTCCAGCTGCGCTTCTTCGGCGGGATGGGAATCTGCCGCGCGCCCGACAGATAGTCGAGCGTCAGCGAGCGGGCGCCGTCGCGCAGCCCGTCGGCGATCTTGCCCTGGAAGACCACGCGGCCGCCGTTCTTGCCGGCCAGCGGCCCGATGTCGATGAGCTGGTCGGCCGCCTCGATGATGTGGCGGTCGTGCTCCACAACGATGACGGTGTTGCCCAGGTCGCGCAGGCGTTCGAGCACGCCGATCAGCCGTTGCGTGTCGCGTTCGTGCAGGCCGATGCTGGGCTCGTCGAGAATGTACATCGAGCCCACCAGGTTGTTGCCCAGGCAGCTGACCAGGTTGATGCGCTGGCTTTCGCCGCCGCTGAGCGTGTTCGAGGCCCGGTTGAGGGTGAGGTAGCCCAAGCCCACGTCGCAGATGTACTGCAGCCGGGAGCGGATCTCCCGCAGCGGCCGCTCAGCGACCGTCCGGTCGTAGTCGTCAAGCTCGAGCGTATTGAAAAATGCCGCGAGGTCGCCGATGGGCATCGACATCAGTTCGTGAATGTTCTTGCCGCCCACCTTCACGTAGAGGGCCTCGGGCCGGAGGCGCGAGCCGCCGCAGGCGTGGCAGGTGGTCTTGCCCGAGTAGCGGCTGAGCATATATTTGTACTGGATCTTGTAGCGCTGGCTCTCGACCCATTTGAAGAACGGGTCGATACCGGTGAACCAGGCGTTGCCCTCCCAGAGCACGCGCTTCTGTTCGGGCGTGAGTTCGATGTAGGGCTTGTGGATCGGGAAGTCGAATTTGGCGGCGTTCATGATGAGCTCCTCGTTGAGCTGTTTCATCATCTCGCCGCGCCAGCAGGCCACGGCGCCCTGATAGATGCTCAGGGTGGGGTCGGGGATCACGAGCGCCTCGTCGATGCCGATGGTCTTGCCGTAGCCGCCGCACACCGGGCAGGCGCCCAGCGGGCTGTTGTAGCTGAACAGGTGTTCGGTGGGCTGTTCGAAGCGGATGCCGTCGGCTTCGAACAGGTTCGAGAAATTGCGCGGGCCCGCCTGCGCCTGCCAGACGCAGACCAGGCCGCCGCCCTGGGTGAAGGCGGTCTGCACGGAGTCGAGCGCGCGGCTCACGGTGTCCTCATCGTCCGACACGGTGAGCCGGTCGACGAGCAGCAGCCATTCGCCGCTGAAGTCCTCGATATGCTGCAGGGCTTCCTCCATCTTGGCATACTTTCCTTCGCGGTTGGCGATGCGGGTGAAGCCTTCTTCCTTGAGGTTCAGGAGCTTTTCGACCTTGCCCTCTTCCTGCCAGCGGATGTCGGCCAGGATCAGGGCCGTGGAGCCTTTCTCCAGGGAGACGATGTAGTCCACCACGTTCTTGGCCGTGTCGCAGCGAACTTCCCGGCCGGAGACCGGGGAATAGGTCTTGCCGATCCGGGCGAAGAGCAGGCGCAGGTGATCGTAGATCTCGGTGGTGGTGCCGACCGTGGAGCGCGGGTTCCGGGTGTTGACTTTCTGTTGGATGGCGATGGCCGGCGGAATGCCGCTGATCAGATCGACGTCGGGTTTGTTCATCCGCCCGAGGAACTGCCGGGCGAACGAAGAGAGGCTCTCCGCGAAGCGGCGCTGCCCTTCGGCGAACAGCGTGTCGAAGGCCAGCGAACTCTTGCCGCTGCCGGAAATGCCGGTGAGAACCACCAGTTTTCCCAGCGGGATGTCGACCGACAGGTTCTGCAGGTTGTTAACCCTGGCGCCGCTTATGTGGATCTCCTTTGTCTCCATCTTGGGGTTTTTCGGTTTTGGGTTTCCAGCGGACTTCGATCATCCGGTAGGGATAGTTCTCGCGCAGGCGGGCGGCGTTCGGGCAGTTCTCGCGGTGGATCTTGATGCCGTCGCGGATGGTGACGAAGCCGAAGATCGGGTCGCCGTACTGCGGGGTGCAGCATTTGGCGAGCTTGAGTTCCACGCCCTGGAGCTTGCGGTCGATGAGGAAATCGCCGCTGGCGGCGGTGGCCGTCGTGGCCTTTTCCGGGTGCCCGCCCGCGGTGCGGTGCTCCTGCGCGCTTTCCTCCTCCTTGCGGAGGATATAATCCTTGACGACGCTCACGTCGATCTGGCCGTTTCCGAGGGCGCCGAAGAATTCGTTGAGGTTGTCGAACTTGTACCGTTTGGCGAGCGTATACAACTCCCCGTCGGTGATCATCAGCTTCCAGTTCTTCAGCCGGCGGGCCAGCAACTCCTTGCCCACGGCCGCCCGGGCGTGCTCCTCTTCCTTGAGCTTCTGCTTGATCTTGGAGCGGGCTTTCGACGAGACCACGAAGTTGAGCCAGTCGGCCGTGGGCTTCTGGTTCTTGCTGCTGAGAATCTCGACCACGTCGCCGGTGTGGAGTTTCTCGCGGATTGAGGCCATCTTGCCGTTGACGCGGCCGCCGGTGCAGCGCAGGCCCAGGTTGGAGTGGATCTCGAAGGCGAAGTCGAGGACCGTGCTGCCGGCGCGGAGCTGGCGCAGGTCGCCCGTCGGCGTATAGACCAGGATCTCGCCGAGGGCGATGTCGGCGTGCTGGTATTTGTCTTCCTCGTCGCTCTGCATCAGGTCGCGGACCTTGTTGAGCCATTCGGTGAGGGTGTTCTTGCTCTGGATGCCCTTGTACGACCAGTGCGCGGCCGCGCCCTGCTCGGCGATGTAGTCCATCCGCGTGGTGCGGATCTGCACTTCCACGGGCAGCCCTTCGGAGGTCTTCACGGTGGTGTGCAGCGACTCGTAGCCGTTGTCGCGGGGTTTCGAGATCCAGTCGCGTAGACGTTTTGTATCGGGCTCGTATTCTTCCGTTACCAGCGAATACACCTTCCAGCAGAGGGCTTCCTCCTGCGCGTGGTTGCCGTCGCATTCGATGATGAAGCGCATGGCGAACAGGTCGTACACCTGGTTGAAGGAGATCTGCTGGGCCTGCATCTTCCGCCAGATGGAATAGGGGCTCTTCGTGCGGGCTTTGAGCGTGTAGCGGATGCCTTCCTTGTCGAGTTTCTCGCGGAGCGGGTTGATGAAGCGCTCGACCAGGGCCTCGCGCTGCGGCCCCGTGTCTTTGATTTTCTTGACGATTTCGCGGTAGCGCTCGGGCTCGGTGTATTTGAGGAAGATGTCTTCGAGTTCGCTCTTGATGCGGTAGAGGCCCAGCTGGTGGGCCAGCGGGATGTAGAGCATCATCGTCTCCATCAGCTTCATCGTCCGCTTGGCGGGCGGGAGGATGCTGATGCTGCGCATCACCTCCAGCCGGTCGGCCAGCTTGATCAGGATCACGCGCGGGTCGGTGGAGTAGGAGATGATGAGCTTGCGGTAGCGCTCCTCGTCGAGGTTGGCTTCCTGCAGCTGGATGTTCGAGATGTTGTTGAGGCCTTCGACGATTGCGATGATGTCTTTCGGATACTCGGCCCGGAACGACTCGAGCAGCGGGGTATGGTTGAGTTCCGAGACCTTGTTGGTCTGGAACCGGTTGGCTTCGTGGAGCAGGACGGCACAGGCGGCGTCGGCGTGCAGGCCGATCTCGCGGCACACGATGTGCGCGACGGCGAGCGGGTGCTCGATGAAGGGATGGCTGTTGCTGCGCATCTTGCCTTGCAGCGCCTCGTCGGCCGCTTCATAGGCCGAGAGCACCAGTTTCTTCTCCCGATCGGTCAGATCGGTCAGCAGGTCCTGCAGTTTTCGGGGTAACGTGTTCTTCATCGTTTTCCGGCTAAGGTTTCAAGGGCCCGCATTTCGTCGCGCCAGCGGGCCGCTTCGGTAAATTCGAGTCGGGCGGCGGCTTCTTCCATCCGGCGGCGGGCCGCCGCGGCGGCCTCGCGGATTTCGCCGGCGCTCATCCGGGCGATGACGGGGTCTTCTTCCAGATAGCGCACCTTGTCGTCGACAGGCTCGACATAGGCTTTCGCGGAGACGGCGCTGCGGGCGTTCGTGCCCACCTGGGTGGGCACGATGCCGTGCGCCTCGTTGTAGGCCATCTGCTTGGCACGCCGGCGCTCGGTACCGTCGATGGTGGCCTGCATCGATTCGGTGATCTTGTCGGCGTACATGATCACGCGGCCGTGCACGTTGCGCGCGGCGCGGCCGGCGGTCTGGGTGAGGCTCCGGTCGGAGCGGAGAAATCCTTCCTTGTCGGCGTCGAGGATCGCCACCAGCGAGACCGTGGGCAGGTCAAGGCCTTCGCGCAGCAGGTTGACGCCCACCAGGACGTCGAAGCGGCCGGCCTTGAAGTCTTCGAGGATCTCCACGCGTTCGAGCGTGTCGACGTCGGAGTGGATATAGCGGGTGCGGATGTCCATCCGCGTGAGGTATTTGTCGAGTTCTTCGGCCATCCGCTTGGTGAGGGTGGTCACCAGCACGCGTTCGTCGAGTTCGGCGCGGACCTGGATCTCTTCCAGCAGGTCGTCAATCTGGCCTTCGATGGGCCGCACTTCGATGGGCGGGTCGAGCAGGCCGGTGGGCCGCACCACCTGTTCCACGACCACGCCGCCCGACTCTTCCAGTTCGAAATCGCCCGGGGTGGCGCTCACGTAGAGGCGTTGGCCGACGATCGCTTCGAATTCGTCGAAGCGGAGCGGCCGGTTGTCGGCGGCCGCCGGCAGCCGGAAGCCGTATTCGATGAGCGTCTGCTTGCGGCTGCGGTCGCCGCCCGACATGGCGCGGATCTGCGGCACCGTGACGTGGCTTTCGTCAATGAAGGTCAGGAAGTCGTCGGGGAAGTAGTCGATCAGGCAGAAAGGCCGCATGCCGGCGCTCCGTCCGTCGAAGTAGCGCGAGTAGTTCTCGATGCCGGGGCAGTAGCCCACTTCCTTGATCATCTCCAGGTCGTATTCCACGCGGGTCTTGAGCCGTTTGGCCTCCAGGTGTTTGCCGATCTCCTCGAAATAGGCGCACTGTTTCACCAGGTCGTCCTGGATGGTGGCGATGGCGCTGCGGGTGCGCTCTTTCGTGGTCACGAAGTTGTTGGCGGGGTAGATGGAGATCTCGTTGAGGAATTCCAGCGTGGCGCCGCTCACGGGGTCGATGCGTTCGATGCTTTCGATTTCGTCGCCGAAGAAGACCACGCGGCAGCCGTAGTCGCCGTAGGCCAGGAAGATGTCGACGCTGTCGCCCTTCACGCGGAAGGTGCCGCGTTTGAATTCCGCTTCGTTGCGGGAGTACAGGGCGTCGACCAGGCTGTAGAGGAACTGCTGGCGGCTGAGCGTCTGGCCGGTTTCGATGCGGACGGTGGTCTCGTGGAAGTCGTCGGGGTTGCCGATGCCGTAGAGACACGAGACCGACGAGACGACGATGACGTCGCGGCGCCCCGAGAGCAGGGCGCTCGTGGCGCTGAGCCGGAGCTTTTCGATTTCGTCGTTGATGCTCAGGTCTTTCTCGATGTAGGTGTCGGTGGTCGGCAGGTAGGCCTCGGGCTGGTAGTAGTCGTAGTAGGAGACGAAGTATTCGACGAGGTTTTTGGGGAAGAAGTTCTTGAATTCGCTGTACAGCTGGGCCGCGAGGGTCTTGTTATGGCTGAGGATCAGGGTCGGGCGGCCCAGTTGGGCGATGACGTTGGCCATCGTGAAGGTCTTTCCCGATCCCGTGACGCCCAGCAGGGTCGTGGCCGGATTCCCTTCCCGAATGGACGCGACGATCTCCCGGATCGCCTCCGGCTGATCCCCTGTCGGTTCGTATGGTGCTGTCAGTTGAAAATCCATTGTCTTCTGCCGCTTCGTTTCGCTCTGGTTTTCGTCTCGCTCCCGAAAAAAAGGTCACTCGCCGAAAACCACCCGCTACACTTCGCTAATAATTCTTTTTTTTGCTTCGCTCTGTTTTTAGTCTCGCTCCCGAAAAAAAGGTCGCTCGCCTAAAAACACCCGCTCAGCTATTTCTTCTTCTTTTTGTCGTCCTTTTTTGAGTCTTTGTCTTTCTTCTTGTCGGATTTTATTCCTTTGGATTCGGCGACTTTCTGGAGGTATTCTTCGAGGCCGTCGGTGATTTTCTCGGCGATGCGTTTGGGGGTTTCGGGGTCGGCGAGCATTTCTTCGTCGGGGAGGCTGCTCATGAAGAGGCATTCGACGAGGGCGTTGGGGTATTCGGTCGGGGCGTTGAGGGAGAAGTTGAAGTTGCCGGTCAGGCCGAAGTTGGGAACGTCGAGTTCGAGCATATGCTTGAGGACGGTGGCGGCGAGTTCGCGGTTGACGATGTGCTTGTAGTAGGTGCTGGTGCCCATCGGCACGAGCGGCGAGCCGCCGGCGTTGTTGTGGACCGAGAACATCAGGTCGATGTCGGCGTCGCGGAAAATCTTCTTGCGCTCGGTCATCGACATGTCGCGGTCGTCGGTGCGGCTGATGACCACGGTGGCGCCTTTCTTCTCGAGGATCTTCTGCAGTTCGCGGACGATCTTCAGGTTGACCGTTTTCTCTTCGAGACCGGTCGGGCTGATGGCGCCCGGGGCGCTGCCGCCGTGGCCGGCGTCGAGGCCGATCTTCATCCCCTTGATCGAGGGCAGGTTCTTCGGCGCGTGGCGCAGTTCGATCAGCAGGTTGCTGCCTTCGTAGTAGATGCGGTAGCCCCAGCTATATTTCTCCTTGAGTTTGATGACCAGCTGGAGGACGTCGCTCTCGACCTGGCGGAGATCCACGTAGTCCACCATCTCCAGGTCATTGTACTGCGTCACCCAGTTGCTGTTGTTCATCGCGCCGAAAACATCGACCACGATGGTCGTCGGATCCAGTTCCGTGTGGGAGGCATAGGGGAGACGCACCGGCAGCGAGAGGCGGATGCGGTCGAAATCGACCTGGTTGGAGATGCCGATGTTGTTGGTGTTGACGCAGCGGGCGCTCTTCGACGAGAAATTCACGTCATCGCGCTGGATGTATGCGTAGCGGTTCTCCGACAGCTGGACCTTGAACAGGTTGGCATAGACGCCGGTAACCTTCATCACGATGCCTGAATCCAGGTAACCCATTTTCGAGCCGCCGAGGCGGTCGGTGCCGGTGCCGTACTGGAGGGCGGCGTTCTCTTTCGTTTCGGCATAGAAAAGGAGTTCTTCCAACTCCGGTTCCGGTTGTGGCGCAGGGCGGTCGAAGCGGCGCGTGTTGTCGTAGTAGATATTGAATTCTTTCGTCTCCACGCGCGTTCCCTGGAAGAGGGTCACCTCAACACGATTGTCGCCCGGCTGGAGATTCAGCTCTCGGCCGAAGGCGCCGGTTTTGTAGACGCGGACCTGTTCACCGTTGATGGCGGCCAGGTTGCCGGGATCGGTGATGCAGACGGCGTAGTAGCGGCTGCTGGTCACGGTGTCGCGGCTGTACTGGGGGGCGCGTCGGAAAGAGATTTCTGCGGAAAGGGTCGTGGCTGCCAGGAGGGCGGCGAGGGCCAGGAACGTGTGGATGCGGAGCATGGTCTTATGATAGTTTCTAATCGTTTTCGTTACCCGTCCGCGCGCATATACGCGAACCTACAAAGATACATTTTTTTTCGTATCTTTGACCCGATAACAGCAAGGAGAACGATATGGACAGAAGATCTATGCTCAAGGCGGCGGGAAGCGCCGCCGCGCTCACGGTGCTGGGCATCCCGGTGGGAGCCGCCGCGGCCGAAGTGACACCCGTACCGAAAAAGAAGAACCGCAAGAAGATCCTCGTCATCGGGGCGCATCCGGATGATCCGGAAACCGCCGCCGGAGGCACCATCTGCCTGCTCACCGACGCCGGCCACGAAGTCGTCTGCGTCTATCTCACGAGAGGGGAGGCCGGCATTCCCGGCAAGAGCCACGACGAAGCCGCGGCCATCCGCGTCCGCGAGGCCGAAGCCGCCTGCAAAGTCACCGGCGCCCGCCCGCTGTTCATGGATCAGATCGACGGCGCCACCGAAGTGACCCTCGACCGCTATCGTGAGATGCGCGAACTCATCGAGCGCGAGAAACCCGACCTGGTCATCACGCACTGGCCCATCGACGGGCACCGCGACCACGCCGTCTGCGGCATCCTCGTCGTGGATGCCTGGCGCCGCCTCGACCGCTGCTTCGAGCTCTACTATTTCGAAGTGATGAGCGGTACCCAGACGCAGATGTTCCATCCCTCCGACTGGGTCGACATCACCACCACCCGCGACCGCAAGTACAAAGCTTCGTATTGCCAGCTGCTTCTGGGGCGCCGAGCATTTCTTCAAACAGATCGAAGGCGTCGCCTTCACCGAAGTAGGCTTTGCCAACGGCAACACGCTCAATCCCACCTACAAGGAAGTCTACACCGACACCACCGGTTACGCCGAAACGGTCCACATCCGCTATGACAACGAAAAGGTCGGGCTGAAGTTCCTGCTTCGCATGTTCTTCAAGGCCATCGATCCCACCTCGCTCAACAAGCAGGGCGAAGACGAAGGCACCCGCTACCGCACCGGCATCTACTTCGTCGATCCCGCCGACCTCCCGGCCATCCGCACCGTCTTCGACGAAGTCCAGCACACTCTTTCCGCCCCGGTCGTCGTCGAAGTCGAACTGCTCCGGAATTTCTTCCGGGCCGAAGACTATCATCAGGACTATCTGGACAAGAATCCCGACGGCTATTGCCATCTTTCCCTCGAGCTCTTCCGCTTCGCCCGCGAAGCCAAACCCACCCTCGACTGAGCCGTTCGTCATGAAAGCGATTCGCAGAATCCTGAAGATTGTCGGAATCGTCCTTTGGAGCATCCTGGCTATCATCGGAATTTTTGCCGTGGTCTGTATTGCCATAGGGCGGCACGAAGCGAACAGGACCGGTGAAAATCAGATTATCAGTATCAACCCGGATGAGATGGCTATCCTCAGAATGCGGGTTGATCGGCTTCGTTCGGCCGGTCCCTATGCGCAGGATACGGTGGTTCTCCGGATGACCTCTGTCCCGGACCCGGCCCGTTCGGCGGAGATCCGCGAATACTTCCAGCTGGACACACTCTATGCCGCCGACGCTCCGACTTGGGACAAAGCCCTGGCCGTCGCGCGTTTCGTGGCGACCAACATCCCGCACAACAACCAGCGTGTCCAGCCGGAGAAGCGCAACGCCATCGCCCTGTGGGAATACACGAAGAACGTTGAGTCGGCTTTCAACTGCCGGCTGCATAGCATTATGCTCTATGAACTGCTGAGTTCCATCGGGCTGGAAGCCCGCTTCATCACCTGCCTGCCGATGGACAGCAACGACACGGACTGCCACGTGGTCAACCACGTCTGGCTGCCCGAACTGGATAAATGGGCGATGCTCGACTCCGATATGGGCGGCAATTATGCAACGGGCGAAGACGGCACGCCGCTCTCGCTGCCTGAAATCCGCGAATACTACATCCAGAAAAACCCCATCTGGTACCATCCGGCTTTCTGCCCCGACGGGGACCGAAACCCCGAGGCCTTCCACTATTCCTATATGGCCAAGAACGTCTATTGGTTCAGCTGCTGGGAAACACTGCACTATGACCAGGAAACGACAGGCGGCCCGGACCGCGGCCGCTACGTCCATCTGGTCCCGATCGGCTTTGCCCCCTTCGGCGCCTCCTCCGGCGATATCATCACCTCCGACGCCTCCCAGTTCTGGGCCGCCCCGTAGGGTGGCAGATAACACGGGCAGGCGCAGGCGGAGAAGGAACAATTCTGGAGCGAATTGGCGAAAAAGGGACGTGGGTGGGCCTGTGCAGGGAGCGGTGGCCGTAGAAGAAAGGGCCGCAGGAGCCCTTTTTAGGCCATGACGGCGCTTTGTCTGACGAACGTTCCGGGCCCTTGCGGCCCGGATAAGGAGGAGTTCGCCGTCAAGCGACCGATGCCGCTCCCTTTTTCGCCAGCCTGAGCGGAACGAATTGTTCCTTCTCCGCCGGAGCCTGCCCAATGGTGTGCAGACAGCGACCTTTTGCTCACCGATGCCGGTCGCGAGCTCCTTCTGTGTGCAAAACAAGCCTTTCTGCTCACGGCAATAGGCGGAAAACCCCTTCGGTTTGCAATTAGGGCTATCTGCTCACCAAGGCAGGGTGCGATGGCCTTCTGTGTGCAAAACAAGCCTTTCTGCTCACGGCAATAGGCGGAAAACCCCTTCGGTGTGCAATCAGGGGCTATCTGCTCACCACGGCAGACTGCGATGGCCTTCGGTGTGCAAAACAAGCCTTTCTGCTCACGGCAATAGGCGGAAGATCCCTTCGGTGTGCAATTAGGGGCTATTTGCTCACCAAGGCAGGCTGCGATGGCCTTCGGTGTGCAAAACAAGCCTTTCTGCTCACGGCAATAGGCGGAAGATCCCTTCGGTGTGTAATTAGGGGCTATCTGCTCACCGAGTCCGGGCTGGGAGGGCCTTCGGTGTGCAAAACGGTGTTTTTCCGGACGTTCGGTCCATAAGATGGATGAACGATGGACTGAGCGTCCAGCGGAATGGCGCAGGCTGGCAATAGAATGGCGCAGGCTGGCAATAGAATAGCGCAGGCTGGCAAAATCTTGGGGACTGGGGAAGAACCCGGGCGAGGGGGCATTGATATTTTGCAGCCTGACGCTGATACTTATGCTGCAACGGACGCGCCAGTAAATCAGGCGGTTATGAAAGTTGATCCCCCTCAAAACGAGGGGGATCAACTTCTGTAATCGGCTGGCAATCAAATGCGTACATTGCAGCGGAAAAGCGGGGGCGGCGGGTTATTCGACGACCTGGAGGTGCATTTCTTCGCGGACGGTCTGGGGGTCGAGGTTGAAGCCGTCGACGGTGAGCCGGTAGGCGTAGGAGCCGTTCGGGATGCTGAGGGTGAGGGTACGTTCTTCGCCGGGCATCAGGTGGATGTAGTTATCGGACCAGTAGGCGGGGAGGATGCGGTCGCCTTCGTTGTCGCGGGCGGTGAGGTGCAGCATCAGCGCGGGTGTATCGCCGGTGTTTTTGAGGTGGGCGACATAGCAGTCCAGATCGATGTTCCAGCTGAATGTGGCGTGGACGGTGGCCTGGGGCAGGACGTTGAGCGCCTGCAGGTTGTCCTCTTCTTTCGGGAGTACGTAGTCGTTGTGCGAGAGCAGCGTTTCACCGTCGTACAGTTCCAGGCGCAGGAAGCGGACATCGGTCTTGGCGGCCGCCAGATCCGGCGTGAAGCAGGTCAGCGTCGTGTCGTCGGACACGTTGAGCGTCTTTTCCTCCTGCGAGATCACCGCGCCGTCCAGGTTGCGTACTTCGCACACGGCCCGCAGGCCGGTGCGGTTGCCGGCGTAGTAGTTCACGACCTCGACCTTTTCGGACAGGGGATTCCATTGGATGTGGATGGGTTCGCAGGCCTTGCGGCAGGCATAGTACGATGCCGTGGCATCCCAGAACCAGTCGTAGGTGCAGAAGGCCATCGACGGCCAGGCGGAATGGCTCATCCAGAGCAGCAGGCCGCGGCGTTCGCGGCTGCGGCTCTCGAACAGCGCCCGGTAGGCATCGTAGTTGACCCACTGCGCCCGGGCGGCGAAGGTCTCGCCGTCGGGCGAGGTCCCGAAGTAGGAATTGACGGCGTCGACAAACGTCTGCCCCCGCTGGGCACTCTCCAGAGCGAAATCGTGGATGCCCCACATCCGCGACGGCGGCCAGGCTTCCGAAGGCCGCATCATCCGTACGAGACTCTCCCAGTTGGGGAAGTTCGGCATGCCGCGCTCGCTGTGGAACTGCGCCGATTCCTTAAGATACCAGGGATGCTGGTATAGTTGGAAATACTGCTTCGAAGGCAGCCGGAAGTAGGGGCCGCGGCCGGAGACGACGTCGTCGGCCGAGGAGGAGATGTAGATGCTCTGCGGATCTTCGCGGGCCACGAGGGCGCGCAGCGCCTGGTCGAGCGTGGCCGGCGGATAGCCTTCGTTGCGGCCGCACCAGAGCAGGACGCTAGGATGTTTCCGCACACGGAAGAGCATATTCTCCGCATTCTCCATAAAGAGTTTTTCGTCATCGGGATCCGGCCCGTCGGCCGGGTTGGCCAGCCAGAAGTCCTGCCAGACGAGGATGCCGTTGCGGTCGGCGGCCTCGTAGAATTCTTCGTCGCCGACCATGCCCACCCAGTTGCGGACGAGGTTAAAGTTCTCGTGGCGATGGAGCTCCATCGCAGTCTCATAGTCAGCGGAATGGAATCGGAGATTGCTCTCGCTGAATCCCCAGTTTCCGCCGCGGCCCACGAGGCGGCGGCCGTTGATCCAGATACGGAGATTACCTCCAGCGGTGCTGTAGGTAAACTGCCGGACGCCCGACTGGAACGATACGCTGTGGCTGTCGCCGACACGCATCTTCACTTCATAGAGATTGGGGGCTCCGTAGCCGTTCGGCCACCAGAGTTTGGGATTTTTCAGCAGTACTTGAGTGACAACAGGGAGCCGTCCGCCGGCCGGCACCGTGACAGGCACGCTGAACGGAACATCGCCATAGTTGCCTTCCCACACAGTCTCGACCGCATGGTCTGCATCGTTGGCAAGCAACGCCTGCAGCGTGACCATAACCTGCGTCGTGTCGAATTTCGGAGGCAGGGTTTCCAGCGCTGAGAACCGCGTCGTGGCCGTCGGATTGAGGATGCGGACCGGGCCGGTGCGCTCCATCCACACGTCGTTCCAGATGCCCATGTTGCGGCCGCGGATGGTGGGGATCCAGTCCCAGCCGATCGAGGCGTGGAACGTGGGATTGTCGGCGCCCAGGATGCCGCCGTTCGTGGCGCAGCGCTCCTGGGTATTCTCCTTGGTCATTCCCGGGTGGGCCGGGGGATAGACCGTCACTTCCAGGACGTTCTCGGCGGCGAGCAGCGGCGTGACGTCGAACGACGCGTCGGTGTAAGCACCTTCGATGCGTCCGACCGGCTTGTCGTTGAGCACGACGTCGGCCTTCCAGTTGATACCGTCGAAATTGAGCCGGATCCGTTCGTCGGCCGTCCCGCTGCGCCAATCGGCCGGCAGTGCGAAACGGAGGCGGTAGCGGAAGGGTGCGTTGAAATAGGAGTCGCTGATATACAGTTGGTTGTCGCTGAAATTCGGATCGGGTAGCATCTTGTTGTCGAGGTAGCTCGCAAGCACCGTTCCCGGCACCGTGGCGGGAATCCAGGCCGACGGGTCGTCGGCCTGCGGGAGCCGCGCCAGCTGCCAGCCGCGTTCGAGGGCGACGCGCGGGCCATCGGCGACCGGCTGCGCCGGCGCCTCAGCCGCGGCCGCCGCCTCACCGCGCCCCATCACTTCCATTTCCGTCAGGACATAGGGTTCTCCATCTACCGAGGCGTCGAGCAGCAGCCGCACCCAGCGGCCGCGACCTTTCACTTTGAAAGTGTCGCAGCGCACCGCTTCGCTGCCGCCGATCTTCGCCACATCGCGCCACGTCGTGGAATCGTCGCTTACCTGCAGCACTCCGGCGGCCGGGGCGTTCAGCCAGTTGAGCCGAACTTCGCGGAAGCGGGTGCCGTCTTTCCCCAGGTCGACCGAGATCCACTCCCGGCCGCCGGTGGCACTCACCCAGGCGCTGTGGAAATGGTCGAGCGTCAGCATCGGCAGCAAAACGCCGTCGCGGTAGAAGCGCCATTCCTGCCACTCGAAGGCCGTGGCGTCGGGCATTTCAATTTGAAAGCGCCAGCCCGCGGGAGCGACGCGTTCGGGCGCATCCCAGGCGAAGGTAAGCCTGCCGCCCGGATAGGTTCCTTCAAAACTTTTGACGGGCGTCCAGTTGCCGTCGGCGTCGCACTGGGCAAGTTCCGCTTTGTACGGGGCTTTGCCCGGGCCTTTCGGCAACATCGCGGCAAGCGTCATCGAGATCTGGTCGACGGGTTCGGTGAAGCCGATCGTGCGGAGCGACAGCTCGGCCGTGGGGCCGTCGACGGTGACGGCCGTCCACTGGCGCGGCTCGAGCGGCAGGTTCTGCTCCCGTTTGGAGAGGGGAACGCCGCCGTTGCCGCAGACTTCCACGCGGCAGGGCAGCTGCGTTTCGACGATGCCGTCGACGGCCAGTTGGGCCGTGGCGTTGTAGTCGATGGAACTGGAATGATAAGCGGGTTTTCGGAGGGAAAGATTGTTCATAGGGCCTTGGGCTGAGCAGGCAGTCAGGGCGGTAATCGACACCAGCAGGCCGACGTACCGCAGGAAGTTGCGGGGTGCTTTCATATTGGAAGCGAAGTTAGCAAAAAAAACGCTACCTTTGAGAGTTCATGAAATGAATAGGCAAGAAAAAATCGATATGAAAAAACTCCTGAAAATCCTGCTGATCATCCTGCTTCTCCTGATTCTGGGCGTCACGCTCGTCTGGCAGGGTGAAATCCGTACGCTGGCCACGGTCAAGCAGGTGGGCGACAATCCCTACCTCTACACCATGACCTACCAGGCCAAATACGATCTCGACGACATCATCGAGAAAGACGTCGACACCAACGCCGAACTGCTGCAGTACGTGATCTCCCGGGTGGGGAAGGGCCTGCCCCTGAAGATCAGCAGCTCGCAGGTGGCCGACGAAAACGGCGAACTCAAGACCTTCAGCTGCACCAGCTTCCAGGCGGCCCAGGCCGACGGGGACGGCTACTGGTACGGCCGCAACTACGACTACTACAAGAACCCCACGATGGTCACCATCTCGCATCCCGCCGATGGCTACGCCTCCATCGGCGTGAGCGACATGTCGCACATCGGCTACGGCCTCGACAAGCTTCCTGCCAAGTTCCTGAGCCGCGTCAACTGCCTGGCGGCCATCTACGCCCCGGTCGACGGCATCAATGAGAAGGGCCTCTGCACCTCCGTCATGGCGCTGCCGCACCAGGCCTCCCAACAGGATACGCCCCGGCACGACGTGGGCACCACGATGATCATGCGTCTGTGGCTTGACCGTTGCGCCACCGTGGAGGAAGCCCTGGCCCTCCTGGAGACGGTGGACGTCCGCCACGACGCCGCCGTCGGCTCCGGTTACCACTATATGGTGGCCGACGCCACGGGCGACTGCGCCGTCATCGAATTCGACAAGGACGACGACTGGAAGACCATCGTCCTGCGCAAGCAGCGCGACACCACCTGCATGCTCGTGACCAACCACCTGCTCAATCCGAAGCACTATACCACCGAGCCCGACATCGCCGTCGGCAATCCCCACAGCCGCAGCTGGTGGCGCTACGAAGTTGCCGGCGACTATCTCCGCGCCCACGGCGGCGTCCTGACGATGGAACAGGCGCAGGAGTGCCTCTCGATGGTCCACTGGGTCGATCTCCCCATTCCGGGCGGCCAGGTCGAAGACACGCAGTACAGCAACGTCTACGACCAGCAGAACCTCACCCTCTCGCTCCGCAACTGGAACGACTACGGGACCACCCATACCTTCAACCTGAAATAATCCCTAAACCATATGAAAAGAATGATCTTTTTCTTAGCCGCGGCCGGGCTGGTGCTCGGTTCGTGCGGGACCAAACAGCCGGAAAAAACGGCCGGCATCAACTACGATTACATGGACACGACGGTCAAGCCGGGTGACGACTTCGCCAAGTATTCGACGGGACACTGGGGCGATTTCAACCCGCAGCCGCCGGAGTATCCTTCCTGGGGCGCCTTCACCAAACTCCGGGAAGACAACACCAAGACCCTGGCCGGCCTGATCCAGGGCCTCGCCGCCCAGGACAATGAAAAGGGCAGCATCGCCCAGAAGATCGGCGACCTTTACAACATGGCCATGGACTCCGTCCGCCTGAACGCTGACGGCGCCGCGCCGCTGAAGGCCCACCTGGCAGAGATCGACGCCCTCAAGACTCGCGAAGACCTGCTGAAATACTGCGCCAAAGAGCACGATAACCTGCTCTTCAGCATGTATGTGGGCGCCGACGAAAAAGACTCCAAGAACAACATCGTTTCCATCGGCCAGGGCGGCCTGACCCTGCGCAACAAGGAGTACTACTCCTCGAAGGATCCCCAGAACGTGAAGGTCCGCGAAGCCACGAAAGAGCATATGAAGAACCTCTTCGTGCTGGCCGGCTACCCGGAGAAGGAAGCGGCCGCCAAGGTCGCCCGCATCTGGGCGCTTGAGACCGAGCTCGCCGCCGCGCACTACTCGATGGAAGAGCAGCGTGTCCCCGAGAAGAACTACCACAAGATGAGCGTCGACGAGCTGATGAAGATCTGCAAGCCATTCGACTGGAAGACCTATCTGAAGGACTATCGCTACGACAAGACCGAGGTCGTGGACCTCGGCCAGCCCGAACCGGTGGCCAAGGCCTGCAAGATGCTGATGACCACGCCGCTCGAGACCCTCAAGGACGTCTATCGCTGGCAGATCATCAACGGCGGTTCCTCGCTGCTGTCCGATGACTTCATCCAGGAGAATTTCGAATACAGCCGCAAGATTTACGGCACCCAGGAAGTCACCCCGCGCTGGAAGCGTGCGGTCAGCCTGGTGGACGGCCTGATGTCCGACGCCGTGGGCCAGATGTACGTCGAGAAATACTTCCCCGCCGAGGCCAAGGCAGAGATGATCGACCTGGTCGGCAAACTCCAGAAATCGCTGGGCGAACGCATCAAGGCCCAGGAATGGATGACCGACGAGACCAAGGCCAAGGCCCTCGACAAACTCGCCGCCTTCCACGTGAAAGTGGGCTATCCCGACAAGTGGGATGACCTGACGCCGCTGGTGATCGACCCGGAGAAGTCGCTCTACGAGAACGCCCGCGTGGCTTCCCAGTTCTATTGGGATCTGAACTACGGCAAGCGCTACAACAAGCCCGTCGACCGTGACGAATGGCTGATGCCCGCCCAGATGGTCAACGCCTATTACAACCCGACCACCAACGAGATCTGCTTCCCGGCCGCCATCCTGCAGCCGCCGTTCTTCGATATGAATGCGGACGCCGCCGCCAACTACGGCGCCATCGGCGTGGTGATCGGCCACGAGATGACCCACGGCTTCGACGACCAGGGCCGCCTCTACACGAAGGAAGGCAACCTCGAGAACTGGTGGACCGAGGCCGACGCCGAGGGCTTCAAGAAGCCTTGCGACGCGATGGTCGAATACTTCAACAGCCTCTGGGTGATTCCGAACGACCTCCACGCCAACGGTGCGCTCACCCTGGGCGAGAACCTGGCGGACCACGGCGGTCTGAACATCTCCTACAACGCCTTCCAGATGTGGCAGAACGAGAACGGCCGCCTGAAGGACGACAACGGCCTGACGCCGGAGCAGCGCTTCTTCCTGGCCTATGCAAACGTCTGGGCCGGCACCACCTCAGAAGAGATGCTCCGCTACAACACGATGATGGACGTGCACTCCGTGCATTACCTCCGCATCAACGGCGCCCTGGCCCAGTGCGACTACTGGTACGACGCCTTCAATGTCCAGCCCGGCGACGCGATGTACGTGGCGCCCGAGAATCGTGTGAAAGTCTGGTAAAACCCGGGACCATGAAAAAGTTTTTAGCCCTGATGTTGTTCTTCGCCCTGCTGCCGGTGGCGGCAGGTGCGCAGGACGGTATGAAGAAAGTCTATGACGAACAGGTCAATCAGCTCACGCAGATCGACCAGGCCGTCAAACAGGCGAAAGCCGACGGAAAATACGTCGTCTGCCAGGTGGGCGGCAACTGGTGCCCCTGGTGCCTCCGCTTCGCGGATTTCATCACCAAAGATGCGGAAATCGCGAAACTGGTGAAAGACAACTTCGTCTACATCCACGTAGACTACAGCCCCAAGAGCTTCAAGGAAGATCCGGCCCGCAAGGAGCGCTCCGAAAAGATGATGAAACGCCTCGGCAATCCGGGACGCTTCGGCTATCCGGTGTTCGTGGTGCTCGACGGAAAGGGCAAGGTCCTGCATACGCAGGATTCGAGTTTCCTGGAAGAAGGCAAGGGTTACAGCAAGGACAAGGTCGTCCGGTTCTTCAAGAACTGGACGCCGAAAGCGGTGCGGGGTGAATAGGGTTCTGCTCATTCTGATTGCACTGCTGCTGGCGGTCGCGCCGGCACGGGCGCAGATGCCTGCGCGTTCGCAGGCATTCTGCCCGGTGCCGCCGGTCGACAGCACGCTCACGCGCGGCCAGGCGGCCCGCGACAATCTCTGGCCCGGATTCGGGACCGGTTCGCTCCGGCAGGCCGACATGACGGCCTTCTACGCCTACCGGACCGCCGACATCGTGGGCATCGCGCTTACGGGCGTCGGGGCGGTCGGCCTGGCCGCCTCGGCCCTGCAGCGCGGTTTCGAACAGCCGTCGATGTTTTCCGGCCGTTCGAACGCTCCGCTCTTCGTCTTCGGCGGGGTTGCGCTGGCGGGAATCGCCACGCTCACGACTTCCCGGATCCTGGCGGTCCGCCACGCCCGGGAATACGACCTGATCCTCTTCCCGTCGGCCCTGCCCGGAGGCGGCGTCGGGGTAGGGGTCAATCTCCAATTCTAGTTCGGAAAGATGCTTTAGAAGCGGTAGCCCACCGACAGGCGGGCCTGCCAGTCCTGTGCGTCGAAACGCTGGTAACCCTCCTGGCTGCGGCGGAGCGAGGTGCTGGAGGCCATCTGGTTGATCACGCCGTTCAGGCCGATGGTCCAGCGGGTCCCCCAGCGGTAGTAGATGCCGGCCCGCGCCGTGCCCGTGATGGAGAACGGGCCTAATGGTCGATGATAATACTTCGCGACGCCATTCACGCGGCGGATGGTCGTATCGTAAAAGGTCCACATCGGGATGACGGAGGCGTGCAGCAGCCAATGCTCCTGGCCCAAGACCAGGTTGTAGCCATAACCTGCGCCGATGGAGTACCGGAGATAGAGCATATTCGTCACCTCGAGCAGGGTCTGGAGGGATGTCTGTTTCGAAAGGATGTCAGGACCTGCGCCCAGCACGTCCCAGCCCGTCCAGGAGGCCGCCAATAAGAAACTGCCCGCACTTTTGCGCTGGATGGCGTTTTGCTTCATGGCCGCCGCGTAGGAGAAACGCGGATTGAAATTGTAGAGCACGGTCAGGTTGCTGGCCATCAGCGTCAGGTCGCCGCGTTCGGCCTGTTGTCGCGGCAGGCCGAACCACGACACTTCGCCGCTCAGCCGCGAGGAGACGCGCAGGGAGTATTCGAATCCGAGCCGCTTGCCGTAGCTCGCGAAGCCGAAATCGAAGTTCATCTTTTTCCCCAGCGCCACCGAATAGTTGAGGCCGAATCCCCGAAAGCTCAGGCCGATGCCCACGGTGTTGGCCATGCCTGTCGCGAGCCGCACGTCGCTGTCGGTCCCCGATGTCGACAGGTGCAGTCCGTCAGTATTGTAGAATACGCGTGCGTCCCAGCGATACGGGTATCTTCCCACGTAATTGCTGTCGAGTTCCGCATAGCGTTTGGCGGCCCGGTAGTCGAGGTAGTTGTTCCAGTCGGTCCAGAAATTGTCTTTTTGGGCGGAAGCCGTCAGCGGGAGGAGCAGCAGGAGGAGAAGGAAGGGGAAGTGTTTCATAGATGTTTCGGTGCAAAATACAAATTTACTTTTTTTTCTTAAAAATTCGTATCTTCGCAGGTTGCTAAAACCGACCCGAATGAAACATACCATACTGTCCCTTCTTGTCCTGCTTTTTGTCGCCTCAGGCGCGGCATGGGCGCAGGAGCCCGATACCACAGGTGCTTATTTCCATGATTTGGAGGAGTTTCAAGACGATACCGACTCCACGCTGATGCTTGTCCGCCCGATCGATACCGTGGACACCGACGACAAGTATGTCAAGATCATTCTCTTCAACGACCACACCTGGGACTACATCGAGCTGGAGCGTCCCGACATCGATACCACCGGCCTGTTCGACAACTGGGACATCGAGTCCATCCACGCCTATCGCGACGTGAAAGTGACCGATCTGCCCGAGACCGTCGATCTCCTGCTGGTCGATTCGTCGCACCGTTTCGTGGCGCCCATCGTCGGCCGGCGCAGCTCTACGTTCAAGTACCGCAAGGGCCGTCCCCACAACGGCATTGACGTGCCGCTCCGCGTAGGTGACACCATCCGTTCTCCTTTCGACGGCGTCGTGCGTTATGTCGGCGGTGGCAAGGCCACCGGCGGCTACGGCAATCTCATCGTGGTGCGTCATTCCAACGGTCTGGAGACGTATTACGGGCATTTGTCTGAGCATCTGGTCCATGAGAACGATCTGGTTGCGGCGGGCGAGCCGATCGGTCTGGGCGGCAGCACCGGCCGCAGCACCGGCCCGCATCTCCATTTCGAGACGCGGTATATGGGCAAGCCTTTCGATCCCGAGCGTGTGATCGATTTCGACAACGGTACGCTCCGCGACACGATGCTGACGCTGAAGCGGCACTATTTCAATGTGAATTCCCACTACGGAATGACGGACAAGCAGTCGAAGTCCGCCGGCTCCGCGCAGTACTACAAAGTACGCAAGGGCGACACCCTTGGCAAGATCGCGAAGCAGCATCATACGACGGTCAACGCGCTCTGCAAGCTCAACGGCATCAGTTCCAAGAAAGTCCTGAAGATCGGCCAGCGACTAAGGGTACGATAAATCCTACGCGCGGCAGAACCTCTATTCCTGTTCGTCAATGGTAAGATAGCGCTCAGGGCCGAGGAGGTCGAGGGCGCGGTCGATGATCTGGCCGGTTTTTTCGTCTTTGCGGTTGCCGTAGATGTAGCGGAGGGACTCGAGGTAGAGGGTCAGCATGGCCGATTCGTCGCGGCGGCGGAAGGCTTTCGTGTCGATCTGGAGGCCGGTGGCCTTGAGGAAGTTGCCGAGGCGGTCCTTGAGAAAGATGTCGCCGCCGCGGTAGACGTTGATGTAGAAGAGTTCCTTTCCGTTTTCGACATAGACGGGGATGAAGCCGCCCGGGAAGCAGACCAGCTCGACGGGCAGGCCCGAGACCTGGCAGATCATCAGGTAGATGAAACTCAGCACGAACGGATTGCCGCCGCGGGTACGGAGCGCTTCGCTCACCTGCGCGTAGCGCGGATCGCGGAGCTGCACGTCGTAGAGCGTGAAACCCAGCCGGTGGAAAAAGATGTGGTTGAGGATGCGGATGTTCTCCACGCCGGTGCGCTGGTCGGAGTTCTCGGCCAGATACTCCTGCGAGCAGCGGAAAAAGAGGTCTTCGTAGCGCTCGCGCTGGAGGGTATAGTCGAACAGGGAGCTGAGGATCCAGCTTCCCTCGAAGAGGGAGAGCGGACCGGTCTCGCGGCCGATGAAATCCTGGAAGTCGGCGAGTTTGAATTCGGTGTTGAGGGCGCGGGCGCGGGCCACGATCAGGGCCTGCGTCGCGGCGTCGGGCTCGCGCTCGGCGCGGTTGCGGAGCGAGCGGACGATCTCCGGCCCGTAGGAGGCGAGCCGGGCGTCCACCTGTTCCGTGACGAAGGTGTCGGTATCGTCGAACAGGGCGACCAGATGATCGAGCTCTTCGGGATCGACGGCCATCGGGCTAGGAGATAAGGGTATCGAGGACGCGCTCGAGCAGCTGCTTCATAAGCGGCAGATAGTCGGGATTGCTTTCCTTGACGTGGCGGTTGGCGATGGCCAGGCACACGGTGGCGGCTTCGTGGCCGAGCAGACGCGCCATGCCGGCCAGGGCGGAGCTTTCCATCTCGATGTTGGTCACGCGGTAGCCCTTGTACGAGAAGCTTTCCAGTTTCTCAATGAGGTCGGGCATGGTGAGGGCCATGCGGACGGAGCGTCCCTGCGGGCCGTAGAAGCCCGGAGCGGAGACGGTCATGCCTTTGACCGTCCAGCCCTGCAGTTTTTCGATGAGTTTTTCGCTGGAGCGGACGAAGTAGGGGTGGGCGAACCGCTTGGGCCAGTTCATATGTTTGACGAACGCCGCTTCGAAATCGGCCAGGTTGATGGACTCGCCGTCGCGGTACCAGTTCAGGACGCCGTCGAAGCCGATGGAGATGTGGCTCAGGATGTAGCTGCCGAGTGGGATGTCGGGCTGCGCGGCGCCGCAGGTGCCGATGCGCAGCAGGGTGAGCGCGCGGTGTTCCTTCTTGGGAAGGCGGGTCTTGAAATCGATGTTGGCCAGGGCGTCGAGCTCGGTCATTACGATGTCGATGTTATCGGTGCCGATGCCGTGGGAGAGGGCCGTGATCCGGTGGCCGTGGTAGGTGCCGGTGATGGTGTGGAACTCACGCGACTGTTTGTCGACTTCGATGGTGTCGAACATCTTTCCGACGAGCGTCACGCGGCCCGGGTCGCCCATCATGATGACGAGGTCGGACAGGTCTTCGGGAAGGATATGGAGATGGAACACGGAACCGTCATCGTTGATGATCAGTTCAGAGCTGGGGATGGGTTTGTCGTTCATGGCGGATATGTGTTGAAAAACAAATATCGAAAAATTTTCGTAAATTCACAAGTTCAATCTTTCCGCTATGAAAAACCGCCTGCTGTCCTTTCTCCTGCTTCCCGCCGTCTTTTTCGCCGTTCTTCTCGCGACCGGATGCCAGCCTTCCGACTGGCACGACGCCGCACTGACGCCGGAACAGCGCGCCGACGCGCTGCTGAAGACCCTGACCCTCGAGGAGAAAGTCGGCCAGCTGCTCTGTCCGCTCGGCTGGCCGATGTATGAGAAAACGGCCGACGGCGCCGTCCTCTCCGAAGCGGGGCGGAAGTACGTGGATTCCCTGCACGGTGGCAATCTCTGGGCCACGTTCCGGGCCGATCCCTGGACACAGAAGACCCTGGAAACGGGCCTGACGCCCGACCGGGCCGCTACGCTGGCTCAGGCTTTCATCGACCGCGACATCCCGGTCTTCCTCCACGAAGAAATGCCTCACGGCCATATGGCCATCGGGACGACGGTCTTCCCGACAGGCATCGGCCTGGCCTCGACTTGGGATACGGCGCTGATGGAGGAAGTAGGGGAGGCCATCGGTTCGGAACTCCGTGCGCAGGGTTCGGTGGTGGGCTACGGCCCGGTCATCGACCTGGCCCGTGAGCCGCGCTGGTCGCGGGTCGAGGAGACCTACGGCGAAGATCCGTTCCTCTCGGGCGAACTGGCGGCCGCCCTGGTGCGGGGCACCGCCTCGCAGGGCGTCCTGGCCACGCTCAAGCACTTCGTGGCCTACGGCGTTCCCGCCGGCGGCCACAACGGCAACGCCGCCGTGGTTGGCGAACGCGACCTGAAAGAGAATTTCCTGCCGCCTTTCCGCAAGGCGATCGAGGCCGGCGCAGGCGCCGTGATGACTTCGTATAATTCCATCGACGGCATTCCGTCGACGGGCAACGAAGCCCTGCTGACCGGCGTCCTTCGGAATGAATGGGGTTTCGACGGGCTGGTGATTTCCGACCTGGTGAGCATCGACGGCCTGGCCACCAATCACCGGGTGGCCGCCAATCGGCAGGAAGCGGCTGAGATGGCGCTGAAAGCCGGCGTCGACATCGATCTGGGGGCCGGATGCTATCCTTCCCTGGTGGCGTCGGTCCGCGACGGGCGGATTCCGGAAAGCCTGGTCGACCGGGCGGTCCGCCGGGTGCTGATCAGCAAGTTCAAGACGGGTCTTTTCGATCATCCCGAACTGTCGGCAGAGGCAGCCCTTGAGACCGTTCATTCCGACGCCCATCAGCAGACCGCCCTTCGCGCGGCCCGCGAGGGCGTCATCCTGCTTGAAAACAACGGCGTTCTTCCCCTGAAACCCGGCGTGCGCATCGCGCTGGTGGGACCGAACGCCGACAATATCTACAATCAATTGGGCGACTATACGGCGCCGCAGCCCGACGGAAAGATCGTGACGATGCGGGCAGGCCTGGAGGCGCGGGGCGCCCGCCTGACGTATGTCAAAGGGTGCGCCGTTCGCGATCCGGGCGACAATACGATCGCCGCGGCCGTGCGCGCCGCCCGCGCCAGCGACGTTGTCGTGGCGGTGGTCGGCGGTTCCTCGGCCCGCGACTTCCGTACTTCTTACGCGGAGACCGGCGCCGCCGTGACCGACAAGAAGACGGTCAGCGATATGGAAGCGGGCGAGGGCTTCGACCGCTCGTCGCTCGATCTGCTCGGCCTGCAGCCCGATCTTCTGAAGGCGCTCAAGGCTACGGGCAAACCGCTGGTCGTGGTCTACATCGAAGGCCGTCCGCTCGACAAGCGTTGGGCGAAAGACAACGCCGACGCCCTGCTCACGCTCTGGTATCCGGGCGAAAAAGGCGGCGAAGCCCTGGCCGACGTTCTTTTCGGTGCCTTCAACCCGGCCGGCCGTCTTCCCGTCAGCGTTCCCCGCGATGCCGGCCAGCTCCCGGTCTACTACAACCAGCCCATCCCGCGCGGCCACGACTATGTCGAAGAGTCCGCCATGCCCCTCTATCCCTTCGGTTACGGCCTGAGCTACACCACTTTCTCCTACGACAACCTCCATTTCGACGCTGTCGCCGGTCAAGCCAGCCTTGACGTGGCCAATACCGGTTCCCGCGATGGCGAAGAGGTCGTCCAGTTGTACCTCATCGACGAAGTCGCCTCCACGGTCCGCCCGCGCAAACAGCTCTGCGGCTTCGCCCGCATCGCCGTCCCGGCCGGGCAGACCCGTGCGGTCACCATCCCTATCGACCGCCGCTGCTTCGAAATGGTCAACGCGGCCGGCCAGACCGTCGTCGAACCCGGCACCTTCCGCATCCTGGCCGGCGCCTCTTCCGAAGACATCCGTTGTGAAATCAAAATAGACTATGAATAGACGACAGCTTATCGCGGCCGCCCTGCTCCTGGGGCTGGCCGCCGCTTGCGGGCCGAAGGCCCCGGCGCCGTTCGGCGCCTGCCCCACGCCCGCCCAGGTGGCCTGGCAGCAGATGGAGATGAATATGTTCTTCCATTTCGGCCCGAACACCTTCACCGGCGCCGAATGGGGCGACGGCACCGAGACCGAAGACATCTTCCATCCCACCGACCTCGACTGCCGTCAGTGGACGGCCACGGCCCGTGCCGCGGGCTTCCAAGGGGCGATTATCACCGCCAAACACCACGACGGCTTCTGCCTTTGGCCTTCGCCCGAAAGCCGGCATACGGTGGCGCAAAGCCAATGGCGTGACGGCCAGGGCGACGTCCTTCGCGAACTCTCCGACGCCTGTGCCGCCGACGGGCTGAAGTTCGGCGTCTATATTTCCCCGTGGGACCGGAACGATCCCCGCTATGGCTCGCCGGCCTATAACGGCGCCTTTGTCCGGACGCTCGAAAGCGTCCTCGGCGGCCAATACGGCCCGGTCTTCGAACAATGGTTCGACGGCGCCTGCGGCGAAGGGCCGACCGGCAAGCGGCAGGAGTACGACTGGCCGATGTTCAACGGAACCGTTCATCGGCTGCAGCCGCAGGCCGTCATCTTCAGCGATGTCGGACCCGGCTGCCGCTGGGTCGGCAACGAGTCGGGCCGGGCAGGCCGCACCAACTGGTCGACCCTCGACGTCGCGGGCTTCGCCCCCGGCGCAGGCAGCCCGCCCACGCAGGTCCTCAATGAAGGCACGCCCGGCGGCGCCCATTGGGCCGCCGCCGAGACCGACGTCTCCATCCGTCCCGGCTGGTTCTGGCGCGCCTCCGAGACCGACCGTGTGAAGTCGGTCGACCAGCTGATGAAAATCTACTATGAAAGCGTCGGCCGCAACTCCCTGCTGCTGCTCAACGTGCCACCCGACACCCGCGGCCGCATCGACCCCGTCGACTCCCTCCGCCTGATGGAATTCAAGGCCGCCCTCGACGCCGTCTTTGCCGAAGACCTCGCCGCCGGCGCCACCGCCGCAGGCTCGTCCCGTGGCCGCGGCTTTGCTCCGGCGAACGTCCTCGATTCCGACTACGACCGCTACTGGGCCGTCAGCGATGGCGAAACCACCGCCACGCTGACCCTTGAACTCGCCGGCCCGAAGACCTTCAACCGCGTGATGCTCCAGGAATACATCCCCCTCGGCCAGCGCATCAGCGCCTTCCACGTCGAGGCCTTCACCGCCGACGGCCAATGGCAGGAAATCGCCCGGGAAACCACCGTCGGCTACAAGCGCATCGTCCTGACCGACACCGTCACGGCGACAGCCGTTCGCCTGGTCATCGACGAAGCCCTGGCCTGCCCGACGCTCACCCGCGTCGCGCTCTATAACGACAAGGGGAGGGATTAGTTTTCCGCGCAGAGGCGGAGGATGAAATTGTAAATGACGAGGGTCCTTTTGCGGAGGAGCTGGTAGTCGATGATGGCGGGGGTGTCCGTCTTTTTCAGGGTGTGCTGGTGGAAGGCGGAGGTGAACAGGACGGCGGGGATGCCGGCCCGGGCGAAGGGGTGCTGGTCGCTGGTCTCGTACATCATCTTCCAGAAGTTGCGGCTGCCGTAGAAGGTCAGGTCGAGGTCCATCTTGTAGCGGGCCCGGGTGCAGATGTAGGAGAGGTAGCCGCGGTACGACTCGGGGAGGGAATTCTCGCCGATGGCGAACAGATACTCCCGGTTGCGGCGCGGCGGGACGAGGTCGGTGCCGAGCATATCCATATTGACCATCGCGGTGATCTTGCT
>CACYZM010000004.1 GCA_902778855.1 uncultured Bacteroidia bacterium
CAGGCTGTCATGCACGACCGACTCAAACAATTTCTGACCATGGAAGGCCTTTCCCCTGCCCGCTTCGCAGAGGTGATGGGCATTCAGCGTTCCGGCATCTCGCACCTGCTGGCCGGACGCAACAAACCCAGTTTCGAATTCATCCAGCGGATGATGACCGCCTACCCCGACATCAACTACGAGTGGCTCATCCTTGGCAAGGGCCGTCCCTACAAAAGTGACCGTCCCCTGCCCGAAAAAGTCGAAAATGCGACGCTTTTCACAGAAACCGAAGAATCCGACCCAGACCTCGAAGCCGATTTACTCCCTGAAGATCAGCCCCTTGAGTCTCAAAATCCGGCTTCACAACCCGCTGAGAATCGCATATTCGTCGAAGAGTCCGCCCGCACCCTGCCGGAAAACCGGCGAAAAATCGCCCGCATCATCGTCTTTTACAACGACGGTACCTACGAAGAGAAATAAATCGTATCTTTGTCAAGAAGAATACGGTTGACCATGGCGATCCCCAAAACGCCTCCATTTTTCGGCATCCTCAAATACGCGACCTTCCTCCATCCGATCGTCCGCGCGCTCTATCTGCGCAAGCCGGCCGGACTGGGAAAGCGTCTGATGGGTCTGGACTTCGTCCATCCCATCGGCGTGGCGGCCGGTGTCGACAAGCGGGGCGAATTCACGGAAGTCATGGCCTGTTACTCCCCCGCCTTCGTTGAAGTCGGCCCCATCCACGACGCCCGCGAAGCCTGCCGCAATCTGCAGAAGCGCTCCCACAACGTGATCATCCTGGGCAACCTCAGTACCACGACCAATCTGGTCCAGTCTTTCACCCTGCTCTACGACTTCGTCGACATCCTGGTCCTCAATGTCTCGCAGGGAACCTCCGTGTCGAAGGTCATCGACCATCTGCTGGAGCTCCGCCGCTACAACGACGCCAACAAACCCATCGTATTCAAGTTGTCGCACGACCTTTCCTCCGCAGAACTCGATGAAATCGCCGCCTATATGCTGGGCAGCGGCATCGACGGCGTGATGGTCGGCGCCGAATTCATCGCCCGCATCCAGGAAAAGACCCTCGGTCTGCTTCCCATCATTGCCACGGGCGAAATTTCCACGCCCGCCCGGGCCGCCGAGCTCCTCGACGCCGGGGCGTCGCTCGTGGCCATCACCAATTCGCCCGTCCACTACGGGCCCCGCTACATCAGCAAAATCGTCAAATATCTCGAAAAGCGATGAAAACTGCTTCGATCTGCACCATCGGCGATGAGATTCTCATCGGCCAGATCGTCGATACCAACTCATCCCATATTGCCCGCGAACTCAACCTGCTCGGCATTCAGGTCAAGTATATGACGTCCATCGGCGACGACCGCACCCGGATCATCCAGGAGCTCGGCAACTGCCTGGACAACACCGACATCGTCATCGTCACCGGCGGCCTGGGCCCCACGAAGGACGACATCACCAAAGACGCGCTCCGCGAGCTTTCCGGCGCGGCCGGCTACAAGCTGTCGGACGAGCAGCTGGCCATCATCGAGCGGATTCTCGGCGCCCGCGGCATCCCCATGCTCGACATCAACCGTGCCCAGGCCCTTGTGCCTGAAACCTGCACCGTGATTCCCAACAAGTTGGGTACTGCGCCCTGCATGGCTTTCTACGGGCTGGGCAAGAACCACGGCTCCGCGCTCTATTCTCTCCCCGGCGTACCGTTCGAGGCCATCGGGCTGTTGCCCGACGTAATGGCCGACATCCGTCGCCACTTTGCGCTCGAGGCGATCACGCACCACACCATCGTGACCTTCGGCATCGCCGAATCCACGCTGGCCAAGCGCATCGAAACCTGGGAAGACGCCCTTCCCGAGAACATCCATCTGGCCTATCTGCCCAACCCGACCGTCGGCGTGCGGCTGCGCCTCACGCAGTTCGGCGGGCAGGCCGATTTCACGCCGTACATCGCTGAACTCCAGAAGATTCTGGGCGACGCCATCTACGGCGAAGGCGAAGATACCCTGCAGGTCGTCATCGGCCGCCGGCTTCGCGCCGAGGGCAAGACGCTGGCGCTCGCCGAGTCTTGCACGGGCGGTCATCTGTCGGAGCTCATCACCTCCGTCGCCGGCTGCAGCGACTACTACAAGGGATCTGTCACGTCCTATTCCAACGAAGTGAAAATGAAGGTTTTGGGCGTCCGGCCCGAGACGTTGGCGGAGTTCGGCGCCGTCAGCGAACAGTGTGTTCGCGAGATGGCCGCCGGCGTGCTCCGCGCCCTCGACACCGACTATGCCGTGGCCACCTCCGGCATCGCCGGCCCCGGCGGCGGCACCCCGACGAAACCCGTCGGCACCGCCTGGCTCGCCGCCGCCAAGCGCCTCCCCGATGGCACCGTCACCGTCGTCACCGAATGCGTCCACTTCGCCTCCTCCCGCGCCGTCAACATCGAACGCTTCGCCTCCCACGCCTTGGATCTATTAAGACGAAATATGTAGAATAATTATGGGAATAGTTTCAAACTATTCCCCAAACAATCATACGATGAAAAAGCTTGTATTCTTCCTCCTGATTACGTTGACTATGGTTATTTCCTGCAAACAGAGCCCGGAAAAAGAGCAGATTGCTCAATTGGACCAACTTTGCACATCGCTGTTCCCCGCCGATGAGCCGGGAGCGGCGGTGCTGGTCATGAAGGGCGACGACATCATCTTCGACAAGGGCTACGGCATTGCCGATATCGATACCAAGGTGCCCATCGACGGAAACACGTTCTTCAACATCGCCTCGGTCTCCAAACAGTTCACGGCCGTGGCGGTCCTGCAGCTGGTTGAACAAGGCAAGCTTTCGCTGGAAGACGCTGTGGCTCAGTATTTCCCGTTCCCGCAGGCCTTCTGGAAAGAGGTCCGGATCAAACACCTCCTCTCCCACTCCTCCGGCGTGCCGGACGCCCGCGGCGGCATCCCGCGCGAACTGAAGATCAAGGGCGACGAGACGCTCGCCATGTCCTATCTTCCTGACCTGAAAGAACTTCACTTCTCGCCGGGTACGGCCTATGAGTACATCAACCCGACCTTCGTCCTCTGTGGCGCCCTGGTCGAAAAGATCAGCGGCCAGCCGTTCGTCGACTATGTCACCGAACACATCTTCCGCCCGGCCGGGATGGAGAAAACGCTCTACTTCGACCCCGAGCACCAGGATCTCATCCCCAACATGGCCCACGGCTATGAGTATGCCGACGTGGAAGACATGCCCGAAGAGCGCACCGCCGACAGCGCCAAATCCAACGAGCCCAAGAACTGGTACGAATACGACTACGGCGAAGAAACCTTCTTCGCCACCCGCCCCGACGGCGGCATCTACAGCTCCACCCACGAATTCGTCGAATGGGAAAAGGCCCTGCGCGCCAACAAGGTCATCTCGGAAGCTTCGCGTGTCGATGCCCAGTCACCGCACACATTTGCTAGCGACAGCCCCTGGAGCGACTACCAGAACCGTCCCAACACCTGGTACGGCTACGGCTGGTTCGTCGAACCCAAGACCGACACCACGAAAGAAGTGATCTACCACACCGGTGACAACGGCGGCTTCAAGATCCTCGCCGCCCGCTACCCCGAAGACAACGCCCTCGTCCTGATCTTCGCCAACCGCGCCGACTGGGACCGCTACGAAGTCATGCAGCAGGTCGAAGCCATCTTCGGCTTCTAATACTCACCGTATTCGCACCCGATATTCTCAGCGTGGATGCGGTCGACAAGTGCGCCGTCGTGAGCATATAACTCGATAGTTCCTACACCGTTACCGCCATTCCAAAGACGGTTGTGCCGTTTGGCGCCGTCGGGCGACTCGTAATTGACGAGCAGCATGTCTTTCTTCTCGCAGGTGACGTCGGTCACCATGCGGCCGGAACTGCTGCGCTGCTCCACGTGCCAGATAATCTGTGTATCCGTTTCGCGGCAGTCGAACTCCGTATGGACATTCGTCCACACCTTCGAGAAGTTGAATTCATAGGGCGTTCCTTCGTACCAGAAAGCCGCCAGCAGCTTGCGCGGCAGTGCCACGGGGCCGACCTTCGGCCGGCCGCCGCCGATGTCGAAAACGCTGTCCTTCAGCTTCTTGCCTGTCAGTTCACTCCGCAGATTGCACGAGGAGAGCCAGACCCAAGGTGAGGTGAAATCCTTGCCCCAGTTCTTGTCGGCATAGCCATAACAATCATCCGGTCTGACCAGGTAGCGACGGCCGTTCCAGACGACCTCGCCCGCATATTCGGTCTTCATGCCTTCCGCATGCCAGAACATCTCGAAAGCCTCGGCCGTTCGGAAAACCTTATCGGCGCCGAATCCCACGTTGAAAGCCGTGATTTTGTCTGCGTCTCCGTTACATAGCAGTCATCGGCCTCCACCTCAAACGGTACGCCCCACTCCACACGAATCTTCTTCCACCCGAAGAACCGGTGCAGTTGCGCTGCACCCTCGCCCCAGCTACCCACCTTCACCATCAAATACGACGGCTGAACGCCGGCGGCGCGGTTTTCGGGCAACTGCCCGAAGACCGGCTCCTCCCCACCCAATGCTGGATTGCAAAGGAAAAATTCAATGAAGAACGGCCTCGCCTCGCCGGTCTCCGCATCGTGGGCCGTAAACGAGTGCCACCACCAATCGTACCCCTTATGAGCCTGCACCCCAAAAAGCTGACAGGCGTCTCGCGAAATATCGTGTGTGTTGAACATCTACAAATGATCTATTGTCAATTGACCCCAATGTACACATCAATCAGTCAGCCGATTACGCCCGTTGCAGCGAAGGAGACTGGCGGCTTACTGCAGGTAGGCCTTGAGGATGCGGACGTCGGTGAGGGGACGGTCGTTTTCGTCGGTGGGGACATGCTGGATGGCGTCGACGACGTCGAGGCCGCTGACGACTTCGCCGAAGACGGTGTATTGGCCGTCGAGGTGCGGCGTGCCGCCGACGGTTTTGTAGACTTCGCGCATTTCAGGCGTGAGTTTCACGCGGCCGCCGGTGCGGTTGTCGAGCCGTTCCTGGACTTTGTCGAGACCGGCATCGTCGAAGATTTTGCCCCAGACGATATAGAACTGCATGGCGGAGCTGCGCTGCTCGGGGTTCACGTCATCGCCTTCGCGGGCGCCCGCCAGGACGCCGCGGCGATGGAAGATGCCGTCTTCCAACCGGAATTCGGCCGGGACCGTATAGTCCCGATCGCCCTCGCCCAACAGCACGCCAGGTTCGGCGTACTTCGAATCCGGATCGCCGCCTTGAATCATAAAGTCCTGAATCACACGATGGAACAGGAGCGAATCAAACGCCCCTTCCGCCACCAGCGATCGGAAATTGTCGCGATGCAGCGGCGTCTGGTCATAGAGTTTCAGAACGATGGTCCCTTCCGTCGTCTCCATCACGACGACCTCTTCCTTTTTCTGGCAGGACACGGCCGCCAGCATCATCAGGGCAATCAGCAGGGCAAAGCCCGCAAAGCGATAGGTTTTCATAGCCAATTTTAATGTTACACAAAGATAACCAAGTTTGATATATTATTAACTTTGTAGAAAACATATAAACGACGATGAAAAGAATCAGCCTTATCCTTGTCCTGCTCCTTGCGGCAGCGACGGTCGCGTGGGCGCAGCCGCTGCGCAACAGCGAGATCCGCACCGAAACCGTTCACAGCGAAATCCTCGGAGAGGATGTCCTGGTCAATGTCTATCTGCCGGTCGGTTACGACCAGAGCGCCAGTAAGTTGTATCCTTCCGTGTATCTGCTGCACGGCCTGACGGACACCTATACCGCCTGGCAGGAAAGAGGACAGATGAAGAATGTGGCCGACCAGCTCATCGCCGCCGAAGAAGCTGCGCCGATGATCATCATCATGCCCAACGCCGGCGATCCGGACTACCACCACAAATGGAACGGCTACTTCAATATGCCGGGCCGCCGCTACGAAGACTTCTTCTTCGGCGAACTGATTCCCACGATGGAATCGCGCTTCAAGATCCAGGGAGACAAGCAGCACCGCGCCGTCATGGGCCTGTCGATGGGCGGCGGCGGATGCACGGTTTACAGCCAGCGCCATCCCGATATGTTCTCCAGCTGCTACGCCATGAGTGCCTGGCTCGACAGCACCTATCCGCAAGATGCCAATCCCGAAGACAAATACATCATCGTCGCCAAATCGGTACACGAGCACTCGGCCATCGACTTCGTGGCGAACGCCGACGAAGCCACGCTAGCCAAGCTGCGCACCGTCAAGTGGTTCATTGACTGCGGCGACGACGATTATCTGCTCGACCTGTCCCTGAAATTCTACCAGGAGATGCGCAAGCACAACGTCCGCGCGGAACTCCGCGTCCGCGACGGCTGGCACTTCTGGGAATACTGGCACCAGGCCCTGCGCCTGGCGCTGCCCTTCGCCACCCGCAACTTCGGCACGAAAGAGTAGCTAGCCCATCAGCCACTTCCCTACCTTGGGAATCTTCTGAACGATCACCGAGAAGATGGCCACGCCGATAAACGAAAGGACGGCGGTGCCGAGAATCTGCACGGGCGTGGTCCATACCACGCCCAGCGCGCCTTCGGCCCCGAGGCCGAGCGCCGAGCGCAGCCAGGCCGAGACAAGGCCCAGCAAAAGCATGTGGCACAGGTACATACCGTAACTGGCCTGCGAGACGGGAAGCAGCACGCGCTCGTAGAAGCGGCCGCCGGTTTCAATCTTGCGGAAGACAAGCACCCAACCCAGCGTCATCAACGCGACACCGAACGTGTCGTTGAGCCACGGGCCCTCCCACAGGGCGGCCAGGCCCACCGGGCCTTCCACCGGGAACACGCCGTGGGCATCGGCGGCCACGCGGCCGAGGAAACCGAATCGCGATGGCAAGCGTCCGGCCCCAAGACAGCCGGCCGACAAATTTCCGGAAATACAGCCCCAAAAGCAGATAGCCGATGAAACCGCTCAAGTAATAGAACACTCCGTAGGCATTCCAACTGGCCTCACCCCAAAGCGGATACCGGGCGGCATTGGGAATGCCCGACGGCCCGTACATCACCGGCGCAGGGCCGCCCACCCACTGGCGAATCAGCGGAATGATGGTCGTGAACAGCCAGATGGCCAGATAGATCTGCAGCTCGCGCTTCCCGACCTTTTCGGCCCAGGGCGAGAGCAGCGGCATGATCAGGTAC
Organism: uncultured Bacteroidia bacterium; assembly: GCA_902778855.1. Classification (GTDB taxonomy): domain Bacteria; phylum Bacteroidota; class Bacteroidia; order Bacteroidales; family UBA932; genus Cacconaster. Next base: position 7,170 of record CACYZM010000004.1, read on the forward strand.
ACGCCGATGAGCATATAGACGAACCAGAGGTGCCCCGCCGCATAATTGAAGTTCCAGATCAGGTCCTTGAGGTTCTGCACCGGCTCGCCCCAGACGAACGCATAGACGAGGCTCCAGAAAATGAACGGAACCAGGATCCGCTCCGCGCGGCGCTTGAAGAATTCCCCCGCCGAATAATGCAGCGGGAACTGCAAATAGCTGGAAGTGAAGATGAAAAGCGCGATGGCGGCGCGCGGAATCACATTCAGGATGGACACCCACAGGGCATCGGCTTTCGTCAGGATGAGCGAGCCTTCCCCACCCAGGTAGAAGGGTTCGCAACTGTGCGTGGCCATGACCATGAAGCAGGCGGTCACCCGCAGCCAGTCGAGCCAGATCTCGCGTTTTTCGTCTTTGGCTACCATATTAATTACGAATCCAATCGTTCAGGGGCAGGTCGTCGCCGGTGAGCTGTTTCAGGAACGGGTCGAGCAGATCGTGGCCGGTGGCGCGGTTGGAAAAATACACGAAACCGTCGTTCGTGGCGGGATGCAGGAGCCACAGCGCCTTGAAGTTGCCGTTGTCGCCCCAGTGCCAGTAATAATCCTCGTTCACGGCACCGAAGCCCAGGCACCAGAACACGGAAGAGTCGCAGGCGCGCGGCTCGTCGGCATACCGCTGCGCGTGGACCTGCTGCTCGAACATGGCTTTATGTGAAGCTTCTGAAAGGCCTTCGCCGGCCAGCAGGCCGCGCTGCAGGAAGTGGGAATATTCTATCGCGTTGGTCCGCAACGTATAAGCGCAGTTGGCACGCGGATGGCGGCCCTGGCCGCGATTCTCACCGTCGCGGTTGTAGCCGGGCAGCGCCAGCGTATCATAGGCCGGCAGCCAGGCGTAGGATGTCGTGGGCATATCGAACGGCTCGAACACTTCGCGGCGGGCGATCGCATCGAGCGGCTCGCCCTGGATGGCCTCGACGGCCCGTTGCAGGAAGGCATAGCCCTCGCCCGAATAGGCGTAGCAGGAATCCACGGGATACTTGAAGACGATGCGGCTCGTCGGCCATTCGTCCGACGACGGGCCGGTCGCCCAGTTCGGCAGGCCGGTCTGGTGCGACAGCACGATGCGCGGTGTCAGCTTCCCGGCGGCCTCCTTATCATCGAAACGGTCAATATCCGTATAGTTGGCGATAGGCGTATCGAGATCGATCTCGCCCCGGTCCACCATCCGCATCACGATATAGGCGAACAGCGGCTTGCTCAGCGAAGCGGCTTGGAAGATGCTCTGCTCGCCGATGGGCAGCGGCATGTCGAATGTCGTATCCTGCGCACACACAAGGCCGTGCAGGGTGCCTTTCGGCGAGAAATAACAATATTGGAATACCGGGATTCCGCAGGAATCCACCAGCGTCTGCAACCCGTCGACCGCCGCCTCGACGGTCGGATTGAGCGACAATTGTTTCGGCTGACACGCCGCAACCAGCAGGCCCAGGGCCACTGTCAAAGAAACAAAGAAGGAAGATCTCATCGTAGATGCACTTACAATCATCCTCAAATTTACCGAAATTTTGCAGTTTCTCAAAAAGTTCCTACTTTTGCACTCCGATACGGAGGCATAGCTCAGCTGGTTCAGAGCACCTGCCTTACAAGCAGGGGGTCACTGGTTCGAATCCAGTTGTCTCCACTCAGACAGACAAGCACTCACGGAAATGTGGGTGCTTTTCGTATCTTCTGGGGTAGGTCCGACGCTGGATGTTGGGGCTTCGCGCTGTCTTACTGCTATCGACGCAGATGAGGGCGCCGTCTGGTTTGCGTCGGCCGCAGGTTTAGCGCAAAAGGGGCCGTTTTGCGTCAGCGACGAGGACGAGACAGATGAATCGTCGGCGTCGGTGGCAATAAATGGGATAAAGGCGCAGCATCGGCGAATACATGCTGGCAAAATAACGATCAATTGATTAACTTTATGGCGTCATTTTCACGATGAACTATGAAACCTTCTATTCTTATTACCCTATTCGTTATGGCGATGATGGCCATAGGTTGTAATAATGCGGACAATTGGACGGCGGAGGAGCGGGCTTTGATCGAGGGTCAGGGCGAGGTGATGCACGTGACAAAGATTGATAATGAGGCCGATCTGGCGATCCTGCGGAGTGTTTCCCGGGATCTGCCGGTGGAGGCGGTGATGGATCCGATTTTCGCCGTGCTGGCCGACAAGATGGCCAAGACCATGGTTGCGCCGGAGAACGACGGCGTGGGCATCGCCGGCCCGCAAGTCGGGCTGCTGCGGCGCGTGATTGTCGTGCAGCGTCTCGACAAGGAGGGTGAGCCTTGCGAAGTTTATCCGAATGTCCGGATCACGCGGTTCGGCGGCAAGATGGAGGCAGGCCGCGAAGGTTGCCTCTCCGTGCCGGCGCGCCGCGGGCGGGTGCTCCGCGACCGCGACATCGACATCACCTACACGAATCCGGCGACCGGAAAAGATACGACCGAGCACGTCGAAGGTTTCACGGCCGTCATCTTCCAGCACGAGATCGACCACCTCGACGGCGTCCTCTACATCGACAAGACCTACAACGACGACCCGGCCCTGTTCGATGCCGAAGCTGTGAAGGGGCAGATCGAGAGCCTCTGCCAATTCATTCCCGACCACGGCCTCAGTGACAACGCCGCTTATTATCTGACTCCCTCCTACTACGATCTGTATAACCGCTGCTTCGAATTGCCGAAAGATCCCGACGACATCGGCGACGGCGAATTCCTGTACTACTTCGTGTCGGGCAATGGTGGCGCGAAACCCATCTTCCAAATGGAAGAGATCTCTTTCCCCGATAAGGAAAATGCGATCGCCAAAATCCGCGTCACCGAAGACTGGAGCGAATTCGGCGGCGGCCTCGGCGACAGCCGCACCGGCACCCTGAAGCTGGTCTTGCAGGACGGCTTCTGGAAAATCGACGACTGGGATGGCACCCGCGCGCTCTGCGAGGAGTATCTCAAGGAAAAAGGACAGACTCTGTAAGCGACGATGTGTTCCAATAGGCCAAATCCGTTTACCCTGGACGTAGTCGGGCTGATGTCAGGCACTTCGCTCGACGGACTGGACCTTTGCTGCGTATCCTTCCAATTTGACGGAACCTGGCACTACCGGATCCTGAAGGCGGAGAGCGTGGATTATCCGCCGGAGCTTCGCGAGAAACTGGCTTCGGCCCAGACCCTGTCGGCGCAAGAGTACGCCCGGCTTCATTCCGATTACGGCCTGTACCTGGGGGAGCAGGTGCGCGATTTCCTGCAGCGGAATCAGTTGCACGCCGACCTGGTGGCCTCCCACGGCCAGACCATTTTCCATCAGCCTTCGGTCCGTTTTACGGCCCAGATTGGATCGGGCGCGGGCATTGCCGCGATGACCGGCATCGATACGGTCTGCGACTTCCGCACGACCGACGTCGCCCTGGGCGGCCAGGGCGCGCCGCTGGTTCCGATTGGCGACGCCATTCTGTTCGCAGAATACGACGCCTGCCTGAATCTCGGCGGGTTCTCCAATATTTCCTATGCAGCTGGCGACAAGCGGCTTGCCTACGACATCTCGCCGGTAAACTTTGTGCTGAACCACTATGCGGCGCAACGGGGCATGGCCTTCGACCGGGACGGCGACCTGGCCCGGAGCGGCAGAATCGACGATACGCTGCTGGCCCGGCTGAACGCGTTGCCGTTCTATACCCAATCCGGCCCGAAATCCCTGGGCCGCGAGTGGGTCGAAGCGGAGGTCTATCCGCTGATCGATTCTTTCAACCTGCCGGTTGAGACGGTCCTGGCCACTTTTGTGGAGCACGTGGCGATGCAGATTGCCCGCCACGTCCGCGGCGGGCAAGTGCTGGTGACAGGAGGCGGCGCCCGCAATGTCTTCCTGCTGGAGCGGATGCAGGCGCAGGCGCCGCAGGCCCGGTATATCGTGCCGGATGCCCTAACCGTGGATTTCAAGGAAGCGCTGATCTTCGCGCTCCTCGGCGCCCTTTATGTGGCCGATCTTCCCAACTGCCTCTCTTCCGTAACAGGCGCCGCCTTCGACAACATCGGCGGCTGCCTCTATAAAGGCCGCCCCAATCGGGCTAAGGCTTGAGAAACACGAAAAAGACGGCGAGAATCAGGCAGGCGAAGGCGGCCAGGTGATTCCAGTGGATGGTTTGTCCCTTGAAGACAAACAGGACGATGATGCTGAAGACGGTCAGGGAGATGACTTCCTGAATGACCTTGAGCTGCAGGAGGTTGAACGGGCCGCCGTTGTCCTGGAAGCCGATGCGGTTGGCCGGGACGGTGAGGCAGTATTCAAAGAAGGCGATCCCCCACGAGAAAAGGATGACGCAGATCAGCGGCCATCCCGTCGAGATTTTCATCTCGGCGAGTTTCAAGTGTCCATACCAGGCGAACGTCATGAAGACATTCGAGAAAATAAGCATGATGATCGTCCAAATCCCGTTCATAGCAGATTCTTTCTTTGAAAAACGCCGCGAAGATGGGGATTTTTTCGTAAATTTGTTAGATAAACGTGTATAAATGGATAAAAACGAATACGACGTCATCATCGTCGGCGGCGGCATCACCGGCGCGGGGACGCAGCGCGACTGCGCGATGCGCGGGCTGCGGACCCTGCTCATCGAGCGGTCCGACATCGCCACCGGCGCCACGGGCCGGAACCACGGCCTCCTGCACTCCGGTGCGCGCTATGCCGTGAACGATCCCGAATCGGCCGAAGAGTGCATCCGCGAGAACCGCATCCTGCGCAGCATCGCAGCCCACTGCATCGACGAGACCGACGGCCTCTTCATCACCCTCCCGGAAGACGACCTGGCCTACCAGAAAACCTTCGTGGAAGCCTGCCGCAAGGCCGGCATCGATGCCGAAATCATCGATCCCGACCTGGCCCGGCGGCTCGAACCTGCGGTCAATCCCGACCTGATCGGCGCCGTCCGGGTGCCGGACGGCGGTGTCGACCCGTTCCGCCTGTGCGCGGCCAATATGCTGGACGCCAAGCTTCACGGCGGGCAGGTCCGCCTCCATACCGAAGTCACGGGCTTCATCCGCCACGGCGACACCGTGGTCGGCGTACGCACCCGCAACCTGACAACGGGCGTGGCCGAAGACTTCTACGCCCCGGTCATCGTGAATGCCGGCGGCATCTGGGGCCACGGGATCGCCGAACTGGCCGGCGTCCACGTGGGAATGTATCCCGCCAAAGGCGCCCTGCTTGTGTTCGCCCACCGGGTCAACAATATGGTGATCAACCGCTGCCGGAAGCCAGCCAACGCCGACATCCTGGTGCCGGGCGACACGGTCTGCATCATCGGCACGACCTCGACGCGCATCCCCTTCGAGGAATGCGACACCGTGGCCGTGACGCCGGAAGAAGTGACGCTGCTGATCACCGAAGGCGCGAAGATGGCGCCCGTCCTCTCGTCGACCCGCATCCTGCGGGCCTACGCCGGCGTCCGCCCGCTCGTGAGCGCCGACGACGACCCCACCGGCCGCAACATCTCCCGCGGCATCGTCTGCCTCGACCACGAAACGCGCGACGGCCTGAAGGGCCTGATCACCATCACCGGCGGCAAGCTGATGACCTACCGACTGATGGCCGAGATCGCCACCGACGCCGTCTGCCGCAAACTCCATATCGACAAGGCCTGCGAAACGGCCACGACTCCCCTGCCCGGCTCCGAGGAACGATCCTACGAGGCCGTTGCCCGGAAGATCTGGGAGGCGCCGTCGATGGCCCAGAAGGCCGCGGCGGCCCGAATGGGCACCAGCGCGGCCCGCATCCAGACCGGCGATCATCTCGACGAAGCGCTCATTTGCGAATGCGAAGAAGTCTCCGTCGGCGAAGTCAACGACGCCATCGAGCGCCTCGACGCCACCACGCTCACCGACCTCCGCCGCCGCACCCGCATCGGCATGGGCACCTGCCAGGGCGAGTTCTGCGCCTGCCGGGCCGCCGGCCTGCTGGCAAAGGCCAGCGGCTGCGTGGAGCGCGAGCGCAACGGCATCGCCGACTTTATGCAGGAGCGCTGGAAAGGCAACTTCCCCATCGGCTGGGGCGACACGCTGCGCGAAGCCGAATACACCCAGTGGGTCTATAAACACGTCCTCGGCCTATGAAATTCAATACCGTGATCATCGGCGGCGGCCTGTGCGGCCTGACCTGCGGCATCGCCCTGCAAAAGGCCGGCCGCAGCACCGCCATCATCAGCACCGGGCAGAACGCCCTGCATTTCTTCTCCGGATCGTTCGAATCGCTGACCGAGGCGCCTGCGCGCATGGCCGACCTCTTCGGCGAAGCCGGCATCCGCCTGCACTACCGCGAAGGCGTGCGCCTGATGCCGCTCGGCACCTTCCGTCCCGCGGCGCTCTCGCTCGAGGATATCAGCTTCTTCCCGAAGCCCAAGATCGGGGAAAAGGCCCTGATCGTCAGTTTCAAGCGTTACCACGACTTCTTCGCCGCCTTCCTGGCCGACGGTCTTGAAAAGCAAGGCGTCGCCTGCCGCATCGAGTGGCTCGACCTGCCGGAACTCGAACAGCTGGAGAAAAGCCCCAGCGAGATGCGTTCCGTCCAGATCGCCCGCACCATGGACCGCATCTGGGAAAAGGTCGTGGGCGAAATCCGCGCGCTCGTCCAAGACGAAGACATCATCATCCTGCCGCAGGTATTCGGCCTGAAGGACACCTCCGTTCCCATCCGCATCCGCGAGTCGCTGCCGGCGCAGGTCGTGTTCGTGGGAACGCTGCCGCCGTCGGTGCCGGGCATCCGCACGCAGATGCTCCTCAAGCGCCGCTATGAACTGTTGGGCGGCACCTATCTCACCGGCGACGAGGCCACGGACGCCCACGTCCACGAAGGCCGCGTCCACAGCATCGTGACCAAGAATCTCGATAACCATTTCCTGGAAGCCGACAACTTTGTGCTGGCCTCCGGCGGATTCTTCTCCAAGGGATTGAAGTCCAATCCGTTCCACATCTTCGAGCCGGTCTTCGGCCTCGATGTGGAGCAGGCGGAAAACCGCAGCGACTGGTACCATCCCCAGTTTATGCACGACCAGCCCTATATGGCCTACGGCGTGAAGACCGACGCGGCGCTGCACGCGCTCCGCGAAGGCGCGCCGATGCAGAATCTCTACGCCGCCGGCTCCGTCCTCGGCGCCACGCGGCCCGAATTCGGCTCCGGCGCGGGCCTTGCGGTCCGCAGCGCCCTGGCCGTCGTCGATCAAATCCTCAAAACCGAAGCGGAATGAAACTGCAGGAATACACCGAAAGCAAGTACAATTTCGAAGAGTGCATGAAATGCACGATCTGCACGGCCTATTGCCCCGTGCTGCAGGTCAACCCGCTCTACCCCGGCCCCAAGCAGGCCGGGCCTGACGGGGAGCGACTCCGTCTGAAAGACCCGTTCTTTTTCAACTACGCCCTGAAATACTGTCTGAACTGCAAGCGCTGCGAGGTCGCCTGCCCGTCGGGCGTGAAGGTCGCAGACCTGATCCAGTCGGCCCGCATCCGCTACGACCATTCGAAGCCGAAGCTCCGCGACCGCATCCTGGCCTCCACCGATTTCATGGGCTCCCTGGCCCGGCCGTTCGCCCCGATGGTCAACGGCGTCACCAAAATGGGTGTGACGAAGGCCGTGCTCGACGGCACGATGAAGATCGACAAGAACCGCACGTTCCCGAAATACAGCGGCCGCAGCTTCGAGGCCTGGCTGAAGCGCCAGGCCCCGGCCCAGGCCGCCTTCCCCGAGCAGGTCGCCTACTACCACGGCTGCTACGTCAACTACAACTATCCGCAGTTGGGCAAGGATCTCGTGAAGGTCCTCAATGCCCTCGGCGTGGGCGTGCAGCTGCTCGACAAGGAAAAATGCTGCGGCATCGCGATGATCACCAACGGCATGTCGCAGCAGGCCACGCGCCACGCCCGCCACAACGTGGCGGTCATCGGCGCCGCGGCCGCCAAAGGCCTCAAAGTGGTGACAACCTCCTCGACCTGCACCCTCACCCTTCGGGACGAGTATCCCGGTCTCCTGGGCGTGGAAAACCAGGTGGTCCGCGATTCCCTGCTGATGGCCACCCGGTTCATCTATGAGAAACTCGAGAAAGGCGCCCAGCTTCGTTTCCGCCCGGATTTCCACAAGCGGATCGCGTATCACACGCCCTGTCACCTGGAGAAACTCGGCTGGGGCATCTTCTCGGAGAAGCTGTTGCGGATGATCCCCGGCGTGGAGTTCACGATGCTCGATTCGAACTGCTGCGGCATCGCCGGCACCTACGGTTTCAAGAAAGAGAACTACGCCGCCTCCCAGGCCATCGGCGCCCCCCTCTTCGAGCAAATCCGCAACGTCAACCCCGACGTCGTCGCCTGCGACTGCGAAACCTGCAAATGGCAAATCGAAATGTCGACCCAATACCCGGTCGCTAATCCTATCTCTATCCTGGCAGAAGCACTTGAATAAACTTTAAACTATGAAAAAATATCTATTCCTTATTCTACTCGTAGCGGCGGCTCTCTCCGCCTGCGACAAGAAACCGGAGATTGACGTGCAGGCGCACCGGGGCGGTGCGGGACTGTATCCGGAGAATACGAAATCGGCGATGAAAAATGCGCTGGACCTGGATGTGAATACCCTGGAATTCGACCTGCAACTGTCGCAGGACGGACAGGTTGTCGTGTCGCACGACAATTATTTTCACCCGCGCTACGCCACACGGCCTGACGGCACGCTCATCCAGGAGGAGGATCCCAAGGAGTACCTCTATCTGATGCCGTATGACAGCATCGCCAAATACGATGTGGGCCTGCGGCCGGTAGACCGCTGGCCGGGCCAGCAGAAAGTCGCCGAAGTCAAACCGCTGGCCAGCGACCTGATCGACTTCACGGAGAGTTACGCCAAAAAACCCGTGAACTACAACATCGAAATCAAATCGTGGCCCGGCGCGGGCGAAGGCATCCTGTGGCCCGACTACAAGACCTTCTGCAACGCCTGCGTCCCGCTGCTGCTCTCCAAGAACCTGGGCGACCGCCTCATCGTCCAGTGCTTCGATACGCGCGCGCTGAACTATATGCACGAGAAATGGCCCGAACTCACGCTATCCTACCTCACCGAAGCCTACGACGGCGGCGACATCGAACAGCTGCTCAAAAACCTGACCTTCGTCCCCGAATGGTGGAGCCCCGAATCGAGCGTCGTCACGCCCGAAAACGTGGCCTGGTGCCACGCGCACGGCATCGGCGTCGTCCCCTGGACGGTCGACGATCCGGCCGAAATGACGCGACTCGTGGACTGCGGCGTGGAAGCCATCATCTCCAACTATCCCGACATCCTCATTGAAACCGTACGATAATGCTCAAATTCCTTCAGCAACCCGCTTATAAGCCCGCCGAGACCGGGCCTGAGGCCGACGCCCGCTACAAGCGCCTGCGTCTGCAGGTGTTCCTGGGCGCCTTCATCGGCTATGCCGGCTTCTACCTGGTCCGCAAAAACCTGTCGATGGCCATCCCGGCCATGGCGCCGCTCGGCTTCGAAAAGACGGAGCTGGGCTTCGTCCTCGGCTTGAACGCCGCGGCCTACGCCCTCTCCAAATTCCTGATGGGCAGTGTCTCCGACCGCTCCAACGCCCGGGCGTTCCTGCCCCTCGGCCTGGTGCTGACCGCCATCTCGATGTGCTTTATGATCGTCCCCATCCAGGCCATCGGCGCCGAACGCAAAGCCCTGGCCATCCTGGTGATGGGCATCCTGAACTTCCTCGTGGGCTGGTTCAACGGCATGGGCTGGCCGCCGTGCGGACGCGTGATGACGCACTGGTTCTCGGTCACGGAGCGCGGCACGATGATGAGCATCTGGAACTGCGCGCACAATGTCGGCGGCGCGCTCGTCGGGCCGATGGCCACCTACGGCGCCGCCTGGTTCGGCAGCTGGTTCTACGGTACGCACGAAGAGCTCTACTTCCTGATCGGTACCTTCGCCTTCCCCGCCGCCGTGGCGCTGTTCATCGCCCTGCTGGCCTGGATCCTGCTGCGCGACACGCCGCAGTCCTGCGGCCTGCCGTCCATCGAGGTCTGGCGCAACGACTATCCCAAGAACTACTCAGAGAAACACGAGACGACCCTCTCCACCAAGGAAATCTTCTTCCAGCACGTGCTCAACAACAAGTTCCTGTGGTTCATCGCCCTGGCCAACGCCTTCGTCTATATGGTGCGCTACGGCTGCCTCGACTGGGCCCCCACCATCCTTACGGAGAAAGGCATCGACCTGAAGAGCGCCGGATGGGCCTACTTCGCCTATGAATTCGCCGCCATCCCGGGCACGCTCCTCTGCGGCTGGCTTTCCGACAAACTCTTCCACGGCAAACGCGCCCTGCCCACGATGATCTTCATGGCGCTGGTGCTGGTGTTCGTGGTCCTGTACTGGGCTTATATCGACAACCTCACGGTGGTCATCATCTGCCTGATCGGCATCGGCTTCTTCATCTACGGCCCCGTGATGCTCATCGGCGTCCAGGCCCTCGACCTGGCCCCGAAGAATGCCGCCGGCACCGCCGCCGGCCTCACCGGCTTCTTCGGCTACTTCTTCGGCACCTTCATCCTGGCCAACACCGTCATCGGCCTGGTCGCCCAACGCGCCGGCTGGAGCTGGACCTTCGTCCTGCTCATCGCCGCCTGTCTGCTGGCGATATTCTTTATGGGAATGACGTATAAAGAAGAAAAGGCTCGGTAACCCGAGCCTTTTCTTTTAGAAAACCAGCAGGAACAATCCTGCGGCGAGACACGCGCCGATCATCGGGCCGGCGACGGGGACCCAGCTGTACCACCAGCCGCTGTCGCGTTTGCCCTGGATGGGCAGCACGGCGTGGGCGCAGCGGGGGCTGAGGTCACGCGCGGGATTGAGCGCGTAGCCCGTCGTACCGCCGAGCGACATACCGATCGACATAATCAGGCAGGTCACGGGCCAGGAGCCCAGGGAGCCAGTAGCCAGGGCGGTTCCGCCCAACGAGAAGGCGTTGCCTTCCGTAGCGAGAGCGAGGATCACGAACACCAGCAGGCAGGTAGCGATCACCTCGCAGAGGAAGTTGCGGCCGAGGTTCTTGATGGCCGGCATCGTGCAGAACGTGCCGAGCATCGTGTCGGGCTGGTCGCTCGTGGCCTTGTAGTGGTCCTTGTAGAAAATCCAGACCAGCGCCGCGCCGAAGAAGCCGCCGAGCATCTGGGCCACGATGTAGCCGAGTACCATCTTCCAGGCAAACTTGCCGGCGACGGCCAGACCCAGCGTCACGGCCGGGTTGAGATGCGCGCCCGACGACGGGCCTGCGATCAGCACACCCATCATCACGGCCAGACCCCACCCCAGCGCGATGACGACCCAGCCGGCGCCTTTCGCCTTGGAATGATTCAGAGAACAGGCGGCGCACACTCCGTCGCCCAACAGCACGAGTACCAGCGTGCCGATGAATTCAGCAATATACGGATTCATAAGATCAATGGTTAATCGTTCGGGAAATGGCATCCTTCCAGCCTTCCTTGGCGGCCGTAACATCGGCGCCCGAGGGCGTGAACGTGCGTTCAGCTTTCCACTGCTTCCGGATCTCGTCGAGCGAGCCCCAGTAGCCGACGGCTAGGCCGGCGAGGTAGCAGGCGCCCATCGCGGTGGTTTCGGTCACTTCGGGACGGATGACGGCGGTGCCGAGGATGTCGGCCTGGAACTGCATCATCAGGTTGTTGCGCGAGGCGCCGCCGTCGACCTTGAGCTCGGCCAGCTTCACGCCGGCGTCGCGCTCCATGGCCGCGACGATGTCCATCGTCTGGAAGGCGATGCCGTCCAGCGCGGCCCGGGCGATGTGGGCGGCCGTGGTGCCGCGGGTGATGCCGCAGATCAGGCCGTGCGCATACTGATCCCAATAAGGCGCGCCCATGCCCGTGAGGGCGGGTACGAAGTACACGCCGTCGCTGTCGGGCACGCTGGCGGCCAGCGCTTCGATCTCCGACGAAGAGCGGATGATGCCCAGGCCGTCGCGCAGCCACTGCACCACGCTGCCGCCCACGAAGATCGAGCCTTCGAGGGCGTAGTTCACCGTGTCGCCGATCTTCCAGGCCACGGTGGTCAGCAGGTTGTTGCGCGAGAGGATGGGCTTCTCGCCCGTGTTCATCAGCAGGAAGCAGCCGGTGCCGTAGGTGTTCTTCACGGAGCCGGGAACGGTGCACATCTGGCCGAAGAGGGCGGCCTGCTGGTCGCCCGCGATGCCGGCGATGGGCACTTCGTGGGCGAAGATCGTGGTCTTCGTGTAGCCGTAGACTTCCGACGAGGAACGCACCGACGGCATCATCGAAACCGGAATCCCGAGAAGGTCGAGCAGTTCGGCATCCCATTCCAGGGTGTTGATGTTGAACAGCATCGTACGCGAGGCGTTCGATACGTCGGTCACGTGGACGGTACCGCGGGTGAGCTGCCACACGAGCCAGCAGTCTACGGTGCCGAAGCGGAGCTTGCCGGCTTCGGCCTTCTTGCGGGCACCTGGCACGTTGTCAAGGATCCACTTGATCTTCGTGCCCGAGAAATAGGCGTCGATGATCAGGCCGGTCTTCTCGCGGATGCGGTCGACCAGGCCGCGCGCCTTCAGCTCGTCGCAGAAGGCGGAGGTGCGGCGGTCCTGCCACACGATGGCGTTGTACACGGGCTGGCCCGTTTCGGCATCCCATACGATGGTGGTCTCACGCTGGTTGGTGATGCCGATGGCGGCGATGTCCTTGCCGTTGATGCCGATCTTGGTGATGGCTTCGGCAATCACGGCCGCTTCGGACGACCAGATTTCCATCGGGTCGTGCTCCACCCAGCCGGGCTGGGGAAAGTGCTGCGTAAATTCCTGCTGCGCGGTCGAGCAGATTTTGCCTTCGTGGTCGAAGACGATGGCCCGGGAAGAGCTGGTTCCCTGGTCGAGGGCCAGAATGTACTTGTCCATATTATTTACGTGCGGAAGGTTTGATCGGAAGGTCGCCGTTGGGATAGGTTCCGTTGGCGATGAAGCGTTTCACGTTGGCGAGGAATTCCGCCACCTTGGCCTTATACGTGGCCGGATCCTTGGCGTAGGAGTTGGCGTGGACGGCACCCGGGCAGACGTAGTAATCCTTGTAGCCCTGGACTTTCGCTTCGTAGTTCTTCCACAGGTGGTCGAACGGCACGAAGTCGTCGGCATCTCCGTGGATGAAGAACATCGGGCGGTCGCAGTTGGCCAGCTGCTTCACCGACGAAGCCTCCTTGAACGACCAGCCGTAGCGGTTTTTGCTCACGATGCTGGCGCTGTTCAGGATCGGGAACGGCGGCAGATGGAAACTGTCTTTCAGGTTGAAGGCGAACTGGTCCCAGGCGGACGAATAGCCGCAGTCTTCCACATAGGCCCGGACGTACTCGGGCTGTGGATCGCCGCTCATCATCATCACCGTGGCGGCACCCATCGACACGCCGTGGATTACCATGAAGTCATCCTGGAAGATGTCGTGCGCCACCTTGGCCCACGTGGTCACGTCGAAGCGGTCGAACCAGCCCATCTGGGCGGCGTTGCCTTCCGAGTAGCCGTGGTACTGCAGGTCCGGGAAGAGGACGTTGTAGTTGAAATCGTCGCGGTACATCCGAACCAGGTAGAGGAACACGAAGTGGTTGTCGGTATAACCGTGCACCACGATGGCGGTACCCTGGGCGTTGGCCGGATCCTGCGCGGGCACGTAGCAGGCGTGCACCTTGTTGTTGTTGTAGCCGAGGATGGTCGTATCTTTCAGGATGCCCTGCGCCTTGAGGCCGTCGTACCAGGCGGTGCTGCCGGGCATCAGGGAGTCCGCCTTGTGGCGGGTACGCTCAATGTCATCCACGCCGTGGGGCGTGGGTTTCAGGGCGTAATTCGACATATACTTGCCGGCGAGGCAGCCGTTCAGGCAGAGCGTCATGGCCACGAGGGCCAGGATCGCCAGAATCGTTCTTTTCATAACCGGCTAGAACTGATAGTTGATACCGATGCCGATCCAGGGATTCGCTTCGAGGCCCTTCGTGAAGCAGCGGGCATATTCGGCCGACACGATGAAGTTCTGGTTCATGGCGATCTTCAGGCCGATACCGGCGCTGTAGATCACCCGGCCCATGTTGTCTGCATCGTAGATCAGGCCTTTCTGGTCAGGCAGGTTGTTGAGCACCTGGAAGCCGAACAGGAGCGGGTCGTGGGCAACCTTGCCCAGCGCATTCGCCCGGTAGGGCTTGGTGATGATGCCGGCGTCGAAGAACGGGTTGGTGGCCAGATAGAAATACTGGTTGAAGAGTTTGAACTTGACGAGCTTGACGCGGAGTTCCATGTTGGTCCAGGCCAGGCCTTCCGAGAGCACGCGGTTTTCGCGCAGGCCGCGGATGGTGTTGGACGAACCGAAACCTTCGGAGATCATGTTGCGCTGGACGAGCAGCGGCACGTTCTGGATCATATAGAACGGGGTCTCACCGGCGATGGTCTGCTGCCAGGCCAGACGATAGGCGAACACCGGGTCGCCTGCGGGAATATGGATCGGAATGTCGATGTAGTGACGGAAATACACGCAGGCCTTGAGGTACGGCGAGCTGAGCACATTGCCGTTCAGGTAGGCCTCAGCCCAGATACCGCGGTTCGGCGCGGCTTCCATGTCGCGGGTATCGAACACGAAACCGGCGTTCAGCTCCAGCGCGGTACCGCCTTTCGCCTCGGATTCGTAGATGACGCCCAGCTGCTGGTAGCGCTTGTAGAGGGTCAGATCCTTGTCGTACGGCGTGTTGGCGCCGCCCATGTCGCCCAAGGTCCATTTCCAGAAGTTGATGCCGGCGGCCCAGTTCAGGTTGTCGGTAATCCGGCCCTGAACGTTGGCCAGGCCGCGGAGCATCTTGCGGCTCATGCCGTAGTAGTTCATATTGGGCGTGGTCTCGCGGTTGTACCAGATATTGTAATCCTGGACGGAGGCCGGGCCGTTGAAGCCCCAGAAGCTGTACAACGGGTCGTTCACGTAGGTGACCGACGCGTTGATACGCATACCCGGGATCAGATACTTGGAGTCGTAGGCCAGATAGAGGCGCATCCGGTGGCTCTTCGTGAAGTAGGAAGCTTCCCAGCTGATCTTATGGAGCGGATCGGGATAGGTCGAGCCGTCACCATAGTTATACACATCACCGAAAGCACCGGCCTGGAAGCCGTTGTCCACCGAGAAAGTCGCCGTAGGGAGAAGCCCGAAGCTCCAGCCTTTCTTGATTTCCTTCTCCTGTGCGTTGAGCGAGAAAGCAAAGGCTATGAGCAGGGCGCAAGTCAAAAGTTTTTTCATTATCAGGTTGTTTTAGATATATATCTTGCGAATTTACACCAAATAAATGTAAATCTCAAGGAAAAACGGGCATTATTCTTCCGCTTTTTCCTTAAAGCTGTCGAGCAGTTCCTGATAACCGGGGATCACGATGCCGGTTCCCTTGTGGATCACTTTCTGCTCCGGACCGTAGGTCAGCACGCGGCCGTCGGGCGTAACGGTGCAGTAGGCTCGCGTGGCGGGGACGCGCTGCTCCCCTACCTTGCCCTGATACACAAAGGTATAGTCGTAATAGGCGGTCTTCAGCGTGTCGTCGGCCATCATCTCCTTGAGGCCGAGCAGTTCGTTGTAGATCTTGGTGTCGCGCTGCAGTTCGCCGAACACCTTGGTCGCGTTGTTGGTCTTGCCTTCCTTGATGTATTTCTCCAGGCGGCCCGTGTTCTGGTCGAGGCGGATTTCATAGATGTTGATGCGGCGCTTGAACTCGGTGATGAAGTTCGTGGAGTCGAGTTTCTGGATGTCGCGGACGTGGATCTTGCAAGGCTGGTCGATGTCGCGGGTCAGCGCGTCGGCAATGGCAGAAGCCAGCGGATCGGCGTTTTTCGACCCACAGGACGAAAGGGCCAGCACGAGACTGGCGAGCAGGATAATCTTTTTCATATCAGGATGTTTTAGTATTTCTTATAAAGCGATGCGTTAATACGAGAAGGTCCGGGACTCCCGGGCGACGTTTCCACAAAGGTCGGTGACGGTCAGGGTCAGGATATGCGATCCGCGCTTCACGCGGTTTTCCTTCAGCTCGAGCGATACGACGCTGCCGCGGAGCATCGCTGGATAGAACTTCCCGTCAATCTCCACCCGGGCCGATTCGAGGCCCGACGCGTCGTCGGCCACGCGGATGCGAATGGTGCTGCCGTTCACGATGCCGGCCTTGCTGTCCTGGAAACGGATGGTTGGCGCAATAGTGTCGAGCGCCACGCAATAGGTACCGAACCGCACGCGGACCCCGGCATAGTCGAGGGTCTTGCCGTAGCTGGCCATATAGGCCTTGTCTTCCAGCCCTTCGGGCACGTCGGCCGCAATCTCCAGTTCACCGGGCAGCTGCAGCGGAATATCGGGGTCGCCGATCTGCCACACTTCGGAGAGGATGCCCCGCGAAGGATCGGGGTCGGCGATCTTCTTCCACGAGAAATTGATATGGTTGTAGAGGGCGCCGGCCGGCAGGAAATAGCTCATCGTGCTGTCGGCGACCATATTCTGCATATACCAGAGCCACGACGTCCAGTTCAGCGTCGTGTCGCGCGGCGGCGCGACGAGGCTTTCGTCGCGGCGCACGCGGTAGCGCACCGTAGCGCGATTGCCATGCTCGTCGATCGCCTCAAGGCGCACCTGATGCACGGCATCGTCGCCGAGGATAATCAACCCGTCGTCGCGGGCGGTGATGCGGTCGGCCAGCAGGTTGTTCGGATCGACGCGCGACTTCACGAGGTCGCGGCCGCCGCGGCGGCTCTCGCGATACTCGATCAGCGACTTGATATAGCGGCCTTTCGCGGCGGGCATGTCACCCACCTTGAAGGCGAAGAGCAGCGAGTCGTCGAGGCTCACGCGATACTCTTCCACGGCCAGCTTGGCGTTCGTCCCCTCCTGCCGATCAGTAGCGTCGATGGCCACATAGCTGCGTGCAGGCAGCTTGAGCGTATCGCGCACCTCGGTCGGATGCGTGAGGTTATGCACACGCCAGGTGTCGGGCACGGGCAGCGAATCGAGCCCGTAGAAGCACACGCGGTGGAACTGCGGCGCACTTTTGTCAACGGGCTTGTACACGCCCCGCGACAGATAGTTCAGGCTCACGTCCTCTTCCGTATCGCGGATTTCCATATGGAGATGCGGGCCCGCGGACGAGCCCGTGTTGCCCACCTGGGCCACGATGTCGCCCCGCTCGACCGGGAATTCGTCGGGTGCGAAGCGCAGGTCCACGCTGAAGCTTTCTTCTGCAAACTGGGCCTCCTCAACCCGCTTCGCGATGTCATCGCGGAAGCAGTTCAGGTGGCCGTAGACCGAGGTCGTCCCGTCGGGATGGACGATGTAAAGGCCGTTGCCATAGCCCCAGGGGCCCACCGTCACGCGGGCGACGTAACCGCTCTTGATGGCGTGGACCGGATCGCCGATCCGGCCGCCGACGCGCCAGTCGAGGCCGCTGTGGAAGTGGTCGTGGCGCAGTTCGCCGTAGGTACCCGAAAACGACATCGGCACATCGAGCGGCGGAATCGCCTTCTCCTGTGCCAATGCCCCTGCACTTACCAAAAGTGCGACCAGAATTCCCGCCAGCCTCTTCATGACTTCGGGGTGAATGACGATGAGTTCCGCCAGCTTTCCATCACCTCTTTCTCCTTGCGGTCGAGGCGCTTGGGGATGTACACCTGCACATAAATGAGGTAGTCGCCCGCGCCGTAGCCGTTGACCGAAGGGAAGCCCTTGCCGCGCAGTTTGAGGATCTTGCCGGGCTGCGTGCCGGGATCGATCTTGATCTTGAGTTTGCTGTCGATATACGGGATCTCCACCGAGCAGCCGAGGACGGCGTCGGGAACCGACAGGTTCAGCGTGTACTCCAGGTCATCGCCGTTGCGCTGCAGGCCGCCCTCCTTGGGCGCTTCTTCTTCGATCACCACCAGCAGGTTGCCGGGAACGCCGCCGCCGCGGGCCGCGTTGCCCTTACCCTGGATGGTAAGTTGCATGCCTTCCTGCACACCGGCCGGGATCTTGAACGAGATCTCCTCCGCCGTGCGGACTAGGCCCGTGCCGGAGCATTTGCGGCAGGGATTGGTGATCTTCTTGCCTTCGCCGCCGCAATACGGGCACGGCGAAGAGGTCTGCATCTGGCCGAGGATCGTGTTGGCGATCTTGGTCACCATACCGGTGCCGTGGCAGTGCTCGCAGGTCTTGATGTCGGCTTCGTTCACCGCGCCGCGGCCCTGGCAGTCGGGGCAGACCACCATCTTGTTCAGTTTGACTTTCTTCTCCACGCCCTTGAAGGCTTCGGCCATGCTCAGCTTCACCTTGATGCGGATGTCGCTGCCGCGGACCACGCGGCGGGCGCCGCCGCGGCTGCTTCCGCCGAAGCCGCCGAAACCGCTGCCGAAGGCTCCGCCGAACGCGCCGCCGAAGATGTCGCCGAACTGCGAGAAGATGTCCTCCATCGAGAAGCCGCCGCTGCTGAAGCCGCCCTGCCCGCTCATGCCGGCGTGGCCGAACTGGTCGTAGCGCGCTTTCTTCTGGGGATCGCTCAGCACGTCGTAGGCCTCGGCGGCCTCCTTGAACTTCTCCTCAGCTTCCTTGTCGCCCGGATTCTTGTCGGGGTGGTATTCGATGGCCTTCTTGCGATAGGCCTTCTTGATCTCCTCGGCCGTCGCGTTGCGGTCGATGCCGAGGACTTCGTAGTAATCTCTTTTTTCTGCCATCGTTCGTATCTCCTTAGATGCCGACCACCACCTTGGCGTAGCGGATTACGACGCCGTTGAGCGTGTAGCCTTCCTGCGTCACGTCGATCACCGTGTTTTTCTTCGCGGGATCTTCGACCGGGAACTGGGCCACGGCTTCGTGGAAGTCGGTGTCGAAAGCAGCGCCGAGCGCTTCGATGCGCTCCACGCCGCACTGGTTCAGATAACCCGTCAGCTTGTTATAGATCAGTTCCGTCCCCTCGACCGCGGCCTGCGAATCGTCCGATTCGCGGAGCACGTTCATCGCGCGCTGGCAGTCGTCGAGAATGGGCAGGAAGCCGGTCAGGACCTTCTTGGCGGCGCTGTCCACCAGTTCCAGCCGCTCCTTCGCTGTACGCCGGCGATAGTTGTCCCACTCAGCCTGCAAGCGCAGATACTGGTCTTTCGCCGCAGCGGCCGCCTCAATGGCTTTCCCGCCAGCCGCACGTTCCTCCTCCAGTTCCTTCTTCAGTTTCTTGATCTCTTCGGCCTGTTCGGCGATCTTGCGTTTCTTGCGGTCTTTTTCGCGTTCTTCCTTATGGGGCGTCTCGGGAGTTTCCTCCTTCATCTCAACTTTCTCTTCGTTCTCTTCGTTGGTTACGTTTTCTTTTTCAATATCGTTTTCCATAGTCGATGCTAATGCTTTATTTTCCGGTCACAAAGATAATCAAAATGTCTGCCAACGAGAAATGGCAGACAAATTGGCAGAGCCTCCATTTTTTATCAAAAAATTTGGAATATTCCCGGGATTGGCCTACATTTGCAGCCTAATCGGAACGGCGCTATCGAATAAGGGTTTAGTTCGCGGCCCTCTCAAGGCTGAAATCCGGGTTCGAATCCCGGTAGCGCTACGAAATACCCCTGAAATTATCGATTTTCAGGGGTTTTCTTTTTCTGCCTCAGCGAGTCGGCTCCGAATCTGCGTCGAGGAGATGGGGTTCTGGGGAGCGTCGGCGAAGTAGACGATGCCTTTGGTGGGATAGTTGGCGGTCAGGCGGGTGATGAACTGGGTGGCGTCGGTGCCGGGCCGGGGATAAACCCAGATCTGGAACTCGCGGAGAAGTTCGATGCCATTGTGCCAGCGGTCCACCGACACGATGTTGTCGCCGCCCATCACCAGCACGAACTCCTTGTCGGGCTCCTGCTGCTGCAGGAAGTGCAGCGTGTCGATGGTGTACCAGGGTTCCGGCAGATGGAATTCCACGTCGGAGACCTTCACGGCCAGGCCGGCGTCGGACACGGCTTCCCGCGCATCTTCCAGGCGCTTCTCCGCATTGTCCACCAGCCCCTGCCCCGCCTTGAACGGGCTCTGGGGCGAGACGACCAGCCGGACTTCGGCGGCCTTCGTGTGATCGATCAGATAGCGAAGGATGGCCAGATGGCCCTCGTGGATCGGGTTGAACGACCCGAACAGGAGCGCCACCTGAGGCTTTTTCCGACGGCGGAAGAAACACATACGACGATCCGGTTATTTCGCAACGAAACCGCCCACCACCTTGTCGGCCTCGGCCAGGCAGGTGGCCAGGTCGTCGTTAAGCAGGATATAGTCGAACTTGGGCTGGTACATCATCTCGATGCGGGCTTTCTTCACGCGCTCGTCGATGAATTCGGGCGAGTCGGTGCCGCGCTTCTCGAGGCGGCGGCGGATCTCCTTGATGGAGGGTGCCTTGACGAAAATCGAAAGGGCGGTGTCGCCAAAGTATTTCTTGAGATTCACTCCGCCTTTCACATCGACGTCGAAGAGGATCACCTTATCCTTGGCCCAGAGGCGGTCGACCTCCGATTTGAGCGTGCCGTAGAACACGCCGTTGTACACTTCCTCGTGCTCGATGAAGGCGTCGGCGGCGATGCGGCGACGGAATTCCTCTTCCGAAATGAAGTAATAGGCTTCGCCGTCTTTCTCGGTGCCGCGCGGGGCGCGGGTGGTCGCCGAGACCGAGAAGGCGAAGCAGTCGAACGATTCAAGCAGGTGGTTGACCACCGTCGTCTTGCCGGAGCCGGACGGGGCCGATATGATGACAACTTTTCCCATCGTATTTTTTGTATTTGAAGAATACAAATTTAACAAATCTTGCCGAATTTCCATTATATTTGCGTCCGAATGTTCCGGCATTCTACGACGTTGAATTATTCTAACATCAATACTACTATGGTTTCTTACAAAGAATTGGGCCTTGTCAACACCCGCGCGATGTTCGCCAAGGCCGTGAAGGGCGGCTATGCCATCCCGGCTTTCAACTTCAACAATATGGAACAGCTGCAGGCCATCGTCCAGGCCGCGGCCGAGACCAAGTCCCCCGTGATCCTTCAGATCTCGAAGGGCGCCCGCAACTATGCCAACCAGACGCTCCTCCGCTATATGGCGGAAGGTGCCGTACAATATGCCAAGGAACTGGGCTGGCGTCGTCCCCAGATCGTCCTGCACCTCGACCACGGCGACAGCTACGAACTCTGCAAGAGCTGCATCCAGATGGGCTTCTCTTCGGTGATGATCGACGGCAGTTCCCTGCCCTATGACGAGAACGTCGCCCTCACCAAGAAAGTCGTCCGCTACGCCCACCGCTACGACGTGACCGTCGAAGCCGAACTCGGCGTCCTCGCCGGCGTGGAAGACGAAGTCTCCGCCGAAGAATCGCACTACACCAAACCGGAAGAGGTCATCGACTTCGTGACCAAGACCGGCTGCGACTCCCTCGCCATCTCCATCGGTACCTCCCACGGCGCCTACAAGTTCAAACCCGAGCAGTGCACCCGCGATCCCAAGACGGGCAAGCTCGTTCCGCCGCCGCTCGCTTTCGACGTGCTGAAGCAGATCGAGAAGAAGCTCCCCGGCTTCCCCATCGTGCTCCACGGCTCCTCCAGCGTTCCGCAGGAATATGTCGACTACATCAACGCCCACGGCGGCAAACTCCCCGATGCCGTCGGTATCCCCGAAGAGCAGCTCCGCAAGGCCTCCAAGAGCGCCGTCTGCAAGATCAACATCGACAGCGACTCCCGTCTGGCCATGACCGCCGCCGTCCGCAAGGTCTTCTTCGAGAAGCCCGGCGAATTCGACCCGCGCAAATACCTGGGCCCCGCCCGCGACGAAATGGTCAAGCTCTACAAGCACAAGATCATCAACGTCCTCGGCTCCGACGGCCACGCCAAATAAGCGTCTCCGGAACCCGAAACAAAAAGAGGTGCCTCAGCGGGCACCTCTTTTTTTTGTCTAGACTTTCAGCTTCACGTGGATCTTGGTGAAGCACCAGGTCAGGCCGATGATGATCAGGGAGAAGACGAAGGCCTTGATGAGGCCGGGGACACCGGCGGTCAGGGCCGGCGGCCAGTGAGCGCCGAGGAGTTGCTGGACGGCGTACCAGATGGACGGGATCATATAGCAGGTCAGCGTGGCGGTACCGGCGGGCGACACGGGACGGGCCCAGCGGGTCTTGCCGCGGAGGTCGGCGATCCACCAGATCACGGCGAAGCAGGCCACGGAGATGGCCACGCAGAAGAACAGCCACGTCGGCGTGGCCTGGATCTTCGAGATGATCCATACCTTATGGCATATCAGACCCAGCACGAACATAGCCAGAGCCAGAACGCCATAGGAAATGGCCAGCTTGCGGGGCTTTTCGCCCAGGCGGATCAGCAGCATCGACGTGAACAGACCGGAGGCACAGATGGCCGGATGCGTCCAGCCGCCGGGCCAGAAGCTGAGGAAGAGCCAGCGGAAGGACCACTCCCTCGGAATGGCCGGAACGGTGTTGAGCACGCAGAGCACGAGAGTCAGGATCCAGAATCCCGTCATCTTCTTGAAATCGCCCTTCAGGAACACGAACGCCAGGGCGCACGGCAGATAGGCCCAGCCGATGAGCCCCAGAATCCCCCACCAGCCGGTGCGGAAGGGCATGCCGTGAAGATCTTTGTAGAGGACCAGCCAGGCAAGCAGCAGCACGCCGGCCAGGCGCAGCGCCGTCGCCCACCAGGGCAGACGGCCATTGGGCCGCTTCGGATAGACGTTCCACACCAGGAAGAAACCGGCCACGGCCAGCAGCGAGAAGACAGCGTGCGACAGGCCGCCCTCTACGCCGCGCATATTCATGGCGAACACGCCCATCACGACCAGCGCCAGCGTGCGGCCCAGAATGTGGCCGATCACCTGGAGCGGCTGGTCGCCTTTGCGATAGCGCGCCTCAATGGCAAACGGAATCGAGAGGCCGACGCAGAAAAGGAAGGCCGGGAAAACCAGGTCGGAAAAGCCGAGCATATCTTCGTTCATTCCTGCGTGATGCAGCCAGTGCGGCAGGCCCGACATGCCCGCGAAGTCGTTGACGAACAGCATGGTCAGCATCGTCAACGCCCGGATGATATCGATGGAGGCGACTCGTTTCATAAAGATGGGATCGTGAAATTAGCGGATCAGGTTGCTGTGGTAACCGGCCGGCAGGCCGCCGGCGTCGACCGGCAGGGAGCCGCGGGCGCTGCCGGGCACGGTCAGGGCGCGGGCGGCAGCGATGTTGTTGAACTTCGTATCGGAATAGCCGATGATAAACGTTTTGAAACGTTTATACTCGGGTAATTGGTTCAGATCGTAAGGTACACCAAGATACACGCCGTGCAGCCGGTGCTTGCCGCTCCAGGCGGCTACCCGGGCAAACTGCTCGGGAGCGATGGCCGCAAATCGCTGCGGGCCGCCGGTACGCGGAATGGGACGGCCGGAATGGAAGACGACAACGACATTGCGATAGCCGCGCAGCAGGGCCCCGACACTGTCGATCTGGGCGTCCGTAGCGTTGGCCGGCAGGTCGAAACGGTCGAAACGGCCGCTTCGGGAAAGCTCCTGACCAAAGCAGGCGCTTTGGGGCGTCACCGCATTGAAAGCCACATAGGCCACTTTCGGCCGCGTGGTGAAAGCCATCCAGCGGCGGAACCTCAGGGGCCGCCGCAGTTTGCCCTGCACCACGGTCATCGAGCGGTCGCAGATCTCCTGGATCAGCGCTTCCGTCGCCGGCCGCCGTGTTCGGGCCATCAGCTTGGCGGTATCGAGCGCACCGTCAGGACCGGTCGCATCGACGAACGGCGTATAGTCGTCGGCCAGCATACCGGAGCGCTGCTTCAGCAGGAGCGCGCGGCGCACGCGGGCATCTAGGTCGGCCTCGTCAATCTCGCCGCGTTTCAGGGCGGCGCAAAGGTCGTCGAGCGTCTTCTGCGCATCCTCCGGCATCAGCATAATGTCGACGCCGGCCTTGTAGGCCTCGATCGCCGCATTGACGTTGCCCTCGGCCACGCCTTTCATTTCCAGCGCATCGGTGATGATCACGCCGTTGAAGCCCAGCTCATTCCGGAGCAGGCCTGTGACGATCGGATAGGAAATGGAAGCCGGAGTGCCGGTCGGATCAAGGGCCGGCACACTCAAATGGCCGACCATCACCATCGCCACGCCCGCATCGATCAACGCCCGGAACGGATAGAGTTCCAGCGAGTCGAGCCGTGCCCGGTCGAAAGTCAGCACAGGAAGAGCCTTATGGGAATCCACATTCGTGTCGCCGTGACCCGGAAAATGCTTGGCCGAGCCCCAGACGTTCGCGCTCTGCATACCCCGCGTAAAAGCGACACCCAGCTTGGCCACTTTCTCGCGGGTCTGGCCCATCGAGCGAGTCTTGATCACGGAGTTCTCGGGGTTGTTGTTCACGTCAACCACCGGGGCAAAATTCATAAAGACCTTGATTTCACTGAGTTCTTCACCAATGGCCCGGCCGGCCGCTTCGGCGAGCGCCTCGTCGTTGAGCGCGCCCAGCTGCATCGCGCGCGGGAAGGCCGCATACTCATAGTAGCGCATCGCGGCACCCCACTCCCCGTCGATCGAAACCATCAGCGGAATCTTGGCGCCGCGTTGGAGTTCGTTGACCAGCCGCATATTGTCGACCAGTTTATCATCCATCACAATAATGCCACCGAGTCCTTCCCGGATCAGGCTTTCCTGCTGCGCCTTCCGCTCCGGCGACTCCTGCGAGTCGACAGCCACATAGATGAGCTGCGCGATTTTCTCGCGCGGGGTCATCGACGCGATAATAGAGTCAATGTCCCGTGCAAACAAGTCACTTCCGACGAAGGCCAGCAGAAGCACGGAAAAAACAAACTTTTTCATAAGCCTACAGGCGTATTTAAACGGTTATAAACGTTTTTATGCGTATCTTTGTTCAATGCGATAACAAAGATACGATTAAATTAGATAGCTTATGAAGCCTTTCTGCAACCTATTTCTCGCTCTGAGCCTGCTCTCGCTGGCTTTTTCCTGCTCGTCCAATCCGCAAAATCAAAATAACACAATGAAACAGCGCATCAATACCGCCAATGCTCCGGCCGCCATCGGCCCCTATAGCCAGGCCATCGACAGCGGCCACGGTCTCATCTTCGTCTCGGGTCAGCTCCCCATCAATCCCGCCACCGGCGCCTTCCCCGAAGGCGGCGTCCAGGAGCAGACGAAACAGTCCATCGAAAATGCCGCCGCCATCCTCGAGGCCGCCGGCCTCAGCCTCGCCAACGTCGTGAAGACCACCGTCTTCCTCGCCGACATGGGCGACTTCGCCGCGATGAACGAAGTCTACGCCCAATACTTCTCCGAGCCCTTCCCCGCCCGCAGCGCCGTGGCCGTCAAGACCCTCCCCAAAAACGCCCTCGTCGAAATCGAGTGCATCGCCGCCCGCTAGCTCTCGCTGCGCGACAGACACACAAAAAAGCCGGGTCTCCCCCGGCTTTTCTAATTATCGCCACCCCTCCGGTGTGCAAATCAAACCTTCCTGCTCACCGCGACCCCTTTTTACCCCCTCCGGTGTGCAAATCAGGCCTTCCTGCTCACCGCGGCCCCTTTTCCCACCTCTCGGTGTGCAAATCAGGCCTCCCTGCTCACCGTGACCCCTTTTTACCCCCTCCGGTGTGCAAATCAGGCCTCCCTGCTCACCGCGGCCCCTTTTTACCCCCTTCGGTGAGCAAATCAGGCCTTCCTGCTCACCGCGACCCCTTTTTACCCCCTTCGGTGTGCAAATCGGGCCTCTCTGCTCACGGACCCCGTATAAAAAGGCCTTCGGTGAGCGAATAGCGGGGTATTTGCTCACCGAAGGATGACGGCAGGATTTCTCTCAGGGGAGATTCCTACAAGATAATCGACGACATCACGTTTACCAGGTGCGTGACGCTTCGGTCGGGCTCCTGCTTGTGGGTGTAGTTGAGCTGGAGACGGAGACGCGGGAAGGGATGCCAGCTGGTGCCGACGGTGATGTATTGCTGATCGTGACCGACTTCGCGGGAGTTCGTCGTGAAGTAGTCGTAGCGGGCACCGACGTTCCAGGTCGGAGTGATCTTGTAACCGGCTGTCACATAGGCGCCTTCGGCGCGCCAGCCGAAGGTGTGGCCGGCCATGTATTCCGTGCGGAACCAGGCGAACTTGCTGTCGTAGGCAATGGCGGCGCCGTAGCGGTCGAGGATGCGGTAGTCGTAGTCGTTGTAGATCTCGACTTCGTCCATATGGCCGAGCCGACGCTCGTAGCAGCCTGAGATACTGAGATCCTTGATGGGGAAAATCATCACACGGGCCATGAAGTTCTTCAGCCGGTCGTCGTCGTTCTTATTGATGCCGTTGCCGTTGAACAGGCCCACCTGATAGCGCACCAGCGCGTGGCCGTCGTTCATCTTGAACCAGTTGCCGAAGAACTGAATGCCCATCTCACGGCCGCCGGAACTCGCTTTCAGGTAGAGGTCGTTGGCGCTCATCCGGGCAAAGCGCTGGACGACCAGGGAATAGTCAATCAGCTCGAGCTTGAGCGGCGCATATTCGGAATTCTCCACCGTCAGCGGCGTCTTCGTCTGGCCGAAAATGATGCCGAATTCGGGACGGACCGTATAGCGCACGAAGTAGTCCATCAGCTTCGGCGAGCCGGCGAGCTCCGCCTGCACCTTGTACTCGACCTTACCGTAGCGTTCACTGTTGATCAGCTCGCCGGCCAGGGCGATACGGGCGCGTTTGATATAGAAAGTATTGTTCAGGGCATCGTCGATGCTGTAGCCGGCCTGATAGTACCCCGACGGGGTGATATACTTCATCCAGGGTCTCTCCTGGGCCTGCGACCGGAAGGTGCAAGGCGCAGCGGCCACGAGCAGTAAGAGAATCAGTGTCAGTTTTTTCATAATTTTATCTCAACAAAAGGTTTATCTGCATTTGCGTTTCAGCCACTTGGCCACTTCGGGCGCGAGGCGCGGTTTGAGGATGCGGTACACCACGCGGTTGTAGGCCTTGAGCCAGTCCCATTCCGCCTCATTGAGGAGTTTCTTCATCACGATGGACGTCTCGATGTGGCAGCAGGTGAGCGTCTCGAAACTCAGGAAAGTGCCGAATTCGCTCTTGCCTTCCTCGCGGCAGAGCACCACGTTTTCGTGGCGCACGCCGTGCTTGCCTTCGCGATAGAGGCCCGGCTCGTTGGAGCTGATCATGCCCGGCACGAGCGGCTGCGGGTTGAAGTTCTGGCGGATGGTCTGCGGCCCCTCGTGCACGCCGAGGTAGAAGCCGATGCCGTGGCCGGTGCCGTGGCCGAAGTTGCGGCGGGTGGCCCAGAGCGGACGGCGCGCCAGCGCGTCGATCTGGCATCCGGCGGTACCGGCCGGGAACACGGCCAGGGTGAGGTCGATCATCCCCTTGAGCACCAGCGTATAATCTTCTTTCTCCTGGCGCGAGCAGCGGCCCATCGGCACGGTGCGCGTGATGTCGGTCGTGCCGAAGAGATACTGTCCGCCGGAGTCGCAGAGATACAGGCCGCGCGGCTTGATCTCAGCCGAGCCCGCGCGCGGCGTGCTGTAGTGCGGCAGCGCCGCGTTCGCGCCGTAGGCGGAGATGTTCTCGAAGCTGTTGCCGCGATAGCCCTCGATCTGCGAGCGGAAATAGGTCATTTTCTCAGAGGCGTCCCACTCCGTGATGCGCGCGCCGCCCTGCACGGAGGTTTCGAGCCAGTAGAGGAAGTTCTCCATCGCCACGCCGTCTTCGATGAAGGCGCGGCGGAAGCCCTCGATCTCCTTCTTGTTCTTGATGGCCTTGCGCAGGACGATCGGCGAGTCGCCGAACACCATCTGGCTCTCTTCGAAATACTTACGGAGCGTCTTGAGAGTATGGTAGTTGAGCGTGGAAGGATCGATGAAGAGTTTGCCGCATTCGCCGCGGCGGTCGTCGACCGCGTCTTCCAGCACCGAATAGTCGGCATTGACCACGTCGGGAATCACGGGCACCTCCGAGACGTTGCGTACGAACCAGATGGCGGTCTGCGGCGTCACGAGGAGGAACGAGATGACGTAGGGATTGTAGTCGATGTCGCTGGCACGGACGTTCAGCAGCCAGGCGATCTCGTCGAGCGAGGTTACGAACATCGCGCCGCAGCCGCGCTTGGCCAGTTCGCCGCGCAGCCACGTGAGCTTTTCGCGCCGCGTCTCGCCCATCAGGCGCTCGTCGAGCACCTCGACCGGGGTATGCGGAATCGCCGGGCGTTCGTTCCACAGCTTGCCCAGCATATCCGGCTCGTCGATGAGCTCGTAGCCGCCCAGGCCGTAGGAGCCGCGGAGCGCGTCGTCCAGCGCCTTCACCGCGCCGACGCTCTGGCACAGTCCGTCAAACGCCACCCGCACCGGCTTCTTCTGGAAATGCTCCGCCAGCCACTGCGGGATCGGCACTTCCTCCGGCACACGCGTCTTATGCAGTTCAACCCCCGTTCCCGCCAGCTGCGCATTGGCCTGAATGAAATAGCGGCTGTCGGTCCACAGGCCCGCGTGATCCGGCGTCACCACCAGATCCCCGGCTTCGCCCGTAAACCCGCACGCCCACTCCACTTGCTTCCATCGCGGCGCAGGATATTCACTATTATGCGGATCCGTACCCGATATCACCACGGCATCGAATCCCATCGAGCGAATCTGCGCGATCCGCTCCGCAAATTTATTGTCAACAGATACCATAATTTACAAAGATAAGAAAATTCCCACAATATCCCAGCCCCGGTGAGCAGGAAGGCCTGATTTGCTCACCGGAGGGGGTAAAAAGGGGCCTCGGTGAGCAGGAAGGCCTGATTTGCACACCGGAGGGGGTAAAAAGGGGCCTCGGTGAGCAGGAAGGCCTGATTTGCTCACCGGAGGGGGTAAAAAGGGGCCGCGGTGAGCAGGACGGCCTGATTTGCACACCGGAGGGGGTAAAAAGAGGTCGCGGTGAGCAGGACGGCCTGATTTGCACACCGAAGGGGGGAAAAGGGGTCGTGGTGAGCAAAGAGGCCCGATTTGCACACCGGAGGGGGCTAAAAAGGGCCTCGGTGAGCAGAGGGGCCTGATTTGCACACCGGAGGGGGTAAAAAGGGGCCTCGGTGAGCAGGAAGGCCTGATTTGCACACCGGAGGGGGTAAAAAGAGGTCGTGGTGAGCAGGAAGGCCTGATTAGCTCACCGGAGGGGGTAAAAAGAGGTCGCGGTGAGCAGAGAGGCCTGATTTGCACACCGGAGGGGGTCAGCGGAGCTGGATCCAGTCGACGGGGGCGTCGATGGAGACGGGTTCGTGGCGGACGGGGTGGTCGAAGGAGATGTGGCGGGCGTGGAGGCTGATGCCGCCGTCGGGGTTCGAGCGAGGGGCGCCGTATTTGAGGTCGCCTTTGATGGGGCAGCCGATGGCGGCGAGCTGGCAGCGGATCTGGTGGTGGCGGCCGGTGAGGAGCTCGACTTCGACCAGATGGTAACGGTCGGTATCGCGAAGGACGCGATAGCGGAGCTTCGCGAGCTTGGCGTCGGCCGGATGGCGACGGCCAGCGGCAGGAAGCTGACGGCCAGCGGCGGGGAGCTGACGGCTATCGGCCGGCTGGGACTGATCGTCGGCCGGATAGGCGAACGATTTGTTCTGCTTCTCGTTGCGGGAGAGCCAGTGGACGAGTTCGCCTTCGGCGGGGTCGGGACGGGCGCAGGTGAGGGCCCAGTAGGTCTTGTGGACGTCGCCTTCGCGGAACAGGGCGTTGAGACGCTCCAGACATTTCGAGGTCTTGGCAAAAACACAGATGCCGCTGACCGGCCTGTCGAGCCGGTGCGGCACCCCCATGAAGACGTGGCCGGGCTTGCCGTCGCGCTGGGCGACGAACGCTTTCAGCGTCTCGCAGAGCGGCTCGTCGCCGGTCTTGTCGCCCTGGACGATCTCCCCCACCCGCTTGTTGAAAATCAGCAGATGGTTGTCTTCAAAAAGAATCCGGCGAGCCAGGTCGCCGGATTCCTCTTCTGTAAGTTCGCGGTATACCATACCGCAAAGGTAACACTTTATTTCACTTCTTCGTAGTCGACATCTTCGGGGCCGTTGTTGCCGCCGTTATTGTCGCTGCCGCCCTGTGGGCCCTGCTGGCCGCCGAAGCCTTCGCCGCCGAAACCGCTGCCGCCGAAGCCGGCACCCGGGTTGGCCTGCTGGCCGCCCTGCTGCTGGGCAGCGCGGGCCATGTCTTCGCTGGCGGCGTGCCAGGCGTTGTTGAGCGCCTCGGTGGCACGCTCGATGTCGGCCAGGTTCTGGCTCTTGTGGGCTTCCTTCAGCTGACCGAGGGCATTCTCGATGGCGCCCTTCTTGTCGGCCGGGATCTTGTCGCCGTATTCCTTGAGGTTCTTCTCGGTCTGGAAGATCATGGCGTCGGCCGCGTTGATCTTGTCGATACGCTCCTTCTCCACCTTGTCGGCGGCTTCGTTGGCCTTCGCCTCATCGCGCATCCGCTTGATTTCGGCGTCGGACAGGCCGGACGAGGCCTCGATGCGAATCTTCTGCTCCTTGCCGGTGGCCTTGTCGCGGGCCGACACGTTCAGGATACCGTTGGCGTCGATATCGAAGGAAACTTCGATCTGCGGTACGCCACGCGGGGCCGGGGTGATGCCGTCGAGGTTGAAGCGGCCGATGGTCTTGTTGTCGCGGGCCATCGAGCGCTCGCCCTGCAGCACGTGGATTTCCACGGAAGGCTGGTTGTCGGAAGCCGTCGAGAAGATCTCGCTCTTGCGGGTCGGGATGGTGGTGTTGGCGTCGATGAGCTTGGTCATCACACCGCCGAGGGTTTCGATACCCAGCGACAGCGGGGTGACATCGAGCAGCAGGACGTCTTTCACGTCACCGGCCAGCACACCGCCCTGGATGCAGGCACCCACGGCCACGACTTCGTCGGGGTTGACGCCCTTGCTCGGGGCCTTGCCAAAGAACTTCTCCACGACCTGCTGGACAGCGGGGATACGGGTCGAACCGCCGACGAGCAGGACTTCGTCGATATCGGAGGTCTGGAGACCGGCGTCGCGCAGGGCCTTGCGGCACGGCTCGACGGTGGCCTGGATCAGGCTGTCGCAGAGCTGTTCAAATTTCGCACGGGTGAGGGTCTTCACCAGGTGCTTCGGCACGCCGCCGACCGCCGTGATGTACGGCAAGTTGATTTCGCTCGTGGTCTGGCTCGACAGTTCGATCTTCGCCTTTTCAGCGGCTTCCTTCAGACGCTGGAGGGCCATCGGGTCCTGACGGAGGTCGATGCCGTTCTCGTTGCGGAATTCTTCGGCGAGCCAGTCGATGATCTTGTGGTCGAAGTCATCGCCGCCCAGGTGGGTGTCGCCGTTGGTGGATTTCACCTCGAAGACGCCGTCGCCGAGTTCCAGGATCGAGATATCGAAGGTACCGCCACCGAGGTCGAAGACGGCCACTTTCATATCCTTATTCTTCTTGTCGAGGCCGTAGGCCAGTGCGGCGGCCGTCGGCTCGTTGATGATTCGCTTGACATTGAGGCCGGCGATTTCGCCTGCTTCCTTCGTGGCCTGACGCTGCGAGTCGCTGAAGTAGGCCGGCACGGTGATGACGGCTTCCTTCACCTCCTGGCCGAGGTAATCCTCGGCGGTCTTCTTCATTTTCTGCAGCACCATGGCGCTGATCTCCTGCGGCGAGTAGAGCTTGCCGTCGATGTCGACGCGCGGGGTGTTGTTGTCGCCACGGACCACCTTGTAGCTCACGCGCTCCGCTTCCTTCGTCACGCGGTCGTAGGTCTCGCCCATGAAACGCTTGATGGAGTAGATGGTCTTCAGCGGGTTGGTGACGGCCTGACGCTTGGCCGGGTCGCCGATCTTCCGCTCGCCATTCTCGGCGAACGCCACGACGCTCGGCGTGGTACGCTTGCCTTCAGAGTTGATGATGACGGTAGGCTCATTGCCTTCCATGACCGCTACGCAAGAGTTCGTAGTACCGAGGTCGATTCCAATGATTTTTCCCATAGTGTGTATTCTCCTTTTTTGTTTTTATTTTCTTCGTGTTAATAAGTTGAGCGCCGATGCACTGTCGCACCGACGCTCCCCTATTTTACGAAGATTGTGCCAGCCGCCGCGGGACTGACAATGTGTCATAAATCGCCGCCCGATTACATCCCGGGACGGCGGATTGTCAGCGGAATGGCACCTTCCGGGAAGGCTTCCGGCCCGTCGCAGACCAGGGCCAGATAACCGCCGCCGCCGGCGCCGGGCATCTTCCAGGCCCGCACGCCCGCGAGCGCGGAATACTTGTCAATGTATTCCTGCACGCCCGGCTGGATCATTGCCGGGAACATCGCCACCTGGGCCTCGAACGAGGCCTTGTAGGCGGCGGCGAAGGCCGGCAGGTCGCAGGCGAGGATCGCCTGCCAGCAGGCGTCGGCCGCGCGGGCCAGCGCCCGCACTTTCGCCTCCGTGATATCTTTCCCCTCCACCACCGAGCAGCCCGGCCGCCGGGGGAACATCGGAATCATACACAGATGCGATTCCAACCACGAGAGAATCTTCTCGTCGGAACAGGTCTCGATTTTTTCCGGCCAGAAACGGCCGTCGTACCAGTGACGGCAGAGCCCCGGGATGCAGATCCCGATGGCATCCTGCGCGCCCGAGATGATCCCGTCGCTGCGCTCCGGATCGTTCTCGAAGCAGAACACCAGCTTGGCCAGCATCTCCGGATCCATATTCAGCGGCAGCTGGTAGGGCCAGATCTTCTTGATGACGTTGCGGGTCGAGGTCGACAGGCCGCAACGCTCGCGGATCTCGAACGTAGGCTCCAGCGAGATCGTAAGGGCCCAGCCGGGCGCCATACACGACACATACGGCTGGTCGATCCACGTGCCGGCCAGGTCGAGTCGCGTGGGCAGCTGCGACGAGGTCTGCTTCAGCGCGGTGCTCGAACGGGCCTGCAGCCCGTCCTGCGGCGTGCGCTGCAGCACCACGTACTCGATCCCCCGCTCCGCGCAGAACCGCCGTTTCTCCTCGCTGCCGCCATCCTCGTTCACCACGAGGATGTCGGGCCGCAGCGCGTCGACCGTCGGCACGAAGTCCATAATCCCGCTGCCTGCATTGATGAAGGCATCCTTCACATAGCGGATGCTCTTGACCATAAACAGGCGCTCCTGCTCGCTGTAAACCGTGCGATGATGTTTGTATCCAAGAATCGTAGCATCGGATCCGATGCCCACATACAGGTCGCCATACTGGGCCGCCTGGCGGAAAAACTCCACGTGCCCGCTGTGCAGCAGGTCGTAGCAGCCCGAGACGAAAACCTTTTTCTTACTCATCGTCTTTGAATTTCGGCTGGCGCCGCTCCGGCGCGTCGAGCCCGTGGGCCAGACGCCGCCACCATTTCTTGCCGCCCAGATGCGTATACACGCTGAAAGCCGCCAGTTTATGCAGGAACTTCGTGTCGTGCTGGATATGGTAGCTCAAGAGGGCATAGATGCCCCACACCAGCACGGCGGCCGCAATCACGACGATATAGAGTTGCCAGGCCGGCGAAGCGCCGAAATACACGCTCAGGGTCCAGACAGTCATCACGACAAGCATAATCAGCACTTCCGTCAGCATCGTGATAAAATGGCTGGTGCCTACCTGGATGAACATATGGTGCAGATGCGACTTGTCGGCCATGAACGGGCTCTTCCCGTGGACGATGCGCAAGAACATCACCCGGATCGTGTCGAAGACCGGCACGCAGAGCACGGCGAGCGCGAAGGCGATCAGATTGACGTTGTTCGCCTGCTCATAATACGGATACGGGCTGTCGCTGCGCAGCAGGCAGATCGTGAACCAGACCAGCACCATTCCCATCATCATCGTGCCGGCGTCGCCGATGAACATCTTCGAATAATAGCCGAACACATTGTGGAGAATGAACGGCAGCAGCGCCGCCGCCATACTGAAGGCCAGCAGCGTGTTGGCATTGTCGCCGCTGCGGAGAAAAACCCCGCCGAAGAAGAGGCAACTCAGCAGGCAGAGCGTGGTGCTCAGGCCATTGACGCCGTCGATCATATTGACGGCATTGATGATGCCCACTCCCACGAACACCGTCAGCGGAACCGCATACCACCAGGAAAAGGCACCGATCCCCCACAGACCGTGGAAGGTATCGATGCAGGCCCCGCTGGAGAAGATCAGCCCGAGCACGGTGACCATCTCGATCACGAAACGCGAGCGGGGCGTCAGGCCGACCGCGTCGTCCATCGCGCCCACGTAGATCATCACCACGATGGCCAGAATGACCGGCAGCAACGTCAGATCGACGGGCATGCCGAGGATGCCGGCCGCGGCATAACCCGCAAGCAGCCCGAGCGCTACGCCGAAGAAAACGGCAATGCCGCCCATCACGGGCACGGGCTTGGTCTGGAGCTTCCGGGCGTCCGCCTTATCGACCAGTTCCTTGGCCTTGGCGATGTACAGAATCTTGAAGAAAATCCAGCGGACGGAGAACAGCGCCATCAGCGCCGCCACCATCAACGGGATTGCTTTCATCAGAGTCGGGTTCATTATCTTTCAAAGATAACACTTTTTTGCCAACAATGGCGGAAAAGGCGGCCTTTTTATATCTGGGCCCGCCCTTCGAGCACGTCGATCAGCGTATCGATCTGGTCGCGCACCAGCAATTCGGAGCGCGGCATTCCCCCCTTTTCATAGCGTTCCACCGCGTCGGCGATGGACTCAGGTGAGAAGGGATCGAACACCGCGGAAGGGCGGCAGACGGCGTGCATATAGGGCAGATCCGCCCCGATCACGTCGCAGCCGGCCGTGATCGCTTCCACGATCCCGAGCCCGAGGCTTTCGTTGATCGACGGGTACACCGTCGCCTTCGACGCGGCGTACAGCGCCGGCATCTCCTCCATCGGCAGGAAGCCGTGGTTCACCACGCGGACGCCTTCGCGCTGCGCCTGCGCCACCTGCGCCAGGATCTCCGTCGCGCCCGCCTCCAGCGTCAGGTGCAGCGTCTTGTCCACGCCCCGCCCGTGGAGGATCCGCCACGCTGCAAGCAGCTCCTCGTGGTGTTTCGGCCGATAGTAGGTCGAGACATACAGATAGTCGTCGCCGCGCGAGCAACCCGCGAGCGACGCGGGGATATAGTAGAACAACAGCGTCTTGACGCGATCTTCGCTTTCGTGGAGACAGCGGATCACCGTCTGGCGGGTATTCTCGGTCTGAACCAGCCAGTAGTCGGTATTCCGGCGATAATGGCGGTAAACCACCCGCTTCAGCCAGCCCTTCACGCGGGTCGGGAACGAAGGGAAACCTTCCAGCGTCAGCACGTTGATGTTGTGCGACAGCGTATAGACGGGCACCGGCAGTTTCGCGGGCGGGGCGATGTTGCCCACGCACATCACCGCCGTGAAGCGCGACAGGTCGCGGCGATACCAGCGCGCCCGGTTCCAGAGCGAGGCGTCGAGGTACTCCACCGAACGCAGGCCGTCGAACACGCCTTCGCAGCGCCGGTCGGCCAGCAGATGAAAATCCGACCCGCGCCGGTCCAGCTCCCGGACCAGATACTCCAGCACGCGCATCGCACCGCCGAAGTGCACATAGAGACCGTCGACCAGAATCATCGGAACTTGATCTTATTGCTGAACAGAATATACAGACCGTAGAACAGCACCAGCTCCCACAACAGCGAGATGGTGGAGGTGACCGGCGAGCGGACGAAGAAGAAGACCCACGGGTACAGCAGCGACGCCAGTACCATATCGAACGAGCGGTTCCCCGCCGAGAACACCGCGCTGCTGAAGTCGTCGAGCCGCCGCATCAGCATCCCGAACAGGAACACGAACAGCAGGCTGAACCAGCCGAAGTCGGCGCGCAATTCCCCCAGGAAACCGGAGGCCGTGGTATATTTCTCGGAAACCAGCGGGTTATACTCGCGGATGAGCCAGTAGTCGAGCATCGTGGGCTTCTCGGGGAAGAAACGGCGCGGCACCCAGAAGTACAGCACGAACCCCGTCTCCCGGCCATAATGCAGGCTGTGATCGGCGAAATAGCGGTCGGCCAGCCGGGCCATGCGGACCACGCCCTCCGGGCTCATATTGGACGCCAGCCGCACGATGAGCCGCTCGGATTCCACATAATTGTCGGAGAAGAAGGCCTCCTCCTCCTGCGACTGGACGAAGCCCAGGGTCCGGTTGTTCTTCACGAACGTCGAGGCCAGCATCATCGCCACCACCACCAGGAGGAGCAGCACCAGGTGCTTTTTCCCTTTGTAGCGGATGTTCACGATATCGGTGATGATGAGGAACGGCACCACGGAGAAGAGAAACTTGTAGCGCGTGCTCAGCAGCAGCTGGACCACGAAGATCGGCGCCACCCAGCAGCAGCAGTAGAGCGTGGATTTCCCCTTGAGGATCTTCAGGTAATAGGCGATCAGCGCCGGCAGGATCAGGCCCAGGGCCGTGATCAGCGACTTCGTGATGCTGCCGCCGCCTTTGGTGTTGCTCAGGATACGGCCGCCGTAGTAGGTTCCGACGACGGAAGGGATGCGTTTATAGATGAAAAAGAGCGTCAGCAACACGATCACCAGCACGAACCAGCGGCTGGCCTTGATGGTCTTCCGCTGCCGCACCACAACGTGCTCCCTATGATAGAACAGGTAGCCCAGCAGCACGAGGGCATTGGCCAGCGAATAGCGGATGACCGGCACGATATAACTATACGACAGTGCGCCCCGGTTGGTCAGGATACACATCTCCGACCAGATGATGAAGATGTATGAGGCCACCCACACCTGGTAGAGGTTGAACGCCTTGACACGGACGAAGTTCAGTCCGAGGATCAGCACATAGAGGACCAGCTCGATATCGGTCAGCACATAGGCGTGCGCCGGGATGAAGGTCATCCCGAACGCGACCACGGCCGACAGGATAATGAGTATCACCTCAAGGGTGAAGAAGGTCCTCTCCTGAATCTTCACTTCCAGTAAGCTTCAAACAAATGGGATGTCACCCGCTTCTCGACGGGCGGCAGTTTCATATAATCGCCGTAAGCGTTGCGAAGATACGAATCCGCATCTTCGAATCCCTGGAAGACCCGGTCTTCGAAGGGATACCCGGCCAGCTTGTCGAACACGGCCTTGGGAAATCTGTTCTTCTGAATCAGCCCCTGCACGCATTCAAACACCGAATGATAACCCTTGCCGTTGTTTTTCTGCGCAAAACGACTCAGGAAACGCGCCATCCGTTTCTGGCTGATCCCCAGAACGGGAATCTTCATCAGCACCAGCAAGGCGTTCTTCGACAAACTCCTTTCCCGGGAAAGGCGAACGAACTTGGCAGCGTGAACTTTCTGGAAGAACCGCTGGCGCTTTTCGTATTGCTTCCAGGCCTGCTCGTCATCGGGCACGTCATCGATGGGAAATATGTCGATGTTCACCCCGAGGCCTTCCGAGGGATGGGCATATTCGTGGTACAGCGTGCGATTGTCGAATACCTTGGCGATGGCCATATCCCAGTTCGGGCTGCGTTCCAGCGAAAGCAGTTCGTAGTGCCCGTCGAGCACTTGCGGGAACAAAGCCACGAAACGCTCGTAATCCGCCCGCAGCATATAGATGTCCAGGTCGTCGTCCCAAGGGATGTAGCCTTTGTGCCGGACGGCGCCGAGCAGCGTCCCGCAGGCGATGCTGTAGCGAAGCCCTTTCTCGCAGCAGAACGCGTCGACGGCCTGCAGGATGTCGAGCTGGACGGTTCTTAATTCAGATCGTGTAAGTTCAGTCATTTCTTGATGAAGACGCCGTACGACTGGTCGCGGTTCAGGGCGTCGATCGCCTGCATCTCGCCGGCAGAAAGTTCAAAATCGAATACGGCGATATTCTCGCGGATGTGACGTTCATCGGCCGAACGCGGAATCGGCGTCCAGCCGTGCTGGATGCACCAGCGGAGGACCAGCTGCGGCACGCTCTTCCCCGTGGATGCGACCAGTTCCTGGAAAATGCGTTCCCGGCCGAGCTCCGGCAGGATCTGTCCGTGGGCGAAGGGCGAACGCGCCATCACGTGGATGCCGTTTTGCGCGCAGAATGCCGTGACCTCGGGCGAAGAATGGTACGGATGGATCTCGAGCATGCAGACATCCGGATACACGCCGCACTTCCGCCGGATCGTTTCAAGTTGCTTGATTCCATAGCTGCTGACGCCGATCCGTTTCACCAGCCCTTCCCGCTGCACTTCCAGCAACTCGGCGAAAGCATCCGGGTAGCCGCGAAATATATGATGCAGCAGCACGATGTCGATTGGACTGCGCTGCAGTTTCCGGGCTGCCTGCGACACGGACTTGCGGATGCTTTGCCGGTCGAAGTGCAGAAGCCACTTCCGGCCCGTATACTGGAGCCCCAGGATCTTGGTGCAGACCGTGCTGGAAGGCGGCAGGATGGCGCCGATTTCCTTTTCGTTGCCATATTTGTAAGCGGTGTCGAACAGGGTGTAGCCCGATTCCAGCGCCGCTTTCAGCGCCGCTTCCAACGCGGCGCCGTGCAGGGAGAACAGGCCCAGTCCGATTTGAGGGATACCTTCCATCAACGAAGCGTTACGCCGCCATCGCAGACGATGGTCTGTCCGACAATGCCGTTGGCCGCATCGGTCGCCAGGAAATGGACGATTTCAGCGATTTCTTCCGGCAGGATGACCCGCTGGATCGGCGCCTTATGGTACGCGTTTTCGCGCACGTCCCGCGCGTTGATCGAGCTGGCCGTGATGCCCGGCGCGACCCCGTTGACGAGGATATTGTCGCCGGCGTATTTCCGGGCCAGGCCTTCCGTAAGCGAGAGCATGGCCCGCTTGGCATAATAGTACGGATGCGCCGCCCCCTGGTAGGCATTCAGGCTCGAGATGTTGATGATCTTTTTCGGCCGCTCTTCCGGAACCGACTTCCAATCATCGATCAGGGCCAGGCAGATATAGTGCACCGCTTTCAAGTTGGTCGTCAGCATCTGATCGAAATAGGCCTCGTCCCGCTGATAATGCGCTACGAACGCGGCATTGTTCACGAAGATGTCGCACCCGCCCAGCAGGGCCTTGGCCTCTTTCAACTTGTCGGGGATCGCCGCAATGTCGGTCACATCCCATTGCTCGATGAACAGTTTATCGCTGTTCAGTTCTTCTTTCCGCCGGTTGAGCTTCTCCAGATCCCGGCCGGTGATCACGACGCTCGCGCCGCTGGCGAGCATCTTGCGGGCAATCGCCAGGCCGATGCCGTCGCTGCCGCCCGTGACGATGACACGTTTGCCGGCCAGGCTCTCGGGATAGGAAACCTGGCTGACGGTAAGATGGGTGATTTTCCCGTTGTGCTTCATCCACGAAGCGAATGCGCGGGCTTTTTCCCGGAGTTTCTTGAAAGGCATAAGCGATAGTTATTTTACGGGGCGCAACCACTTGCGCAACGTTCTTTTCACACGGAGGCGCCGGATCAGGCGCTCCAACGCCCGGCCGGGCGCGGGATCGCGTTCGTCGTAGACGAAGCGGATATCGGCCCGGCGGATGATCTCGCGCAGCTGGGCCTCGGACAGATACAGGAAGTTCCAGTCTTCGACGACCATCCGTTCGTTGACGAACGTAGCCGTTCCCTGGATGTCCGGGGTCACGGCCGGCTGGCCGAGCATCGCGTGGACGAAACGCGCCGGCAGGTTCGCGCCCATCGCCGTATAGGCGTAGCCGGAGCCGCCGAAGCGGAAATTCATCTCGTCGAAATACACGACTCCCCCGCTCTCCCAGAAATCGATGTCGAACAAGCCGCAGAATCCGATGCGGCGCACGAATTCGGTAAACAGTGCCAGCAGGTCCTCGAAACCCGCCACCGGGCGGATCTTTCCTTCCCGGGCGATGCCGAAATGGCTCCGGCAGTTCTCGACGAACTCGATCACGCCCGGAATCACCACTTGCTCGCCGTCGGAGAAACCCACCACGGCATATTCCGTGTCGATCGGCTTGTAATCTTCGATCAGCACGTCGGTATCGGGAAACATCTGGGCCACGCCGTCGAGTACGCGCCGCAGCGCCGCTTCGTCTTCGCAGCGCCGCAGGAAACCCTTGCCGCCGCTGATCGTCGCCAGCGGCTTGGTGAAGCAGGGATACCGCACCGCCGCCGGCATCTCATACGCGCCGCCGCGCACCGGCACCGTGCATCCGCCCGCCACCGGCAGGCCGACTTCCGCGGCCAGCGCCTTCTGCACCGTCTTGTCCATCCAGTGCTTCACCGCCCCGGGCTTGTGCCCGATATGCGGGAAGAGGAAATGCTCCTTCAGCCGCTCCTGATGGCGGTCGACGACCGCCGCCGAGAAGTCACTGTCGGGAACGAGGATCGTCTTCTGCCCGGAACGGACACATTTTGAGAGGAGAAGCCCGATCAACGCTTCCTCATCCTGCCCCGCGCAGTACAGATAGCGGCTGACATACTTGCTGCAGCAGTCCACCGGACGGCCGCCTTCAAAGTGCACGAGTCGGCCGAGGCGGCCGTGAAGGACCGTCACCACGACGGTGATCTCGCACCCGAGCTCCGCCAGCGAGCGGATGAGCGCCAGGCGCGAGGTGAAACCGTGGCCGATGATGACGACGTGCTGCTTCATCGGCGGTAACCTCCCGATTGCAACAGATCCTGAATGCCGATGATGGCCGTCTCGCGGTTCTGCTCGGAGCGGAGCGTATGGAGCGCGAAGCGGAGATCCCGCTCGCGATAGCCGAACAGCCACTTCCGGTAGGCCTTCGGGAACAGGCGCGCCAAGCGGACCCGCAGGCGCGACGGGCTCTTGAAGGCCGTCAGATACAGCCGCAGTTCGCCTTCGCAGAATTTCTGCAGCTGCCGGTACACATAATCCTCGTCGCCTACCTGCGCGGAACGCGCGTCGTAGGCCGCAAAGTCCTGCTTTTCGGCGTAGCGCACGCACTTTTCATCGACGACGCGGACCAGGTGCTTCCGGACATCCACCTGGCCGTCTTCGACCGCCAGTTCCAGCAGCAGGCCCGTATCGGTGAGGCCCGGCGCGAAATTCTTCAGCAGGAAATCGCCCTGCCCGTAGATGAGGCGGGCGCCGTGATACCGCTCCTCGCACCCCACGCAGTGGGTGTGCTGGGCCACGATCAGGTCGGCGCCGTTGTCGGCCATCCGGTAGAAGCGCTTCCGCGTTTCCGGCGACGGGAACGGGAACTTCTCGATGCCGCCGTGGTAGATGACCACGAGATAGTCGCACGCCCGCTTGCATTCCGCCAGCTCGCGGCAGACCACATATTCGTCGTACAGCCAGACGCCCGGTATGTCGCGGCCGGGCTTGTTGTACATCGTCTCGCTCACGTTGTAGAAGCCGAACCGCACGCCGCCGACTTCGCGCACGAACGAATGCGGAATCGACGCTTCGTTCTCCCCCGCCCCGACGGCGTGGATGCCGGCGCCGGCGAGCGCCTTCAGGGTGTCGCGGACACCCTGCGCGCCGCCGTCGGTCACGTGGTTGTTGGCCAGCAGGCAGACGTCGACGCCCAGCTTCCGGTACGCCGCTACGGCGTCGGCCGGGGCGACCTTGACCGGCCCCGTCTTGACGCCGCGTTCGCCGCTGTCCGACAAGGCTCCCTCGAGGTTACAGAGCGTCAGGTCCGCGTTGGCGAACATCCCGACGAGTTTTTCGCCGAACAACGCGTCGACGGCGCCCGCCCGGAAATCGGCGAGATTCTTTTCATTCGGGAACAGGTCGCCCGCGATCAGTATGTTTCCTGTCATAGTCTTCCCAAGGCTTTCTTGATGATCCGTTTCGCATAGTCGAAATCCAGGGCCCGCTGCGGCCCGGGATCGCGGCGGTCGGCCACGAACTTGATGTCCGATTCCTTCCGCAGCCGCCGCACCTCCTGCCGCGACATAAAGCCCTGCATCCACTCGTCCATCCCCATCCGCTCGTTGAAGAACGTGGCGCTCCCGTGGATGTTCTGCTCCAGTTTGTCGATGTCTTCGCCGGTGAAGGAGCGCACCATCATCGCGGGCAGGTTCACGCCCATCCGCGTAAAGGCGTAGCCCGAGCCGCCGAAGCGGAGATTCAGCTCGCAGAAGTACACCACCCCGTCGCTTTCGTAGAAATCGACGTCGAAGATGCCGGCGAAGCCGATCCGGCGCACCATCTCCGCGAAGCGGTCGATCAGCGCCCGGTCGGCCACCGGATAGACCTTGCCCTGCAGCGCCACGCCGTAGTGGGTGCCGTGGGCCATCCGGATCATTTCGATCATTCCCGGAATCACGACCTGCTTCCCGTCGGAGAAGCCCAGCGTCGCGTATTCGGTGTCGATGTGCTTGTACTCTTCCACCAGCACGTCGATGTTGCGCCAGGCGTCTTTCCACGCGGCCAGGAACTTCAGATGCGCTTCCAGCTCTTCGCGCGTATTGCATTTGCGCAGGCTCAGTTTGCTGCCGACCACCGACATCTGCGCCTTGGCGAAACAGGGATACGTCACGGTGTCGGGGATGGTAAACGCGCCGCCGCGGACCGGG
Source organism: uncultured Bacteroidia bacterium (assembly GCA_902778855.1). Taxonomy (GTDB): domain Bacteria; phylum Bacteroidota; class Bacteroidia; order Bacteroidales; family UBA932; genus Cacconaster. Next base: position 49,709 of record CACYZM010000004.1, read on the forward strand.
ATCACGGTATGCCGCGTCACGGGCAGCCCCAGCTCTTCGGCGAGGGCCTTCTGCCGCACCTTGTCCATCCAGTAGCGCACGCCGCCCTGCTGCCCCTTGACATTCGGGCAGTAGAAGTGCTCCTTGAGCACATCGTAGTGGTCGTCGACGGCGATCGCCGAGAAGTCATTGTCGGGGAAAATGAAGGTCTTCTGCGCGGGATCGGCGCACTGGTGGAGCAGGATGTCCACCAACATAGCGGCGTTGTAATTCTCGCAGCAGATGGCGCGGCGGACATACTTGCTGTAAGCGTCCACCGGCTTGTGGAACACCAGTTCTCCGGTAATCTTGTTGCGGAAGGTCAGCACGATGAGCGTGACCTCGCAGCCCAGTTCAGCCAGGGAGCGGACGATGCTCAGCCGTCCGGTGAAGCCCTGGCCGATGACAACGGCCTTATACGTCATAGTAATAGCGGAAATATTTCACATTCACATTCTTGCAGAAGCGGGACGTCCGGCTTCCGCGCACCGCCCCGTCGCGGCGGTATTGGAGGCGGGTCAGGCCTTTGGCCAGCCAGAAACGCACCCGTACGCCCGCAGCGGAATACGGGCAGTCTTTCAGCCATTTCACCAGCACCACGTTGAAGTGGTCGCGGCTGTAGGCCCGGAAATAGCGGGCGAGGCGGTAGCCCGCCTTGCGGGCGATCCGCTGCCGGTGCAGGTTCCGGGCGTGGGTGTCGAACAGCAGGATCTCGTAGCCCTGTTCGCGGGCGTAGCGCTCGCGCGCGGCATCGAGCTGCCGGAAGACGCCCTGTCCGGCATAGTCGGGCAGGACGCTGTCGAAGCAGATGTTGCCGCATTTGCCGGTCTCGTACCAGAAACGCGGCGTCACCCGGCCCAGGCCGGCGGTGCCGACGAGTTTTTCGCCGTCGAGCGCCACGAACAGCACGCCGCCCTCGCGCAGCGAGTCCCGCATCTTTTCGGCCGACCATTGGTGATGGGCCATCACGATGCCCTGCCCGCGGTTCGCGTCGTGCGCGGCGAGCAGGCACGCCCGGACGGCCTCCCAAGTCACCCAATCGGGCTTTTCGACGATGCGGATGTCACTCATAGATACGAGAGCAGCTGTTTGTAAAAACCTTTTTCCGTGCCCAGCGCCTCGAGGAGATTCTCGCCGGGCAGCGTGTTTCCTTCGATGAGTTCGGGGCCCTTCTCCAGGATGGCCAGGTCCCAGCCGATGAAGCGGAGCTGCGGGACCCGCTTTGCGGCCTCCGTCACGATGGCGACGGCCTCATCCCAGTACGGGATTTCCCGGCCCGGCATAAAGATGTCGGATTCGGGATGCACATAGACCGCCTGCCCCAGCGCGATGCTCTCGCCCGGCCCTTCGATGCGGCCGAGCGTCTTGTGAATCGGATAGAACACGCCGCCGGCCGAGAAATTGTCGACCAGCGCGTCGCCGACTCCGCAGCGGAGGCAGCACTTGAGTACGTGCACCTGTCCTTCCCGGTCGAGCACCGTATTGATGCGCACCGTATTGACCGAGCGGTTGTTGAAGCACATCCGGGGATGCTGCACCAGCATCTCTTCCAGCAGGACCCGCGTCCCGGCCAGCTCGGCGGCCACTTCATAGGTCGTGCGGCCGGCGAAGTCGAGGGCGTGGATGCCGCGCCCCTTCGTCCGGCCGACCGGCTTGACGATCACGTCGCGATGGCCGGCCAGGAAGGCCGTCACCGTGGCCGCGTCGGCCTGCTGGCAATCGAGCCAGGCGCGTTTCATAAAGTCGCGGAAGAGCGTGTTGAATTCGTCCTTGTTGCCCAGGATATGGCGGTATTCCTTCGGATTGAACAGATTCTGGAGGCGGTTGCGGCGCTGGGCCGTATAGGTCTTTTTGCGGTCGGCGCGGCGCAGCTTCCAGAAGCCGCTCGTCACATACTGCCGCTCCCCGACCCCGTAGCGGACGATCGAATAGATGTAATCGAAGTAATGATACAACCACGGCTCACCGCTCTGCGCCGCGACGGCCTTGGCCACGCGTACGCCCGATCGGAAATCAGCCTTGCGAATCTTGTAGCATTCCATATCAGCCCAGTTTTTCCCGTTTGATGCGCTCGAAATCGTGCCGGATTCCCTGCGTGGTGGCGATCTGCCAGATCAGCAGCGGATTGGCGTTGCCTTCGACCATCACCCAGCCCTCGGCGGTCAGGGCGAGGTCCCAGCCCACGAAGCCGGCCTCGGGCAGGCGTTCGGCCAGCTGCCGCGCCACGGCGCAGGCCTCCTCCCAGTGCGGGATCTGGAAGCCCACGATCGGGACGCCCGTGTCGGGATGCACGTCGAACCAGCTGTGGAACTCGTTGCTGGCCGCGAGGATCTTGCCCGTGGCCACGTCGACGGCGCCGAAGATACCGCCGGCGCCGGCGTTGTCCACCACATTGCCGCCGCGGCCCATCCGCAGGCACGGCCACAGTACCTCCGGCCCGTTCGGGCCGTTGAAGGTGTTGATTCGGAGCGTATTCACGCTCGTCGGATGGAACTGGCCCAGCGCCTCGTCCTGGACGATCAGTTCCTCGAGCAGGAACCCGTCGGGATAGGCGGTGAACAGGTCGTTCAGCCGGGCGGTCAGCCCGTCGGCCGTCAGAATCTCGATGCCGCGGCCGCACCACTGGCCCAGCGGCTTCATCACGAAGCGCGCGTGGCGGGCGGCGAAGGCGGCGCACTGCGGCGCATCGGCTTCGCCCTGCACCAGCAGCACTTCGCGGCGATAGAACTCGCCGAAGCGCTGGTAGGCCGCCCACTTGTCGTTGAGCAGCTCCCGCGCCGCGGGCGGGTTGAACTTCTTCCAGAGATCGGTCATCTCCGTATAAGGCACGATGTCGCGGACCTCCGTCCAGACTTTCCGCTCGCAACGGCAGCGCCAGAAGTCGAGATAAGCCAGTCCGTACCGCTCCTTGGCCTCGTACATCTTCTTCTTGATCCGCTTCAACTCGGCAGGTTCGCAGTCGGCATAGGCCTCCGGATGTTTCTGGAAGAAGCCCTCGGGGCCGGCCGGCTTGTGGCTGCCACCGCGGCGCAGGATCTTCTTGGCAAACGGCAGGATGACCGACTTGGTGAAGGTGTACGACTCGGGCTTGACCAGGAACGCCCAGCCCAGATAGACGGCCAGGAACACCAGCGCCTTCAATACCCCGTCGACATAGAGCGGCAGACCCAGGAAATGAATCGCCAGGAAGGCAATGCCCAGCGCCAGGACGGACACGCACACCACCGGCGCCAGATCCCGCACCTGCCGTTCGAAGCGATAGCCCACATACTTCGACACCAGATGGGCGTTGTAGAAATACGAGAACCACTGGTCGATGACCCAGCCCGCCATAAAGCCCTTCATCCCGAAGAAGAACAGGCCGCCGATGATCACGGTCAGGCCCACGCAACGCTTGATGACCATCCCGAGGAACATCACCTTGCTCTTGCCGATGGCCGCCACCGACTGCAGCTGCGCGGAATGCAGGCACGAGGCCAAGCCGGCCAGGCAGAGCACCTGGAAATACGGGATGCTCGCCATCCAGCGCTCCGAATACAGGAGGATGAAGATGGGCTTGGCGCAGAGCAACAGCAGGAACATCATCGGGAACGTGACGAAGGCAATCGACGTGGTCAGGCGCTTGACCATATTCTGGAGCGCCGGCGGATCGTCCTGGACTTCCGAGTAGAGCGGATACGTGACCTGCGTCATCACCTTCGAGATGCTCGTCGCCGCCAGGTATTCCGTATCGGCCGCCTTGGTGTAGTAGCCCATCGTCGAGGGATTGTAGATCTTGCCGATCAGCAGGCCGTGGATCTGCGAACTGAAGTGGTTGAACAGGTGCGTCAGGAACATATAGAAGCCGAAGCTGAACAGCTCCTTGAACGACTGCACGGAGAACACGAAGCTCGGCCGCCACTTCACATAGAACCAGAAGACCAGCGAAGGGATGGCCGCGACCACCAGGTGCTGGACGACCAGCGCCCACACGCCGTAGCCGCGATAGGCCAGCCATACCGTGATGATCAGGGCGATCAGGGCCGTTCCCACTGAGACCAGGGCCAGCAGCTTGAAGTTCAGCTGCTTCTTCAGCTGGTTGCGCTGAATGATGTTCATCGCGTAGATGAACAGCACCAGGCCCTGCACCCGCAGGACCTTGCTCAGCAGCGGAATCCCGTAGAACCGCGCGATGGCGGGCGCCGCGGCGTAGAGGATCGCGTACATCACGACCGCCATGCCGAGATTCCAGAAGAAGATGGTGGAATAGTCGGTCTGCGTGGGCCGCTTCTTCTGGATCAGGGCGGTGCCGAAGCCGCTGTCGATGAACGACTCGGCCAGGACCATGAAGATGGCGAGCATCCCGATCAGACCATAGTCGTAGGGCGTCAGCAGGCGCGCCAGGATGATGCCCGACACAAAACCGATGAGCATCTTCGAGTAGCGCTGCAGCGCCGACCAGAAGATGCCGTCCATGGCTTTTTGTTTCAGGTCCTTGGCCATCCTATCGTTCTGTCCAGTTTACGGTGATCGAATACGGAAATCCGTTGTAATTCTCCCCTGTCGTCAGGCATTGCACCGCCACGTACCAGATGCCGGGCTCGAGCGTATCGAACGCCAGGCGCTGGGCGGGGCCGGGTGCGGCCGCCATATGGTCGGCATTGCCGGGGAATGCGTAGGTATCGCGGCACAGCATCAGCCGCAGCTCGCAGGCCGCTTCGCTGTCGGTCTCGAGCGAAATCTTCTTCGCGCCGAACGGCAGGTAGAAGGCGAAATGGTGGCACTGCAGGTCGCCGATGCGGGTGTACGCGGGCTTGCCGTCTTCCGTGGTGCAGTCCATCACGCGCGGCTGGCCGCGGTGCAGGAATCCCTTCGCCGACACGGTGCCCACGCCGTCCATCGCGTAGCGGATCAGGGCGGCGGTCAGCGCCTGCTTCTCGCCGCCGCGTACCTCTTCGGGATGCGAGCCCTCAATCACCACGCGGCCGGAGCGCAGACCGGGCTTGTAGGCCCAGGCGCTCACCTGCCCGTCGACGTCGGCCTTGTCGGGATAGACATACCGCGCGAGCACTTCAGTGCCTGCCGGCAGGGAGGTCGGATAGCCGCCTTTGTTGTGCCGGATCCGGTCGACGAGACTGTCGCCGCCGAAATCGGAATAGCGCAGCAGCGCGGAGCGCGGCTCGATGGAGAAATCCGTGTACTGATTCGTCAGGCCGGTATGCTGCATCACGCCCGGCCAGAGGCCGAGGTAATACGGATAAGGATCTACGGCGTCGTAGCCCCGCGAAGCGAAGAAGCCGCCCGCACAGGCACCCACGTAGCTGCCGCCGGCGGCGACGAAGGCTTGCATATTGGCGCGTGCCGTGTCGTTCAGCGAGCGGGCGTGGGTCTTGGAGCTGCCGCCGCAAACGAACAGCACCCGGTAGCGGGGCTGGCCGTCGGGATAGAGCAGGCGCCCGTTGGTGTCGTCGGCGTCGCCGGCGATCAGGGCGTTCTGCTGCGCGAACTCTTCGGGGACGTCGCCGTTGCGCGAGAAGCTCATCGCGTCGAGCGTGAGCCCTTCCGCTTCGGCGGCGTAGAGGGTGTTCCGCGAGGTCAGGCCGATGCCGGCGTCGAGGAAGATATCCTTGTAGAACGCCTGGTTGGGCACATTCTCGCGCAGGATCAGGAAGTCTTCCGTCCCGGCGTGGGGCACCTGGCGCCCGCACGCCGCGGGGAGCGCCAGCAGGGCGCATCCGAGCAGCAGGATGGAGACTGTGCGTTTCATCGCGTTACCGGTCTTTGGAGTAATGCTTCAAAAAGGTCGAGGAGATCCCTTCGGTCCGCGGGATCACCACCACTTCCTTGCCGTTCTCGCGGCACCAGGCCACAGCGCGCTGGAAGCCGGGATGGTTCTGGTCCGGGCCTTTGGCGAACACGTCGAAATCGATGTCGCGGATGTCCTTGTCCACGTCGCGGTAGGTCACCACTTCGTCGACCCAGCGGACCGAGCCGACCATAAAGAGGCGTTCCTCGGTCGTATAGACGATCTGGGTGTCGGGTTTGTATTTGAGGATGTAATCCCCGTCCTGGACCGCCACGATCAGGCGGCACTCCTCGTCGGGGAACAATTCCTTCGCGTGCTTGAAGAGCAGGATATGCCCGATGTGCAGCATATCGTAGACGCCCACGGTGAGAATCTTCTTCACGGTCTGAATTATTTCGTTGAAAAATACTTCCGGAACTTGTCGGCCCAGCCGCGGTGCTCCACCATCTGGTGCGCGATCACGCCCCAGCCGGCGTTGCCTTCCAGGAAGATCGGGCCGTCTTCCGTCAGGGCGATGTCCCAGCCCACGGTCTTCATCCCGTAATAGACGTCCATCGCCTGCTCGCAGAGCCGGAGCGTCTCCCGGAAATACGGCAGTTCGAAACCCTCGAACACCACGCCCGAGTCGGGGTGCGCCGTGATCCGCTTCTTCGACATCGAATACCCGTACTTCCCGAGCCGGCCGTTTTCGTCGACGTACATACAGATGCCGCCGAAGTGCCAGTTGCTGTAGGCCGAGTCCGACGCGCCCGTCATAAACATACAGCCCAGGGTCTCGACGCCCTTCTCGGTCCGGACCATCGTCACGCGGACCGTATTGAGCGACTTGTCGAAGATGGCCTTGATCCGGGGATGCTGGTTCGTCACGAAGGGCTGGATGAGATACTTCCCTTCCTTCACCATCGCGCGAAGCTCGTCGCTGGAGACTTCCTTCCCGTCGGCCACGAACCGGCCGTCGGCGATGTCGAGGATGATGATGCCCTTGCCCGAAAGCCCCCGGACGGGTTTCAGCAGAAACCGGCCGGTGCGGGCCCGGAGCACGTCGATGTCTTCGAACGCGCCCTGGTTGTGCAGGCGCATCAGCTTCCCTTCGCAGAGCAGGCCGACCGTCTCCGGGACCGGGAAGCCATTGGCCTCCATAATCTCGGCGAACGACCATTTGTCGTCGAGGCTGAACACATAGTTGTAGCCGCGGCGGCTCTTCGCCCAGGCCTTGTTGACGTTTGCCTGAACTTTCAGGTTGTAGTAGGCGGGGATGTAGTCCTGCCACCGCTGGCCCTTCACGTCGAGCCCCTGCGGATAGTAGTCGTGGATCGGGTAGCCGTAGCGGAGGATATGGCCGATGTGGTCGCGGATGATCTCCGAGGCCGACTTCTGCGGTTCTTCCGGATAGTAGGTCTGCGCCGGGGTGACATACTTGCCGCGATGGCGCAGGACACTGGCGATCGCCCGGGCTTTTTTATAGAGTTTGTTCTTCATACTTGGCAATGTCTGATCAAGGCATAAAATTCACTCCTGCGCCGTACAAGGCGGCGCAGCAGCCACAGTCCGGCAGATTCTTTTCCGCTGAATCAGCGGTTCTGCGCGCCGGGTACGCCTACATCCATAGGCGGGCGCCGGGGACCGACCCTTCTATCTGCAACTTAAAAAAAAGAAGCAGATAAAACATACAAATTTACAAAATTATCGGAAATATTCAAATACCTTGCTCAAATAGCGGCTGGAGAGGCGCAAGGCATTGTTGGGGATTCCGTTTTTACGGAAGGCTCGCAGATGGTCCTTCATAATCTGGATGCGGCTTCCGAGGCTCTTCGTGGAGGAGCCGCCGATGCGCATCGTCACGAAATCGCGAGCGATGTAACGGGTTGAAATGCCGCGGATATAGATGAGCCGGAGCAGCTGCTCGAAGTCGGCGGCCACAGGGAACGACGTGTCGAAAAGTCCAAATTTCAGGTAGATGTCGCGGCGGCAGTAGAAGCTCGGATGGGCAGGCATCCAGCCTTGCATCATCCGCTCGCGGCGGAAGCTGGCCGAGGAATAGTAGCGGACCGGGCGGGTCAGATCCTTGTCGCTGACGAAGTGGATGTCGCCGTACACCGCATCGCAGCCCGTCTCCGCGAGCGTGGCGGCCACGACGGCCAGGATGTCGTCGGCGGAATAGAAATCGTCGCTGTTGAGCAGGCCCACCACGTCGCCGGTCGCGGCTTCGATGCCCTGGTTCATCGCGTCGTAGATGCCTTGGTCGGGGCCGGAGAGGATGCGCATCCGCCCTTCGAAGCGCGGCTCATATTCCCGGCAGATGTCGAGGGTTCCGTCGATCGAGCCGCCGTCTTTGACAATCAGTTCCACGTCGGGATACGTCTGGCGCAGCACGCTTTCGAGCGTGTCGCGCACCGTGCGTGCGCTGTTGAAGGTGGCGGTGACGACCGAGATTTTCATAGGCCTAGCGGAGCCGACGGTAGAGGACGGGCCACAGGAAGCGCCGGTTCATCAGGTGCTTGGTCAGTCGGACCCGGGCAGTGTCTTTCTTCTGGATCGGGAACGGATAGCTGCCCATTGCTTTCAGGCGGGGAACCAGCGACGCAACGGCCTCCGGAGAGCTGTGGAAGGCGTTGCTCAGCAACCGGTACGCAGCATTGTCGCGGCGGTCGGTCAGGAAGGCCGCGGCTTCCCGGGGCGTGACAGGATCCTTGATCAGCTCGGTCATCCGTTCCAGATAGACGGGGAAGACGGAAAAATAGGTGGACAGATTCTTTTGTTTAAACGAAGTGAGGACGGATTCGTCGTTGTGGACGTAGTAATAGAGATCCACGTCGATGTGCACCAGGCGGGTGACCCGGGGCAGCAGGTCCAGTTTGAAGAGACGGTCTTCCACGAACTGAATCTCCGGGAACGTCACACCCGTGGATTTCAGGAAGGAGCGGCGGACCAAAATGTTCCCCGGCCCCCAGTAAAAAGGCTTGGGCGGATTCTTCAGGTACTCCAAACCGGTCATCACCTCCGAGACGGCCGTAAAATTACGGTGTTGCGGCGGCTCCGGCCGGCCCGGAATGACCCACCGGAAACTGGTGATGATCACCTCCGGATTCCGCTCCTTCGTGGCTGCCAGGATGCCTCCGAAAACCTGCGGCTGCACATAATCGTCGCTGTCGCAGAAAAAGAGCCACTCCCCTTTCGCCTGTTCAATGCCCAGGTTTCTGGCGACCGCCTGGCCGTGATGGCCGCCCTGGACACAGGATATGTTCGGATACTTCTCCACATATTCTTTCAGCACGACCGGCTCCTCGCTACTGCCGTCGTCCACGACGATGATCTCATATTCCGAAGGGTCGAGATCCTGGTCCAGCAACGAATCCAGGGTCGTGCCGATCCAGGCGTTGCGGTTGTAATAGGGAATAACGATACTCAACAACATACGACAAAGATACGAAATATCCCGCTATGTCAGAAGATCCGCTCCATCAGCTGCCACTTGTCGGCGCTGGAGGCGTCGGCGGCGCAGCCTTGGAACTGGGAGACATAGGCCTCCCATTCGGCCTGGCGCGGCAGGCCGGCGAGGCGGGCCATGTCGCGGCCGAAGTCGAAGTCGTCGACCGTGTCCATAATCATAAACAGGCTGCGCCCGCGGCGGTAGATCTGCATATCGACAATGCCCACCTCCCGCTGGCCGGCGATGATCTCCGGCCACACGTGCGCGTGTGCCTCCACATATTTCGCAATCAGCTCCTCGTCATCCACGAGGGTCAGGGTCTGGCAGTAACGTTTCATCGGGCCGTTATTTTTCAATCACTTCGCGCCACGAGCGGTTGTGGACGACCGGCTGCGCGAGGGGTTCGGATTTCTTCTCCACATAGTTCGGGCGCGGGGTGGTCGGCATCGGATTGGCCGGATGGGCAAGATCCCAGGCCACGAAGTCTTCGTAGGTGCCGGTCCACTGCGCGCCCTGCGACAGTTTCATCGCGCGGTACCAGATCGCGTAGCGTGACGGCGCGTTGAACCAGGCGTCGCCGCCGGTCATCACGCTGCGGAATGTAGGCCGGTAGACACCCCAGTCATATTGGACGCCGCCCTGGAAGACGCCGATCTCCTCGGCCGCAAAGCGCGGATCGTCGATGAACGGCGCCCACTTGACGGCCTTCGGATCGTCGGTGAAATCGATGTTCGGCCACCAGCCGGAAGCGAAGGCGCTGCGGTAGTCGTTGACGACTTCCTGCGGGATCTGGCCCCGGCTCACCGAGTACTCGTCGGCCAGCTTGGCGAAGCCGTGGCCGCCCGCCTCGTGCACGACGACCTCGCGGTAACGCCTGTCTTCGGAGAAGGTCGGGATATAAGAGATGGTGACGCCCCGGCCATAGTCGCCGCCCGGACTGCCGAACAGATGGCAGGTTCCGGCGTTCATATCGAGATTCATCAGGCAGATGATGAGCGCATCGTCCATCCGGGCTTCGCCGATCGCATTGCGGGCGTATTTGAGGACCTTGGCATTATCGCCGCCCAGGACATTCGGGTTGCCGCCGGCCCAGGTTGTGCTGAACGCCGTTTCCGCACCCACGCTTTCGTTCTTGGAGACGGCGTTGACCGCAAATATGTTGAAGAACAGCTTCATCGACTTGTAGGGCTCCACCGAGAAGAGAGCCTCGACGGCCCGGTCGACTTCAGCGAGGAACGTTCCGTCGGCAATGAGGCGGTCGCTGAAAGCATCGCCGGTAATGACCAGGTCGATTCCCTTCCCTGCCTCGCACAACTTAATAATGGTCATGCGACCGTCCAGGGTGTAATCGGTCGACTCATAATTGGCCTCGTCGCTGCCGTCCCAGTCGCTGCCGAACCATTTCTGCATAAACGGGACGAAGGTCTCCATCTGATTGGAATTGGCATTGGTATAGACCAGCTTGCCGTTGCTGTCGAACGCATTGATGGCCGGATACCGGCTCATCGGATAGCACCCGTTCCGGTCGGACTTCGGCAGGAGGACGCTCTTCACCGTGTTCGAATCGCTGGCCAGGAAGGTCGGCCAGATGATTCCGTTCATTTCGGCATGTTTCAACACCTTGTCGAAGGGTTCATTCGGGCTGGCCCAACTCAACACATACAGGCCTTCTTTCGAGAAGCGTTTGTACGCACTGCGCATCAAGGGAAGGAATTGCGCCGAGAAGTTGCACCAGGTCGCCCACTGGAAGAGAATCGTGAGTTTGTGGTCCTTGACCACATCCGCGGTGACCGTCGACTGGTCGGTGAGTTTCACCGAGAAGTTCGGAATGACCGGCGTCGCCGCTTCCAGCGTCAGCCCGGTTCCATCCACGATTTCTCCCCAGTAATCATTCCAATACTTCCACTTCGAGAATGCGGCCGGAACCGTGCCGGACATCCGCTCGTTTCCCCAGCAGTTGAACGGGAATTCAAACTTGTCCAATTTGGTGATCTCGACCGGGATGTTGCCGGTCAGGTCACAGCAGCTGAGGTTGATCCATTTGGCTTCGCTCAGGTTCCCCAGAGAGGGCGGAATCGGCCCGGTCAGTTCAGGATTTTCACATAATTCCAAGTACTCCATTTTCTCGAGATTGCCGATCTCCGGCGGGATCTTGCCGGTCAACTGGCATTCCCAGAGCGAAATCCGCCGGAGCCCTTTCAGGCGCGCGATACTGGCGGGAATGGGCTGTCTCAGGGGATTCCCCTGCAGACTGAGATCCTCCAGATACGGCAACTTTTCCAGAATCCCGATGGCCTTCTCCAAATCGCCGCTCACGCCGATGCCGGGCAGGAAGATGGTCCGCACGTGACCGTCATAGCGCTTGTCGTCTTCCCAATTGATGATCGAGCCGATGCCATACCACTTATCGAGGGGTTGGTCGGAGCCCCAATTGGTGCTCCGGCTCCAGTTGGGGCCGTTCATCAGGTCATAGAATGCCATCAGCGCATCACGCTCCTGCAGGTAAATGCTTCCCCCCTGCTTGATCCGGATGCTCTGGCCAATCTTGCCGCCGGCCTGCCGGATATACACGGTTCCTGCGCGGGGATCCCGGTCCGGGTTGGCGTCGACTTCCAGAACGACCTGATAGGTCTGGAGCCCCTTGGTCTTGATCACGTGGATCCAGTCGGACTCGGTCTCGACCACGTAGTCGACATTGGTGGAGACATCGACCGTGACGGTTCCGCCGTCGCCGGATACCTCAAAGACCGTCGGTTCGGCGCTCAACTCGTCATTCTGTGCCTGCTTCACCGCCACCGTTCCGCTGAGCGGGCCGTTCTTCTGCTTGAAGGTGATGCTGCCTTCCCGCGCCCCGTAAGTCTTATTCACCGCGACGGAGAAGGTGAAGGTCTTCTGGCTGAGCCCCTTGGTCGAGACCAGCTTGATCCAGTCCTTGCAGGATTCGGGAATCACGACGTCGAAGTCCACGTTGAACTTTACTTCCACGTCGAACTTCTGGCTCTCGGGGCTCAGTTCGAATGCGGACTGCGTCACCAGGAGGCCGTACTGCTCATCCTGGCGGATCTTAATCACGCCGCTCAGGCTGCCGTTTTTCTGCTTGACCGTCACCTGGGTCTCGCGGGCGTCGTAGGTTTCATTGGCGTCGACGCTGAGGACCACCTGCTTCGCATTCAGGCCCTTCGTCTCCACGTATTTCACCCAGCCGGCGCCGGAGGTCACCTCGAATTCGACATTCGTGCTGACTTCGACCGTCAGGGTATGGCTTTCATTCGAGAGATGATATTCGGGCGTGCTGATGAACAGGCCGTCGAGTTGCGTCTGCTTGATGCTGATGGTGGAAGAGAGGCTTCCTCCCTCCTGCTTGATGGTCACCTGTCCTTCGCGGTTGTCGTAGGTTTTGTTTTCGGAAATGTCGAGCACGACGGTCGAGGTGGTCAGGCCTTTGGTCGTGCTGTATTTGATCCAGTCCTTGCAGCTGGCGGCTACCTCCACGCTGAACTTCACGTTGGCCTGCACCGGGATCTCAAGCTTCTGCGCCGCTTTCGTCAGCTCGAACGACGTCTGGCCCACCACGAGGCCGTGGTTGGTCGCCTGGGTGACATTGACCGTCACCGTCTTTTCCGCGCAGGTGAACGTGACGGCACAGCTTCGCTCGTCGTAGGTGGTGTTCGCGTCGCAGGTTATCGTGATGCGGCTGCCGGCCGCTTCTTCGCCGGCGGAGGGCGAGACTTTGCACCAGGCCTGGGCGGCGGAGGCCGACCAGGCTTTGTTGGCCGTCAGCGAGACGGTCTGCGAGCCGCCGGCATCGGTGAACGACAGCGACGTCTGGTCGACCGTCAGGACCGTTTCTTTTTCACACGACGACAGGAGCGCCAGACCGGCCGCCACTGCCAGCACGAGCAAGAGGATCTTTTTCATAGGATCGGATTTTCTATTAGGCTAAGTTACGACAATTCCGGCAATTTTCCTTAACTTTATAAGTCGATTGTAAACGCAAGGCTATGAAAAAGTATCTTCTTTCCCTGCTGGCCCTGGCTTTTGTGCCGGCCCTGTTGTTCGCCAACGGCGATCCCGTGATCAGTTATTCCGCCCTGATCCGTTCCTGCAACCCGATTCCGCGCAAGGTGACGGATGTCCAGGTCGTGCGCGAGGATCTCGATATCAACGTCGGCCTGCCCTACACCGCCGTCAAGGTGGCGTACCGGCTGAAGAACAATGCCAACAAGCCCATCCACGTGGACTACGGCTTCCCGGTGGACTTCAGCGGCAAGGCAAACGGCGACTATGGCTTTGAGGGCGACGATATGACCGAAGACCTCTACGAAGTGGGTATGGTTGAACGCGCCATCCGCGGCGTCAGGTTCCAGCTCGACGGCAAGGAACTTCCCTGGGTAGGCGCCGACGAACTGTACCATACCGGCGAATTCTATGAAGACGAAGATACCGGCGAGAAGGAGGAAATCACCCGCTACCGCTACTGGACCTACACGGTCCTCGACATCCCCGCCGGCGAGACCGTGGTGCTGCAAGTCGAGTACCAAGTGCTCTGCCACTGGATGACCCCGCTGGGCGCGCTGCACCAGTCGCCGCTGTCGCGCTACTATCCGAACTCCTGTGATTTCACCTACGATTTCTCTCCGGCACAGCACTGGGGCAACGGCAAGGCCGACACCTTCAGCTGCACCCTCCGCTGCGACGGGCTGCCCAAGGGTTTCTACCATAAAAACGACGATTCAGAGTCGCCGATGCTCAACACCGAGGCGCCCTTCGTCCGTTTCAACCAGACGACCTGGACTTGCAATGCCGCGAACTTCGATTTTCAGAAGGCCGATGAGATGAGCCTCCAATTCTGGACCGAAACCTGGAGGGATCCGAAGGTGCTCTATACGCCGTGGGGCAATCCCCTCGTCGAGCGCGCCGTTCCGGCCGCCGCCTATACCGTGAAAGTCTCCGGCGCCCAGGCGAATTATCCGGCCACCCATATGACCGACGGCGACCTGACGACCGCCTGGGTCGCACCGGGCAACGGCGTCGGCGCCACCATCGACATCGATTTCCCGAAGCCGCGCCGCGTCTCCGACATCGGCATCTACAACGGCTACCACAAGTCCGCCGCCCTCTGGGCCGCCAACAGCCGCATCAAGCGCCTCCGCCTCGAGATCACCCGCGCCGACGGCTATCGCGACGAGCCCGTCGAGGTCGACGTTTCCGACTGGGATCAGATTTTCTATGTGCTGAAAGATGAGCCCATCGCCCGCTTCGGCGACATCTCCCTGCTGGCGGTCACCAACCTGTCGCGCCAGCTCTACGGCCGCGAGAAGGGCGTCGATCCCGACGGCATCATCCTCTACGACAAAGTCCCCTTCACCGCCGAGAACATCTCGCACATCAAGATCACCGTCCTCGCCACCACACCCGGCACGAAGTATCAGGATCTGTGCGTCTCGGATATCGTGTTGCTGGACGGGTTCGACGACTAACGGGCGGCGGCCGCCGCATGGCGGGCGCCGCTACTTCTTGCGGTAATAGACCTGGTTGAAGCTGACAATGTTGCGCGTTGCGGGATCGTAGAAGAAGATGCAGCGCGTCTGGGCGTCGACTTCTACTGCACCTTCATAGATGCGGTTGCCGCGGAGGGCGAAGGAAGTCTCATAATCACCGCTTTCATAGATCCAGCGCATTTGGCCGTCTTCCGTCAGGACAAAACGGGACTCGACGGTGCCGTCTTCATTGTAACTTTCATAGGTGCCGGCCACTTCGGCGCAGGTCAGGGCCGGGGCGGGCGCGGAGCTCAGGTGGAAAAGTTCCACCCAGCCGACCACGTCGGGCTTCCCGACCGGGGAGACCTTCACGAGCTGCGGCTCCGCACCCCAGACGGCCCGGTCCTGCGTCACATCGAGCGGATGCACTTCCGTCCCGACTTTCAGGCGGGTGACAACTTTCGATTCTTCATTGGCTTCGCTATATAGCGCCACCGTGGCCTCGTCGCCGATGAGGCGCATACAGATGCCCGTGCCCGGAACCAGGGAATAATCGTCGAGATAGATCTCTTTATCGCCGTACTGCACGTATTCGCCCAGCACCTCCCAGTATCCGTTGCGGGGATTGGCGATCCAGAGCGAATAGTCCTTCCCCTTTTCCATCACGAAAGTCTGTTTCCGCATACCCGGGTCGGCGAGCAGAGCGACATCCTTGTCGCGTGCGGAATACGCATACATCCAGGGGAAATGGTAGCCGTCGCCCGATTCGATATCCTCATCGCGCGTGAAGCGGGTCTGGATCCAGCCGGTCATTTTTTCTTTCCTGAGATAGTTATACTCGCTCGGCTCGTAGGTAACCTTCACCCACTCCCCGTCGGCCGTCATCTCCAGCGGCCGGAGCAGCGCGTTGAACTGCCCGATGAAGCCCAGCCGGGGCGCATCGGCCCGCGGCTCCATCAGCAGCATCCGGTCGTGGCCGTCGAAATTGTCGGTGCACACCGCCAGCACCGAACGATGAATCCACACGCCGCCAGCCGGAATCTTATGCTCATCGCCGAACGAATCTTCCGGATCCACAATCCGCCACCAACTGCCCGGCTGTACGGCGACCGTCACCGTTATGGCCATATCGCCCCGCACCTGGAACAGCACCTTCCCGCCCGGCTTGTCACGAATGTTGGTCATCCCGCGGCTGGCTCTGCGTCTGCGCACCGAGCGTCGTCACGCTCGACACGCCCGCCACCAGCAGCCCGGCCACCATCGCGGCCATCAAAAGGATTCTTCTTGCCATAGGGATTCAAAGATTTGGTCAGATAAAGATACAAAAACCTTTCGATTCTTCGGCAAACACACACACGATTCGCCGAGAATTTCCCGAAATCTCGCGTTTTTTGCTTTTTGCCGATTGGCTATCCTCTTCGAACTCGACGAAGGCCCGAATCCGGCTGGAGGATAACCCTCTGATAGATAGCTACATCCGTAAATTCGCCCTCCCCGAAACAGGGAGGGCAATTTCGCATAATAGGCTATCGTTCAGCAACATAGCCTCAAGCCAAAATAACCATCGCGCCACCGGGCTCACGATTATTTCGCCCCTGTCGGTCGATCGGTTATCCCCGGGAGGGCCCGGGAGCCCCTTTTTAGGCTCCTGCGGGCCCGGACGGGA
Source organism: uncultured Bacteroidia bacterium (assembly GCA_902778855.1). Classification (GTDB taxonomy): domain Bacteria; phylum Bacteroidota; class Bacteroidia; order Bacteroidales; family UBA932; genus Cacconaster. The sequence goes on from CACYZM010000004.1 coordinate 66,088, forward strand.
GATAACCGCCTCAGCCACGAACGGCGCAAACCGCAAGCACGGCTTTCGGCCGACCCCAAACTACCTTGCGGTTATCCTTGACAGTGCCCCGCCGGGCCCCAGAGTCCAGAGGCAGCCCAGAGGCAGCCCAGGGGCTCCCCTGGGCATGCCCCTGACTCGCTGGGGCTCCGGCGCGCTGGTAGGAGATAACCGTTTTCAACCCTTCCGGTCACTATCAGCCAGATTTCACCCTTATCGCGAGCCCGGAATTAACGGTGTCGCCTTCCGCCAGCCCCTTCCCAGCTCATTTCGCCAAAGTGTGCGCACCGATTCGGCCCTGGACTTCGTATTTCGCACTTCCGCTGAGTACACCCCCCTCCGCAAGGCCGGTGTCCGCAGCGACCTTGCGATATACAACTCCAGGGCAATCCGACATGCGGACACTTTGGCGAAAAAGAGATCATCGAGATTCTTGCCCGGAATTCCAGGCGTGTCGATGATAGGCTCGCGGCGGGGCTGATGATCGTTGGGGAAACAACGGCGGTAACTGAGGGCGGTTATCTCCTCCAGCCCGCCAGGGCGGCCGTGCCCTGGTGCCCAAGGCGCTGGCAGCGCCTTGGGGGTCCTGGTTTTGCCCAAGGCCTCCCTTGGGCGTTGGCTATCAAGGATAACCGCGTTGAAAGTCAGGAAGCAGCCGGAGGGTATGCTTGCTGTGGCTGGCAGTTCATGGCTGAAGGGGGTTTTCTCCCGTCCAGGCCCGCAGGAGCCTAATAAGGGGCTCCCGGGCCAGTCCGGGGAAAACCCTAAGCGGCCGCTCGTGGGAAAAAGGCCGCGAGCCCGATGGAGATGGAAAGCCCCGAGGGGTAAGTCGCGAAGCCATGAGGGAAGCCCAAGCGGCAATTGGGGCCGTGGCACCTATTATCCTGATAGTCAAGCTTTTCCGAATAATCGTGTGCGCATTTTGACGCACACGATTATTAACAAGTGACTGATATTCAGCCACATAAGCGCCACGGCCTGTCAGCCGAATCGATGAATTCTGGCGCATCGATGGGCATCTGGTACGAAAAAAGGCACTTGGTGCGCCAATGGCTTCAGATGGGCTGGAGGCGATGTCTTTGAGACAGAGGCATTAACGCAAAGTCGCCCCCTCTGTTTCGCCGGGGGCGACTTTATGTTAGGAGCTATGAATCAACGAGATGGCCTCCAGCGCTCAAAGCTGATGACCGGCGGCCGTGTGCCTGGGGCTGAGTGCCGGCGGATGGGGGCAGACGGATGAGGGCCAGCGGATGGTGCAGACCGTTGGAGCAGACCGTTGGAGGGTGGCGGGTTAGCCGTAGAAGGATTTATACCACTGGGCGAAGCGGCGGAGGCCGGTGCGGAGGGGGATGCGGGGGGTGAAGCCGAAGTCGCGCTCGAGGGCGGTGGCGTCGGCGTAGGT
>CACYZM010000005.1 GCA_902778855.1 uncultured Bacteroidia bacterium
GAGAACGGCATGGCCGACGTGGCCTGGGACCTGCTCTTCCAGCGGAAGAACCCCAGCTGGCTGTACTCGGTGGACAACGGCGCCACCACCATCTGGGAGCGCTGGAACAGCTATATGCTGGAAAAAGGCATGGGACCCAACGGAATGAACAGCTTCAACCACTATGCCTACGGCTGCGTCTGCCAGTGGCTCTGGGAAACCGCCGCCGGCATCTGCGCCGACCCGGCCGAACCCGGCTTCCGGCACATCCTGCTCCGGCCCGTTCCCGACAAGCGGCTGGGCAGCCTCCACGCCGAATACGCCTCTGCCGCCGGCCTGATCAAGAGCGACTGGAAATACGACGGCGACCGGTGGACCTGGACCTTCACCGTTCCGGAAGGCGCCACCGCCACCGTCACCCTTCCCGGCGAATCCGAAAGCAAGGATTATGCGGCCGGGACTTATACCATTGAACGTTGAACGAAAGATTTGATTGCAGATTGATTTGATATGAACACCGACCTGTTCGAGGGGTTGAACAGCGCGCAGAAAGCCGCTGTCCTGTGCACGGAAGGGCCTTCGCTCATCATCGCGGGGGCCGGTTCCGGAAAGACCCGGGTGCTTACCTGCCGGGTTGCGCACATACTGGAAGGAGACTGCAGGCCCGGAGAAGTTTTGGCCCTGACTTTTACCAAGAAGGCCGCCGGGGAGATGAAGGAGCGCGTCGCGCTCCTGGTGGGAGCACAGAAGGCCCGCTGGATCCAGATGGGCACGTTCCATTCGATTTTCATCCGTTTCCTTCGGGAATACGCCGACCTGCTCGGCTATCCCGAACACTTCACCATCTACGACCAGACCGATTCCCGCAGCATTCTCAAGCAATGCGTCAAGGAACTGGAACTGGACGAGAAGAACTACAAGCCGGGCATGGTCCAGAGCATCATCTCCAAGGCCAAGAACAGCCTGCTGACTGTGGCTGGCTACCGGGCCGATCCCGAGATCACGGAGGCCGACCGCGCCGCCCGCCGGCCGCGGATGGCCGACGTCTACGAGCTGTACCAGAAAAAATGCCGGGAAGCCGGAGCGATGGACTTCGACGACATCCTGCTCAACATGAACATCCTGCTCAAGCGGTTCCCGGAGGCGTGCGCGGCCATTGCCGCCCGCTTCCGCTACATCCTCGTCGACGAGTACCAGGACACGAACCACGCGCAGTATGTGATCCTGCGCCGGCTGGCCGAACCGCACCACAACATCTGCGTGGTGGGCGACGATTCCCAGAGCATCTACGGGTTTCGCGGCGCGCGGGTCGAGAACATCCTCCGGTTCCGGAAAGACTATCCCGAAGCGAAGGAATTCCGGCTGGAGCAGAACTACCGCTCCACCCAGAACATCGTGGGCGCGGCCAACAGCCTGATCGCCCACAATGAACGCCGGCTCAAGAAGGAGTGCTTCTCCAAGGCCGGGGCCGGCGAAAAGATCGGCGTGATCAAGGCCTACACCGAAAGCGAAGAAGCCCATCTGATCGCCACCTCGATCGTCGAGCGCATCTATTCCGACAAGGCCTCCTACGACAGTTTCGCAATCCTCTACCGGACGAACGCCCAGTCCCGGGCGCTCGAGGAGGCCCTGCGCAAGCGGAATCTCCCCTACCGCATCTACGGCAGCCATTCGTTCTACGAACGGGCGGAGATCAAGGACCTGCTGGCCTATTTCAAGCTGACGGTCAACCCGCAGGACAACGAATCGTTCCGCCGGGTGATCAACGTGCCCGCCCGCGGCATCGGCGACACCACGATCGACCGGCTGGCGGCCGCAGCGGCGGCGGCCGGCTGCCCGCTCTACAACGCACCGCTGCTCGAGAACGAGAAACTCTACGCCGTCGGCCTGAAAGACGCCGCCATCAAGAAACTGCGCGACTTCGTGGCGATGCTGGAACCGCTCTGCGAAAAGACCGAGACGGCCGACTGCTACGGCCTGGCCCTGGAAATCGGAGACAGATCCGGTTATCTGGCCGCCCTCCGGGCCGACACCTCGCCCGAAGGCATCGCCCGCTTCGAGAATGCCGAAGAACTCTTCAGCAGCATCAAGGAATACCTCGAGGAGGAAAGCGAAATGCGGCAGATCCTGTCGGAAGACGGCGAAGCGCCCGTCGCCACCCTCGTCACGCTCAGCGACTATCTCGAAAACATCTACCTGCTGAGCGAAGCCGAAAAAGACGACACCCAGGATCCCGACAAGGACCAGACCAACAAGATCACCCTGATGACGGTCCACGCCGCCAAAGGCCTGGAGTTTCCCTATGTCTACGTGGCCGGCATGGAAGAGAATCTCTTCCCTTCGGAAAGCATGAACGACACGCCCGACAAGATCGAGGAGGAACGCCGGCTCTTCTATGTCGCCCTGACCCGGGCGCAGAAAGTCGTCACGGTCTCCTACGCCCAGAACCGCCGGAAATGGGGCAGCGAAGAGTCGAACCGCCCTTCCCGCTTCCTGCGGGAAATCGATCGCCAGTATTACGCCGTCGAGCCCGACACCGACCAGAACCGCTACGATCCCTTCCCCCAGACCCGTTTCCGCCGCTCCGACTTCGAGACGTACCGGCAACCCGGGCGGCAGCAGAGCTGGCAACGGCCGGCGCAGCCGCAGCAGCGCCCGGCCGCCGCACCCCCGCGGCCGGTTCCGGCTTCGCCGGCCCCGGCCCACACGCCTTCGCCCGGTTTCGCGCCATCGCCCGTGGCCGCCCTCCAGGTCGGCCAGCGGGTCGAGCACGACCGCTTCGGCTACGGCACCATCCTCTCGCTGGAAGGCGACGGACCCAACCGCAAAGCGGTTGTTTCCTTCGACGCCAGCGGGCAGAAAACACTTTTGCTGAAATTTGCTAAACTCCGCATAGTTTAGACGATTGCATTAAAATTGACTGGCATATGTTTTGCAATTATACGCTCGAAGTTTTTCATAGTTTAAGTTTAAGTTTAGGTTAGTAGACGGGTCGGGCGCCGGTAGCACCCGGCCCGTCGAATTGTATTGATATGAAACACTTTCTTCTCCGTCTGACCCTGGTCTGCGCCGCCTGGCTGCTGACCGCGGCGCCCCGGCTGGGGGCGCAACCCGCCCAGAATCTCCTGTCCCCGCAAGACTATCTCGGATTCGAACTCGACGCCCGGATGGCCGACTGGGGCGACATCCTCTCCTATGCGGACTACCTGGCCACCCACTCCGACCGCGTGAGCGTCAAACGCTTCGGCCGGACCTATGAGCGCCGTCCCTTCATCCAGGTCGCCATCACCTCCCCGGCCAACCAGAACCGGCTGGAGGAAATCCGCCGGGAACATCTGAAAGTCACGGATGCTTCCGTCTCGGGAACCCTCGACCTCGCGAAAATGCCGCTGGTCATCGACCTGCGCGGCACCATCCACGGCAATGAGATTTCCGGCGCCCAGGGCCTGCTCTCCCTGATGTATTACTACGCCGCTTCCGAAGACCCGGCCGTCACGGAGATGCTCGAGCAGACCGTCCTGCTGGTGGTTCCGGCCCAGAATCCCGACGGCATGAGCCGCTTCGCGATGTGGGTCAACGGCAATGCGAGTATCCACCCTTTCCTCGACAACCAAGCCCGCGAATACCACGAGCCGAGCCCCTCTTCCCGGGCCAACCACTACTGGATGGACACCAACCGCGACTGGCTTACCGCCCAGTATCCCGAAGGAAAGAATCTGGTGACGATGTATGAATACTGGATGCCGAACGTCCTGCTCGACCTCCACGAGATGGGCAGCTCGCGCAGCGGCCTGTATTATTTCAGCCCGGGTGACCCGAACCGCACCTTCGCCTACATCCCGCAGCGGAACCAGGACCTGACCCTGGCCATCAGCCAATCCACCCGGCGCGCGCTCGATTCGCTCGGCGTGTCGTACTTCACGGGCCGCGGCTATGACGATTACTTCATCGGAAAAGGCGCGTGCTACGGCGACATCCAGGGCTCCGTGTGCATTCTCCACGAATTGTCCTCCACCCGCGGCCATATCCGCGACTATGGCGACCAGGGCATCCATACCTTCGGAGAAACGGTGCAATGGCAATACAGCAGCGCCATCGCCGTGGTCAACGGAGCCGTCTCCAACGCCCGGGAACTGAAGGAATACCAACGCGATTTCTTCCGCGACGCCGCCCGGGCCGCCGCCGCCGATCCGGTGAAAGGCTATGTGTTCGACGCGCGGGGCAACCGGGGTCTGGCTTTCCTGTTCCTCGAGAACCTGCGTCTCCACGAAATCGAGGTTTACCCCGTGGCCGGGCAGGAAGGGAGCTATTTCGTCCCCTTCCGGCAGAAGCATTATTACAAGATCAAAGGCATCTTCGAAGACATTACGGAATTCCAGGACAGCCATTTCTACGACATCTCCACCTGGTCGCCCACACGTGCCTGGAACCTGAATGTCCGGACCGTGACGGAAGAACCCGCCCTCGGCGAATGCATCGGGAAACCGGTCCTGCAGCAAGGCAAGGGCCCGGCCGCCCCTTCGGCCGCCGGCTATACCTTCCAGCCCGACGAATTCTACACGCCCCGCCTGGTCACCGAACTCCAGCGGCGCGGCGTCACCGTCCAGGTCGACCCGGCCACAGGCACCTTCTTCGTGCCGGCCGGAGAAAAGCCGGCCGACGGGGAAGACCTCTGCGCCCTGCTGACCACGCTGGCCGGCCAATACGCGGTTGACGTAACGGCCCGTCCTGAGACGGTGAAGAAACGCAATCGCCAGCCGGAACCCGGCTGGAAGCCCGTCCGCCAGCCCCGGACGGCCCTAATCACCGATCTCGGCGGTTCGAGCCAGCAAGGATCCATCTGGCACATGCTCGACGAGCATTTCGCCATGAATCACTCGCTCGTGGACTTCCGCACGTTTACCGGCCGCAACTTCGACATCAACCGGTATGACGCCATGATCTTCGCTGGCCCCGTCCAGATGGACGGAACCAATCCGGAGGCCTGGAAGAGGCTGAAAGCCTGGGTGGAAGCCGGAGGTACGCTGATCCTGCTGGGTCCGGCGCACACCGTATCGGGCACCATCGGTTCCGACAGCATCTCCTCCCAGAACGGAAGCGGCGTCAGCGGCCTGGTGCTCAACGCCGAGTTCGCGGCCGAAAGCCCGCTGTTCTGGGGCTACCGCCAGCGCGACATCGATATCTTCAAAGGGAACGCCCAGGTCTGGAAAGTGGCAGACGACGCGCAGGTCGTGCTGCGTTACAGCGTCGACCCCTATCGTTCAGGCTACGTGACCGATGAAAACCTCGCCAAGTTCAAGGGGGCGCCCGTGGCCGCCGTCAAGCACGCGGGCAAGGGATGCATCCTGTATATCCAGGAAGATCTCTCTTACCGGGCCTACTGGCTGGGAACCAATCACATCCTGACCAACGCCCTGCTATTCGGCAACCTGCTGTAAACGGCCCTATTTCGGCAGATGGAAAGCGACGCTCAGCTCCCGCAGCTGGGCGTCGCTCATTCCTTCGGGCTCGAAGCCCATTCCCTTGGCGGCCAGATAGATCTGGGCCGCCTTGTTGAGCACGTCGACCTGGTCGAAAGCGTCCATAATGTCGACGTCTACGGCGAAGACGCCGTGTTTTTCCCACATCACCACGTCGTAGCCGTCGGCCAGCGTACGGAGGGTGGCTTCGGCCAGTTCCACGCTGGAAGGGAGCATATAGGGGACGATGCCCAGGCCGCGGGGGCAGAAGGCCTTGGTCTCGGGAATCATCGACCAGAGCATCCGCGTGGCGGCGTCTTTTTCGAGCCAGGGCCGGCCGTGGGTCAGCGCGACCAATTCGATGGGGTGCGTATGGAGGGATGCGCGGTACGGGCTGCCGGTGGCGATCAGCCAGTCGTGGACCGCCAGGTGGGACGGCAATTCGGAGGTCGGCGTCACAGGCGCGTCGGCGACGATTTCGTAGGCGTCGCCGGCGGGCAGGATGCGGATGAGGGAGCCGTTGGCCATGGGGGCGCGGGCCAGGTCACGCATGCGGCGGCCGGTGCCTTTGCAGTAGAACCAGCAGTCCGCCAGGCGCGGGAGGGTCTGGCCGATGGGCCGCGCCGGGCTGATGGCCGGCATGGCCCGCAGGGCGTCGTCCACGAGTTCCGTGACGTTGACCGTGATGTTGCCGCCGTTTCGTTCGGCCCATCCCTTCTGCCAAAGATATCCGGCCACTTCAGCCACCTTATCGATTTCGGCCTTCAGGGCCGGTCTCATCGATAGAATACTATTCATATCAAATCAATTGAGGAAGGAAGGTGCTGAAGATCAGGACGGCGAGGCCGATGAGGAGGACGAGGACCGTCTTTCGGGAGGCGCCTTTCCATTCTTTGAGGAGGATGCCCCAGACGTTGCTGAAGACGACGTTGAGGGCCATCAGGATGCACCAGCTGAAGGTGATCAGCACCGGGTAGCCGGCGAGGAAGCCCTTGCCGAGGCTCAGGCCGAAGAACTGGCTGTACCAGAGGAGACCGGCCAGGCAGCAGAACAGCAGGTTGTGCACCCAGAGGGACTTCTGGCGGTAATCGCCCCAGGTCTTGTTGCGGGCGTTCTGGAACAGGCAGTAGCCGGCATTGGTCAGGAAGCCGCCGAAGGTCACGAGCATCGTGGCCGGAAGCGTCTGGAAGATGGGGCGGGTTCCGGGCAGGAACAGGTCCTGGCCGAAGTTCAGGCCGATGTTGAAGCAGGCGCTCATGAAACCGGCCAGCAGCGCCACCGCGATGCCCTTGCCGAAATTGAAGTCCTTGACCGCTTTCTTCTTCTCCGCTTCGGGCTGCGCCGCCGCCTTCATGGCGCCGGCCACCCCGATGATGGCGATGCCCACGAGCGTCACGACCACGCCGATGATCACGGCGCTGGTCAGGTCACCGGCATGGCCGGTGAAGACCGGGCCCAGGATGGCGCCCAGGGCCGAACAGGTACCCAGCGCGATGCTCTGGCCCAGCGCCACGCCGAGATAGCGCATGCTCAGGCCGAACGTGAGGCCGCCGACACCCCAGAGGGCGCCGAAGAGAATGGTCAGCCAGGTGGCCTTGGGATTCGCACCCATCAGGCCGAGCAGATCGCCGAAGCTGCCGCCGGTGCCCGACACCGACAGGATGGCGCCGACCAGCGGAAAGACCAGCCAGGCAAAAACGCCCTGGATGAGCCAGTAGCTTTCCCAGCTCCAGGCCTTGATCTTGTTGATCGGAACATAGCTGCTGCTCTGGCAGAACGCCCCGATGGCGATGATGAGCAAACCCAGGACTAGCATCGCTTCGCAGTTACTTCGTTTTCATACCGTTCAATCTCCGGAATGAAGGCCTCGCCCACGGGCACGCCGTTCTTGAGATTGAAATAATCGAACACGGCGCCGAAAGGCAGCGTCTTCGCCTCTTCCAGCAGCGCCAGGCGTTGGAAGCCCTTGCCCGCGTCTTCGTATTCGCGCAGTTTCGCCAGCGGCTCGAGCAGGGCGCTCAGCAGGCACTTCTGCGTGGCGCGCGAACCGATCACATACGCGCCGATCCGGTTGATCGAGGCGTCGAAATAGTCGAGTCCGATGTGGGCGCGGTGCAGGGCGCCGGCGCGGACGATCTCCTTGAACAGGTCGAGCGTGGGATCGTTCATAATCGTCACGTGATCGGAGTCCCAGCGCACCGGCCGGCTGACGTGTAGCATCAGCTCCGGGACGAAAAGCAGCAGGGATGCGACCTTGTCGGAGACGTTCTCCGTCGGCTCGTAATGGCCCGTGTCGAGCGTATAGATGACCTTGCGCGAGGCGCAGTAGCCTTCGAAGAAATCCATCGACCCCACGGTATAGCTTTCCAACCCGATGCCGAAGAGCTTCGCTTCGACGCAGGACTTCATATCGGGCAGTTTTTCCGCCAGGATCTCGTCGAGCGCGGCGGCCAACAGTTCACGGTAGCGGTAGCGCTCCACGGTGAGATCCTTCGATCCGTCGTGGACCCAGATGTTCATGATGCAGGGATCGCCCTGGGCCTTGCCCATCGCGTCGGCGATGCGGCGGCAGCGCTTGGTATGCTCGATCCAGAACGCCCGGATGGCCGGATCGGGGTTGGCCAGCGACAGGTCGCCGCTCTTGGGATGGCCGAACGACGTGGAGTTGAAATCGAGTTTCATCCCGTTCTCCTTCGCCCACTGGATCCAGCTCTCGAAGTAGCGGACGTCCACCTGGTCGCGGTCCACGAATTTGCCGCCGAAATCGCCGTAGATTTCGTGCAGATTGAGGCGGTGGTTGCCGGCGATGAGGCTTTTGGCGAAGAGCACGTCGGCGCGCACCTCATCGATGTTGCGGGCCCGGCCCGGATAGTTGCCGGTGGTCTGGATGCCGCCGGACAGGCCGGCCGCGCTCTCGAAGCCGATGACGTCGTCGGTCTGCCAGCAATGCAGGGAAATGGGCGTCTGCTCCAGGATGGCGATGGCTTTGTCGGTGTCCACGCCCAGGGCAGCATAGCGCTCGCGGGCGTAGGCGTAACTGTTGAGAATATCGGATTCTTTCATACCAAAGAGATTATATCGGATTACAATTCAATGTCAAGGACTTGTTTACCGGGGACATAGGGGATGAAATGGCTGCCGCCGCTGCCGGTGCAGCGGATGGTCAGGTCGTACTCCGCCTCCCGGAAACGCCGGTGTACCCGGTACGTTCCGTAGCGCAGCGGCAGGCAGGGTTCGACGAGCAGCCCGTCGAACTGCGGCTTGATGCCGAGAATGAATTCGCTGACCGCCTTCCAGGTCCAGGCAGCCGTGCCGGTGAGCCAGCTGTTCTTCCCTTCGCCGGGGCGGAAGGCGTCTTTGCCGGCCACCATCTGGCAGAACACATACGGTTCCACCTTGCGCAGGGCCTGGTCCTTGCCGAAGGCCGGGGTGATCTGGCAATAGTGGCGCCAGGCATCCTCCCGGCGGCCGGCCATCGCCTCGCCGATGATGACCCAAGGGTTATTGTGGCAGAAGATGCCGGCGTTTTCCTTATAGCCCTGCGGGTAGGAGCTGATCTCGCCGTATTCCTTCAGGTAACGCGTGTAGGCAGGCGTGTTGAGCACCAGACCGTGCTCGCACTCCAGATAGCGCACGGCCGAATCAAGGGCTTTGTCGCAAAGCCCCTCCTCCGCCCCGATGCGGGCCATGGTGCACCAGCCCTGGCTTTCGATGAAGATCTTGCCTTCCTCGTTCTCGTGCGAGCCGATCTTGTTGCCGTAGAAGTCGTACGCCCGCAGGAACCATTCGCCGTCCCAGCCGTATTGCCGGACTGCGGCTTCCATCGCCGCCACGGCGGTCCGCACGCTTTCGACATAGGCCGGATCGGCCGCCACGCGGGGATGGGCCAGCAGTTCGGCGAAATCGCGGCCTTCGGCCACGAAGAGGCCGGCGATCATCAGCGATTCGGCCTGGCTGCCCTCCGTCTTGTTCTCGGTGGTCTGGAACGACTCGTCGGGGTTGTCAGAGAAGCAGTTCAGGTTGAGGCAGTCGTTCCAGTCGGCGCGGCCGATGAGCGGCAGGCCGTGCGGCCCGAGGTTGTCGGTCACGTGGCGGAAACTGATCTTGAGATGCGCCAGCAGCGGGACTTCGGTACCCGGCCGGTTATCGAACGGCACGGGCTCCTGCAGAATGCTGAAATCGCCCGTCTCGCGGATGTAGGCCACCGTGCCGAAAATGAGCCAGAGCGGATCGTCGTTGAACCCGCCGCCGATGTCGTTGTTGCCGCGCTTGGTGAGAGGCTGGTACTGGTGGTAGCAGCCGCCGTCGGGGAACTGCGTGGCGGCAATGTCGAGAATGCGCTCCCGGGCGCGTTCCGGAATCAGGTGGACGATGCCGGCCAGGTCCTGGTTGGAGTCGCGGAAGCCCATGCCCCGCCCGATGCCGCTCTCGAAATAGCTGGCGCTGCGGCTCATGAAGAACGTGATCATGCACTGGTACTGGTTCCACACGTTGACGGTCCGGTCGAGTTCGGGCACGGCGGAAGCCACGGTGAAGCGGCTCAAAAGGTCATCCCAGAAGGCACGCAGTTCCGCAAAGGCGGCATCCACCTGCGCACCCGTGGCATAAGCCTGCATCATCGCCCGGGCAGGCGCCTTGTTGATGACGGCGGGTGCCGTGAATTTGGCCTCGGGCGGATTCTCCACATAGCCGAGCACGAAGACCAACTCTTCGGACTGGCCGGGATCGAGCGTCAGGTCGAAACGCGGCGCGGCGACCGGGCTCCAGCCGTGGGCTACGGACTGGCCCGACGTGCCGGCCAGCACCTGCTGCGGCGCGTCGAACCCGTTGTACATCCCGAGGAAGGTTTCGCGGTCCGTGTCGAAGCCGTCGAAGGGGCGGTTGACGCCGTAGAAGGCATAATGGTCGCGGCGTTCGCGGTATTCCGTCTTATGATACAGGGCGTCGGGCTCCACTTCCACCTCGCCGGTCGAGAGATTGCGCTGGAAGTTCTCCATATCGGTCGACGCGTTCCACAGGCACCATTCCAGGAAAGCATACAGCTGGAAGGTTTTCTTTTCCGGGCCGTTGTTCGTCAGGCGGACCCGATGGATTTCGCAGCGATGGCCCAGCGGGACAAAGAAGAGCACATCAGCCCGCAGGCCGGCTTTCTCGCCCACCACGCGGGTATAGCCCATGCCGTGCCGGCATTCGTAGAAATCCAGGGGCGTCCGGCAGGGTTTCCAGCCCGGGTTCCAGACCTGGTCGCCGTCCTTGATATAGAAATACCGGCCGCCGGCGTCCATCGGCACGCCGTTGTAGCGGTAGCGGAGGATGCGCCGGAACTTGGCGTCGCGGCAGAAGCAGTAGCCGCCTGCGGTGTTGGAAATCAGGGAAAAGAAATCCCGGGTGCCCATATAGTTGATCCAGGGCCAGGGAGTGTCGGGGCGGGTGATCACATATTCCCGCGACGCATCGTCAAAATGTCCGAAAGTCGTCATTCCGGTCGGTTATTCGTCAGTATTTGTAATTGATTTTCTGCAGGGCGGCATCGGCCGAAGAGTCTCCCACCAGGAGTTCATAGTTGCCCCGGCAAGGCGCCATATCCTGCCGGGCCGCATCCCACCAGCAGAAGGTGTCGGGAGTGAGCGGGAACTGGACCTGTGCCGTTTCACCGGCGGCCAGGTCCACGCGCTGGAAGCCGCGGAGCGTCTTGAGCGGGCCTTCCGCATCGTCGGGCCGGCGGACATAGAGCTGGACCACCGCCGTTCCGGCGCAGGAGCCGGTGTTGGTCACCGAAACGGTCAGGCGCTTTCCTTTCACCTTCGGTTCGCCGAAGGCGAAGGAAGTGTAGCTCAGGCCATAGCCGAACGGATACAGCGGCTCGCCGCGGAAATAGCGATAGGTGTGGCCCTCCATATTGTAGTCTTCCACCTCGGGGAGCTGCTCCACATTCTTGTAGAAAGTCACCGGGAGTTTGCCGGAAGGATTGACGTCGCCGAAAAGGACGTCGGCGATGGCCGTGCCGCCGTCCTGGCCGGGATACCAGGCTTGGAGGATGGCGTCGCAGGTCTCCGTTTCCGGCACCAGGCCGATGGCGGAGCCGGAGAAGTTCACCAGCACCACCTGCTTGCCGGCTTCGTGCAGGATGCCGAGCAGCCGGCGCTGCACTTCGGGCAGCTCGATGTCGGTGCGATCGCCGCCGGCGAAGCCCGGCACGGCGACCGGCATCTCCTCCCCTTCCAGGCGCGGCGAAATGCCGCCGGCGAAGACCACGACATCCACGCCGTCCAGTTTCCGGAGCACGTCGGCCGGATCCAGGGATACCGGATCCACCAAGTCGCAGGCCCGGTCATAGACCAGGTCGGGCACCCGCGTGCGGAACGCATCGAGCAGCGTCACCGTAGATTTGGGAATCGGATTGTAGTTGCCCCACTGCATCGCCGCGTCATCGGCATTCGGGCCGATGAGGGCGATTTTCTGCCCGGCCTTCAGCGGCAGAATACCGCGGTTGTGCAGCAGCACCATCGATTCGTGCGCAATCGATAGCGACAGAGCCCGGTGTTCGGGGCCTTCCACGATGGCCGGATCCAGGTCGTCCCACGGGGACGCCCCGTCCATCTCGCCCAGGCGGAAACGCTCGGTGAGCGCCCGGAGCAGGTTCCGGTCGAGGTATTCTTCTTTCAGCAGGCCCGAAGCGACGGCTTCGGGAATGCTGCGGTACGAAGAGCCGCACTCCACGTCCACGCCGTTTTCAACGGCCGCGGCCGCGGCGGCCGCCTCGGTGGGCACATACCCGTGCCGGCCCTCCACGAAAAAGTCGGGAATGGCCCAGCAGTCGGAAACGATCATGCCCGCATATTTCCATTCGCCCCGCAGGATGTCTTTCACCAGATAGTCGGAAGCGGCGCAAGGCTTGCCGCGGAAACGATTGTAGGCCGTCATCACCTCCTTGACGCCGGCTTTGGTCACCAGGTCCTTGAACGCCGGCAGATAGGTTTCACGCAGGTCGCGTTCGCTGACCTGGGCGTCGAACTGATGCCGGTTGCTCTCCAGGCCCGAATGCACGGCGAAGTGCTTGGCGCAGGCGTGGGCTTTCAGCACGGGCGCCTTGGGATCGCCCTGCAGGCCGCGCACGACCGCCATGCCCAGCTGGCCGGTGAGATACGGGTCTTCGCCGTAGGTTTCCATCCCGCGGCCCCAGCGCGGGTCGCGGAAGATGTTGATGTTGGGCGTCCAGAACGTAAGTCCCTGATACTGCCCCACCGTTCCCGATTCGCGGGCCGCGCGGTTCTTGACCCGGGCCTCGTCGGAAACGGCCGTGAACACGGCTTCGATCTTTTCCGTATCGAACGAGGCGGCCATGCCGATGGGCTGCGGGAATACCGTGGCGCTGCCGTTGCGGGCTACGCCGTGCAGCGCTTCGTTCCACCAGTTGTAGGCAGGGATGCCGAGCCGCGGGATGGCCTGGGATTCATACTGGACCAGGGCCGTCTTCTCCTCGAGCGTCAGCTTCGAGAGCAGGTCGGCCGCCCGCACTTCGGCAGGCAGGGTCTTGTCGAGATAGGAAACTTCCTTGGGGGCGTTGCAGGCCGGCAGCAGCGCCAGCGGCAACAGGAGCAGAAACAGACGTTTCATGGCAGTTTGGTATGGATGCGACGGTTGGACGGTAACAGGGAATTGGTGCGGTTGCCCAGGTTCTTGACAAAGCCCAGGCCGAGCCCCTCGCAGGTAAGCAGCAGATAGCCCCGGGGCGCGTCGGGAAGCACGAGCGCTTCTTTCGACAGGAAGCGCAGAGCTTCCTCCCGCGAGACGGGATATTCTTCATATGCCAGGCCTTCCACGAGTGCACGGCGGACGGCCAGGGCAAAATCGGCTTCCGGAACGAGGTCGCGGCCCTTGCGCGTGGCCACGGCCGTGCCGGAAGCGATGACCTTCAGCCGCTTCTCCAGCGTCGGGAGCGCGGCGGCCAGGGGTTCGTCCACCTGTTTGAGGAGCTCTTTTCGTTCGACCAGCGGCATAGGATCAGGGTTTATGGGGGCGGGCCACACGTCGGCCAGGATCCGCCGCTGGCGCGCAGCGCAGAGGCGGACGGTGTCGGGCGACCACTCCGCCACGGCCCGGGGATCCTTGCGGAACATCCCTTCGCCCGAGCAGGGAGCGTCGACCAGGACGAAATCGAAGAAATCTTTCAGGGTCGTGAACGCGGCCGGGTCGGAGGACGTGACGGCCACGTTGGAACAGCCCCAGCGGGCGACGTTTTCGGCCAGCACCGTGGCCCGCGCGGGCACCACTTCATTGGCGACCAGCAGCGAGGATGGGTCGAGATGCGAAAGCAGCTGGGTTGTCTTGCCGCCCGGCGCCGCACACAGGTCGAGCACGCGGATGCCGCCGCGGCCGCCCATTTCCCGGACGGCCTGCTCGAACAGGCTTCCCACATACATCGAAGAGGCCTCCTGCACATAATAGGCGCCGGCGTGGAACAGCGGGTCGAAGGTGAAGGAAGGCCGGTCGTTCAAGTAGAAGCCTTCCTCAGGCGCCCACCCGACCGGATCGCCGGCCAGGGGGCCGAAATGGTCACGCAAAGCGGCGAGCGTCATCTTGAACGGATTGACGCGCACCGAAACCGCCGGCTCGCCGGCCAGGGCGGAAAGCACCTTCTCCGCGCGGTCGGCGCCGAGTCTTTCCGTCAAACCGTTGACAAATTCCGGAGGAAACATTATTTTTGTGACCGCATTTGTCACAAAGATAGCAAAAAATGCAGAACGTTTATTTCGAGCGGGAACGCGTCGCGGTCGATGACGCGAGTTTCGCGGAATTCTGCGCCCGGTTCCGGGAAATCCCGGCCGGCGGCGGCCTCGTCCGCAACAAGGAAGGCCAATATCTCCTCATCTGCCGTCACCAGCTCTGGGACCTGCCCAAAGGCAAGCAGGAGCCCGATGAAAACATCGAAACCTGCGCCCTGCGCGAGGTCGAGGAAGAGACCGGCCTGAAGAACCTGCGCCTGGGCGAACTCATCTGCGTCACCCACCACACCTACCGGGTATTCGGCGAGGACTGCCTCAAGCATACCTGGTGGTTCCGGATGTACGACGACGCGGAAGAATCGCTCGTCCCGCAGGAGGAGGAGGACATCACCGCCGCCCGCTGGGTAAAAAAAGAGTGCCTCCCGGAATACCTGGAAGGCACTTATCCCTCGATTCGCGAAGTGTTTATTTCCGCAGGTCTGTTATGATGGTGTCGTCCCCGAAAATGGCGGGGTCGATGATGAAGAACGTGGCGGACCAGGCTTCCGGTTTTTCCTGGATGTCCGTCAGCGTAATCGTGTAGGTATCGTACAGCACCACGGCCGTACGGTCGGCGGCTTTGCTCACCTTGATTTCCTTGAGGAACGACACGTCGTTGTTCTCGATCACCATCTCGTCGCTGCCGGGCGAATAGATCCAGCGGTCCTTGCCGTTGCAGTAGACCTGCATCCAATCCGTTTCCAGCCGGTAGGACTCGTCCTGGACATAGCCCTTGCCTTCGGCGACCGTCTTGCCGGTCGTGTTGTCGACCATCTTGAACTGGCAGGAGAAGCGCTGCTGCGCACCGGCTGCGGTGCAGAGCAGGATCGTAAGCAGAAGAATCACCCGTTTCATAGCACGTTCTTTTTTAGATGTGATTGAGTGATTCCAAAATTCGGTCCAAAGTGTCGAGATCGGTCACCAAAACCGCACGGGCCTTGCTTCCTTCCTGCGGGCCGACGATGCCGGCGGCCTCCAGCTGGTCCATGATGCGGCCTGCGCGGGCATAGCCCACGTTGAGCTTGCGCTGCAGCATCGAGGTGGAACCCTGCTGGTACTGCACCACCATTTTCGCGCATTCTTCGAAGAGCTGGTCGCGCTTGTGGAGGTCCACGTCGCCCACGCCGGCGTCTTCTTCGTTGGGATCCACGTATTCGGGCAGTTCGAACGGCCCGGCGTAGCCGCGCTGGTCGCTGATGAATTTCACCAGGGAGATGATCTCGGGCGTATCAACCAGAGCGCACTGCACGCGGGTCAGGTCGTGGCCCGGATAGACCACGAGCATATCGCCTCGGCCGATCAGGCGGTTGGCGCCCGGGGCGTCGATGATGACCTTGGAGTCGGTACCGGTGTTGACCTTGAAGGCCACGCGGGAGTTGAAGTTGGCCTTGATGGAGCCAGTGATGATGTTGACCGTCGGCCGCTGGGTCGCGATGATCAGGTGGATGCCCACGGCACGGGCCTTCTGGGCCAGGCGGGCGATCGGGTTCTCGATCTCACGGCCGGCCGTCATCAGCAGGTCGCCGAACTCGTCGATGATCACCACGATGTACGGCAGGAACTTGTGGCCGTTGACCGGATTGAGCTTCCGGCTGAGGAATTTTTCGTTGTATTCCTTGATCTGGCGCACGTCGGCCTTCTTGAGCAGGTCGTAGCGGGCGTCCATTTCGATGCAGAGCGAGTTGAGGGTGTAGACCACCTTCTTGGTGTCGGTGATGATGGCCTCGTCGCCGTCGGGCAGCATCGCCAGGTAATGCTTCTCCAGCCGTTCGTACAGCGAGAACTCCACCTTCTTGGGGTCGACCAGCACGAGTTTCATCTCGGCCGGATGCTTCGAATACAGGAGCGAGGTGATCATCACGTTCAGGCCCACGGATTTGCCCTGGCCCGTCGCACCGGCGACCAGCAGGTGCGGCATCTTGGCCAGGTCGAGGAAGAACGGTTCGTTGGTCACGGTAATGCCGATGGCCATCGGGAGTTCCATCTTCTTGGACGCTTCCTGGAACTGCTGGCAGCCCAACACGGATTTGAGCGCCACGACGCTCGGCTTGACGTTGGCCACCTCGATGCCCACGGAATCGAGCAGCGTCACGACGCGGACACCCTTGGCGCCCAGCGAGATGGCGATATCTTCCTCCAGGTTGCGCACCTGGGAGACCTTGATGCCGTCGGCGAGCTGGATCTTGTAGAGGGTGACCGTCGGGCCCATCTTGGCCGTAATGCCCTTGACCTGGATGCGGTAGCTGTTCAGGGCGTTGACGATGCGCTGCTTGTTGTTTTCCAGTTCCTGCCGCGAGACCTCGTACCACATGTCGCGGTAATCGTTGAGGAGCGACATCGGCGGGAGCTTGTATTTCGGCAGGTCGAGACGCGGGTCGTAGCGTTCGCGCCACTCCTCGTCGGAGAGGCCGTCGATGATCTCGTTGGCGCTCTTCTCGATGACCAGTTCCACATCGGCCTGGCCGGAATCGGAGACAGGCTGCACGGGCTGCACAGGCGGTTCCTCCTCGACGGGCACCACCGGGTCCACGGTTCCGGTATCGGTAAAGGCGAGCCAGTCGTCGGTCGGATCGGTGTCGAGTTCCTCGGCCCCTTCGACCACCAGGCCGGGATCTTCGATTTCTTCGTCGAGTTCCGCATCGAGTTCATCGTCCTCCTCCTCGCCACCCCGATGGGTGATGCCATAGAGCAGGTCGTCGAACCAGAACGCCACCTTGGGCGTCAGCAGGCAGGCATACAGGAACAGGACCAGCAGCAGGACGCCGCCCATGCCGACCTTGCCCAACTTGTCGCTCATCCACTGGTTGGCGTAATGGCCATAGGAGCCGCCCGCCCCGCTCCCAAGGAGCGAGTCGAAAGCGGTAAAGCTGAAGATGTAGGCCAGCAGCACCGAGAAGATCACGGCGCCGAACGCGCACAGCAGGAACACCCGCAGCAGGTTGACTTTCTTGATATGGAAGCAGTAGACCGTCAGGAACCCCAGGAAGACGGGGATGGCGAAGGCGCCGAATCCGAACAGCTTCGAGAAGAGCAGGTTGGCCCAGAGATAACCGATCTTCCCACCGGCATTCTCCGCGGCGGTGCCGAGCGAGAACATCTCGGGATCATACGACAGGCTCTGGTCGGACGTCCAGGTGAAAACGTAGGAAATCAGGGCGACCAGCGTATAGAGGGTAAGCAGGCCGCAGAGGACGCCGAGCACGATCCGGATGATGCGGCGGCGGTCGTCGGTCAAGAGCGGGACGCGCGCCGCGCGCTGCCGCTTCGGGGCGGACGCCGGTTTGCGTTTCGGGCTGGTTTTGGAGCGGGCTTTGGATTTGCTCCCGGATTTTTCCGTGCGTTTTTTGTCGGCCATCGTCTGCTATTTCTTGCGCTTCCAGTTGCGGTTCTTGCGGTTGTTGCCGTAGCCCTGGCCGTTCTGGGCAGCGTTCTGCCCCGGCCGGGCAAAATTGGCGTTCTGGGAAATGGCGCCCAGATGGACGTCGGCGGGCACTTTGAGTTTGCCGTCGGAGAGGCGTTCAATGTCGGCGAAGATCGTCTCTTCGGCCACGTTGTCCTTGTTCCAGATAAGGTATTGCTGACGCATATACAGGGCCAGCACGCGGATCATCTCCTTCTTGGTGTCGTCTTCCTCGCGGTCGGCGATCAGGGCGATCATATTCTCGATGTTGCGGCCGTAGCAGGCGGCCTTGATGGGCCGCTCGGGCAGGCTGATCACGTCGGGACGCTCTTCGAACTGCTGGGGCGTCGGGGCGGGGAACGGCGCGTCGATGTCCAGGTCGAAGCCGCCGATCACGTGGGCGTGGTCCCAGAGCTTATGCTTGTAGTCGTTGAATTCGCGGATCTGCGGATTGAGGATGCCCATCACCTGGACCACGGCGCGCATCTGCTGGCTGCGCTTCTCCTTGTCCTCGATGGCCTTCACCTGCTCGATCATCTTCTGTACGTGGCGGCCGTATTCGGGCAGCACCAACTTCTCTCTCTGCGTATTGTAATCCATATTCGCGGTTTTGTGTCAAATTAACTTACAAAGATACTTTAATAATCTTAACTTTGCATAAATTTTTACGACGATGCAGAAAGTCTTGATCACGGGCGCTTTTGGCCAGCTGGGTACGGAACTTCAATTGCTTGCGGACGGACGGTCCGAATTCATTTTCACCGACATCCGGGCCGAAGGTCCGGTGCAGGCGCTCGACATCTGCGACGCCGCGGCCGTGGAGCGCTTCGTGGCGGAAAACAACGTGGGCGCCATCGTCAACTGCGCCGCCTACACCGACGTGAACCGCGCCGAAAGCGACACGGCCCTCTGCCAGGCCATCAACGCCGACGGGCCGGCCAACCTGGCGCGCAGCGCCCGGCGGCACGGCGCCGCCCTGGTCCAGATCTCCACGGAATACGTGTTCGACGGCCGGCGCCGCAGCGGCGGCTACGTGGAGACCGACCGCCGGCACCCCCTGTCGGCCTACGGCCGCAGCAAGCGCGACGGCGAAGACCGCGTCCGCCGCAGCGGCTGCCGCGGCGTAATCATCCGCACGTCGTGGCTGTATTCCCCGTTCGGCAAGAACTTCGTGAAAACCATGCTCCGTCTGGGCGCCGAGAAGGAAGAAATCGGCGTGGTGCGCGACCAGGTCGGTTCCCCGACCTACGCCCGCAACCTGGCCCGGGCCATTCTGACCATCCTTCCCCAAATCGGCGACCGCCGCGGCGAAATCTATCATTTCACCGACGGGGGCACCTGCGCCTGGTCGGACTTCGCCGCCGCCATTATGGAAGAGGCGGGGCTGCCGTGCCGGGTCAAGCCCATCACGACCGCCGAATACCCCACCCCGGCCGTCCGGCCGGCGTGCTCCGTGATGTCCAAGGATAAAATCCGCCGCGATTTCGGGATCACGCCCGTTCCCTGGCGGGATTCGCTCAAAGACTGTCTGCGGCGTCTTTGAAAACGTCCCGGAAAAGGGGCGCGCGCGCATCTTTGGCAGACAGGATCACTGCTTCGGGCGAAATGCCCCAGTCGATGGCGATGGTCGGATCGCTCCACAGGAAGGAGCCTTCCGCCTCGGGCGCATAGTAGTTGTCGCATTTATACTGGAATATCGTATCGTCCTCCAGCACCAGGAATCCGTGGGCGAAGCCGCGCGGAATGAAAAACTGACGCTTGTTCTCGCCGCTCAGTTCCACCGTCACATACTTTCCGAAGGTCGGGGAGCCGGGACGGATGTCGACCGCCACGTCGAGCACCCGGCCGCGCACCACGCGCAGCAGTTTGGCCTGGGCCGCCTCCCCTTTCTGGAAATGCATCCCCCGCAGCACGCCGCGGCGCGCCGACCAGGATTCGTTGTCCTGCACGAAGTGGACGGGACCGGCGTGCGCCTCGAAATCGCCACGGGAGAAAGATTCGAAGAAATAGCCGCGGTTGTCGCCGAAAACCCTGGGTTCGAGGATCAGCGGGCCGTCGATGTCAGTTTGTAGGTAATTCATCGGAAAATGCTTAACAACCGTACAAAGATAGCGCAATTTTCATAACTTTGTTGAGATAATGCCAACGATCCATTATGTACAAGATAGCCTCCCACCCCATCCTGGACATCCCCGAAGAGGATCTCCATACTTTTACCTATGAAGGACAGCCGGTCACCGGCCAGAAAGGCCAGACCATCGCCGCCGCCCTGCACCAGGCCGGCTTCCCGGTCCACCACCACAGCCTGAAAGACCGCAAACGCACCATGGAGTGCGGCATCGGCAAGTGCGGCGCCTGCGAAATGCTGGTCGACGGCCACATCCGCCGCATCTGCATCACCAAGATCGACGGCATCCGCGAGGTCCGTCGCGTCGGCAAGGAGAGCTTCTCGATGGTCGACAGCAGCGCCACCGTCCAGCAGGACAAGAAAAAGGTCTACCGCACCGCCGTGGCCATCATCGGCGCCGGGCCGGCCGGCCTGGCCGTCCGCGAAGAGCTGAACAAGGCGGGCGTCGACAACCTGGTGCTCGACAACAACGACGCCATCGGCGGCCAGTTCCAGATGCAGACCCACCAGTTCTTCTTCTTCGAAAAAGAGCAGAAATTCGGCGGCATGCGCGGCTTCGACATTGCCAAGACGCTGGCCGGCGATTCCCACGAGGGGATCCTGCTCAACTGCGTGGTGTGGGACATCCTGGAAGGAAAACGGCTTGCCGTGAAGAACGTGGCCACCCAGGAAATCTTCTACGTGGACGCGGAGCAGCTGGTCGTGGCGGCCGGCGCCCTCCCCTTCATGCCCGCCTTCAAGAACGACGACCTGCCGGGCGTCTACACCGCGGCCGTCTTCCAGCGGATGATGAACAAGGAATTCACCCTCCTGGGCAAGAACGTCCTCACCGTGGGAGCCGGCAACATCGGCTACCTGACTTCCTACCAGGCCATGCAGGCCGGCGCCAACGTCAAGGCCATCATCGAGGCCATGCCCCACGAAGGCGGCTTCCCCGTCCAGGCCAACCGCCTGCGCCGCCTCGGCGTGCCGATCATGACTTCCTACACGCTGGTAGAGGCCGTCCCCAATGAGGACTGGACCGGCGTGACCGGCGCCATCATCGCCCAATGCGAGAACTTCAAGCCGATTCCCGGCACCGAGGTGCGCCTCGACGGGATCGACTGCATCAATATCTGCACCGGCCTGCTGCCCGACAGCCAGCTGCTGCGCAAGGGCGCCGAAGTGTTCGGCCCGGCCTGCCACGGCGTCGGCGACGCCGTGCGCATCGGCGAAGGCACTTCGGCCGTGCTCCGCGGCCGCCAGTGCGCCTACGAGATCCAGCAGGCCCTCGGCCGGCGGATCGACTACAACGCCTACCTGACCGTCTCCAAGGAATACATCGACTCGCAGCAGCGGCCGCAACGCCTGCTCGACGAGCCGCGCGTCCCGTCGAAGGAACGGATGCGCAAGGGCGGGTTCGTCGTCGCCGACTGCCTCTATGGCTTCGCCTGCAACCCTTGCTCGTTCGCCTGCAAGCAGGGCGCCATCACCAAGAGCTCCACGTCGGTCACCCCGACCATCGATTTCGACAAATGCATCGGCTGCATGGAGTGCGTGGCCCACTGCCCGGGCCTGGCCATCTTCGGCTACCGGCCTGACAAGCGGGAGATCTTCCTCCCCGTCGAATTCGACGTGAAAGCCGGCACCGAGGTGTTCCTGGTCGACGACAACGGCGGCAAGGTGGGCGAAGGCACCATCGCCCGCATCATCCGCAAGCCCAACAAGACCCACGTGGCCGTGGTCAAGGCCGAGAAGATCTACGCCGGCGACACCGACGAGGCCCTGCTCACCGCCCACGGCTTCATTGCCAAGGACAAGTATCCCGAGCCGCTCGAACTGACGCCCACCGAGCTCAACGACGACTTCACCTATATCTGCCACTGCGAAGACGTGCGCCTGCGCGACCTGCTTGCCCTGCTCAAAGGCCGCACCAGCATCACGGCGCAGGAACTCAAGCATATCTCCCGCCTGGGCATGGGCCCGTGCCGCGGTACGCGCTGCCTGCCGCGCGCCAAGCAGGCCCTCCGGCCTTACGGCATCGAGATCACGGGCGACTTCACGCCCCGTGGCCCGATGGCCAACCTCGTGGAGATCGGCAACGTCACCAACCCGTCGCGCCAGGTGGAACTCATCACCAACCCCAAGTGCACCGACGTGGAAATCCGCCGCGTCGGCGCCTTCGTCGCCGGTGGCGGCATGGCCGGTACGGCCCTGTTCCGCTATCTGGCGGAAGCCGGGTTCAAGCCGGTGATGGTCAACAACGAGCACGGCAGTTCGTGGCGCTGCATCGCCGGCGGCCGGCCCGCCTTCTCGCTCCCGGCCCTGGCCGACATCGCCACGCACAACCTGGAGATCTTCCGCAGCGTGCAGGCCCTGCGCAACATCGACCTGAAGATGACGCGCTACGTCAACTTCGTCCACGACGACGAGACCTACCGTTCGCTCGACGCCTCCCGCGCCTGGTCCGACGCCTATATGATCGACAAGAAGGATTTCGCCAAGGAGATCTCTCCGTATATCAATCCCAACCTCAACCTCTACAGCCACGCGCTCATCTCCAACGACTGCTGGCAGGCTACGCCGGGCAAGACCATCGACACCGTTCGCCAGCTCGGCATCGCGGCCGGCGGCCAGGTGTTCGAAGACACCGAAGTCATCCACGTCGAGAAAAACGGCGCGATGTACCGCGTCACCGTCCGCAACCGCCAGGGCCGCTACGTCCGCTACGAGACGGAGGTCTTCGTCAACGCGATGGGCGCCGGCGCCGAGAAGTTCGCCCGCCAGCTTGGCATCGAGACGGGCCTCTATCCGGTGCGCCACCAGGCCTTCATCACCAAGCGCCTGCCGCTCATCGGCAAGGACGGCGATTCGCTCGACATGCTCATCGACCGCCGGCACTACAAGGGCTTCTCGGCCGTGTACGGCCAGCAGCTGGCCGAGACCGGCCAGATCATCGGCTGCGCCTCCCCGGCCCAGGACGCCACCGACGCCGCGAAGAACTTGAAGGTCAACACGCAGGAATTCCTCGAGATCGCCTCGGAAGTCTTTACGGAATGGATCCCGCAGCTCAAGGGTATGAGTTTCCAAGCCACGTGGTGCGGCTACTACACCGAACCGCGCTACATCATCGACCCGTCGCTCGGCCTCTTCGTGGGTATGCGCGGCCACGGCTTCATGCTGTCGCAGTACATCGCCAAACTCTACGTCGACGCCCTGATGGGCCGCGAAGTCCCCGACTACTTCAAAGACCTGGCCCTCGGCGGCCCGGGCCTGTCGGAGCAGGCGTTCAAATAAAAAGAAAAGCGGCCCGCAAGCCGCTTTTCTTTTTGTCATGCCCGGCTTGGCCGGGCATCTTTTTATTTCATATACGGATACTTGAAGCCGCGGGCGGGGACGAGCGTCTCCTTGATGGCGCGCGGGATGACCCAGCGGATGAGGTTGAACTCGCCGCCGGCCTTGTCGTTGGTACCCGAAGCGCGGGAACCGCCGAACGGCTGCATGCCGACCACGGCGCCCGTGGGCTTGTCGTTGATGTAGAAGTTGCCGGCGGCGTAGCGGAGCCGGTCGGCGACCCGCTGGACCATCATCCGGTCCTGTCCGAACACGGCGCCGGTCAGGCCGTACGGCGAGGTGGTGTCGCAGAGCTCCACGGCGGCGTCCATGTCGGCGTCTTCATATACGTAGACGGTCAGCACGGGGCCGAAGATCTCTTCTTCCATCGTCTTGAAGTGCGGGTTGGTGGTCACGATGACCGTCGGCTCGACGAAGTAGCCTTTCTTCTTGTCATAGCCGCCGCCCAGCACGACCTCGGCTTCCGGAGAATTCTTCGCGTACTCGATGTTGGCGGCGATGTTGTCGAACGACGCCTCGTCGATCACGGCGTTGATGAAGTTGTCGGGATCGCAGACGTCGCCCATCCGCGCCTCGGTGGCGAAGTCTTTCATCTCGGAGAGGACTTTCGGCCAGAGCGACTTGGGAATGTACATACGCGAAGCGGCCGAGCATTTCTGGCCCTGGAATTCGAAGGCGCCGCAGAAAGCGGCCGTGGAGACGTCTTCCGCCACGGCGGTCGGGGTGACGAAGATGAAGTCCTTGCCGCCCGTTTCGCCAACCAGGCGCGGGAAGCTGATGTAGTTCTCGAGGTTCTCGCCCACCTGTTTCCAGAGGGTGTTGAACGTGGCGGAGGAGCCGGTGAAGTGCACGCCGGCCAGGTACTTCGAGGCGAAGATCTCTTTGCCGATCACCGAGCCCTGGCCCGGGATAAAGTTCACCACGCCGTCGGGAAGGCCGGCTTCCTTGTAGATCTGCATCAGGTAGTAGTTCGACAGGATGGCCGTGGTGGACGGTTTCCACACGGTGACGTTGCCCATCAGCACGGGCGACATGGTGAGGTTGGAGGCGATGGAGGTAAAGTTGAACGGCGTGAGCGCGAACACGAAACCTTCGAGGGCGCGGTATTCCACGGTGTTGATCTGGCCCTTGGCGCTCTTGGGCTGGAAGCCGTAGATTTCGGAGGCGAAGTGGGCGTTGTAGCGGAGGAAGTCGATAAGCTCGCAGGTGGAGTCGATCTCGGCCTGGTAGAAGTTCTTGCTCTGGCCCAGCATCGTGGCGGCGTTCATCAGGGCGCGGTACTTGGTGGAGATGAGTTCCGCGATCTTGAGCAGGATGGAGGCGCGGACCGTCCAGTCGGTCTCGGACCACTGCTTGTGGGCGGCCATGGCGGCGTCGATGGCCATCCGGACCTCGGCCGGACCGGCCTTGTGGTAGGTAGCCAGCACGTGCTGATGGTCGTGCGGCATGACCACTTTGCCCGTGTTGCCCGTACGGACTTCCTTGCCGCCGATGATCAGCGGGATTTCGATTTCAATGGAACTCTGGCGTTTGAGCTCCTTCTCGAGGGCCTCGCGCTCGGGGGATCCTTTCAGGTAGGTTTTGACCGGCTCGTTGGCCGGATCCGGAAATGCATAGATCGCGTCTCTCATGTCGTTATGATTTGTGTTTGATTGTTTCGTAATCCGTAAAATTACGAAAAAAATTATGTAACTTCGCAAATCAACCTGATAAATCGTTACCCTGATGCATATCGGAATCGCCGGCAACATCGGCAGCGGCAAGACCACTCTCACCCGCATGCTCGCCCAGCACTATGGATGGACCCCGAAATACGAGGCCGTGACCCACAATCCCTTCCTCGAAGACTATTACAAGGACATCCAGCGCTGGTCGTTCAACCTCGAGGTGTACTTCCTCACCCAGCGTTTCAAGGACGTGATGGAGATCGCCCGCAGTTCCGAGACCATCATCCAGGACCGCACCATCTTCGAGGGCGTCTACGTGTTCGTGGCCAACAACGTGGCCCAGGGCAATCTCTCCCAGCGCGACTTCGACGCCTATATGGACCTGTTCCAGGTGATGATGCAGATGGTCAAGCTTCCCGACCTGCTGATCTATCTCCGCTGCTCGATCCCGCATCTGGTGGCCCAGATCCAGAAGCGCGGCCGCGACTACGAGCAGGCCATGAGCCTCGAATACCTCGGCGGCCTGAACAACCGCTACGAAGAATTCATCTACAAGGAATACAAAGGCGACGTCCTGACCATCGACGCCGACCACCTCGACTTCGAGAACAATCCCGAGGACTTCGCCTCGATCACCGACAAGATCGACGCCAGGCTGTTCGGCCTGTTCTAAAAAAAGAAAAGCGGCTCGCGGGCCGCTTTTCCTTTTACAGGTAATCCTCGAAATACATCGTGACCTTGTCCATCAGATGGACGCGGTCGACGCCGCGGACGTTGTGGGGATGGGTCGGGTACGGGAAATAGTCCACCTGGACCTTGTTCTTGATGCAGCTTTCCACGAAGCTCAGGCTGTGCTCCCACACCACGGTGTCGTCGATGGCGCCCTGGCAGATAAGGAGTTTCGCCTTCAGGTCTTTCGCGCGGGGGATCAGCGAAGTCTTCGCGAAGCCTTCCGGGTTCGTGGCCTCCGTATCCATATAGCGCTCACCGTACATCACTTCATACCATTTCCAGTCGATCACCGGGCCGCCGGCCACCGCCACCTTGAACACGTCGGGGTAGTTGACCGCCAGCGAGATGGTCATGAATCCGCCGTAGCTCCAGCCGTGGACGCCGATGCGGTCGCAGTCCACCCAGGGGTGCGACATCAGCCATTTCATGCCTTCCATCTGGTCGGCCATTTCGGCCTGGCCGCACTGGCCGTGAATGGCCTTCTCGTATTCGGCGCCGTGGTTGGGCGTACCGCGGTTGTCCATCGTGAAGACGATGTAGCCGTGCTGGGCCATATAGATGTCCCAGCGCGACATGCCGCCCTGATAGACGTCGCGGATGAGCTGCGTATGCGGACCGCCATAGACGTAGAGGATCACGGGATACTTCTTAGACGGATCGAAGTCGATGGGATACACCAGGCCGTAATGGTTATCATACTTGCCGTCGGCGCTCTTGACGGTTCCCATTTCGATCTTGCAGCTGGTCAGCAGGGGGCTCGGTTCCGGAGCCCGCCAGAGTTCCGTGAACTTCTTGCCGTCGGTGGTCCCCCAGCCCATCACGCGGGGCTCGTTGAGCGAGGACCAGGTATCCATGAAATATTTGCCGTCAGGCGAGATCTGGCACATATGCCAGCCTTCCCCGCGCGTCAGCCGCTGCTTCTTGCCCGTCTTGAGGTCTACCCGGAACAGATGGTTCTCCACGGGCGAGACTTCGGCCGAATAGTAGTAGACGTAGCGGCCGCGCTGTGTCACGTACGAGCAGTCGGCGTCCACGTCGGTCAGGCGCTTGGGTGCGAACTTGCCGCTGGCCGAGCAGAGATAGTAGTTCTTGAAGCCGTCGCGGTTGTCGGTGAAATACAGGAACTGGTCGGGATCACTCTCCAGGAAGACCAGCGGCTCCTGCGGCTCCACCCAGCGGCTGTTCTCTTCAGTGAGAAGCGTACCGAGGCATTTGCCGTCGGCCACGTCATAGACGTTCAGGTGGACGTGCTTCTGGGGACGGTCGAGCACCTGGATGTAGATCCGGTCACTGCCCGGGCCCCAGGTGATGTTGGTCAGGTAGCGCTCGTCGTCGAAGTCGGTGACGTCCATCCACACCGTCGTGCCTTTGGCAATGTCATACACGCCCAGGGCGATGTGCTCGGAGGCCATGCCGTTCATCGGGTAGCGGATTTCACGCAGGGTGCCCGTGCGGGTCGTGATGTCGAGCAGGGGGAAGAGCGTGACGGCGCGCTCGTCCTTGCGGTAGAACGCGATCTTGCTGCTGTCGGGCGACACGAAGATGCCGCCGTTGATGCCGAATTCGTTGCGGCTCACGCTCGTGCCGCAGACGATGCCGGGGTTCTGATAGGCCGTGATGGCGTGCTCGACGCCGGCCGCATCGCGGTAATACAGATTGTTGTCACGGGTATAGGCGAAGGGCTCGGGACGGGAACCGCGCATCGGGCGGGCAGCGGGCGTTTCGTCGAGGGCGACGACCGTCTTGTCGCCGGTCCAGTGCCAGCCGGGCGAGGAGATTGCCAGGCCGCGGCCCAGCACGGCTTCTTCCATGGTCATGATTCGCCGCGCATCCTGGGCGAATGAAAGCGGCCCCGCAAGCAGCAGAGCCAGCAAGACAAAGCTGATTTTTTTCATAAAGTAAAGGTAATCATTTTTTATCTTTGTCCTGCCATTTGCAGCCCAATGCCCCACCAAAACCGACAGCTATGGTCAAAAACGCGAAAAGAATCCAGACTTCCTTCCTCAACGGTATCGAACGAAAAGCCCTCGTCTGGCTGGCCAACCGCCAGCCGAAATGGGTCACCTCCGACCTGCTGACCTGGACCGGAACAGTGGGCGCCGCCCTCTTCGCGCTGGGGTACATCCTCACCTACCTGAACATCAACTGGCTTTGGCTCAGCACCTTCGGGCTGATCGTCAACTGGTATGGCGACTCGCTCGACGGCACACTGGCCCGTGTGCGCAAAACCCAGCGGCCCATCTATGGCTACTATCTCGACCACACGGTCGACGGCATCAACGAGACCTTGATGTTCCTGGGCCTCGGCCTCTCCCCGCTGATGAACCTGTACCTGGCCCTGGCCATGCTGGTGGTGTATCTCCAGCTCACGCTCAACGTGAGCATGAACGCACACCTCAAATCCGAATTCAAACTGACCTACGCCGGCCTCGGCCCCACGGAGTTCCGGGTGCTGGCCATCCTCCTCAATACCCTGCTGATCTTCATCACGCCCTGGCGGCAATTTGAACAGGTGTGCACGATCTTCGGCAAGACGGTCTTCCTCCACGCCCTGGATTATCCCGGTTTCGTCATCCTGGCCGCCTTGTGCCTGATCTATGGGGTGACCGTCTGGCGGGACGCCCGTTACTACGCCAAGATCGACCCGATGCCCGGGCCGGAAGACGATTCTCAAACGAAAGCGCGCGAATAATGCCCGTCGTCACCGCCAAGGAACTGCAGCAACTGATTCCGAAACTCCAAGGGGAGCGCGGGGAACGCCTCATCGCCCGGATGATGCACTGGTTCTCGGCCGACAAGGTCAACGACCTGTACGACCGGACCTGCCATTTGCAGGGCGCCGACTGCGCCGGCGCGATGATGCGCGACATCGGCGTCGATTACCAGGTCGGCTATGCGGAACGGCTCGAATCCCTGCCGGAAGGCGCTTTCATCACGGTCAGCAACCATCCCTACGGCCATATCGACGGGATGATGCTCATCGACCTGATGGGGCACGTCCGGCCGGACTACAAAGTGATGGTCAATGAATTCCTGGCCCGGATCCGCACCCTTTCGCCCAATTTCATCAGCGTGGTACCTAAAGGAAACGAGGAGACAGGGCCCCAGGCCACCAGCCTGGGCGGCATCCGCGAGACGCTCGCCCGGCTGCGCGACGGTCATCCGGTCGGGTTCTTCCCGTCCGGCGCCGTTTCCGACCTGAGCCTGAAGGAGCACTGCGTCCGCGACCGGGAATGGCAGACGCCGCTGCTGCGGGTCATCCAGAAGGCGAACGTGCCCGTGGTTCCCATCCGTTTTTTCGACGGCAATTCGAAAACCTACTACCGGCTCGGCCTGATTCATTGGAAAGTCCGGCTGCTGAAGCTGTTGAGCGAAGTGTTCAACAAGCGCGGCGCGACCGTCCGCCTCGGCATCGGCGAGCCCATCCCGCCCGAGCGGCAGGCCGCCTGCGGGAGCGTCGAGGAACTCGGCGCGCTGCTGCGCGGCAGCGTCTACGACATGCCGCTGCCCGATACATTCAAAAAACGAAGTGAATTCCCTTTCTGAACGATGAACCGGTTCTGTCAATCCCTTCTTATGCTGGCCTGCCTGCTGCTGCCCTGTCTCGCTTCGGCGCAGGTGCGGTTTGACGGCAATTTCGAAGGCAGCGCCTTCGGAAGCGCCGAGCTGCTCGATTCGGCGCGCCTCGTCGTCGCCCCGGGCGACACGGTCGAACACCTGTCCTTCCTGATCAACGGAAAATACGATCCCGACAACCCCATCGACACGACGCTGGAGCCCAGCGCGAACTGGTACTATTTCCGGATGACGGGCGTCAAGGGCAAACAGATCTATCTCACCCAGAAAGACAACGGCGTGGCCCGGACTTCCTATTCCTACGACGGAAAAAACTGGGATCATCTCCCGCTGGCGGAATCGCAGCGCCGCCGCATCGACAAGCGGTTTACCCGCGACACGGTTTACATCGCCCTGTATACGCCTTATACCTACAGCTATCATCAGGAACGGCTCAAGACCTGGTGCGCCCGGCCCGACGTGACGCTCGACACCATCGGCTTCAGCCACGAAGGCCGCCCGCTGCAGCTGCTGCACATTACCGACCCCACGGTCCCCGCTGAAAAGAAAGCCCGCATCTGGATCCACGGCCGGATCCATCCTTCCGAGTCGCCCGGCTCCTATCTGGTCGACGGCCTGGTCGAATCGCTGACCGGCGACACGCCCCAGGCACGCGCGCTCCGGCAGCAGATCGACGCCTACATCCTGCCCTTCGCCAACCCCGACGGCGTGGCGAACGGCCTCTCGCGCTCCAACGCGATCGGCGTGAATCAGGAGATCAACTTTGGACGGTCCGACGACAGCACCGTGGTGGAAGTCAAGGCCATCAAACGGAAACTTGCGGAACTCACCCGCGAACGGCCCTTCGACATCGTCCTCAACAGCCATTCGCAACTGGCCGAATCGGCCACCTTCTGGATGCACCGCGGGCGGACTACCACCCCGTCGTATTTCCGGAAACTCTGGACCTTCACCGGGCTGGTCTGCAGTTTCAACCCCTGCATCCGCCCCGAAGACATGAACTTCTCCGATATGGCCCCGCGCTACGTCGAAGGCTGGATGTGGGACCATTTCGGTGAGAAAACCCTGGCCCTGACCATCGAGACCACCTACAACTGCTACTCCTTCGACCGCGACGGCCTGTGGACCGACAACGACAATATCCGGTTGTTCGGCGAACGGACCCTGGAGGCCATCGCCGAATATCTCGGCTTCTCCGTCCCCGGCCGCTATCTGATTGAAACTCCTGCCCGGATGAAGGCAGGCTGGGAGCCGTATCGGGGCAATGACCGGTCCTTCCTCGGCGCGGAAGCCTGGAAGGCCACCCGCGACGGCGCGAAAGTCACCTATCAGCTCGGCCATCTGCCGGCCGGACATTATGCGCTCTACCGCTTCGTCGCCGGCGACTGCGTCGAGCCCGACCGCTACGACCTGCGCGACCCGAAAACGGGCGACTGGATCGATCCGGGCGTCCACGGCTGGGTCTATGAGGGAACCGTCGTCCAGGCGCACGACGGTCGCTTCCACTACACCCGGAAAGCGGCCGCAGGCGAACTGGCCGACGCGGTGCTCCTCATCCGCTGCGACACCTCCGACAAATAATGACCTTGAATTATGGAAAATCTCAACGATAAACAAGTCCTGATCACGGGCGCGAGCTCCGGCATCGGTGCCGCCATCGCCCGGGAATTCGCCCGCTACGGGGCCGGCCTGATCCTGCTGGCCCGGAACCGGGAGCGGCTGGAGGCCGTCCGGGCCGAATGCCTCCGGCTCGGCGCCGGCGAAGTCCGCCTCGTCGAAGCCGACACCACCGACTACGCCGCCATCGACACCTTCGCGGCGGCCCTGGAAGGGCACGTCGACTATCTGGTCCTCAACGCCGGCATCTCCCAGCGTTCGCTCGCCGTCGAAACGGCGGAAGACGTCGACCGCAAGGTCATGGAAGTCGACTTCTTCGCCCCCGTCCATCTGACCAAGGCGCTGTATGCCGCCGGCAAATGGGACAAGACCACCCACATCGCCGCCACCTCCTCCATCTCCGGCCTGTTCGGCTTCCCGCAGCGTTCGGCCTACTGTGCCGCCAAGCACGCCATCAAAGGCTTCTACGAAGCCCTCCGCCTCGAGATGGGCATGCCCGTGACGCTGATCTACCCCGGCCGCATCAACACGCCCATCAGCCTGAGCGCCCTCGAAGGAAACGGTCAGGCCCACGGCAAAATGGATCCCGGCCAGGCCGGCGGCATGGATGCTGACGCCTGCGCCCGCAAATGCGTCCGCGGCATCCTCCGCGGCAAACGCCAGGTCCTCGTGGGCGGGAAAGAGATGATCTCCTGCTTCCTGTACAAATGGTTCCCGGGCATCTTTTTCAAGTTCATCGGAAAGGCCTCGACCGTTTAATTCACAATCGAACGATTTTTTTTGGTCGCAAACGGAAAATTATCTACATTTGCGGTCCACTTCTGGATGTGGCGCAGTTGGTAGCGCACCTGGTTAGGGACCAGGAGGTCGCTGGTTCAAGTCCAGTCATCCAGACCCAGCAAGCATGGCGGCCCCTTTCGCCGACATGCTTTTTTGAATTTAACCGGTAACCGGTGAGTTGTCCGAGTGGTTGAAGGAGCCTGCCTCGAAAACAGGTGTGCGGGTGACCGTACCGGGGGTTCGAATCCCTCACTCACCGCAAAGCAGAATGGCATCGCAGCGTAGCTGCGGTGCTTTTTTGTTGAAAGGGGCGTCAAGAGCTAGCTCTTGTAAGACCCTTTCGGCAAAAAAGCACCAGAGGGCCGTAGGCCCGGGATGCCATTCAATGCTTTGCAAGGGCCCCTCCGGCGAGGAGCCAGGGACCTGAGGCCCTTGGGCCGAAAGCAGCGACCGCAGGGAGCTAATGCGCAGGGCCTCCGGCCCGAGCACAATCCCTATCCCTCTGGAGGACATATTCCTAACAGTCAGCAAGTTACAACAAGTCGCCCCGCCCAACAAAGGGAGGGCGACTTTACATTATACGCTACCCGTCAGCCAGTTACCCTCCAAGCTACCCCCACTTTTGCCACGACAGGATTGCAAGGGGCGCATTCGATCCTGTGGCGGCAGCATTTTTAACGAAAACGCCACTTTTACCGCCACGACAGGACTGCCCCACAACCCTGGAATCCTGTCGCGCCAGAAGTCTCAAGCCATTGGGTACGGACCGCTGGAGGACAACTGCCTGAAAATCGATAAGTTACAACAAGCCGCCCCACCCAACAAAGGGAGGGCGGCTTTACGTTATACGCTATCCGCCAGCCAGTTACCCTTCAGGCAATGGGGACTATTTGCGTTTGATCACTCTTCCTTCTTTGTCTTTGAAATCGCCGCAGAGGATGATGATCCAGTCAACGATGACCCAGATGCCAAAACCGCCCAGGGTGAGAAGCATGGCGATGGCGGAGCCGGTTTTGCCGACGTAGAACCGGTGTATGCCAAAGACGCCCAGGAACCAGCAGAGCAAAAAGCGGCCGCCAAACGAAAGAAGCTTGCTAAAAGCGAAGATGAGCTAATTTAATACTGGAAAACGCCTCCCCGGGGTAGGAGAAGCGTTCCATCTTATCATTTTGTGATAAACTGACTACCTTGAGAATAAAACACTCACTTTCTGCTAAAGGTGATGTCCCCGATTTTTACCTGTCCATCGCTTAGGAATGAAATGGGAGTCCCTTCATCAAATTCTCCGGAGCCTTCCTCGAGTACATCGGGAGAACAGTTGATGAATGCCCCCATAGGTAATTCACGATAGAGTATCCCGCTCTCAATTCTGTATTGGAGTGGTTTTCCTATGACTTCCCTGGGATTATCCAAAAAGAAGGTCGTGAAAACATCCTTCCCGTTCTGCCGGAAAAAGCGGATTCCCGTTATCTTCATGGAGTTATCATACTTCACGTCAGGGTTGTTTTTGCCCACCATCACCATCGGAATTACTCCATGCTCGTCGACAGAGCCATCAAAAGAGTAAGTGTATGTAGCATCTTCATAACTACCGCAGGCGTATACGGGTTTCCACCTGCCTTGCAAACCTTGCAAACTATCAGGCGAAACTTTTTCACAACCGACCGAAAGCAGCAGACCGGCGAAAAGCATTAGAACTATGCGAATTTTCATTTTCAAAGTAACGGATTTCTATATGGACCTACCTTATAAACACAAAGATATGCAAAATACTGCATCAAATATTCACTTTTTTTTGAGAAGCTACGATAATACCCCTACGAATCACGCATTTGGCGTTCCGAAAGGGCTTTTCCTCGTTGATGCCGTAGTTCCGGAGATAGGCGTACCCGACCCCGAGGGCATCCTTGTCCCAGTGGTCACAGAGGGCTTTTAGGTTCCCGTAGTAGTAATGATGACCGCCTATCTCGAGATGCACGACCATCCTTTCCTGTTTTCCATTTACATTTGCCATCGTTCCGCTATGTTGTTGTAGGGACAAAGGTACAGATTACGGTCGAAGATTGCAAATATTAAAAATAATCCGCCAAAAGCTTGCATATATTAAACGGAAGCTGTAACTTAGCTATGGATAAAGGAAACAGGTAGTAATCATCTTTACCCACCAGCGTCTGCTTTCCGCAGACGCTTGATGCGGTGAGTGAGGGATTCGAACCCCCGGTACGGTCACCCCAAACCCCTCTCCTCGGGAGAGGGGCTTTGTCGCTTCGCTCCGAAAGGGCCCCTCCGGCGAGGAGCCAAGGACCTGAGGCCCTTGGGCCGAAAGCAGCGACCGCAGGGAGCTAATGCGCAGGCAGCTTGCTGCCGAGCACAATCCCCAGCCTGCTGGAGGATATATCGCTGACAATCAACAAATTGCAACAAGTCGCCCCGACCGACTGGTGGAGGGCGACCTTAGATAATGCGCTATAAATCAAAGACTTGTCGTCCAGCGCAAAAATCGGCCGCTAAGCGGAAGAAGCGCTCTATTGAACCGTCATTCAAACAAGTTCTGCAGACTTTTCAAGATGGCATCTCGAAGCTTGTCGGAATCTGTTTTTAACCCGCCTGAGGCTGCAGTCGTGCTGGCGACCAATTCATACGTTGAGGCATCGATGAACTGAATGGTCACTTCGGCAATATTTCCCCGGTGGTGGCCGCTTTCCCCATACGAGACAAGCAGCGTTTTAACGGCTTGCTCTTTGTCCAATGTGGGCGCACGAATGAAACCTTTCTTCATCAGGTACCCGATAATCACATCGGAGGGATTGAAGGCATTGATATAAGTATTTGCGCTTGCATTTCCGAGTTCATCCGCAAGTCCGACCCTTGAGTCTATGGACACCATTCCGTTGGTTCCAAGCACATAGAAATACTTGTAACCTTCGATGGGAGCAACCTTATTGACTGAAGAGTGTCTCGAAGCGGCACACCCACATAATGCAAGGGCGCAGACCAATATGGACAGAAACTGTTTCATGATACCGTTCCTTATTTCTTAATGAAACAACGAATAAACATAGGCGGATCCAGCAAAAATCATTCCGTGGACAGGCCTACGAAAGGCAGGCCACTTTTTGCAGATTACTTGGCCTCCGGGGGAAAACTACTAAAAAATTAGGAGATATGAGAAAATGACCGTAATTTTATCCCCGGAAACAGAAATACACTATCCATCATGAGGAAACTGACGAATAAAGAAGAAGATATTATGCGCATATTATGGGCGCATGGCGACCTGTTCATCCAGGACCTCGCGAAATACTATCCAGATCCCAAACCGCACCACAATACCCTGGCCACGCAGCTGGGTTTTCTCGAAGAGAAAGGCTATGTCGCCCGGGAGAAGTTCGCAAATGCCTATCGCTACCACGCGCTCGTGCCGGAAAGCGACTTTGCCGGCCAGGCCGTCGACCTGCTGGTCCAGAAGTTTTATGACAGTTCCTATGCCCGGATGGTCTCCCGCTTCGTGAAGGAAGAAAAGATGGACCTGGCGGAACTCAAAGCATTGATTGCCGAAATCGAAAGGGAAGGATAATGGCAGGATTCCTAACATACCTGCTGCGGAGCGCACTTTACTTGCTTGTCTTCTACGCCTTCTTCCTGTTGGTGTTGCGTCGCAGCAGCGCGTTCCGGTTCAACCGGTTCGCCTTGCTGGGCGGCACGGTCGTCTGCCTGCTGCTTCCGCTTCTACATATCGAGATAAACGGGCCGACACTCTTTTCCGCGCTGGCCGACCGGCTGTCGGCATCGGCCGGGACCGGCAATGGCGAGGCGATTGTCAGTACTGGCGTACAGGAAGCATCCGGAACAAGGGTCGTGCTTTTGCTCTATGTCGCCGGAGCCGCTTCAGTACTGGCCGTAGAAGCGAGGTCTTATCTGCGGATGTTCCGGCTGCTTCGCCGGACTCCGTACGAGCTGCACGAAGGTTGTCGGCTTTATCTGCTGGACGGCGATGTCCCATCGTTCAGTTGGATGCACAACATCCTGATGAGCCGCAGCGATTATGAAAACCTGCCGGCCATTCTGACGCACGAATTGGCGCACGTCCGCTGCGGACATTCCTGGGACCTGCTATTTTTCAGCTTCCTCAGTATCTTTCAATGGTTCAATCCGCTGGTCTGGATCTGCCAGGGAGAACTCAAGCTGCTGCACGAATACGAAGCCGATCATGCCGTGCTGCAGCAGGGCATCGATGGCATACAGTATCAGAAGCTGCTGATCCGCAAAGCCATCGGCGAGTCGCAGTTCCAGCAGGCCAATGGCTTCAACCACGCGCAGCTGAAACTGCGCATCCGGCAGATGCGCAGGCCTGCAACCCCAGTCTGGCAGCGTGCCCTGCTCCTGCTGGTCCTGCCTTTGCTGGGCGGTACAACGCTGTTGCTGGCCGAGCGCACACGTCCCCTGCTGATTCATAACGGAGTAGAATTCACCCAATGGCTCTATCAGGAAGTCCGGTATCCGAAAGAGTGTCGCGACAAGGGTCTGGAAGGACGAATCATCCTGAGTTTCAAAGTTGACGAGAACGGATATCTGCAAAACCCAAAACTGATGGGAAAGACACATCCAAGACTGGAAACTGAAATCCTGCGGGCCATGCAGGCTTCGCCGCAGTGGATTCCGATGGAACGCGACGGAAAGAAGGTTCCCATCATCTATACTTGTTCTTTTGACATCAACCCCACGCACTATGAAAAGCAATAATCTTCCTTTCTGCCTGATTCTTACGCTGGCACTGCTGGTGCCGTTCCCTTTGTGGACGACACCGGCAGGAGCACAAAACATCCGCTGCACCTACACGCACCAGAAAAAAGACGATCCGGATAAAGGATATAAAACCTATCCTGATATGCTTCTGGACATCTGCGAGGGGCGTTCACTATTCTATAACGAGCGAGAATTCGTGTACGATTCTTTGTTCTCGCTCTCTTTCGACGAGAACGGAAAGATGCTGCAAAACGAAGCCGCGGAGAAACTTTCCCGCGCGAGAAAGGCCTTCAACTGGATGACAGCCCTGGATTATCCGGCAGGAGCTTTTACGCAGTATTACGTTTTTTTTCAGACCATCATCGGAAACGGCGTGCTGGAGATGCCCGCCTGGAAACTGACAGACGAAGAGAAAGGAATCGCCGGCTATGTCTGCCGGAAAGCGACGGCACACTATCTCGGGCGGGACTGGACGGCCTGGTTTACGGAAGAAGTTCCTTCACAGGCAGGCCCCTGGCTGCTCTGGGGCCTGCCGGGGCTGATTGTCGAAGCCCAGGATGCTGACCATTATATCCTTTTCAAGCTGACCGGCGTTGAGCCGCTGAACGACAACCATCGGGCTGTATTTCTCACGCATTGGCTGAGAAGCTACACGAACCGGTCGCATAACGTCTTTGAATACGAACTCGCGGAGGCGGAATCCGTCTATACGAAGATGCGCAGCGACATTTCCTTTGCCGTCCATATGTCGAATCCGGGCGCGAAACTAATGACAAAAGACAAGACGGGCAATATGGTTCCGCTCGAGGCGCCGCCCTATATTCCGATGATTCCGACAGAATATTGGAAAAGCCGTAAATAACCGTTTAAAACGTTTCTAATCGTGTTGAAACGTTTTATCTGCCTGTTGCCGGCCCTGCTTGTCGGCTGCTGGTTTGCCGCCTTCGCCCAGACCACCGTGACGGGCGTCGTGCGCGACAAGCAGACGAAGGAACCCGTCGTAGGCGCCTTTGTCCTGGGCTTGTCCGGCCAGCAGCAGAAGTCCTACGGCTACAGCGACGGCGAGGGATATTTCAGCCTGAAAGTACCTGAGGGCGTAACGCTCCATCAACTGCGGGTGTCGATGATGGGTTTCGCTACGGAAACGCTTTCGTTGACGGCCGGAAAAACGGATGGAATCGTAGTGGAGCTCACGGAAAAACGAGCCGAACTGCGGGCGGCGCAAGTGACGGCAAGTGTCGTAGAGGAACGCGGCGACACGCTGGCCTATACGGCCGGGGCATTCAAGGACGGCACGGAACGCTCGATGGGCGAGCTGCTGGAAAAACTTCCGGGTATTACGGTCACCGCCTCCGGCGGCATCCAACACAACGGCAAATACATAGGAAAGCTATATGTGGAAGGGCTCGATCTGATGGGGGCGCAATACGGCACCGTGACCAAGAATCTGTCGGCCGATGCCATCGCCCGGGTGGAAGTCTATCAGAACCACCAGCCCATCCAGGCCTTGCAGGACCTTTCGCCGAGTGACCGGAGTGCCATCAACATCATCCTGAAGGAGAGTGTCCGAAGCACCTGGATGTTTTCGGGGGATGCTGCGATCGGCTTGCCCCCCTTCCCGCTTTTCGAGGCGCGGGCCATGCTGACCCATTTTGGCAAGAAGCGCCAGAGCCTGTTCCTTGTGAAAGGAAACAACGACGGCGGCGACATTCTCCAGGAGTTGCAGCGCCAGTCCATCCTGGGCCGCGGCCCCGGGGCCTATCTCATTACGCCGGGTGAAGTGGACGCTGACATGCGCTCCCGGTTGAATCCCGGCCGCAACTACCTGCCGTTACCCAAGGAATACTGGTACGACAATCTTTCCGGGCTGGGCACTTTCAACCACCTGGTGAAACTGGGCGAGACGCGGCAATTCAGGCTCGTGACCCAAGTGGCAGGCGAGCGGTACAACGAGGCATCCGAAAGCCTGGACGAAATTCGTTTTGCAGACGGATCCTCGCTCGCCATCCGGGAAGTGCGCCAGATGGACGACCGGCGCGGCTACTTCTCCGGCACCCTCGCCTACGAAGACAACGCGCCGCAGCACTATGTCAGCGACGAACTGACCGTCGCGGGGCAGTTGCGGGCCAACAACGCCCAGATGCTCGGCAACAGCCATCCTTATACAGAGCATTTTGATCTGCCGACGCTCAAACTGGAAAACAACCTTAAGGTAGTGCGCAGGCCGTCGGAGCGGCGGGCCCTCGAAATCAACAGCGACAGCCAGTACCGCAGCGGGCAGCACGAAGCGGTTTATACGACGGAGGGGCGGGAATACGGCCAGCATTTGCTCTTCCACGACTTTTCGGCCGATGTCCGCACCGCGCAGAACTGGAGCCGGGGAAGCCATCGCATCAGCCTGACAGGAACAGCGGCCTTGGCATATACCGGACGGGAAGCCAAGGCCAGGAACCTGCCGCTGCCGGAACCGCTCGCCGGCGTCAAGACGGAAGGATCTCTTTCTGCACTGGCCTTGCGGCCCTCAGCGCGTATTTCCGATCAAATGACGATCGGAAAGGCCGATCTTACCCTGACCCTGCCCGCCACCTTGCATTATCTGATCCTGCAAGGTAGGGACAATGTGCTATATCCCACGGTCAACCCCTCCTTTGCGCTTCGTTGGAAGCTCTCGCAGCAAACCGAGTTGTCGGCATCGACTTCCTATGCGCTGACTCGCTCAGACACGGAGTCCTTATTGGACGCGGCGGTGATGACCTCCTGGCGGTCACTGTCCAAGGCAGACAGTCTGCGGCGCAGCGCACGCTGGAACACCCAGGCCACCCTTCGCTGGAGTGATATGCCGACGATGTTTTTCGCCACCCTGTCGGGCTCTTACTCGGCAGGCGGCGGCAACCGGTCTTCCGCCAGCATCTGGACGGAAACGCTCTCCTACCAGTATTATCTGCCTTTGGCGACGACCACCTCGGGCTGGAGTGTCAGCGGCTCCCTGAAAAAGTACTTCGGCCTTAAAGCCTTCGTAGTGGAGTTTCAGGGCAGTTGGATGGACAACCGTATGCAGGAAT
Source organism: uncultured Bacteroidia bacterium (assembly GCA_902778855.1). Lineage (GTDB taxonomy): Bacteria > Bacteroidota > Bacteroidia > Bacteroidales > UBA932 > Cacconaster. The sequence goes on from CACYZM010000005.1 coordinate 39,245, forward strand.
ATCTACAGGGCGTGCCGCTTGATTACCGGAGTTCCCAGTTGCACACGCAACTGGATTTCACGAGCAATCCCGTGTGGTGGTTCTCGACCGTTGTTTCCAGCCGATTCGACATCAACTACGTGAACGGGGACTCTCAGCGACGGACGCGGATGACGCAAGTCGAAGGCTCGCTGCGCCTGAAGCCTGTCAAGGCGCTGTCGCTGGACGCTACGACCCATTGGCTCTGGTATGAGATCCCCGGCGTGACGGTCTCCAACACGCCGCTGATCAAAGTCTCCGCCAGCTGGGCGCTGAAAAACGCCACGCTCTTCGTCGAGTGCCGCAATCTGCTGAACGCAACCGAATACAGCCGGGAAAGCATCTCCACCTACCACACCATCACCTCCGTCACCACCCTCCGCGGCCGGACGTTCCTCGCCGGCATCCGGATGACCCGGTAATCCGGTAATCGGCAGAACGGGACATCAACGACTGGGGCAACTACTATTGGGCACTAACTGGGGCCTAACTGTGTCGTCGCGAGGATCCTGCGGTTTTATCTCTATTTCTTGAAACATTTTGTTTGTTTGTTTCATTTTAATCCTTATCTTTGCAAAAAGATGTGAATAATTCACATCTTGATGCAAAATATCTATTTAGCCATGTTACTACGATACACCGTTGAAAACTTTTTATCATTTAATGGGCGTGCTGTATTCTCAATGATTCCCGGAAAAGGATCCTTGAAAAAAGACCATCGATCAACACCGATTAATGATATCTCTGCTTTGAAAGCGAGTATTATTCTGGGTGCCAATGCTTCTGGAAAATCTAACTTGATAAAGGCGATTGATTTTGGCCGAAGAATGGTTGTTAGAGGACAAAAAGATGGTCAAATACTCGATTATAAAAAGTATCGGCTTGATACAGATTCTGCCGAGAAGGACTCACGTATGGAGTTTGAGATTCAGGCAGCAGGGAAGAACTATGCATATGGTTTTGTGTTTAACAATCAATTCATTGTAGAAGAATGGCTGTACGAAATTTCACGTCGCTCTCAAAAAATGATTTTCGAGCGTAGCATGAAGAGTGATCCTATCTTTAATTTAACTCCGATGCTGAAAAAAAATGAAAAGGAGGAGGATCAGCAATTTATTCGCTTTGTAGCAAAAGGGACTCCCGATAATCAACTTTTCCTCACAGAACTGCGAACTCGTAAAGTACAAGATAACGTATCTGACATTCAAGATGCTATGAATGTCTACAATTGGTTTTTCAATCAATTGAAAGTAATCTTCCCTAGCACTAGATACAAAGAGGGCATTCAATCAGAGATAACTGATAATGAGAAACTTCATGCCATTTATGAGGAGTTGCTTAAGTACTTCGGAACTGGTATTAGTGGCGTCAGATTAACCGAGATAGAACAAGAAAAAATGAGTATTCCCTTGGCAGCGATCGAAGACATCAAGGAGAATTTACTTAATCTTAAATCTGAAGGAGTAAGAACAATTCTTACTGTAGATAAACTTGGTCTAAGAGATACATATATAATATCTAGAAACAGGCACAGGAATGACATTAAGGTCGAAAAGTTTATGACAGAGCACAAAACCCAGCAAGGAGATATTGAGGTTTTTGATACTGGTGATGAATCAGACGGGACTAATCGCATTATTGACTTTATACCGCTTATCATAGACTTACTTAAAGGTGACAATGTTTTCATCATTGATGAAATGGAGCGGAGTCTCCATCCCAATTTAACCTATGATATTTTTGATTTGTTTTTGGATTTTGCAGCTGAAAGGAATAGCCAATTGATAGCGACTACACATGAATCTTCTCTACTTACGCAGAAACTATTTCGTAAGGATGAAATATGGTTTGTGGTAAAAGATGATAGAGGCGCAAGTCGTATATACTCACTCGAAGACTATAATGTGCGTTTCGATAAAGAAATTCGTAGAGATTATTTGCTTGGGCGTTTCAAAGCTATCCCTCGTATTGGGAATAGGTATGAACTATCATTAAATCCTGCCGATAATGCCTAGAGAGTTTATCCCTTTGATTCGCCGAGGTGGTTTTGAAAGTGCGGAGAAATTCTATATTCTTGCCTTTGAGGGTACCGTTACTGAAAGAAAGTATTTTGAGGATCTTCGAGCCTCGGAATACTTCAATGACTCAGGATTAATAGAGACAATCCCGCTTCGACGAGGGCGGCGAGATGGTAATAGCCCTGTCGATGTAAAGGCTTTACTGTCAAAAACGAAACGAGAGTACAATTTTCGTCCGACAGATGAGTTTTGGCTGATTATCGATAGAGATGATTGGGAACAAATCCACAAAATAGACCTGGACACAGTTGTGGAAGAATGCCGTAAAGAGAATAACTTTTATATGGCATTGAGTAATCCATGTTTCGAAATATGGCTCATACTGCATTTGTCTAAACTATCCGATTTCACCGAAGAGGTGCAACAGAAGATATTTGAAAATGCTCCGGTCAGTTATAAAAAGAACTTTATAGATGTGGTACTGGCCGACCTAATCGGCGATGGTAGAGGTTATAATAAACGTCCCAATCCGGAGGTGTTTCTTCCTCGTGTGTATGATGCAATAGCACATGCCGAAGAAATAGCGGATAACGAATCTTCATATCCAAAAGGGTTAGGAACGGATGTATATGTGCTCGTCAAGAGAATAACAAAACAAAGAGAGACGATATAGAAAACACAAATTAAGAGAAAGAAAAATATTTGCAACCAGCGCATAAATGTTCTATATTTGCAAAAAAATAACACACTCCTATGGGATACAGGATCTTAAGTGCTAGTAGATTTGTAAGCAAATTGAAGGCAACGGTTCACACTTCCGGAAAGCTCGGCTTTTCAGAAGTCACAGCAAAAGAACTTGGGTTATTTAAAAACGAGGAGCACTTTGTGCAATTTGCACAAGACACCGAAGACCCATCTGTTTTATACCTAATTAACGAAACTGAAGATAACAAAGACTCCTTCAAGGTATGCAAATCAGGCGCATATTACTACATTAACGCAAAGCTAATGTTCGATTCACTCGGTGTGGATTATACAAACAAAACCATTATTTACGACATGATTAAATCCCAAAACGAAGAAGGAGACGTTTATAGAATGACAAAGAGAGAGCTCCCAAAGTCAAAGAAGGAAGAAAAATAAAAACAGGAGGATGCATTGCTGACTGCCATCCCCCTGCATATGAAAAGAAATTATAAGCTTGGACACCTTTAATTTCTTTTCAAAAATAGGCATTTTCCGCCTAATTTCCAAGCAGTCGGCGTAACTTTTAATTCTTTTTATATGTATAAAAAGTATTATGTTAATGCCGTTCCTCAAGCGAACGGGGACCATGAGGTTCATTGCGAGGGCTGCTATTGGATGCCCTCAATTACTAACCGAATCTATCTGGGCTATTTTTCGTCCAGCCGAGAAGCGTTGGCTGCTGCTCGTTTGCGGTATCCTACTGCAGATGGCTGTGCGTTCTGTTGCCCGGAGATTCACAAGCACTAATCGTTATGGGTAAAAACCAACATGTTGTTCCTCATAACGGCAAGTGGGCCGTTAGAGGAGAGGGTAACAGTAGAGTTACCAGAATGTATGAAACACAGCGTCAAGCTCAATCTGCTGCGCGAGCAATCGCGATTAAGGAGAAAAGTGAAGTTGTGATTCATAGAGCTAATGGTCAAATCCGTGACAAGGATAGTTACGGGAATGACCCTTATCCCCCCAGAGGATAAATCTCCTAATCGAGGGCGGTTTTATAATCGCCCTCGATTAAAACCCTCATACTTAACTACATCAATCCTGGCACAATTTGATAAATAAAACCAGACCACTATGAGTATTATCAAATCTATCCGATATCATTTTTCTCAGGAAGAGCCACATTCTTTAGCCTCCCTGAAACAAACTGTCTCCATTCTTTCTCACGACAATGAGTTTGTGGACAAAGTTCTCGACTGTTTTTCGATAATGACTGATGAAAAAACTATGAAAATACCGCTTCAAATCGGTAATGTCAGGCATCTATTGGAAGACATCTCAAAACTCGATCAACAAACAAAGAAAATCGATGTCATCATAAACTTAAAAGACATCTATCTTGAAAGAGTTTTGGATAATGACCACGTACTTTTCCATTTATACGGTATCACTGATCCTGAGCTAATTAAAGCGATCAAAGCTGATCACATAATTGTTGAATCGCAATATTCCGCTCGAACGGATATAATGGAGTACTATCAGTTTAGCAAATTCGCCAGTTTCTTGCATACGAACAATATGGACGGGTTTGCTCAACTTATATGGGAGAAGATTCGTGTCCATGCGAACAGGGAAAAGAAATGCATGGCCAGACTCATTTATCATATTGCAGAAGACAAGTATTACATCAGGGCAGTAGCCTCTGAAAGTGGGTACAAAAAATATGGCGTAAACTTCTCTGCCCTAGTCGCCCTCCTTGCTGTAGACAAATATGTCAAAGACCATCAAGAACAAGCATTTATAGAGAGCTACGAAATTGATGACTCCCATATTATGATGTCCATCCAATTCAATCGAAAAATACTATTGGAGGACGACATGTACTTGACGCTCAATCTCGCACTGGCGAATGACGAGATCCGCCAATCATCTGTCACACTAAACGCAGAGTTTCGAGTTGTCTATAAAAAGGACGATAAAGAGAGTGATATTATCCTCAAGCCTACTTCATATCAAAAAGAGCACGGTACCTATTCGGAAGACATGTTGACATATTCTCATGGTATGAACGTCGAAACTGCCATTGAGAGGATCTCCGACCTTCCTGCGCTGATTGACAAGTACATCACTCTTATCTCGAAAAATGCCATCGCAATCAAGTCCATAAAGAATCCGAAACAAGTCAAGGACTTCATCCAGCAAAGAATTCAACTCTCACGAAAAGAAGAGTTCATTGGATACAAAGCGGCCGTTGTACAAAAGTTGGCAAGCATTGAGGTTAATTCCATTTTCGATTTGTTTGAGTTATTGAGGAGTGTCGAGGAACTCTTCGGAGATGATATCAAATCGAAAAGTTTCTGGCGTCAGAAATTGTACGATGCTCTAATAAATCGGGGCAAAGACGACTAGTCCTTAATCTTTCTTCCCTCATGTTTTAGCGGCATAACAGATGCGCAAGTTTGCCAACCGCAAGCGGTCCGGTAAACTTGCGCATCCAATTGGGATCTCACAACCGCGATGGACAGTCGCAAATCGATAATTGTATCAGTCATTACCAGCACCACGGACAACTAGACGACCACCGTGCGGTCGAGCGCGTAGCGCTCGCGATCAACGGCGAAGCGCTGTCGTAGCCTGCGTGGAACATCAGGCCGGAGGTTACGCCTGCATCAATCCGTCTCGCACATCCTATGAGCTACTAACCTTACTTTACAGGTGGCATTCTGTCGAGTGCTGCCCGGACGGCTTTTTCCCATTCTTCGGAATTGTCCATGTCAAAAGCGTTCTGTTTGGGAGCACGATGAAACAGTTTATAGACAAAACGTCGAATGGGATACCGTCGTAAATCTTCTGCTTTCAACAATGCGTAAAAGCAGCGCTCCGTCCCATCTTCAGTATATGGGAACCGTAGTGTAATCCCCCTAAAGTTTGCTGTAATGATTTCTCCTTCTTTACATTCATTTTGGTCGTTGAGTTCGGCGCCCACACTAAAGAGCAGAGAGTGACGACCATACCAAGTGGAATCATCTTTAATACTCATATTTGTTGTTTTCTGTGGTCATTTACAAGCGTCCGTTCTCTTCCTGGTTGGACCTTGAGGCTTGCGGTGTGCGTTTTTTCCAGTTTCCGAAGCGCCAGGAGACGGTCAGGAGCAGGGAGCGGGTGTCGAGATAGTTGTTGTAGTGGAGTGTGACGCCGTCGCTCGTGTAGGTGTAGGGCGAGTCGGCGGTTCTGAAGATGTCGGTGGCTTCGAGCGTGACCCGCAGGCCGGATCGACTGTGGTAGTATTCGGCCGACAGTTCCATCTGGAAGGAGTTGTTGCGGCGGCGGTAGTTGTAGAAGCCGGGCAGGTTGTCGCTGATATCGCAGGTGATAGAGAACGACTTGCCCAACTGTACATTCTGTGTCAGGCGCAGGAATGCGCCGAAGCCGTGGGTCGAGGGAAATTCCGGACGGATGGAGCGGTCCCATTCATAGTCCAAGTTTCCGCGGGCGATGGCCACGTAGCGTTCTCCGCCCTGGAAGAGGCAGTAGATGCTCCAGGCCAGGCGGTCGACGTCCAGGAAGTTGCCGTACTGCTCGACCTGCAGGAAGGGCTGTTCGGCATTGAGCAGGACCAGGCTGCCCACCTGCCCTTTCTGGTGCGCCCAACTGATGTCGGTCTTGAAGCTGCGGCCTTCCATCAGCGAGATTTCCGTGATATAAAGACGGGAAGGCTCCAGGTACGGGTCGCCCAGCGAGTAGCTGTAGGGCGTAAGGTACCAGCGGAAAGGATTCAGGGCGCTAAAGGAGGGGCGACTGATACGACTGGAGTGCTGCAGTGTGGCTGACCACGCCTTCCTGAACCGACGCGTGACACTGATTGTCGGGAATAGGTCACCGTAATGGTTATTGACGGTTGCCTGCGTCCAGGTGAATTCGCCGCGAAGTCCACCATAGAGCATCCATTTGCCCAGCGAGGCGTCGGCGGAGGCGTAAAGGGCAGCAACCTGCTCGGCGTAGTCGAAATGGCCGGAAGGGACAATATCGGCCGAAAAGCTGTTCTCAGCGACAGAACGGACCGATGAGAACTTGGCTCCCGTTGTAATGCGCCAGCGGCCTTTGGGAATCACCACGTCGGTCTTGGCCGTTAAGACATCGTGCCGGAAAGTGCCGGTGGATTTGTAATCTGCTTCCGGCTGGATGATGCCACCGGTTTCAGTATGGGAGCGGAAGGAACGGTCGCGGTCCACGTCGCGGGTTAGCCATGCGGCTGATGCAGACCAGGTTGCCTTGGAAGGAAATTGATGGCGATAGTAGAGGCTGTAGTCCTGCGTGATCATCTGCGAAGTCGTGGCACCTCCGGCGTAGAGTGTAGAAGCTGGCCCCGATGCGCCTTCAGCGGGTGTCCAGCGGGTTGTGTTCTCCAAGTCGGCGACGCGTGAACGACTGGCGGGAATCCGGATGTCCGCGATCAGCAGGTCTCGATCCGTGATGAGCCAGCCTACGGAAAGACTTCCGGACAGGGACTGGGTGTGCCATTTCATCGGATTGTTCACATCCATCTTACCTGTAGGGTAGTCGGCCGAGTAGCGCGTGTGGCGGAGATTCTTGAGGTTATCGGCCGAGAAGTTGCCGCTGATAAAGCTCTTCCTTCCGTTGTACTCCAGGAATGCGGAACCCATCTCCGACAGGTAGCTGTTCAGGCCCAGGCTGCCGGAGAGATTGCCCCGGAACCCCACCGTCGGATCCTTTTGGCGCGTGAGGCGGATGACACCCACGTTGCCGGAGGCACTGTGCTCAGCTGTCGGGAGGGTCTGCACCTCGATGCGGTCAATCTCCCCAGCTGGAAGTGCTGACAGATAGTCGGCCAGCGCCTGGCCAGACATCCGCACGGGACGGCCATCGATGTAAACCTTGATACTGCGGCGTCCGTCCATCTTGACAGAATGGTTGTTCACATTGAGCGAGGGCAGATATTTGAGCACATCGAGAGCCTTAGCATCTTTCGATATCGGCAAGTCTGCCACCCGGACAGCATAGCCTCCTGGGACGGGTTTGATCTGTTCGCGGTAAGCCAGCACACGGGCAGCGGTCAGGCTGTCCTGTGCGAATGTGGTGTCACGATCTTGAGCGGAAGTAGAAAAACAAACCGCAAAGATTATAAGCAAAACGGCAATTGGGTGTTGTGGTTTCATTCTTTAATAGTGCTTTTATTTACAAGTGGATGAAGTCGTATATATAGGGTAATGATAAATTCCCAATAAACCTTTTCAACTTCACATCGATAGGAGTCAGGAGTATTCGGATTCCCGGTTTTAATGGTATTCAAAGCAAAATGGAAATTCCGCTGCAAAGTGACCCCCTGGTCTTAAAAGAGAAATCCTAAATAGAATGCAGGCTAGTGCGGTTTTTCATCCCTACAGCCTGCATTTCAAATCATGATGAAAGAAAAAGATAAAGGGGGTAATTAGGTGCGGATTGAGGGGGTCAATTTAGTGCGGATTCTCCACAAGGCATCGGCATCTCATCGCGCAATTGCTCCCAGGTGATCTTTACCCCGGTGGTCCGAAAGCCGATGAATTCGGCCGCATCACTGATGCCCAACAAGGAAACCCCCTCCCTGGTGATATGGCACCGCTCGCGCAGGGACTGCAGTGAATAGCTGCGCCCGTAGAACTTGGCCACCATTCGGAGACAGGTAGGACCGCAGTCCATTGCGTCGAGTTGAGTCAGGGAGGGGAATTTCATTGCGTTAGAATCTGAATCCAACTGTCATTGCAATACCGTGACCACCACCGCCAGTAAGGGAGAATCCTTGTTGACATCCCCAAATAAGGTTGAGCCCCACATTGACGCCAAGATTGTTGTGAATTCCGAAGTCAAAGCCGAGTTTCCCATTCAGATAAGGGAACAAACGCTGTGTATCCGTAGTTAATGGCAATTTCTTTATATAATAGGCACCCCCAGCTTCCATACCCAAATAAAAAGAGGTTCGTTGGTGTTTGGCAAACGGGTAATACCGAATATAGTCGGCAAAAAGGGGGATTGCCGGTACGAACCCGTTTGAATAATCCGGGCCGTCACTGCTTGTTCTTTTTAGCCAGTGGCATCCCGTTCCAAGTCCGAGAAAGCGTTTCTCGTTGAAACGCCAACCCAGAGAAAAGTCAGCCGTATAGTGAGGATCCCAGTATATGCCTGGGAGTGCACTACCTTTTACATTTCCTTGAAAGTGCCCTCTTGATGATGCGGTACAAGGGATGGCTATACAAACAATAAAAGCTATTATTACCGGAGAATATCTGCATTTCATAACAAAAAATATTATAGATAAGCTATCCTTCTGACAAAGGCAAAAGGATAGTTACATTATTGGACATAACTAACTCTATTATTCTGAGCGTGATAAGAAATGTCATACGGGGTCGGTATCTCATCTCCTTTGGTAAACCCTGAAATGGCAAAACTGTTGGAAAGGGCCACAAATAAAGTGGCACAGAATACGATAATTTTTCTCATAATTGTTGCGTTTTTTGTTCACTGCAAAATTATGAGAAGAACCAAAGCGAATTACGTAAGACGCAAAATCCGGTCTTACAGTTTGGGTAAAAAGCAAAATCGTAAATGCGTGATATTAAACACGTTACGAGGACAGCTTTCAAGTGTAAGAAAAGTTTTTCTTACACATTGTTTTCAATCAAGACCGCAGCCTTATAACCTGCTGAAAATCAATAATACACCCCCCCCTATAGCATAAAGAGAGGCTTCCAAAACTGTAAGATTCTTTACAATTCGCTGAATATCTGATAAATGCAACTACAGTACCCGCAGATACTCGTCTTTATAGGGAGAATTAAGCTGACGGATGCGTTCTCTTAAGCGCGAGCGCTTGGTGTAAACATTCGAGAGAGACAAGTTGAGCAGTGTTGCAACAATGTTTGGATCAAAGCCGGCAATCGTATAACAGATAAAGCGTGAGTCTTCATCACTAACCTTGCCCAAATCGGCTTTCAAACGAGCTACGACGTTGTTGAGGTCACGGTTGATCTGCTCCTCAAAAAGAGCATGCTGCTTTTTCTCTCTCCCGATGAAATAAATAATGTCCTTGACTTTTCCATATACTGCAGTCTTTCTGGCATCTTCTGACTTCTCTCGAAACTTCAGATAGGTTTTACATAGTGAGCTAACCGTATCGAACTGTCCCTTGAATAACTGGATATAAGACTGCTGCAGGGAAGAGATCTTGGACTGATACTCCACGGAAGCTTTACGCCCGGCGGACTCCATCTCTTCAACCTGTGCCTCCAACGCAGACTTGGATTGGAGCAACAAAGCATTTGTTTCTTCGGCAATTCTGATCAGATTATCTGCAGCTATGCGTTCTTTCTCACTTCTCCGGATAGAAGTGATGATGATTGCGCCAAATAATAGAATCAGGCCCAATATGAGCACAACAAAAGACAAGCGCTGAACTTGCGTTTGACGCTTTGATTCAATAGCCTGATTCTGATAATAATCCTGAAGAATGGTCGTAATCGAGTTGTTGAGCATTCTGTCCACATTCTTATCTTGTTCACTGTAGATATCTGTCAACAAATCGATAGTGCGCGAGTACTCTCCTCTATATTTAGAAATCAAAAAATCATAGTAACGTGTCTCTTTACGACGTATATCCGGCTGATTATCCAAAAAAGCCTGTATAGCATCACAAGTTTTATCATCCCCAACAAGTACAGAAGCATATGCGTATATACCATACACCTTGAGTGGAAAGTTTAACTTATACTCCAATCGAGCTCGATTTAGCAGATCTATGGCCTCATGCGGTTTAGGATCAGGTTGAAGGACCATCATTGTGGCATAATGTACAAGAAACATCCTCATTGCGGCTGTATCCCTTGTAGACAATTCAATCCCTTTTCGAAATAATGAATCAGCAATTGCCCATTCTTTTTTTTCTTGGTAGGACATAGCGAGTCGTCCGTATGAAAGATTATAATGAGCAGAATCATTCGCCGCATGAAAGAATTCCATCCCTTTTTCTATATATTCTCGTTCTTTGTCTGCGAAATGGGCACTTTTGTAAATATCAGCCATTGCCATAGATAAAAGGCCTTTAAAACAATCGTCATACGAATCAATTGATGCATCCTCGGCTTGAGTATAAGAGATGATTGCTGAATTTTGATTATGCCCATTCACATAAATACGCCCCAGATAGTAGTACGCCTTCATCTTCTGGTCAGCCGTTCCGTGCTTGGCATAATAATCCACCGCCGGCATCACAACGTTCACATCGGTCGTGTCGATCCAGTTCTTGTCGAGCGCCATCGCATGCAGCAAGGCATAGTGTGCGCGAAGGCTGCGGGTAGTCAGCATGGTAGTATCTATGGCGCGGATAGTGGCGAGGGCACTGTCAGGACGAGCCTGAATGTAGGTCTCTATATCATTGAGGGTCGCAGCGGTCTGGCGGCCGGCACAGGAGGCGAGAATAAGGGTGGCCAGTGTAAGGAATATGGGGAGGAGTATATGAGGACGTAACATAATAGAAGGATTGTGGATTCATCTTTACAAATATACTCAATAATTGTAGATGCGATTCAAGAGCCACCTTAGAACTCAAGGTCTATTAGCCAACCTTTGTTGTTTTGGCGATAGTCACCCTTGTTGGTCGGAGGATGACTGATGCGGCCGTTGCGATCCTGTCGCGGCAGAAGTCTCAAGCCATCAGGTTCGGGCCGCTGGAGGATACTCGACTGACAATCAATAAGTTGCGATAAGTCACCCCGCCCGGCAGAGGGAGGGCGACTTTGGATAATATGCTGTAAATCAAAGACTTATCATCCAGGGCAATATCGAGATCTGCGGTTCTTGGCCGATTCTGGGGTTTTTCGTAAATTCGCAGTGAAATGAACCGGTTTTCTCTCTTTATTCTGATACTGCTGCTGGGTTTGTCCGCGTGTACGGGCAGGCAGTCGCTGGACAGCGTTTCGCTGGAAGTCCTTTCTTCGGAGTTCGTCTATGATTCGGCCGCTTTCCCGTCGTGCCACGCCTCGACTTTGGTGGAGACGGAGGATGGGCTGCTGGCCGCCTGGTTCGGCGGGAGCTACGAGAGTCATCCGGATGTGAGCATCTATTGCGCCGCCTATGACGGCAGCCATTGGTCGGCCCCGAGCCTCGCGGCCGACGGCGTCGTGTCGGATTCCCTGCGGTTTCCTTGCTGGAATCCTGTCCTTTTCCGGCTGCCCGGCGGGGAGATTGCGCTCTACTATAAAGTCGGTCCGAGCCCGCGGGAATGGTGGGGCGAGTACAAACTGTCGACCGACGAAGGAAAGACCTGGGGGCCGAAAACCGCACTGCCGGAAGGAATCCTGGGGCCCATCAAGAACAAGCCGCTGGGCCTGCCGGACGGGACGGTTCTCTACCCTACCAGCGTCGAATACACGCCGGACTGCTGGCGGGTTTTCATCGAGCGGTCGAAAGGGGATCTGACCGGATGGGAGACCCTCGCCATCGACAACAACGGCTTCAATGCCATCCAGCCCGCCCTGTTCTTCTACAAAGGCCGGCTGGAAATGCTCTGCCGCACCCAGGAAGGCGTCCTGGCGAAGGCTTCGTCCGACGACTTCGGCCAAACCTGGACACCCCTGCAGGAGACCAACCTGCAGAACAACAACTCCGGCATCGACGGGCTGGTGCTGAAAGACGGCCTGCGGCTGCTGGTCTGCAATCCGATCCGGCAGGGGCGCAACAAACTGGACGTACTGGGGTCCTACGACGGCATCGAATGGAAATCGCTGTTCACGCTGGAAGACCAGCCGGAAGGCGAATTCAGCTACCCGGCCATCATCCAGCGGGAAAACGGGACCGTCGACGTCAGTTATACGTACAACCGCCAGAAAATCAAACACGTCAGCCTTTTTCCTCACATAAACTAATCCGAAGATGAACCGATTCTTCCTCCTGCTCTCCTGCTGCCTCCTGATGGCCGTGCAGGGCCTGGCGGCTCCGCTTTTCCAGCCGGGAAGCGGTGTCGTCGCGTTTAACGCTTACAAGCCTTTCGCCGACAGGCCGGTCAATATCTATTACCACTTCCCGGAGACGGCCGATCCGGCCACGGCGCAGGTCCTGATGCTCATTCCCGGGGCAGGCCGGGATGCGAAACCGCTGCTGGATGCGGTCCGGGAGAAACTCGACCAGGTGAATGTCATCGCATTCTCCCTGGAGTTTCCGTCGGACACCTATCCGGTGCGGGAGTATCAGGAAGTGGGCATCCGCGACAAAGACGGGCACCTCAAGAAACCGGCCGACCGGACGGTGCAGCTGCCCGACCGGATTTTCGAATTCATCAAAGCGCATTCCGCCATCCAGGCAGCGCGGTATGACATGATCGGCCACTCGGCGGGCGGCCAGTTCATCCACCGGTTCCTCCTGTTCCACGACTCCCCGTATGTGGACCGCGCTGTCGTCGGGGCGCCGGGCTGGTTTACCTTCCCGGACCCGTCCCAGCCGTATCCCTACGGACTCAAGGATACGGACCGGGCCTCCGACGAAGTGATCGCCCGGTTCCTGGGCAAGAAGATGATCCTGCAGGTCGGCGCACTGGATACGGACCGCGGCGGCGTACTCCGCAAGACGCCCGAGGCCGATGCGCAGGGCATCAACCGGCTGGACCGGGCGCGAACTTTCTTCGCTTACCTGCGCCAGGAGGCGCAGCGCCTGGCGGTCCCGTTCAGCTGGACCTACTGTGAAGTTCCGGGCGTCGGACACGATTCCGGGCAGATGGCGGTCTATGCGATGGAAACCCTCTATTGCCCGGGTGCGGGCAACAGCGTCCTCGATAACAGCCGGTCCCACACGTCGTTGGCAGCCACGGTCCCCGTCAAGTATCTGGCTCGGAACGACTGGCTCCACCGCTACGACAAGGAAGTGGCGGCGCTCGGCACGCCGACGCCGGAGGAGGCGGCGTGTGACGTGCTGCTGCTGGGCAGTTCGTCCATCGTCCTCTGGAATACCGTGGCCGAAGACCTGGCACCGCTCAAGACGGTGCGCCGCGGCTACGGGGGTTCCACGCTCCGCGACCAGCTCGTGTATTTCGACCGGCTGACGGCCGGCTACCATCCGAAAGCGGTCGTTATCTATTGCGACAACGACCTCTGCGGCAATGCCGACGACCTCACGCCGCTGCAGTATTGCGACCTGTACCGCGTCTTCTGCGGCAAACTGCAGGAAGTTTTCCCGGAAGCGCAGCTCTATCTGCTCTCCATCAAATATGCGCCCTTGCAAAACAATACCTGGGGCAAGAAAGCCGTGGCCAACGAGTTGCTGAAGGAGTATGCCGCCCAGGAACGCGGCATCCATTTCGTCGACGTCACCACGCCGATGCTGGACGAAAACGGCCAGGCCCGTGACGAATTCTTCGCCGGCGACGCCCTCCACCTCAGCCCCAAGGGCTACGCGGTGTGGACCTCCGTCCTCCGCCCGCTGCTCATTAGACACTAGAAGTCCAGGAAGAACTTCAGGATCGTCTCCTGCTCCCGGAGGCCGCAGTGATGGCCGCCGTCGAAGAATTCCGTGCGGAGACGGGATTCACAGCCCGCAGCTTCATAGATCGTGTGAATCCGGTCGAAGGCTTCCTGCGAAGCTTCGGCCGGGAACAGGCGGTCGGTCCGCCCGTTCAGGAAAAGGAAAGGCTTGGGACACAGCCAGCGGGCGATGTCGGGAAAGTCGTAGCGCTCCCGAAGCAAGGGAATCATCATCGAATAATCGGACGCCGTCGGCGGCTGGGCCTGGGTGGCCTTGAGCGTCATCCAGCAAAGGGCGACGCCGGACTTGACGGCATCGCAGAAGGCGGCCAGCAGCCACGCGCGATGGGCGCCCATCGACCAGCCGAAGCAGCCTACCCGGCCGGGGTCGACATAAGGCAGGGCGGCCAGCAGCCGCGCCGCGGCGGCATCTTCGTTCAACGTCTGCTCCGCCCATACGATTCCGCTTCGGGCCAGACTGTCGTACACGGCACGCTGCCCTTCATAGACGGCCTGTTTCACAGCCCGGATATCCTGGGAAGACGACGGCGTTTCGCCGAATTGCATCCTGCTCCATTGCCGGCACAGGTCCGTGCTGCGGGAGCCCCAGTACAAGGCATCGGGAACGATGACCACAAAGCCCGCGGCAGCCAGCCGGTCGGCCAGGAAAACCCCGTCGAACCCATCCGCCACCCATTGGCGGGCAGAGGCCCGGATATGCGCGGGCGCCGAGGCCATCGGCCGGACCAACTTCTCCTTACCGATGTCGAAACGGGCCCCATGGTCGTGCAGGAGTACCAGCGCGGGGCACGGGTTCGCGGCGGAAGCCCCGTCGGGCACCAGCAGATACGACTGCACCCGCTCCGCGCCGACCGCATTGTATTCGATCAACTGGCAGGTATACCCGTCACGCCGCTCCGTTTCCACCACGGTGGTCCGGGGTTCCACGGAAGGCCATAAATGAAGCGGCAGGGCCGCCGCCAACAACATCAGCAAGTGCAGCATACCGGAATGTCCTGTTTTCCGTTTCCAAAGATACGACAGCGGATTTGTATTTCAAAATCATTATCTTTGTTGAGTATGATGACTTCATTGTCCATAGAGAACAGGACCTGCAGGCTGTTCGGATCAGACAATCCGGACTGTCTGCTGATCCAGCCTTCCGCCCGGCACGAAACGGCCACGCTGGAAGCGGAGGCCGCGCAGATTGCTGCCCTCTCGCAGACGCCGTTCGTGCTGGCGACCGTCGAACTCGAAGACTGGATCATCGACCTGATGCCCTGGCCCGACCGAAACATCTCCCGGGAGGAAGAGGCAGGCCGGCACGCGCCGGACACCCTGCACTACATCCTCGACGCGCTGATTCCCGAATTGAAACGACGCTTCGGCGACCGGCCGATTATCCTCGGCGGATACTCGCTGGGCGGCCTGTTCGCCCTGTGGGCGGCCGGGCAGACGGACGGGTTCAAGGCCCTTGCAGCGGCCTCCCCTTCCGTATGGATCCGGGAGTGGATTCCTTACGCTACAAAGCAGCCGCCGATGGCGGAAGCCATTTATCTGAGCCTCGGCGAACGGGAAGAGCACGTGAAGAACCGGGCCATCGCCCGCGTCGGCGACTGCCTCCGGGAACAATATGCGCTCCTGCAACGCCAGATGGGCTCCGACCGCTGCACGCTGGTCTGGGAAGAAGGCAATCATTTCACCGACAACGAAGGCCGGCTGGCCCGCGCGTTCGCCTGGTGTCTGAACAGACCGTAAGAATTCTTGGAATTTGTCGGTCTTTCATTATCTTTGTCTTTGATATGAACCGATTTACCCGCTACTTACGCAAGATCGTCTATCTGGAAGACGGCATCGACCGGGCCTCGGCGGCCAAGGCAATTACGAAGAATATCGCCTTCCGCGGCCCGAATGTCATCATTCTGGCCTGCGCCATCATCATTGCGTCGGTCGGCCTGAACGTCAACTCCATTCCCGTCATCATCGGCGCGATGCTCATCTCGCCCGTGATGGGGCCGATCCTCGGCGCCGGCCTCGCCCTGGGCACGAACGACACGGAGCTGCTCAAGAACGCCGCCAAGAATTTCATCGTGATGGTGGTCATCAGCATCGTCGTGGCCTGTCTCTACTTCCTGATTTCCCCGCTCCGGCTGAGCAATCCCACGGAACTGCTGGCCCGTACGCGGCCGACCATCTACGACGTGCTGATCGCCCTGTTCGGCGGCACGGCGGGTATGCTGGAACACGCCCGCAAGGAGCGCGGCACCGTGATCTCCGGCGTGGCCATCGCCACGGCGCTGATGCCGCCGCTCTGTACGGTGGGTTACGGCATCGCGACCCTGAAGGTCAACTACATCTTCGGCGCGTTCTATCTGTTCCTGATCAACAGTTTCTTCATCACCATCGCTTCCTTCCTGGTGACCAAGTTCCTGGGCTTCGAAAGCGTGGCCATCGACGAGGTCCACAAACGCCGCAATCCGCGCATCATCGCCGCCGTCCTGCTGATCATGCTCGTACCCAGCATCATCTCGGCCATCGGTACCATCCGCGACAACAACTTCGCCATCAACGCCGAGCGCTTCGTGCAGAACAACAAGACCATCGGCTCGTGCTATATCTTCGACCACCAGGTCAACCTGAGCGGACGCCACCAGACCCTCGACCTCTACCTGGCCGGGGAAGCCCTCGACTACACCGCCAAACTGATCCTGCTCAAGAACGCCCAGAGTTACGGCCTGCACAGCGACCAGATCATCTTCCACGAAGAAGCCGCCGTCCAGCACTTCAACAAGAACGAGGTGATCCGCGACCTGAACAGCCACTACCTCAACACCATCCAGGAACTGAACCAGCGGATCACGGAACTGGAAGTGGAACTGGCCAAATACAAAGGCGCCGAGAAGGCGGCCGAGAAAGCCGCCTCCGTCGGCGATACAGTGAAACACCAGCCGTAACGGCCGGCCGTCAGGCTTTCGGTTTCCGCACGCGGTGCGGGATCACCTCGGGCAACACCATCGACAATTCCATGAATCCGGCGTAGTCGTCGCCGTCATACCACGGGCACTGGAAGATGAGCTTCTTGACGCCCTCCTTCTCCACGGTATAGACGTTCGTGCGCGGATGCGCCAGCATATCGGCCAGGAGCGACCGGGCCGGTTCCGGATGACAGTCGAGCACATTGGCCCCGAGGATATCGGGCTGGCCCGGCTTCAGGAACGTTTTGCGGGATTTGGCATTCATATCGAGGATGGTTCCGTCCTTGGCGCAGACGGTGACGGCCACATCGGCCCCTTCGAAATAATCGCGTTTCATATTCAGCGTTGATGGATTTGAATGGGAAGCGACAGCCGCTCGATGGCGGCCAGCTCCTCTTCCGTAAAATGAATGTTTTCCAAAGCGCCCAGATTCTCTTTCAGCTGTGCGACGGAGCTGGCGCCGACCAGGACGGAAGTGACGCGCGGATCGGCCAGCAGCCAGGAAAGCGACATCTGGGCCAGGCTCTGGCCGCGCTGCTGCGCCAGGGCGTTCAGGCCGCGGAGCGCTTCCAGGAGCGCGGGCGTCAGGGTCTTCTCGGGCAGTGACGAGCCGCTGCGCGACATCCTGGAGCCGGCGGGTACGCCATCCAAATAGCGCGATGTCAGCAGGCCCTGCTGCAGCGGTGAAAAGGAAATGAAGCCCGAACCGTTGTCGCGGGCCAGGTCGAGCAGGCCGTCCTTTTCCGGCCAGCGGTCGATGATGTTATAGCGGTCCTGGAAAAGCAGGCAGGGCGTCTTGCTCTCCCGAAGATAGGCATAGGCCTTCCGGGCGGCAGCGTCCGGGTAGCGCGACACGCCCACATACAGGGCTTTTCCCTGGCGGACGATGTCCACCAGCGCCTGCATCGTTTCCTCGATCGGCGTGGCCGGGTCGAAGCGGTGCGTGTAGAAAAGATCCACGTAATCGAGCTTCATCCGCTTCAGGCTCTGGTCCAGGCTGGCCATGAGGTATTTCCGTGAGCCCCACTCTCCGTAGGGGCCCGGCCACATCAGATAGCCGGCCTTGGAGGAGATGAAAAGCTCGTCGCGATAGGGCTTGAAGGAATCCTGCAGCAGCCGGCCGAAGTTCTCTTCGGCGGCGCCGGGAAGGGGGCCGTAGTTGTTGGCCAGGTCGAAATGGCAGATGCCCCGGTCGAAAGCGAAATGGGCGATTTCGCGGATCCGCTCCATCGGAGCTTCCGTGCCGAAATTCTGCCACAGGCCCAGGGAAACTGCCGGAATCAGGACGCCGGATTGGCCGCAACGGCGATACGGCATCGCGTCATAGCGGCCGGAAGCGGCGGTATAAGAAGTGTCGAACATATTGTATGAATCAGTTAATCAAAGTTTAATACGTGTGGACCGACGTGCTCCGCGCCGACGGCAGGTAGTTGATGCCCCACCAGCACATCTGCAGGCAGAGGAACGAGAACAGGAGCAGGATGAGCGCCGTACGCTTCTCCTGCGGGCGGGCCCGGCGGAAATGGATGTACAGCACATAGCACAGCCAGGTAATGGCCGCCCAGGTCTCCTTGGGATCCCAGCCCCAGAAGCCGCCCCAGACCTCCTTGGCCCACAGCGCGCCGAAGAGCATGCCGAAGGTCAGGAACGTCAGGCCCACGTACACCAGATTGTCGGTCATCGCCATCTCGGCGTCGGTGGTCTTCTCGCGGCGGAAGAACAGCAGATACACGGCCATCACCGCCGAAGCGCCGAGGATCGCGTAGGAAAGCATATAGACGATCACGTGGGGCGCGAACCAGGGGCTCATCAGCGCCGGCATCATCGTCTTGTTGTGGATCTCCGGCTTGAAGAGGTTGACGCAGATGAAGACCAGCGCCAGGACCGTGGTGAAACTCAGGATCCACTTGTAGCGCCAGCGGCTGTAGACGATCACGCCGGCCAGCGGCAGGAAGAACGAGAACCACAGCCGCGTCTCGCCCTGCGTACGCAAGGGCGGGCGGTCGAGCGAGATCCAGAAACCGGTGATGAAAGCCGCATAAATCAGCAGACCCAGCAGGGTCAGCAGCAGCGTGGGCGTCCTGCGGTCTTTCCAGGCAAAGAAGGCGCCAAGCGCCCAGCAAAGGACCGCCGACAGGGCGAACCAGACAAAAACATCCCAACTCATTGCTTGTCCTCCTTTTTCGGTCGCGGAGCCATGAAGAAGAAAAGGCACAGGGCGCCGGCCAGCATCATCAGGATTCCGGCCCGCACGAAGGGCTGCCAGGGTTCGCGGACCAGCTCAAAGACGCTGATTTCGCTTTCCGTCCCCTTTTCTTCGTCATAGTCGTATTGATAGATCTTCCACCCGTCGGTCTGCAGGGGCTTGTTGACCTCGATGACCGCGGGAATGGCTTCGCCTTTCTTCGTATGGACCGTCACCTCGGATGCGAAACGCTTGGGCATACGCATCTTCGCACCGGGCTGCAGCGGATACTCTTCCATGATGAAATCGTGCAGTTCGACAGACAGATCCAATGGGTGGACGTTGCCGGCTTCATCGGTCGCCTGGCACGTGGTTTCTCCCTCCCGGGTGGTCATATGCAGGCGCTGTGTGTCCGGTGCGCCGAGCGCACCGCAGACCAGCGCCAGGAAAAGGCCCAGGTGGTTGAGCAGGAAAGGGATTTCCCGCACGCGGAAGTGCAGCAGATGGTTGAGCGTCGTCAGGCCGAGAATGGCCATCAGCCAGGCATAACTGAGCACGAAAGGCCAGAAATCGAGCATCTGCGAGATCCAGGGGATGCCGCCGCCGTCCTCCCGCTGGGCCGTGAAGCCCATCACGAGCGTCAGTGCGAGGGCGTAGATGACCGCCGGCACGGCGGCGTCGAGCCGCATCATCCACGCAAAAAAGGGAATCTTGCGGCGGAGCAGATACGCCGCCACAAGCAATCCCAGCGAGACAAGCAGCACGGTCAGGTTGACCGGAAACGCCAGCCATTCCCAGCGGAATGGCCCGACGCCGGCCTGCAGCAGCAGACCGGCGACGATCAGACCGGCTCCGATCAGGAAGCCTTTTTTCATAACAGCGCCTCAATCTGGCCGGCCAGCTCTGCCGGAGCCACGGTGGGCTCGAAGCGGGCGACCACGTGTCCCTTGCGGTCGACGAGGAACTTGGTGAAGTTCCACTTGATGTCCGGGTTGGCGGCGTAGTCGGAATCCATGCGGGAAAGCATTTGGTCCATGAACTTGCCCGTCTCGCTGTCGCCGAAGCCGGCGAACGGTTTCTCGGCGTAGAGCCACTTGAAGATCTCGTTGGCGTTTTCACCGTTCACATCGGATTTGTCCATCAGCGGGAAGGTGACGCCGTAGTTCACGCGGCAGAATTCAGCGATTTCGTCGTTGGTGCCGGGCTCCTGGTGTCCGAACTGGTCGCAGGGGAAACCGACGACCACCAGACCCCGGTCCTTGTATTGCTGATAAAGGGCCTCGAGGCCGTCATACTGCGGGGTGAAACCGCACTTGGACGCGGTGTTGACGATCAGCAGCACCTTGCCCTTGTAGTCGGCAAAGTTCACTTCTTCGCCCGCGTTGGACGTGGCTTTGAAGGAGTAGATGGTGTTCTTGTCGGTGGAACAGCTGAGGGCGCACAGGAGGGCGCAGGCCAGCACGAGAAGTTTGCGGGTAAACATAGTTTTATTTATTGATTCGTTTGTTTGTTTTGCAATTGGTGGATGATGCCGTCAAGCATGGCGTAAAGGCTGGGGATGGTCGCCGGCGTGACGCTTTCGCAAAGCAGGGAACTGCCGATGGCTTCGGGGACGTCGGCGAGTTTCTCCTGCAGGTCACGCCCCTTTTTCGTGAGTTTCACGATAATCTGGCGGGCGTCCTCACGCCCCCGGGAGCGCGTCAGGAAACCTTCGGTCTCCATCCGCTTGAGCAGCGGCGTGACCGTATTGGTCTCCAGCCGCAGCCGCTTGGCGATATCGTTGACGGGCTGCGCGTCCTTTTCCCACAGGACCATCAGGACGAGGTACTGCGGATAGGTTAGCCCCTGCTCCGCCAGCATCGGATGATACGCCTGCGTGATCAGGCGCGATGCGGTGTAGAGCCGGAAACAGAGCTGGTTGTCGAGTTTGAACTGCGGCTTGATCATAGCATGGCCACGATGTCCTTCTCCATCTTCTCCGGCGTCACGGTCGGGGCGAAGCGCTTGACGACGGTCCCGTCGCGGTTGATGAGGAACTTGGTGAAGTTCCATTTGATGGCATTGCCGAACGTGCCTTTGGCCGCCGACTTCAGGTAGTTGTAGATGGGATGGGCCTTGTCGCCGTTGACCTCGATCTTGGCCATCAGCGGGAAGGTGACGCCGTGGTTGATGCGGCAGAACTCGGCGATCTCCTCATTGGTGCCGGGTTCCTGGTGGGCGAACTGGTCGCAAGGGAAACCGACGATGACGAGCCCCTGCTCCTTATATTTCTGATAGAGGGCTTCGAGTCCGTCATACTGCGGGGTGAAACCGCATTTCGACGCGGTGTTGACAATCATCAGGACCTTGCCTTCATACTGTGCGAAATCTACTTCGATGCCCTTGTTGCTCAGGGCTTTAAAATCATAAATCTTGGCCATATGCGTATTATTTATATCGTTCACGATGCAAATATAGACATTCTTTTTTATATCGCAAACGATATTTTTAATTTTTTTCTCCCCGATTCATTATATTTGTACCCTCAATGAGCGGAAACCGACACCAGCAAGCCCTCCGGAGCGCGATGACGATGCTTTGCATCGCCGTCTTCCTCTTCAGCTATGTCAATGCCACGATGTTCTGGCACGGACACAGCCGGGCCGGGTACTGGGTTTTCCACTCCCACATCGCTTCTGCGTCGCACCGCGCCGCACCGAGCGAAAACCCGCACAACGCCGCCGAACTGCTGCTGATCGAGGCTGCGAACCAAGCCTCCTTCACGGACGAAGTGATGCCTGCCTGCGATCTGGAGCCGCTCCGGATCATTCTGGGAACCGTCCAGACGCAGCCGGAGTCCGGTACCGGCATCTGCCTGCACGACCTCTCGCTCCTCCGCGGGCCGCCGGCACTTGTTTGATCGATGAACCGGGCTCGAAGAAGCCCGATTTCCCAAGTCAAACAAGTTAATCCCTTCTCATGAAATACAGATTGATTGCGCTGATGCTGCTCGCATCGGCCCTTTACGGATGCGGTACGCGCCACGGCGCGAACGGCGACGCCGCAGCCGGTCCGGGATTCACCTCGGACGAAAACGGAGTCAGCATCGTCGCGGGCTCCCCGCTCGCGGCCAAGCTGAAACTGGCCGTTACCGCGCCCCAGACGCTGGACATCCAACTCACCACGACGGCTTCGGTCGGCCCCAAGTCGGGAAGCGTCGCCGAAATCGGCCTCCCGTTCGGAGGCCGTGTCGTACGCGCATTCGTCCGGCTGGGCGACCCGGTCCTGCGCGGCCAGGCCCTTTTCGAAGTCAGTTCTTCCGACTACCTGGAAGCGGTCCGGGATTACCTGGAAAGCCAAAGCGCCGCCGACCTGGCCACTGCCAACCGGAAACGGAAGGAGACCCTGCACCGGTCGGGGATGCTCTCCGACCGCGAATGGGAGGAAGTCTGCGCCGAGACCCGCAACGCCGAGAATGCCTGCGAACTCGCCCGCCGCTGCCTGGCCCTCTTCAACGTGGACGCCGCGTCCGTCAAACTGGGCGAACCCCTGCGGGTCGTCTCGCCGATTTCGGGCCGCGTCGTCCGCAACGACCTGGTCATCGGGGGCTATCTCGGGGAAGAAGATGAAGCGCCGATGACCGTGGCCGACCTTTCGTCGGTCTGGGTCACGGCCAACGTGAAGGCCGCGCAAGTGGCCGGACTCGCAGCAGGCCAGCCCGTGGAGATCGATATCGACGCGGAGCACCGGGCCGCGGGACGGATCTTCTACGTGGGAGAAGTCCTCGATGAGAAGACCCGCACGCTGCCGGTAGTCATCGAGTGCGACAACACGCAGCGGCTGCTCAAACCCGGGATGTTCGTCACGGCCCGTTTTGCGCACCGGACGGCCGAAGTGCTGGCCATCCCCGCCTCCGCCGTCTTCCAGGGTGCGGATGCGAAATTCGTGTATGTGCAGGACAGCCCCAACCACTTCCAGCGGGTTCCCGTCCAGGTCGAAACCGTGGAGAAGGGGCTGCAGCGAGTGCTTTCAGGGCTGGCCGGCGGTGAGACGATCATCGCCGACGGCGGAATCTATCTGAGCGAATAGCGCGATGGAACGCCTCGTCAATTTCGCCCTCAAACGCAGAGGGCTCCTGGCCGTCATTTTCCTGGTCGTTTCGCTGTTCGGCATCTATTCCTGGACCCGGCTCTCCATCGACGCCTATCCCGACATTGCCGACGTGACCGTCCAGGTCGTCACCCAGGTGCCGGGCCTGGCCGCCGAGGAAGTCGAGCAGCAGATCACCATCCCGCTCGAGCGCGCGCTCAACGGCATCCCGTCGCTCGACATAATGCGGAGCAAGAACGCTTTCGGCCTGTCCATCATCGTCCTGGTCTTCCAGGACGGAACCGAGGACTACTGGGCGCGGCAGCGGGTACGCGAATGCATCGGCGACGTGGACCTGCCCTACGACGCCGTGCCGGAACTCAATCCCCTCACCTCTCCGACCGGTGAGATCTACCGCTATGTACTCGTCGGCGAAGGCTATTCCCTCCGCGAACTGACCGAGATCAACAAGTGGACCGTCATTCCCCGGCTGCAGCAGATCCAGGGTGTGGCGGCCGTGAGCAACTACGGCGGCCTGACCACGCAGTACCAGCTGGAACTCGATCCGCAGCGGCTGCTGGCCTACGACCTGTCAATCGCGGACGTGGAGGAAGCGCTGGAGAACAACAACGCCAATGCAGGCGGCAGCATGATCAGCCTGGGCGACGTCAGCTACGTCGTCCGCGGCGTGGGCCTGGTCCGGGAACTCGAGGACCTGGGCGACATCGTGGTCAAGAACGAGGACGGCGTCCCCGTTTTCCTGCGCGACCTGGGCGAACCCAAATACGGCAATCTGGAGCGGAAGGGCATCCTGGGCTACGTCGATGACGAGATTTCCATCGACGACGGCGTGGAAGGCATCGTCCAGATGCTGCGCTATCAGAATCCGTCCGAGGTATTGGAAAAGGTGCACCAGGCGGTCGATGACCTGAACCGGGACGGTCTGCCGGAAGGCGTCCAGATCCGGACCTTCCTCGACCGCACGAACCTGGTGGGCACCACCCTCCACACGGTGGAACACACCCTGCTTTTCGGCATGCTCCTGGTCATCGGCATTCTGCTCATCTTCCTCGGAAGTCCGAAGAGCGCGCTGATCGTGGCCGCCACCATTCCCGTCTCGCTGCTGATCGCCTTCATCCTGATGCACCTGACCGGCATCCCGGCCAACCTGCTCAGCATCGGCGCCATCGACTTCGGCATCCTGGTCGACGGGGCCATCGTGATGACCGAGACCATCCTGAAACTGCGCGAGGAAGACCCGTCCAAGCCGCTTTCCGGAAAAGAGACCCTCCATCGGGTGCTGGAAGTGGCCAAACCCATCTTCTTCGCCACGCTCATCATCATCGTGGCCTATATGCCGCTGTTCGCCTTCGAGCGCATCGAGAAGAAACTCTTCACGCCGATGGCCTTCACGGTCGGCTACGCTCTGCTCGGCGCGCTTTCCGTGGCGATGCTCCTGATTCCCGGCCTGGCCTATGCCATCTACCGGAAACCCCAGAAGGTCTACCACAACAAAGTGCTGACCCGGATGAATACGGCCTACCGGCGGCATACCGGTTCGCTGCTCGAATCGCCCCGGAAGGTCTTCGTCGGCATGGCCGCCGTGCTGGCCGCCGTCATCGTGATGATCATCACCGTCGGCAAGGACTTCCTGCCCAACCTCGACGAGGGCGGCATCTGGATCCAGGTCCAGACGCCGCCGGGCATCTCGCTCGAGAAATCGACGGAAATGGCCAATACCTTCCGCAACAAGATGAAGGAATTCGACGAAGTGACCTACGTGATGACCCAGATGGGCCGCGACGACGAAGGGGCGGAAGCGTTCACTTCCTCGCATATCGAGGTCTGCATCGGCCTGAAACCTTACTCGGAATGGAAATGGGGCAAGCGCAAGGAAGACCTCATCAACCAGATGGCCGACACCATCGCCCGGATGCCGGGCTACAAGGTGGGCTTCTCCCAGCCGATCATCGATATGGTGATGGACCAGATCGCGGGCTCGCACAGCGACCTGGCCCTGAAGATCTACGGCGAAGACCTCGTAGAAGACCGGCGCATCGCGGATGAAATCGTGCAGCTCATCGCCGGCATCCCCGGTGCGGCCGACGTACTCATCGAGCAGGAGCCGCCGCTCCCGCAGCTCCAGATTACGGCCGACCGCGAGAAGGCCGCCTACTACGGCGTCAACATCTCCGACATCGCCGAATTGGTGGAGACCGCCATCGGCGGACGGGCCGTTTCGCAGGTCTATATCGGCAACCGCGTGTACGACGTCACCTGCCGCTTCCGGGAAGACGTGCGCGATACGCCCGAAAAGATCGCGGCCCTGACCCTGACCACGGCCTCCGGTGCCCGCATCCCGCTTTCGGCCGTTGCGGAAATCCATACGCACCTCGGCGCCAGTTTCATCAGCCGGGAAATGGGCCGGCGCCAGCTGACGATCCGCGTCAACCTGCGCGGCAAGGACCTGACGACGTTCCTGGGCGAAGCCGACGCCCTGATCCGCGACCAGGTGCAATACGACCACACGAAGCATTCGCTCAAGTGGGACGGCCAGTTCGAAAACCAGCGCCGGGCCTACACCCGGCTGGCCGTCATCATCCCCTTCGTGCTGGCCATCATGTTCATCCTGCTGTACGGCGCGTTCCGCAGTTTCCGCCAGGCCGGCCTGCTCATCGCGCTGCTGCCGCTGGCGCTCTTCGGCGGCCTGCTGGCCCTCAACCTCCGCGGGATGACGTTCAACGTCTCATCGGCCGTCGGCTTCATCGCCCTGTTCGGCCTGACCATCCAGAACGGCGTGATCATGATTTCGCACATCAACCACCTGCGGCAGCGGGGCACGCCGCTGCGGGAAGCCGTCATCGAAGGCGCCTCGCACCGGCTCCGCCCCGTGCTGATGACGGCCACGGTGGCCATCCTTGGTCTGCTGCCCGCTTCGCTGGCCACGGGCATCGGTTCCGACGTCCAGCGTCCGCTGGCCACGGTCATCGTCTACGGCCTGCTGTTCTCGACCATCATCACCCTCTATATTCTTCCGACGCTCTATTACCGGATGGAACGGCGCCAGGAACAAAAAACCGTCAAGCAAGATGAAGAAGATTTTTAGCCTGTGCCTCGTCCTGCTGCTGGGCGTGACGCTTTCCGCCCAGAATTTCAACGACTATCTGAAAGCCGTGGAACAGCACAACGCCGCCTACACGGCGGAGCGCTATTCGGTCGATATCGCCGAAGCCCTGACAACGGCTGCGCGTGTGTTCAACGATCCGGAGTTCTCGGTCGAATACGGCAACAACCAGGACTGGTCGCTGCAGATGGGCCAGTCGGTGGAAACCGGCCTCTCCTACGCCTTCAGCCTCGGCAATGTCCGCCGGGCGCGCATCGGCGTGGCCCGCAGTGAAGAAGACATTACCCGCGCGGCGCTGGCCGACTGGTTCCGCAACCTCAAGGCGGAAGCCACGCTGGCCTGGATCGATGCCCAGGAAGCCCGCGCGGTGATGGAAGTCAAGCGCTCGACCTGGGAGGGGATGGAGCAGGTGGCGGCATCGGACAGCCTCAAGGCCGCGCTGGGCGACGTCAGCACCGTAGACGCCCGCCAGTCCCGCATCGAAGCGCGGGCCCTGCGGGGTGATTATCTCGCGGCGGAAGCCGATTATAAGAACGCCCTGAACACGCTCTCGCTGTTCGCGGGCGGCATGCCTTTCCACGAGATTCCGGAAGAAGACATCGTGCTGATCCTCCCCGACCGCACCGCGCAGGAGCTGATGGAACTTGCGCTGGAGCACCGCGCCGACCTGCGCGCCGCCGAACTGACCCGGACGCTCTCCGAACGCAATCTGGCCCTCGTCAAGGCCTCCCGTGCACCGGAAGTCGAATTGAGCGCCGGCTATTCCTACAACACCGAAGTCCGCAACGAAATCGCCCCGGCGCCGCAGTACCACGGACTCTCCGTGGGTTTGGCGGTGCCGCTGAAGTTCTCGCGGCTCAACCGGGGAGAACGGCTGGCCGCCGAACGGTCCGTGATGCAGGCCGAAGCGGCCTACGAAGCCGCGCAGCAGCAGATCATCTCCGAAGTCCAGCAGGCGATGGTCTCCTGGCAGGCGGCGCTGCGCGTCGCACAGGAGTGCTCCGACACGATGCGGGAGGACGCCGCCTCCATCCTGGAAAGCCGGCGCACCGCCTATCTGCAGGGGGATTCCTCGCTGCTCGACTACCTGATGGCCGTCCGCGTCTATAACGAGACGGCGGAGCAGTGCATCGAGGCCCGGAGCGGGCTGGCGGCGGCTGCCGCCGAACTCATCCGGGCCATCGGGCTCTGACGGGAAAGCTGAGTTCCGCGGTCAGCGCTTCTTTTCACCCAGCACGCACCAGCGTATGAAGGGGATCCGGCGGAGGATTTCGTAGAGCAGCGGCGACAGCGTAAAGACGGCCGCCGCCAGAATCACGTACATTGCCCAAGGCGGAAGCTGCGTATACTGCTTCATCATATAGCCCAGGCTGGCGATCACCAGATAGTGGACGATGTAGATGCCGAAACTGGAGCGGGTCATATACCCGGCGAAAGCCGAGGTCCGGTCGAAACGGGCCTTGAACCAGGCCATCATCGCCAGACAGGCCAGCCAGCCGTAGAGGCAGTTGAGCGGACTGCCCAGATACTGCGGCGAGGTATTGTCCTGGCCGAAAGTCGTGACAATCAGGACGGCGCCTGCGACTGCCGCGCAAGCCAGCAGCGGAATCCAGTATTTACCCACCTGCTCCTGAACGGCATCGTTCGAGAACACGAAGTAGCCCAGCAGGAACGGAATCAGGTAAAACAGCGGCTTATATAGGTTGAGCAGGCCGTCAGGGCTTTCCGGCCGGGGCTCCCGGATCAGCGTCTGCTCACCCAGCCAGAACAGCACGCCCAGCAGGACCAGCCAGAGGATGCCGGCCTTGCCGCCGAAGATGCGGCCGCAAGCGTCGTGAAACCGCCCGGAAGCGTCCAGTTTGCGGATGAGCAGCAGCAACAGCGAGAACAGCCACAGGTCCTGGATGAACCAGAGCGGACCGGTGCCGCTGACGGCCATCATCATATACTTCGCCACAGCGGGCATCCCAGCGAACACGCCGGTCCGGGCCGCCACGGCGGTATTGAAATAACCGGTCATCCAGTGGAACACGAACAGGCCGATCGTGCCCGGGACCAGGAGCTTGCGCGTCCGGGACCGGAACCACTCCTTGCCGGAATGGCGTTCCAAGGCATAATAGGCACTGATCCCGGCCACCAGGAAGAGCAACGGCATGAACCAGGGATACAGGATGTACATCACCACATCCTGATACTGTTTTACCTGCGGCCACTCGCCGAACCCGCCGATGCCGCCGAAGACGCCCTTGTTGTTGTAGAAATAGAAAACGTGGTAGAGCAGCACCAGGAGCACCGTCACCCACCGCAGATTGTCGAGCCAGTATTTCCGGGCCGGGGTTGCGGACGCGCTCATTTCGGAAGGCCCTCCATGGCCTGGTCGATGGCGGCCTGGAAGATTTCCGTCTTCAGGAGCGCCATGCCCCGCTGGTCGCCCAGGACGAGCAGGGCGTCGCCGGGCTTGATATCATAAAGTTTGCGGGCATCGCGCGGGATCACGATCTGCCCCTTGTCCCCCACCTTCACGACACCGAAGATGTATTTGCCGTCGTTCTCTTGCATAAGTAGGAAAAGTTGGAAATTTCCCACAAATATAACCGGAGTTTTTGAATCCGCAAAGCGGTTTTATCATAATCTTCGTATCTTCGTAGCAAGACATTGAGAATCATGAAAAAAGTATTGCTCGGCCTGCTGCTCCTCGCCGCATCCCTGACGCTCCGCGCGCAGGACTATCCGTTCCGGAACACCGCCCTCTCCGAAGAAGAGCGGCTCAACAACGCTGTTTCCTTGATGACCGTCGACGAGAAGCTGGCCACGCTGGTCGGGCAGGGCGTCCCCCGGCTGGGCATCGCCAATCCGGGTGCGACCGAAGCCATCCACGGCATCGTCCGGGGCGGCGCCACCGACCTGCCCGGGCTGTGGGGCGGCGGTGAACGCGTCGGCCGGCCTGAACAAAGATACCAGCACAGCACGGCCTTCCCCCAAGCCTACGGAATCGGCGAGACCTGGGACCGCGAGATGGCCCGCCTGGTCGGCGACGTGATGTCGCGCGAGGCGCGTTTCTATTCCCACGATGCCGACTGGAAATGCCTGGTCCTCTGGGCTCCGAATGCCGACCTCGCCCGCGATCCCCGCTGGGGCCGCACCGAGGAGAGTTTCGGGGAAGACCCCTATCTGGTCGGTGAGATGGTGGCGGCCGAAGTGCGGGGCATCCAGGGCGACGATCCGAAGTATTGGCGCGGCGCTTCCCTGATGAAGCATTTCCTGGCCAACAGCAACGAAGACAACCGCTTCCGGACGGATTCCCGTTTCGACGAGGCGCTGTTCCGCGACTACTATTCCTACGGCTTCTGGAAAGGCGCCCGGGCCGGCGCCATGTCGCTGATGACAGCCTACAACGCATACAACGGCATCCCCTGCATCGCCAATCCCTTCATCAAGGAGATCCTTCAGGATGAGTGGGGCATGAAAGGCACCCTCGTCGATGACGCCGGTGCCCTGCGCTTCCTGCATATGCCCGAGATGCATGGCTATGCGAAGGATATCAACGAAGCCATCAAGATGGCCCTGGAAGCCGGACTGACGCGCTTCATCGACGCCCGCTTCGAGCAGGTGAAGGCCGCCTGGGAAGCCGGTTTCATCGCCGAGGACGTCCTGAACGAGCGCACGAAAAACAACCTGCGCACGATGCTCAGGCTCGGCCTCCTCGACGACGCGTGCCCGTACGATGCGGAAGAATACGGCGACACCGTCCCCTGGGAGACACAGGAGGCCCGCGACAAGGCGCGGCTGGTGACGCAGAAATCCATCGTCCTGCTCAAGAATGAGCAAGACCTCCTGCCGCTCGACCGCGACAAGGTAACGAAGATCGCCGTTTTCGGCAACCGGGCCGAGGCCGTGCTCAAGGACTGGTACGGCGCTCTCCCCACCTATCGCGTGAGCCCGCTGGAGGGCATCCGGGCCGCCGTCGACAGCAACCGGACCGAAGTGCGTTTCCAGCGCTGGGACTCCGACGGCTCCGCCCAGGAGCTGGCACGCTGGGCCGACGTCTGCATTGTCTGCGTAGGCAACCATCCCAACACGAGCCCCGACTGGGACGGACAGACCGTCCAGGCGCCGTGGGCCTACGGCACGGTGGCGGGCGACGGGCGCGAAGCGCTCGACCGCCGCTCCCTCCAGCTGGAGACCGAAGACCTGATCAAGGTTGTCTGGCAAGCCAATCCCAACACGGTGGCGGTACTCATTTCCAGCTTTCCCTTTGCCATCAACTGGACGGCGGCCCACGTGCCGGCCATCGTCCATCTGACCCAATGCAGCCAGGAGCTGGGCAACGCCCTGGCCGACGTCCTGTTCGGCGACTACAACCCCGCCGGCCGGACGACCCAGACCTGGGTCCGCGACATCCTCGACCTGCCCAACATGCTGGACTACGACATCCGGCACGGCCGCACATATATGTATTTCAAGGGCGACCCCTTGTTCCCGTTCGGGCATGGCCTCAGCTACACGACATTCAAGTATTCGCGGCTGAAGGTTTCCCGCGATGGCGACCGGTTTGTCTTCCGGTTTCGGCTGAAGAATACCGGCACGCGGGACGGCGAGGAAGTCGTCCAGCTCTACGCCGCCTTCCCGGGCGATGACGCAGCCCGCCGGCTCCGCGGCTTCGACCGCATCTTCGTCAAAGCGGGAGAGACCGCCAACGTAGAACTGATCGTCCCCGCCGAAGACCTGACGACCTGGAACACCGACGCCCACGCCTTCACCAGCCCAGGCAAACGCGCCCGCATCCTCCTCGGCGCCTCCTCGCAGGACATCCGCCTGAAAAAACGCATCCGGTTATGAACGGAACAAGGCGTTTTGCTCCCATCGGAAAAATTGCTACCTTTGCCCCGAAATCAACGCCCAAGGAGACAAGGAGAGTTGGCCGAGTGGTCGATGGCGGCAGTCTTGAAAACTGTTAGGCGGCAACTTTTTGTGGAGCTTTGCATAGCCCCGCCGCCAGGCGGGATGGGATGTCGCACTTGTGCGACAATCCCGCGGAGAGTAAGGGATTCTATTTTTCTTCTATTGCTTTCTCCTCACTCTTCGCAAAGAACCGCCACTGGAACAACAGCAGATAGATGGCACCGCAGGTGATGCAACTGTCGGCGATGTTGAAGATGGGGCGGAAGAAAATGATGTGGCGGCCGCCCCAGATGGGGAAGCCGGCCGGAAGGGTCGTGTCGATGATGGGGAAATAGAGCATGTCAACTACCTTACCGTAGAGGAACGGGGCGTAGCCGAAGATGATGCCGTAGAACATCGAATCGATCATGTTGCCGATGGCGCCCGTCAGGATCAGGGCGAGCCCGACCAGGACGCCGCGGGGCGTCTCGGGCTTCTTGAGCAACTTGCATAGATAGACGATGATCAGGGCGATCAGGATCAGCCGGCAGAGGCTCAGCAGGAGCTTGCCCCAGCCTTCCCCGAACTGCAGGCCGAAGGCCATGCCGTTGTTTTCGATGAACAGTATCTGGAACCAGTCGCCAAAAACATGGATGCTCTGGCCGAGCTGCATATTCGTCTTGACCAGAATCTTCACAATCTGGTCGACGATCAGGAGCAGGACGACAAGCAGCGTGATCCGCGCGCCTTTCGAGACTTTCATCACGGATTAACGCTTGTTCTTCGCTTCGACGCTCAAGGTGGCGTGCGGGACAAGACGCAGACGTTCCTTCGGAATCAGTTTGCCCGTTTCCCGGCAAATGCCATAGGTCTTGTTCTCAATGCGGATCAGCGCGGCCTCCAGGTTCTGGATGAACTTGTACTGGCGCGCGGCGAGCTGGCTCGCCTCTTCCTTGGCCTGGGAAGCCGATCCTTCCTCCAGCACCTTGAACGACGGGGAAGTGTCTTCCGTGTCGTTGCTGCTGCTATGGTCGATCTGCGCCTGAAGCATGTTGTAGTCCTTGCGGGCCTTCGCGAGCTTCTGCAGGATCAGTTCCTTGAACTCCTGGAGTTCCTCGTCGCTGTAGCGGACCTTCTCCACCGGTTCTTCTTTTTTCTCTTCCATGGCTTTCCGTTTTATTACTAAAATGTAAATATACTCTTTTTATTTCAATCTGACAACAGCGATTGCAAGCGTGCCGTCTTCCCATTCGACCTCGACCGCACCGGCGGGATTCGCTTCGAAGCGGATCTCCCGGCAGAGGGTTTGGTTGCAAACATAGGCGCCATAGCGTTCCAGGGCCTCCTGGAGGGCCGGATTGGGTTCGATTACGACTTCGATCCGGTCGGTCACTTCGAAGCCGGCGGCCTTGCGCAAATTCTGGATGCGGTTTACCAATTCACGTGCCAGACCTTCCTGCCGGAGTTCCGGCGTGAGCTCGATGTCGAGGGCGATGGTCAGGGCGCCCTGCGTGGCGACGAGCCAGCCCGGCATATCTTCCGAAGAGATCTGGTAATCGCCGGGGCTGAGGACGACTTCGCCGCCCGCGAGCGTCAGGGTGAACGGTTCTTCCGCCGCTTCGGCGCGCTGGATGGCGGAGATTGTCGGCTGGTCGAGCGTGGCGAACGCGGCGGCGATTTCTTTCATCCGCGGACCGTAGACCTTGCCCAGCGACTTGAAGTTGGGTTTGATCTTCTTGGTCAGGATGCCTTCGGTATTCTCCACGAACTCCATCTCCTTCACATTGACTTCGGTCAGGATCAGGCCCTTTACGGCGTCGAGCCGGGTGCGGACCTGTTCGGAGATAACGGGCACCACCATCTTCTGCAGCGGCTGGCGCACCGGAATGCCCACTTTCTTGCGGAGGGCGAGCACCATGGACGTGGCCGTCTGGGAAAGGCGGACCCGCTCTTCCAGGTCTTCGTTGATGAAGCTTTCGTCTGCCACGGGCATCTGCACGAAGTGCACCGAGCGTCCGGCTTCGCAGCCTTCCGCCTGACAAGGTGCCGTCAGGTCGAGATACAGCCGTTCGGCGAAGAACGGGGCGATCGGCGCCATCAGCACCGCCACGTCGTGGAGGCAGGCATAGAGCGTCTGGTAGGCGGCCTGCTTGTCGGCCGTCATCTCGCCGGCCCAGTAGCGCTTGCGATTCAGGTGGACGTACCAGTTGGAGAGATCGTCGCAGACGAAGCTCTCGATCAGGCGGCCCGCCGACTTGATGTCGTAGTCCTCAAAGGCGGCGCGCACGTCGCGGATCAGGCTGTTCAGGCGGGAAAGTATCCAGCGGTCGATTTCGGCCAGCGAATTCCGGTCGGGCCGGGAAATCTGCCAGCCGTCGATGTTCGCATACAGGGCGAAGAACGCATAGGTATTGTAGAGCGTGCCGAAGAACTTGCGGCGGACTTCTTCCACGCCGCCTTCGTCAAACTTCAGGTTGTCCCAAGGCTCGGCGTTGGTGAGCATATACCAGCGGAGCGCATCGGCGCCGTAGGTATCGAGGGCCTTGAACGGATCGACCGCGTTGCCCAGGCGCTTGCTCATCTTGTTGCCCGCTTTGTCGAGCACGAGGCCGTTGGAGATCACGCGCTTGAAAGCCGGCGTGCCGCTGACCATTGTGTGGATGGCGTGGAGGGTGTAGAACCAGCCGCGCGTCTGGTCGACGCCTTCGGCGATGAAGTCGGCGGTGGCGCCGAACTTGGGGCTGCCCAGGTTCCGCAGGCCCTCCTGGGCATACGGCATGGCGCCCGAGTCGAACCACACGTCGATCAGGTCGCTCTCGCGCACCATCTTGCGGCCGGACGGCGACACCAGGAAGACCTGGTCCATATACGGCCGGTGCAGGTCGATGCGGTTATAATTATCGAGGCTCGGATCGGCGGGATCGAAGCCCTTCTCTTTCATCGGATTGACCGGCATGATGCCGGCGGCGACGGCTTTCTCGATCTCGGCGTAGAGTTCGGCGGCCGAGCCGATGCAGATCTCCTCCTTGCCGTCTTCGGTGCGCCAAATGGGCAGCGGGGTGCCCCAGAAGCGGCTGCGGCTCAGGTTCCAGTCCTGGATGTTCTCGAGCCACTGGCCGAAACGGCCGGTGCCGGTGGAAGCCGGCTTCCAGGTGATCTGTTTGTTGAGTTCCACCATCTCGTCTTTCACGGCCGTGGCCTTGATGAACCAGGAGTCGAGCGGATAGTAGAGGACCGGCAGGTCGGTGCGCCAGCTGTGGGGATAGCTGTGCACGTGCTTCTGCACCTTGAAGGCGCGGCCGTCGGCCTTCATCATCACGCACAGGTCGATGTCGAGGGTCCCCTCTTCTTCCACGTGCTCGAAGTATTGCTTGTAGCCCGCCTTGACATAGCGGCCGGCGTATTCGCGGTAGGACGGATCCACGTGGGTCTTCACATAGTCCGGATCGAGGTCTTCCACGCGGCAGAAGCGGCCCTGGCGGTCCACCTGGGCCTGCGGGTTGCCGTCCCGGTCCACGGGCATGATGCCGACGATGCCGGCGGCGGCGGCGACGCGTTTGTCGTCGGCGCCGAAGGTCGGCGCGATGTGGACGATACCCGTACCGTCTTCCGTGGTCACATAATCGCCCGGAATCACGCGGAACGCATCACCGTCGGGTTTGAACCAGGGAATCAGCTGGCGATACCGCATGCCGACCAGGTCAGAACCTTTGAACGTGCCCTCCAGCACGGTGAACGGAATCTTGCCTTTGGGATTGAACCAGGTGTCGCAAAGCTCCTTGGCTACGATATAGACAGCTTCGGCGCCCGAATAGGGATTGGTGGAGCGGACGCGCACATAGTCGATGTTCGGGCCCACGCAGAGCGCCGTATTGGACGGAAGCGTCCAGGGCGTCGTGGTCCAGGCCAGGAAGCAGAGCGGAAGCCCTTCTTCGAAGAAGCGCTCCGAAGCGGCGTCGCGCACCACCTCGAACTGCACGGTCGCCGTGGTATCGGACACGTCCTTGTAGCAGCCCGGCTGGTTAAGCTCGTGGGAGCTGAGGCCCGTACCGTCGGTCGGCGAGTACGGCTGGATGGTGAATCCTTTATAGAGCAGACCCTTGTCGTAGATCTTCTTCAGCAGATACCACAGGGTCTCGATGTAGCGGTTGTCATAAGTGATATACGGATCGTCCATGTCGACCCAGTAGCCGATGCGGTCGGTCAGGGCGGCCCACTCCTTCGTGTACTTCATCACCTCGGTCCGGCAGGTGGCATTGTACTCCTCCACCGAGATCTTGGTGCCGATGTCGGCCTTGGTGATGCCGAGTTTCTTCTCGACGCCCAGTTCCACGGGAAGGCCGTGCGTGTCCCAGCCGGCCTTGCGCTCGACGTGGTAGCCCGTCTGCGTCTTGAAGCGGCACACGGCGTCCTTGATCGAGCGGGCCATCACGTGGTGGATGCCCGGCATGCCGTTGGCGGACGGCGGCCCCTCGAAGAAAATGAACGCAGGAGCCCCTTCGCTCATTTTCAGCACATGGCGGAACGTATTCTCTTTTTCCCACTTTTCACGGATCTCGTTGCCCACGGCCACGAGGTCCAGTTTCTTATATTCGGCAAAGCGCATTGCAAACAGACGGTTGATCATTTTTAGAATTTGCAAAGATACGATAATTCACTAATTTTGGGCACGCAAAGTAAAATTGATATGGGCGTCATCGACATCGTCATCGTCTGCTGTTTTCTCCCGGTCCTGTATTTCGGCATCAAGAACGGGCTCGTCAAGCAGCTGGTCGCATTTGCCGTCATCTATTTCGGCCTTCGTCTTTCGCTGCGTTTCGCCACGCCGGTCGCCGAATGGATCGTCGAGCGGGTGAAGATTTCGGATTTCTGGGCGAAAACCGTTTCCTTCATCGTGATTTTTTTTGCAATTGCCCTGCTTTTGAACCTGCTGGGCAAGATGCTCGAAAAAATAATCAATATTTCGATGCTCGGCTGGCTCAACAAACTGCTGGGCATCGTCATGACTTTCTGTATTTTCGCGCTGCTGATCTCGGTGGTCGTCTACTTTGTCGATTCCGCCAATAACCTGCTGGATTTCATCCCGAAAGAGAAGCTCGAAGAGTCGCGCTTCTACCCCGCCCTCCTCGACCTGTCCAAACAGGTTTTCCCGCATTTCAAAGAGCTTTTCCAGCAGGGACAAATTTAAATTTTCCCATCTTCCCGCCCGGCTGCCGATTTTGCCGTTTCGTCGGATGAATTCCCCGTCCGATGTCCATCTTTGCGCTTGGAAAATGACCTGCGCAAATGGAACCTGAAGACCGCATACAACGCATGACCGACCTGGACGGGACTGTGGCCCATCTTCTGCCCTTTTCCGAAAATTCTTCCGGCTTTCTCTATGCAATTCTGCTGACGGCGACCCTTGCCCTGTCCGTCCTGTCGGTCATTTTTTTCCTATAAATCCGCGAGGGAGCGTGAGCGGGATTGTCTTATGGGCGAGAAGACACGTGAAGGAGAGCTCCCTCCTTTTTTTGAAGACCTATGAAAACAGCCATCCGACAGCACGACATCTCCGACTGCGCCGCCGCCTGCATCGCTTCCGTTGCGCGGCACTACGGCGTGGCCGTGCCGCTGACCCTTGTCCGGGAAGCGTCGGGGACGTCGCAGGCCGGCACCAGCATCAAGGGCATCCTCGACGCCTGCCGGCAGATCGGATTCCGGGCTGCCGCCTATAAATCGGACGAAAAGAAAATCGAAGGGCTGTACGGGCTGGCCGAACCCGTGATCCTCCACGTGGTCAACGCCCGGGGCGACCTGCATTTCGTGGTGCTCGAGTCGCTCTCGCCCAAAACCGCCCGCGTCATGGATCCGGAACGCGGAAAATCGCTGCGGATGCCCACCGAAAAACTCGCCGGCCAGTGGACCGGCTATCTGGTGACTCTCCGCCCCGATCCCGACGGCCAGGAAGCGCGCGAGACAGCCGCCCGGCCGCAGCGGCATTCGCTGTTCCACTGTCTGGGGCAGCTGTCCTGGAAAGAGTACGGCCTGATGCTGGCCGGCTCGGTCGTCTATATCGTGGCCGGGCTCTGCACCGCGCTGTTCCTGCAACATATCATCGACCGGGTCCTTCCGGCCCGCGACACGGCCGCGCTCCTGCGCACCGGCGCCCTGATGCTGGCCGTGATGGCCGGCACGCTGCTGGTCGGCTACGGACGCGTCCTCTACGCGCTCCGGCTGAGCCTGACGCTCGATACGCGCCTGATCCTGGGCTATTTGCAACACCTTTTCCGGCTGCCGGCCGCCTTTTTCGCGCGGCGGGGCACGGGCGAACTTCACGCCCGAGTCTCGGACGCCGGCAAAGTGCGGAGTTTCCTCATCGAGGGCACCTCCACCCTGGTGACCGGCGTCCTGATGCTGGCCGTCTCGTTCATCCTGATGTTTACCATGCACTGGCGGCTGGCCCTGTTGATGCTCACCTTTCTTCCCGTCTATCTGCTGCTCTACCTGATTGCCGACCGGGTGAACCGGAAGGTGAACCGCGATATCATCGAACAGTCCGCCGTCTTCGAGGAGCGGACGGTGGAAGGCATCGCGGCCGTCCGTGTGATGCGGCACTACGGCAACGGCGAGCGGCTCCTGCGGGGCATCGAAAAGGAATACCTGTCGCTGACCCGGAAGATCTTCCGCGGCGGTCGTTGGGCCGACGGCTTCGCCTCGGCCGTCGACGGAATCGCCAAGATGCTGACCATCACGCTGCTGACAGTCGGTTCTTTTTACATATTCGCGGGTTCACTGACGGTCGGCGCCCTGGTGTCGTTCTATTCGCTGACCGCCTGGTTCTCCACGCCGCTGGGCGACCTGGTCCACCTCAACGACGCCTATGCGGAAGCCCGGATCGCTTATGAACGGCTGGGCGATA
This sequence comes from uncultured Bacteroidia bacterium, assembly GCA_902778855.1. Lineage (GTDB taxonomy): Bacteria > Bacteroidota > Bacteroidia > Bacteroidales > UBA932 > Cacconaster. Next base: position 77,606 of record CACYZM010000005.1, read on the forward strand.
TTACCCAGCTGCCGCCGGAAGAAAGCGGTGTAGATTCGTTCCGGCCCGCACCCGGCGCCGACATTGTGTTCGACCATATCACGTTCTCCTATCCGGGCTGCCCCGTGCTCCTGCAGGATTTCAGCTGCGTGCTCGAAAAGGGCCGGATCACGGCCATCCAGGGGCCGAGCGGTTGCGGGAAAAGCACGCTGGCTTCGCTGCTGATGCGCGACTATACGGTCCAGGGCGGCGCCATCCGCCTGGGGACGCACGACATCCGTCTGTTTTCGCTGGAGGCCTGGCGGCGGTTCGCCGCCCTGGTGCCGCAGGAGCCGCAGCTGCTCAACGCATCGATCCTCGACAATATCACCTGCCTGGAGCCGTCACCCGACATCGAGCGGGTCGTCGCGCTGCTGGAAGCGCTCGACCTGGGCCCGATGGTCCGGGAACTGCCCCTGGGCCTGTTCACCAAAATCGGAGAACGCGGCGGGATGCTCTCGGGCGGGCAGCGGCAGCGGATCGCCCTGGCCCGGGCCCTGTACCACAGGCCGGACCTGCTCATCCTCGACGAAGTGACGGCTTCGCTCGACGAGGAATCGCAGCGGAGTTTGCTGCGGGAAGTCTGCCGCTTCCGCGACGAGGGCGGGACCGTGATGCTGATCACCCACAAGGCCGACAACGCCGCCATCGCCGACAAAATCGTCAGAACATAAAAATCCGTGCGCACGGAACAAGGTCATTTCCAGACACCTGTAAGGATGGAAGCAAACCGATAAAACAACAACCGATGGAAGAAACAATTATGATTGGACGGGGTTTGAGAGAACTGCATTCTTCCGAACTCCTGCTGCGGGGTGGAGGCTCCAACTTCTTCACCAACATCTTCGAAAAGATCCGCAATCTCATCGACACGATCGCGGATTACCTGCCCAATTTCCTGAAGGGATTCAAGGACGGCCTCCTGGGTAACTCATCGTCAGCAAAGGAGGGTTAGCCATGAGGATCTTGGATATGCAGGAAGCCGCCCTGGTCTGGGGCGGCGTCGACAAAAAAGCACAGGACGCACTCTACACGATCGGTTACGTACTGGGCGTGATCGCCCGGTTCATCGGAGCCCTTTTCCTGATCAAAAAGGACCGGCCGACAGTTTGACCAACAACCGGGGTCTCTCTTCGGAGAGACCCTCTTGATCCGATGAAAAAATATCTGCTGGCCCTGCTGCCGGGCCTTCTTGCCACCGGACTGGCAGCCCAGGAACCCTGGCCGCTCGAGCGCTGCGTGGCCTATGCCCTGGAACACAATCTCGACATCCGGAAACAGGAACTCGCCGTCGCCGTCCGCAAGACGGAGCTGACGGCCGGCTGGCTCGGGCATCTTCCCGCCCTCCGCCTGCAGGTCGGCCAGGATTTCAACTGGGGCCGGAGCGTCGATATGCAGGAACTGGTAATCATCCGCAACAAGCTCACGCACGCCACGGGCGCCTCGCTCAACGCATCGGTCGCCCTGTTCGAAGGCACCGCCCGGCATTACAACCGCCTGGCCGCCGGCAAGGCGGTGGAAGCAGCCCGGGCGACGGCGCAGGAGCTGCGCGAACGGCTGGCCATCGACGTCACCCGCGCCTTCCTGCAGCTGATGCTGGCGCGGCAGATCTATGCCTACAGCCAGGAGAGTTATGCCACAATTTCGCAGCAGCAGGACTGGACGGCCCGGCTGGTGGAGGCGGGCAGCCAGCCCAAGAGTGCGCTGGCCGAAATGCAGGCGCAGAGCGCCTCGGAGAAGGCCGCCATGGTCGCCGCCTCCTGCCGCGTGCGGACGGCCACGCTCGAACTGACCCGCCTGATGAACCTGCCGCCCGACAGCGATTTCGCGGCGGCCGAACCCTTCGGTCAGGAGACGCTGGCCGTCCGTGTCCCGGTGATTCCGACCACGCAGATCGAAGATTACCTGACGAAAGATCCGCGCCTGCGGGGCGCGAAAGCGACCGTGGCGGAGCGCCGCCACCTGCTCGCCGCCGCCCGGGGCGGCTTCCTGCCCAGCCTCACGGTAACGGCCGGTTACGGCACCTACTATAGCAGTACGGCCGAAGAGCCCTTCCGCACGCAGCTCGATGAGAACCGGAACCCTTCCCTCTCCTTTACGCTGGGCATTCCCGTATTCAGCGCCGGAACCCTGCTCACCCGGACCCGGCAGAGCCGGCTGGCGCTGGAGACGGCCCAGTTGGAAGCCGAAAGGGCCCGCGTGGAAATCGTCGACGAGATCCGCACCGCCGCCATCGAAGCGGAAAACGCCTGCCAGCACTATCTGTCCGCCCGGGAGACGCTCGACGCGATGCAGGAACTGCTCCAGGTCACCGAGGCCAAATACGACCTGGGAGCCGCCTCGGCGCTCGACTACGTCCTGGCCCGCAACCAGCATTTCAAAGCGATGTCCGATTATCTCCAAGCCAAATGGCAATATCTCTTCCAACTCCGGTTACTCGAACACTACAGGCCCTGAAACGCAGGAAATGGCTCCTGCCCGCCGCCGGCGGCCTGTTCCTCCTCCTGCTGCTCTTCCGTCGGGAGCCGCCGGTCGAAGTCTCGACCGTGCATCCGCTGCGGCAGGACCTGGTGGAGACCGTCCCGGCCTCCGGCACGGTCCGGCCGGTCGTGGAAGTGCGCATCAGCCCGGAAGTCTCGGGCGAAATCGTCGAAATCTGCACCGCGGAAGGAGCGCACGTCGCGGCCGGCGACGTGCTGCTCAAGATCCGGCAGGACCTGTACCGCTCCCAGGTCGAGCAGGCAGCCGCCGCACTGGGCAGCCTGCGCGCCCAATACGCCCGGCAGCGGGCGCAGGAGCGCCTGGCCCGGCAGAACCACGAACGCGACCGCAAACTCTTCGAACTCAATGCCATATCCGCTGCGGAGCTCCAGAGCGTCCAAACCGAGCTTGACATCGCGCAAAGCGGCTTGCGCGAGGCAGAGTACGCCGTCCGCAGCGGCGAGGCCCGCCTGCGCGAAGCCCGCGACAATCTCCAGAAAACCATCATCTACGCCCCAGTCGACGGCACCGTCTCCCAACTGCACGTGGAAAAAGGCGAACGCGTGGTCGGAACCAGCCAGATGGCCGGTACGGAACTGCTCCGCATCGCCGACTTCAGCCGGATGGAAGTCGTGGTCGACGTGGGGGAAAGCGACGTCGTCCGCATCGCCTGCGGCGACAGCGTGGCGGTGGCCCTCGACGCCTACCCGCGACGGAAATGCCGCGGCCTGGTGACCCAAATCGCCAATTCCGCGAAAAAAATGGATGAACGCTTCAATCAAGTTACTAACTTTGAGGTCCGGATTGAACTGATGCCCGATTCGGTGGTGTTCCTCCCCGGCATGTCCGCCGCCGTAGACATCATCACGGAGCGGAAAAGCCACTGCCGGACGCTCCCGGTGGCTTGCCTGTTCACCCGCGGTCGGGAGGAGTTCGTCTGGGTGCTCGGCGCCGGCCGGACCGTCCAGGCCCGGAAAGTGGTCACCGGCATCCAGGAGCGCGACCGGATTGAAATCCAGGAAGGCCTCGCCGACGACGAACGCGTCGTCGCCGGGCCGTCCGAAGCCATTGAAAAGAAACTGACAGAAAACCGGCGGGTCAGACCGTCCGACAATACGCAAGACGATGAGTGAAAAGATCCTGATGATGGAAACCAGCACGGAATGCTGCTCCGCGGCCGTCTCCGACGGCCCGGTCATTCTGGCGCAACGCATCAACGAGACGCCCAAAATGCACGCCTCCCAACTGGCCCCCTATCTGCAGGAAATCCTGCAGGAAGCCGGCCTCCGGGCCGCCGACCTCGACGCCGTCGCAGTCAGCGCCGGGCCGGGCTCGTACACGGGCCTCCGCGTCGGCGTCTCGACCGCCAAGGGATTCTGCTTCGGCTGCGGCAAGCCGCTCATCGGGGTCGACACCCTGCGCATCCTCGCCCTCCAGGCCGAAGGGTCCTTCGACCGGATCGTCGCGATGCTCGACGCCCGGCGGATGGAGGTCTACGCCGCCGTCTTCGACGGCAACGGCCACAGGCTCTCCGAAACCGAGGCCGTCATCCTCGACGAAAACAGCTATCAGGACCTGCTCGAAGCCGGCACCGTCCTGTTCATCGGCCCCGGCGCCGAGAAATTCCGCCCGGTCTGCACCCATTCCAACGCCTCCTTCCAGACCTGCTATCCCCGGGCATCCGCCATGGTCACGCCCGCCCGGGAAGCACTGCAAAAAAAAGAGTTCGAAGACATTGCGTACTTCGAACCCTTCTACCTCAAGGACTTCGTCGCCGGAGTCAGCAAGAAGGCCGTCTTATAACAGCTTCCGGATCAACTGGTCGAGCGCGTCCTGATCGAACAGGTCAGTGGCTGCGATACCGCCTTCCCGGTCGATGACGAACATCGACGGGACGTGGTCGATATTGTAGGCGATCACGGCCGGCGAATCCAGGCCCAGACCGTCGTTGACGCTGATCCAAGGCATCGCCTGGTTCTTGACCGTCGCGGCCCAGGACGGCTTGTCGATGTCGAGGCTGACCTGGTAAACTTCCAGACCCCGGTCGTGGTACTTCCGATAGAGCTCCGCCAGTTCGACGTTGAACATCTTGTGTTCTTCCTGACCCACGCTCCAGAACGAGAGGATGATCACGCCGCCTTCCAGTTCAGAGAGGATGCGGATGTTGCCTTCGACATCCGGCAGGGCCAGTTCAGGGAAGCTGATCAGGGAGGCTTCGCTGAAGCGGTTGGCCAGTTCGAGGTTCCGGGCGCGGTTGTCGATCTCGTCGCGCAGGGCCGTCAGGAATTCGGACTTGGGATAAACCGTTGCGAGGGAATCCTGAATCGTTTTGATGATGATGGCGTCGGACTCCTGGCCGAAGACCGGAAGATTGTCGTTGAAACGCTGGAACAGCACGACAGCCGATGTGATGGAGCGCGGATGGCTGATCACGTATTTGATGGCTTTGCGCTTGTAGTCCACGTAGAGTTTGCTCACGCCGGCGTTGACCTGCCGCACGGTCGCTTCGTCGCTGTCTTCGTCGAGCTGGCCGATCAGGTTGTTCATCTGCGCGGCCGTCTCGGCGAACGAGGCGTTGACCTCCTTCAGCAAAGCGGATTCCTCGGATCCTTCGATCTCAAACGGTCCGGCGGCCGGCACGCGGATGGTTACGCGGTCGGACGGAAGCAGGATCATCGAAGCCACGGGCGCTTCACCCAGATACAGGTAGTAGAAGTACGGTTCGTTGCCGGTGAGCTTCACCTTGTAGGAGAAGTTGCCGGCGGCGTCGGTCCGGATGGTATCGACGGGCACCAGGCGATTGAAGTTGAGTTTCTGGAGCACGACGGCGGAATCCTTGGCGTTTTCCACCGTGCCGGTAATGCGGGCCACGGGCGCCTGTTCACAGGCGGCCAGCAGCAAGAGGGCCAGGGCCCAGACGGTCCATTTTTTCATACGCTTATGCTTGGGCTTTCTCGAATTCGGCGTGGATGGCCGCGGCGATCTCAGCGAAACGGCCGGGGGTGAGCTGCAGTTTTTCCTTCCGGAAGTCCATGTCGCCTTCCGTCTGGAGCGGAACCAGGTGGATGTGCGCGTGGGGAACTTCCATGCCCAGCACGGCCACGCCCACGCGTTTGCAGGGGATGGCGGCGCGGATGGCGGCGGCCACTTCGGCGGCGAAGCGCCACAGGCCGGCGTAGGTTTCCGCATCGAGGTCGAAGATGTAGTCGACCTCCTGCTTGGGGATGACCAGGGTATGGCCTTCCACCATCGGATTGATGTCGAGGAAGGCATAGTAGCGGTCGTTTTCCGCCACTTTGTACGAAGGGATCTCACCGGCTGCGATCCGGCTGAAAATGCTTGCCATAAACTTAAATCGAGATTTCGAGGATTTCAAACTTGATGACGCCCGAGGGAACGGTCACCTCGACCACTTCACCCTTGCGGTGGCCCATCAGCGAACGGCCGATCGGCGTGGTCATGGCAATCTTGCCCTGCATGATATTGGCTTCGCTCTCACCGACCAGCGTGTAGGTGACCACGGCCCCGTTGCCCAGGTTCTTCAGCTTGACTTTCGTCAGCATCTGTACCTGTTCGGTATTGATCTTCGATTCGTCGATGACCTTGGCGTTGGCGATCAGGTCCTGCATTTTGCTGATCTTGAGTTCGAGCATGCCCTGTGCTTCGCGTGCGGCGTCATACTCCGCGTTTTCCGAAAGGTCTCCCTTGTCGCGCGCTTCGGCGATGGCTCTCGAAATGACAGGCCGCTCGGCAATCATCGCCGCGAGTTCCTCGCGCAGTTTGTCGAGCCCTTCCTGTGTGACATAATGTGCTTGTCCCATGTTGCAAAAGTTAAAAAGAAAAGAATCCCGTCCGAAACGGGACCCTTTCAACGTTCAATATTTCTGCAAAGATACACTTTTTTTCAATATGCAACAAGAATCTCCGACGCCTTTTGGCAGTCGAGGGTCAGTTGCTCCCGGAGCGCTTCGCGCGAATCGAAACGCCGTTCGTCGCGCAGCCGCGCGCAGAAGGTGATACGCAGGTCCAGTCCGTAAATATCTTCATCGAAATCAAGGATGTGCGTTTCGATGGTCCGCGCATCGCCCATCCCGATGGTCGGGCGCGTTCCGATGTTGCAGACACCCTTGTAGCGCCGGTCGAGGACATCGGCCCAAACGGCGTAAACGCCGTTGGCCGGCACCTGCTTCAAAGGCTCGTAGAGCTGCATGTTCGCCGTCGGGAAGCCGAGGGTCCGGCCGATGCGGTTGCCCGCCACCACGACGCCGCACATTCCGTAACGATACCCCAGCATCGCTTCGGCCCGGGCCACGTCGCCGGCGGTCAGGGCGTCGCGGATCTGCGTGGAACTCACGGCACCCGCTCCGATGGCGACGGCCGGGACGCGGATCGGCGTCACGCCGCAGCGCGCCACGACTTCGGCCATCTGCTCCGGCGTGTCGAAGTTGTCGTGACCGAGCCGGTGGTCGTAGCCCAGGATCAGGGCCGTCACGCCGAAGCGGGCGACCAGGTAATCGCGGATGAAGGTCTCGGCGGACAGGCGGCTGAATTCCCGCGTGAACGGCAGGACCTCGAAACGGTCCACACCGCAGGCCAGGCAGCGTTCCTTCTTCTCCTGCAGCGTCGTCAGCAGCCGGAGCCGGTCGGCATCCTGCTGCAGGACGCTGCGCGGATGCGGCCAGAAGGTCACGATTACGCTCTCCTCCCCCCGCTCACGGGCGACGGCGCACAACTGATCGATCACCTGCCGGTGCCCCAGATGTACGCCGTCGAAAAAACCGGTCGCCGCTACAGCCATTTCACCAGTTCGAAATCCTGCCGGTGCGGCAGGTCCGGATTCTTGGCGTAGAGCCGGGCGGCCGACTCATACATACCGGCCACTTCGGGCACGATGGAAGCCCGGTACGTGGCCACGCCGTCGTGGAAGTCGGCCAGCTCGAAGTCATAGAGCGCCACGATGTGGTGTTCGCCCTTGGCGTTCTGCTCCGTCAGGAGGATCTCGGCGCCGATGTCGGCCGGGTCGAGGTCGCCGATCGACACCACCAGTTCAGAAGTATAGTTCTGGCCGATGGTCAGCGAGGAACGGACATTGTCGGGACGGGTGTACGAAACGATCTCCAGGTGCTCCCACTCGCGGCGGACACGCTTCTTCCAGAAGGCGATGTCGCGGGCGAGGCTGAAGTCGTCGGCCAGCAGTTTGGCGGAACGTTCCTTCAGCGGCTCGTAGTACTTGTTGCAGTAGTCGGTGAGCATCCGGTTGGTGGTGAAGTTGCAGGCCACCTGCGCCACGGTATTCTTGATGATCTCGATCCACTGCTTGGGCATGCCTTCGGCATTGCGGGCGTAGTAGGTCGGGGCGATTTCGGTCTCGAGGATATTGTAGATGGTCGACGAGTCGAGGTCGTCCTGGAACGATTGGTTGTCGTAAGTGCGTTCCATCTTCAGGGCCCAGCCGGCGCCCGGCTTATAGCCTTCCACCCACCAGCCATCGAGCACGGAGAAGTGCATGACACCGTTCATCACGGCCTTCTCGCCGCTGGTGCCGGAGGCTTCCTGCGGACGGGTCGGGTTGTTCATCCATACGTCGACGCCCTGGACCAGCAGTTTCGCGATCGTGATGTCGTAGTTGGGCACGAAGACGATCTTGCCGATGAACTGCGGCATCTTGGAGATGTCGATGATGCGCTTGATCAGGTCCTGGCCCGCCTTGTCGGCCGGGTGGGCCTTGCCCGCGAACAGGAACTGGACCGGATGGTCGGGATTGTTGACGATGTCGGCCAGGCGCTCGAGATTGCTGAACAGCAGCGTGGCGCGCTTGTAGGTGGCGAAGCGGCGGGCGAAACCGATGGTCAGCACGTCGTCGCGCAGGGTCTTGCGGATCTTGACGATCTCGTGGGGCGAATAGTGGCTGGTGAGCCGCGTATCGGCCATCACTTCCTTCACCTTGTCGATCAGGCGCTTGCGAAGCAGGTTGCGGGTCTTCCAGATCTTCTCGTCGGGCACCTGGTAGATGCCTTCGAAGCAGCGCTTGTCATAGCGGTGCGTCTGGAATTCGGGGCCGAAGACCTGTGCGTGGATTTCCTTCCATTCCGGCGCCGTCCACGTGGGATAGTGGACGCCGTTGGTCACGGAGTCGACGTGCAGTTCCTCGGGCAGATAGCCGGGCCACATCGGCGCGAAGATCTTCTGGCTCACCTTGCCGTGCAGCCAGCTCACGCCGTTGATCTCCTGCGAGAGATTGGCGGCCAGGAAGCTCATCGAGAACTTCTCGTTCGGGTTCTCCACGTGGATCTTGCCCAGGCCCATGAAGGTCTGCCAGTCGATCTTCATCCGTTCCGGATAGTGCGAGATGTAGATGCGGAGCAGGTCTTCGGTGAAAGCGTCGTGACCGGCCGGAACCGGCGTATGGGTGGTAAAGAGCGAGGAGGCGCGCACCACCTCGAGGGCTTCCTGATAGGAAAGATTGTCGATCTGGATGTATTCGCGCAGGCGCTCGAAACCGCAGAAGGCGGCGTGGCCTTCGTTGCAGTGGTACACGTCGGCTTCGACGCCGAGGGCGCGCAGGGCACGGATGCCGCCCACGCCCAGCAGGAGCTCCTGCTTGAGGCGGTTCTCCCAGTCGCCGCCGTAGAGCTGATGGGTCACCTGGCGGTCTTCCGGCAGGTTGTCTTCATAGTCGGTGTCGAGGAGGAACAGGTCGGTGCGGCCCACTTCCACCTTCCAGATGCGGGCGTTGATGTTACGGCCCGGGAAGGCGACGCTGACCGTCACCCAGTTGCCCTTGTCGTCGCGGACCGGGGAGGCCGGAATCTTGGTGAAATCCTGCGGCTCGTAGTCGGCGATCTGGTCGCCGAAGGCGGAAAGCCGCTGGGTAAAGTAGCCGTGGCGGTAGAGCAGACCGACGGCGGTCATATTGACCTTCATGTCGGATGCTTCCTTGAGGTAGTCGCCCGCCAGGATACCCAGACCGCCGGAATAAATCTTCAGCGAGGTATCGATACCGTATTCCATACAGAAATAGGCGACGCGAGCGCCGGGACGGTTCGCCTTCTCGGCCATATAGGCCTCGAATTCGGCATACACGGCGTCGAGCCGTTTCAGGAACGCGTTGTCGCTTTCCAGCTTGCGGTACTGCTTGAACGGAATCTTGTCGAGCAGCAGCAGCGGGTTGCCGCCGGTAGATTTCCAGAGCTCGGGATCGATGCTCCGGAACAGATCGATGGCGCTCTGGTTCCAGCACCACCACAGGTTCTTGGCCAGGGCGTCGAGATGCTTCAGGCGGTCGGGAAGTTCCCGGCCGATGAACACGCTCGACCAGGCCGGATGGCCCGCCGCATAGCGGGCGACCGGCTGATGGTGGTCGTCGGGAATTTCCGTGAAATCCTTGCGCGACGCCTTGACCTTTTCGATGGCGGCGTCATAGGCTTCCTTATAATAGACGATATTGTTGCGCCAGAGCGCGATCTCGGACACCTTACCGGCATTCTCCCGACAGGCCGCGAAAGCGTCGGAATCGAATTCGGCCACCTCGCTGATGCGTTTGGCGACATTGGTGACGACATCGTCGTAATTGGAATCGTTGCGTTCGATGACCAGGATGCCCGGGTGCGGCTGTTCGCAGTGGTCCTCCACCCAGAGGCCGAAACCAGCCAGCGAAGTGGTGACCGTCGGTACGCGGAAAGCCAGCGATTCGAGCGGCGTGTAGCCCCAAGGTTCATAGTAGGACGGGAATACCGTCAGGTCCATACCCACCAGCAGGTCGTAGTAACGCATATTGAACACGCCGTCGTCACCATTGAGGTACGTGGGCAGGAAGAAGACGTTCACCCGCGACCCGACCCCGTTGTTCAGCTGCAGTTCGCGGAACCGGCGCGTGATGATGTCGTAGTCGTCCATCAGGTAATGGCTGGTCTGGGTGGTATAGTGGCTGTCGCTGCCGCCCAGTTTGGCCAGCAGTTCCTTGTCCGGGCCGTTGTTGCCCGAAGGAACCATCACGAAGGCCAGGACCGGCCGCCCGGCGTAGTTGTTCTGGACCAGGCGGGCCAGCGAATCGAGGAACACGTCGATACCCTTGTTGGCGTACTCATAACGGCCGCTGATGGCCACCAGCACGCTGTCTGCGGGGAAATCCTCGGCGGCCATGGCGGAAGCCACGGAAATCAGCTTCTTGCGGGCGGCAGCCCGGCAGGCGGGATACTGGTCAGCATCGGGCGTGATGCTGTTCTCGAAACCGTTGGGCGTAATCACGTCGCAGGCGCGGCCCAGGAACTGGCGGCACTCGCGGGCGGTGATTTCACTGACCGTCGTGAACACGTCGGAGGCCACGGCCGCCGCTTTTTCCAGCGAGTGGCGGGCCACCACGCCGTAGTCGTGCGAGAGCTGGTCGGCATTGAGGCTTTCCAGGCTGTCGTAGAGCGGAATGTTCTTCCCGGCCACACAACGGCCGATGACCGTGGCGTGGGTGGTGAAGATGGTGCCGATCGGCAGGTTCGACATCTTCAGGTAGAGCAGGCCGGCGCCCGTCATCCACTCGTGGAACTGCGCCACGACTTTCTCGTGCGGCTTGACATAGTAGCGCACGAAGCTCTCGATGACCTTGCCCGCGGCATAGCCGAAGAGGGCGGACTCCACATAGTCCCAGCCGCCGCTGATCGAGTCGACGCCGAAGCGTTTCCAGAACTCGGTCAGGATATCGTCCTTGTGGCTGATGAAGGTCGTGAAGTCGACCAGGATCGCGACCGGGTTGCCGGGCACGTTCCAATGGCCCACGCGGAGACGGAGACCGTCTTCCGCCGCGGACCGGCGCCAGGAGCGGAACAGACCGGGATCTTCGGTGAATTCCGGGTTCTGGTCAATGTCCCGCCAAACGTCGGGACCGATATGGATATGATGATTTTTCTTGAAGGATGTCCCCAGATACAGGGATTTGGTGGCAATGACCGTGTGGATGCCGCCTACCTTGTTGCAAACTTCCCAACTTGTCTCGAACAGGTAGTCGGGCATCGTGAAATTGTCTTCCATCGGACGTTATTTGGTTTTCTTGTTCTTGAGATGTTCCTTGACGCGGAGCTCAAAGTCCGCCAGGACGTTCATATAGTTGATGAAGGCCTCGTAGGGCGTGTCGTAGGGGTTGAAGTAGCTGTGGACACTGCCGTCGGAGAAGAATTTGGTGCACATATAGTAGAAGTGGTCGCTTTCCTGCAGCTTGCGGTACACGCTGATGAGGTTCTCGTCTTTCGTCTTGTAGACGTCGGCCTCCAGGGCGTAGAGCTTGTTGAAGGCTTCTTCCTGCAGTTCGTTGCCGAGCCAGGCGCTGGTGTCGCGCTCTTCGTCCGCCCACGAAATCGGGAACGGGACGTGCAGCGGAGCGACGGGCTGGTAGCGCTGCGCGGCCTCGGAAGGCGTGCAGAAATCCAGGCCGGCGGCCAGGATGGCGGCGGGCAGGGCGTTCAGGAAATCGAAGATGCCCGACGCGCTGCGCTGGTGCTCGCCGAAGGTCTCGTAGTCCATGAACAGGTTCAGGACATCGGCTTTCTCGAGGGCGGCGGAGGCCCAGCCGGCAAACTTGTCGGCGGTCAGCGGCCAGCCGTTCCAACCCTTGTCGGAGAAGCGGAAGGCGATGTCATCGCTCAGGGTGAAGTTGCGGAGCAGGAGTTTCAGGCGCGGATTGATGGCGTTCACATACACGAAGTCCGGGCTCTTCCAGCCCAGGATGTGCTTGGCGCCCTCGGTCAGCATCACGTCGTAGCCCATTTCGGCCACGGCGGCGCCGATGGCGTCGGAGTACACCAGCTCGGTATTGCGGAACACCGTGGGCTTGACGCCGAAGGTGCGCTTCATCAGGTCGGCGTGCTGCTTGACCTGTTTCCTGAATTCGGTCATCGAAGCGAGCGAAGCCAGGGAGTGGGAATAGGTCTCGGAGAGGAACTCCACGCAGCCCGTGGCGGCGAGGGCCTTGAAGCTGTCGATCACCTCGGGGGCATAGCGCTCGAACTGCTCGATGGCCACGCCCGAGATCGAGAAGGCCACCTTGAAAGCCCCGTTATTGCGCAGGATCAGGTCGTGCAGGAGCCGGTTGGCCGGCAGGTAGCAGCGTTCCGCGATGCGGCGCACGATGGTACGGTTGGAGAAATCGTCCAGGTAGTGATAGTCGTTGCCGATATCGAAAAAGCGGAACTGGCGCAGCCGGTCGGGCTGGTGGACCTGGAAGTAAAAACAGACTGACTTATTCATGGTTTGACTTTTTTATTTTCCTTCGATGGCCGATTCGTAGACGCGACGGACCTTGACGGCGGCGCTGTCCCATTTCAGGTTGTCGACTTCCTCGCGACCCTTCTCCGCGGCCAGGGAGGAAAGCGCCGGATAGTTGAGGAGTCCGTACATGGCGTCTGCCAGGGCGTTGACGTCCCAGAAGTCCACCTTGATGGCATATTTGAGCACTTCGGCCACGCCCGACTGCTTGGAGATGATGGTCGGCACGTCGGTCTTCATCGCCTCGAGGGGCGAGATGCCGAACGGTTCGGAGACCGAAGGCATCACGTACACGTCGGAGAGGGCGAACATCTTCTGCACGTCGTCGCCGCGCAGGAAGCCCGTGAAATAGAAGCGGTCGGCAATGCCGAGCTTGGCGACATAGCGGACGCAGCGGTTCATCATATCGCCGCTGCCGGCCATCACGAAGCGGGTGTTGGGGCACACCTTGAGCACCTTGGCGGCGGCTTCGATGAAGTATTCCGGACCTTTCTGGAAGGTGATGCGGCCCAGGAAGGTGATGACCTTGTCTTTCACGCCGCGCTCGACTTCCAGCTTCTCGCGACCCGAGAAGTCCACTGCGTTGTGGACCGTCACGACCTTGGCCGGATCGATGCCGTATTTGGTGATCACGATGTTGCGCGTCAGGTCGCTCACCGTGATGACCTTGTCGGCCTCGAGCATACCGCGGCGCTCGATCTCATAGACGCGGGTGTCGATGTTGTCGGCACTGCCGCGGTCGAACGAGGTGGCGTGGACGTGGATCACCAGGGGCTTGCCCGACACGCGTTTGGCGGCGATGCCCGCGTAGTAGGTGAGCCAGTCGTGGGCGTGGATTACGTCGAATTCTTCCTCGGCGGCGATGGAACCGGCCACCATCGCGTAGCGCGCGACCTCCTCCATCAGGTTTTTGCCGTATTTGCCGGAGAATTTGTATTTCTGGCGGAAATAGAACTTGAATTCCTCGGTCTGGTTCTTCTGCTCCGCTTCGACCAGCTCCGTGAAATCGGTCGGATCGATGTAGGGATGCAGGTTCGAACCCACGCGAAGGAACTGGACCTTGCCCAGGTATTCGTCGATATTGTGGAAGGTGTCGTAGACCGCCACGTCGCTCGCATTGATGATGCGCACGGAGGTCTGGTCTTCGTCGCCGCTGGCGGAAGGCATCACGAAGAGGACATCCACGCCGGCGTGTGCCAGGCCCTTGGTCATTCCGTAACAGGCCGTGCCCAGACCGCCTGCGATATGGGGCGGGAACTCCCAGCCGAACATCAGGACTCTCATAACGATTCCTCCTTGTCCTTATATTGGTTGATCAGATATTTCACCCGGAGAATCTCCGCCACGCTCATCGCGGAATTGATGGCGCCGTGCGGGATGTACGGCGGATCACCGTCGTAGATTTCGGCGACGGCGGCGATGCCGTGGACATTGAGGTCTTCCTCGAAGCCGGCGATCAGCTCCTGGGCCTTGCGCACGAACGAAGGGCCGAAGAGCTTGAAGCTGGCCGCCACATAGGCGCCCAGCAGCCAGGGGCGCGTGCAGCCGTTGTGCGTGGCCGTGTCGCGGTCGATCTGGTTGCCTTCGTAGCGCGAACGGTAGCGCGGGTTCTTCGGCGAGAGGGTGCGGATGCCGCGCGTGGTCACGAGCTCGCGCGAGACGGCGTGCAGGATCTCGGCCTGCACTTCCTCCGACACGGGGCTGTAGGCCAGCGAGCAGGCGTACAGCTGGTTGGGCCGGGTGAAGACGTTCTGGCCGTTTTCATCCACATAGTCGGCCAGGTGCCGGCGGGCTTCCACCCAGAAGAGGTCGTAGAAGCAGGCTTCGACGGCGGCCTTGATTTCGGCCAGGCGCTGCGTGAAGGCGCCGGGTTTTCCGTGGCGGCTCTCCATATCGAGGGTCCAGCAGACGGCGTTGTACCAGAAGCAGTTGGTTTCCACCTGGTAGCCCTTGCGCTCGGTCACGGGCTTGCCGTCGATGTAGGCGTTCATCCAGCTCAAAGCCACGCCGGGCTTCTCGGCCCAGAGGAGGCCGTTGTCGTGGAGCCGGACTTCCGGACGGCCGGCGATATAGCTCTGGAGCACCTGCTTGAGGAACTTGCCGTACTTCTTCCAGGCGCCGGCTTCGTCTCCGGTAAAAGCGGCCAATTGCTGCACGGCCTCGAAGAGGCGCAGCGGCGATTCCACCTGGTCGCTTCCGTGGAGGAAGGAATCCCGGTTCTCGGTAATCAGGTCGGAGAGGATTTTCTCGAAAAGCTTCGCGTCGCCCTTGTTGCAGAGCGTCAGACCGGGCAGGGCCAGGCAGGTTTCACGCATGCCGCCCATTTCGTGCCACGAAAAGCCGGTGCAGATACGCGTGTATTTGTCCTTGACGGCGAAGAGCTGCTCGGCGGCCGCCTTGAGGCAGTCGTCGTAGTTGTTACGCGGCATCCGGCGCTTGACTTCGCGCGTGAACTGGGCTTTCAGGCCGGTGGGCGAAACGGCTTCCGTGGAGGCGGAGAACACGACGCTCTCCCCTTTCTCGAGCGGCAGCTCGAAGAAACCGGGCACCAGCAGGTCTTCCATACAGTCGAAACCGCGGCGGTATTCTTCCTTGTACACCGTGTTGCGGTACCAGTCCGGAACGTGGACATAGTCGCAGGGTTTGGAAAGCTGGAGATTAAGCGTGGGGAAACCCGGGTACAGGCAGAACGCCACGCCGCCTTCGACCGTCTGGTAATGGGTGTCGGCGTCGCCGTTGGCCACGGTCAGTTCGTGGATGCTGCGGAAAGCCAGATAGGGCTTCAGCCGCAGGACCGTGTGCGAATGCGCGTCGAGCAGCGTGTACCGGATGAGCAGCTGGTCGCTGCCCACCACGAACAGGATTTCTTTTTTGAAGAGCATGCCGCCCACCCGGTAGGTGATCACCGGATAGGGGTTCATCTCAAAGTCCACGATGTACTTGTGTCCCCGGGGCTCATACACGTCCCCGTAGCAGTGGATGCCGAGGTTGAACGGCATGCCGTGCTGCAGCAGCGTCTCGTCGAGCGACGAGAGGAGCATGTACCGGTGACCGCCGAACCGCTCGATCGGGACGGCCATCAGGCCGTGATATTTGCGGGTGTTGCAGCACACGATCGTCGTGTTGCAATAGCCGCCGGTCCGGTTGGTCGCGAGCAATTCCCGTTTGAGGGAATACTCGAGGTTCACAAGCTCCGCTTTGTTGAATTGCAAATATGCCATTTTCGTTCGAAACTTTTAACTTGCAAAGATACGGAAAATTATTATTTATAGAAGTATACTATCCTAATTCTTACGATTTCTTACGAAGGACCTGCACCGTGCGGCTGGGAAGATACAGGTAGAGGGTGTCCCCTTCGCTTTCCGGAACGGTGAAATGCGTCACGGCGTCGTCGTTGCGGGCGAAGCCGCCGTAGCGGGCCGCGTCGCTGTCGAGCACCGTCTCGTATTCGCCCGGATCCACGGCGAAACCGTAGCGGTCGAACGACTGTTCCGGATTGAAATTGAAGGCGAACACCAGCCCGCCGCGCTCCAGGAGCAGGATCTTCTTCTCCTCGTCGCAGCGGAGACACTTCGGCGGTGCGGCCAACAGACTGGCTTCGCGGGCCACGGCGAGCATCTTCTTCTCGAACTCCCAGAGTCCCCGGTAACGCAGGTCGGGATTGTCGACCAGCGACCACTGGCGGCGGGCATAGAAGAACGACCAGTCGTTGCCCTCGCGCGGGAAGTCGATCCACTCGGGATGGCCGAATTCATTGCCCATAAACGTCAGATAGCCGTCGCCCGCCGTGGCGAGCGTCACCAGGCGGATCAGCTTGTGCAGGGCGATGCCCCGGTCCACGATCAGGTTCTGCGAGGTGCGGTTCATCGAGTAGTACATCTCCTTGTCGATCAGGCGGAAGATGATGGTCTTGTCGCCCACCAGCGCCTGGTCGTGGCACTCGGCGTAGCTGATGGTCCGCTCGTCGGCGCGCTTGCCCGAGAGTTCGTACCAGATCTCGCCCATGCTCCAGTGCCAGTCGTCGCGCTCCTTGATCCACTTGATCCAGTGGTCGGCCACGCCCATACTCATCCGGTAGTCGAAGCCGATGCCGCCGTCGCGCAGCGGGGCGGCGAGGCCGGGCATACCCGACATATCTTCCGCGATGGTGAAAGCGTTGCGGTTCATTTCGTGGACCAGGATATTGGCCAGGCCCAGGTAGGTGATGGCGTCTTCGTCCTGCCCGCCGTCGAAATAGCAGGGGTAGCCGCTGAAGTCGCGTTCCAGGCCGTGGTCGTAGTAGAGCATACTTGTCACGCCGTCGAAGCGGAAGCCGTCGAGGCAGTATTCTTCCATCCAGTACTTCAGATTCGAAAGCAGGAAGTGCAGCGTCTGCCCCTTTCCGTAATCGAAACAGCGCGAGCCCCATGCGGGATGCTCACCGCGCGGCCCTTCGTGGAAATAGGTCGTATAGGAGCCGTCGAGGCGGCTGAGCCCTTCCAATTCGTTCTTCACGGCGTGGGAGTGGACCACGTCCATGATCACGGCGATGCCCGCCTGGTGCGCTGCGTCGACCAGCGCCTTGAACTCCTCGGGCGTGCCGAAGCGGCTGCTCAGGGCGAAGAAATTCGACACCTGATAGCCGAAGCTCCCGTAGTAGGGATGCTCCTGGAGCGCCATGATCTGCAGCGTGTTGTAGCCCGTCTCGATGACGCGGGGCAGTACGTTCTCGCGGAACTCCGTGAACGAGGCCACTTTCGGCTCCTCGCCGCTCATTCCGATATGCACTTCGTAGATGAGCGGATTGGCGACCTTCGGGCCGCGTTTCTTCCGCCAGCGATAGGGCTTTTCCGGTGCCCACACCTGCGCGCAGAACACCTTTGTCTCAGGATCTTGCACACATCGCGTGGCATACGCGGGGATGCGCTCCCCGCCCCCGCCAGGCCACTCCACGTACCACTTATACAAATCGCCGTGGGCGATCCGGTCGGCGGGCACGCGCAATTCCCAATTGCCGCCCCCGGTCGGCGCCAGCGCCCATTCCGCGCTGCGTTTCCACCCGTTGAAATCGCCGAGCAGGAACACCTTCGACGCATTGGGCGCCCACTCCCGGAACACCCACTCCCCCGCCTCCTGATGCAGGCAATAATACATCGCGCCGTTCACGGCATCTTTCAGCGGCTTGCCATACCCGGCAATCTCCTGCTTACGGATTATAATCTGCTGGTTTCTGCGCTCGACCACCTTCCCGAAAGGCTCGAGCCACGGATCTTTCTTCCAGATTTTCATCGTTTATTCTTCTTTCATCAGTTTTTCGATTTCAGCTTCGTTGCCGCGGATGTAGTCGCGGCACCAGGCGATGAGCTCCATCGCCTTCTT
>CACYZM010000006.1 GCA_902778855.1 uncultured Bacteroidia bacterium
GCCTGCTTCAACGCCGTCCATCAGATCGGCATGCCGGAAGCCCGCATCATCCTGGCCGAGACCTGCATCTATCTGGCCACCTCGCCCAAGAGCAATGCCTCGTACCTGGCCATCGACGAAGCGCTCGCACTCGTGAATAGCACGAACGACGCCCCGCCCGTGCCACTGCACTTGCGCAACGCCCCTACCCAGCTGATGAAAGACCTGGGTTATCACAAGAATTACAAATACGCCCACGATTTCGAAGGCAATTTCGTAGACCAGGAGTTCCTGCCCGACGCGCTGCAGGGGCACAAATTCTACGAACCCGGCAACAACGCCCGCGAAGCGGAAATCCGCCGTCGCCTCCAGGCCCTTTGGAAGAAATACAATTATTGATATGCGCCATACTTCCCTTTTCCTCGCCCTGATCCTCCTGCTCGCCGGTTGTGCGAATGCTCCGACGGAGGACTTTGCTTCGTATGTGAATCCCAAAATCGGAACCGGCGGTCACGGCCACGTATTCGTGGGCGCCAACGTTCCCTTCGGCTTTGTCCAACTCGGCCCGACCAGCATTCCCCAGGATTGGGACTGGTGCTCCGGCTACCACGACAGCGACCGGACGGTCATCGGCTTCAGCCACCTGCATCTGTCCGGCACTGGCATCGGCGACCTCTTCGACGTGACGGTCATGCCGACGACCGGCAAGCCCACCCCGGGCCGCGGCGCAGAAGACCATCCCGAATTCGGCGCCTGGTCGTATGCCGACCGCACCCGCGAAGTCTGCGAGCCGGGCTACTACAGCGTCCCGCTGGAACGCTGGAACGTCGTGGCTGAAATGACCGCCACGACGCGCGTGGGCTTCCATCGCTACACCTTCCCGGCCTCGGAAGAGGCTTATCTGGTCTTCGACCTGGAGAATGGCGGATGCTGGGACACGGCCACGGACACAGGCTTCGACGAAGTGGTCCGCGACGACCAGGGCCGCGTGAAGGCCTTCGGCGGTCACCGCTTCTCGCGGGGCTGGGCCGCCAACCAGAAAGTGTTCTTCTGGGCGGAAGTTTCCCGCGAAGGCACGCTGGCGGAAGAAGTCAACGAGCTGTCACCGCGCAAGCCGGTCTATGGTTATCTGAACCTGGGCAATACGAAAGAGAACGAGCAGGTACTGCTGAAGGTCGCCCTCTCCCCTGTCTCCGTAGAAGGCGCCAAGGCCAATATGACGGCGGAACTCCCGGGCTGGGACTTCGAAGCCGTCCGCAAAAACGCGCGCAAAGCCTGGAACGAAGAGCTCAGCCGCGTGCAGCTGACCTGCGACGATCCGGATACCCGCGCCGTATTCTACACGGCCCTCTACCATACGATGGTGGCCCCATCCGTCTATAACGACGTGGACGGCCGCTACCGCGGCGCCGACGACCAGGTCCGCGAAGGCGATTTCCAGAATTACACGACCTTCTCGCTCTGGGACACCTACCGAGCCGCCATGCCGCTGATGACGATCCTGCATCCCGAGCGCTGCAACGACATCACCGCCACCTTCTACCACATCTACGAACAGCAGGGCGACCTGCCGGTGTGGCACCTGATGGGCAACGAGACCGACTGTATGGTCGGCAATCCCGGCCTGATCTCCTTTGCCGACAACATCGTCAAAGGCTTCGATGCCGGCCTGTCGAAAGAGCAGATGATCCAGGCGATGACGGCAACCGCCACGACGCCCGACCGCGGGCAGGATCTGCGGATGAAGTACGGCTTCATCCCGTCCGATCTCTACGGAGAATCCGTGGCCAACGATATGGAATACGCCGTGGCTGACGGTGCGCTGGCCAATGCGGCCGCCTTCCTGGGCGATGACAAGACCGCCGCGGAATATCGTGAGCGCAGCCACTCCTACCGCCACTACTGGGATCCCGAAACGCAGTTCATGCGCGGCCGGATGACCGACGGTTCCTTCCGGACGCCCTTCAACCCCATCGGCTCGGAGCACCGCGCCAACGACTACACCGAAGGCACGGCCTGGCAGTACATCTGGCTGGTCCCGCAGGACCTCGACGGCCTGGTGGAACTCTTCGGCTCCAAGGAAGCCACGCTGGCCAAACTGGACGGCCTCTTCGAGGCACCTTCGTTCGTGGAAGGCGACAATGCCTCGCCCGACATCTCCGGCCTTATCGGCCAGTATGCCCACGGCAACGAGCCCGGCCATCACACGATCTATTTGTACGCCATGCTCGGCGAACCCGACAAGGCCGCCGACAAACTGCGTCAAGTCTACAAGGAGATGTATTTCAATGATGTGGAAGGCCTGGCCGGCAACGAGGACGTCGGTCAGATGAGCGCCTGGTACATCCTCTCCAGCCTCGGCTTCTATCAGGCGGAGCCCGCCCTCCCGCGTTTCTGGTTCGGAGCTCCGGTCTTTGAAAAGGCCGTCGTCAAAGTCGCCGGCGGCACGTTCACCATTACGACGCAGGGCCTGTCCGAAGAGAACCGCTACATCCGCGGTGTCAAACTCAACGGCAAGCCCTACGACCTCCCCTACCTCGAATACAAAGACATCGTCAAAGGCGGCACCCTCGAATTCACGATGGGTCCCGCCGCATCGGGCAACGGGATTTGATGTACTCGTAGACGAAGTCGAAATCTTCGTCCGGGACGTAAATCTGGTTCTTTTCGAGCAACTGGTTTACCTTGATCAGATGGAGAGCCCGACGCGCGACAACGCGTCGGACTTTCTTATATTCCGACGTGCTCGTGGTCTTGCCGGAGGCCAGCAGCCCGGCTCCGGCGGCCGTCGGCTTGTTGGCCAGCACACCGACGAGCGCCGTCAGCATCCCCAGCGCCTCCGCTTTCTTGACCTGCTTCGGCAGCTGAATGTGTTTGATCTCCTGCTCGTCCATTTCAAACAGGACGACATACTTTCCGCCGTACATGGCCGACAGGAGCAGGACGCCCAGGAACGTCAGGCCCGCCATGCCCGCAACCGCGATCAGCGCGCCTTTACTGAAATCGAGAAAACCCTCGAAATCGCCGTGGATGAGGTACAGGAAAATACCGAAGATCAGCCATCCCGCCAGGATGATGTAGAGGAAGATCTTGAATACGGTCAGAAAGACGGTCGGATTGGTGAGCATGTTCATCTCATAGATCCACCGGTATTTGCCGTCGTCGCAAAGACGGACGCGGGCTTCTTCATTCGGCTTCATTACTGGACGGAGGGCTTGAAGCTGGGATTGAATTCGCGGATCAGGTCGTTGACCACCTGCATGGCATCCTTGCCGCCCGTATCCCGCTGGATTTCGTTGTTCAGGCGATGGATTTCCACCGGGTCGCTGGTCCCCTTGCCGATGCGGCCCAGTTTCTTGCTCATATCCTGCCAGTATTCGATGTCGGCGGCAATCCGCTCGGCCTGCTTGGCGTTGGTGCTGGCCTTGAGTTCCTGCTTGAGTTTCGGGATGAGCATATTGTCGATTTCCTTGGTGGCTTCGCGGCTTTTGGCCTGCATCTTCGTCGTCTCGGTCATCCGGACATTGCTCTGGATGGTATTGACCTTGGATTCGAGCACCTTGCCGATGCTGGCGATGTCGTCCGCATTCAGCTTGCTGTAATCCACATCTTTCTTCAAAAGCTCCGGTGTACTATAGGCCTCGGGGTGGGCCGACGTGGTCAGGTTCATTTCGGAAGCCTTGGCGCTCAGGCCCTCGTGCTGCTCCTTGTAAACCCTATTCATCGTCTTCTGGGCATCGTTCATGAATTCGCGGGCCGTGACCTCCTCCCCGTTCTTGTAGAACTTCGGTTCCTTGCCGGTCGACTTGGACACGGGCGCCAGGTCGAGGTCCATGCTGGAGGAGCCGGAACTCGATGAATTGCGGAATTGCTTGAATTCGATGTCCTTCATATTGTAGCCCTGCTGGGTAAGCGACTCGGTCATCTTCGGCGTCATCTGGCGGTAATTCGCCTGGACGGCCTGGTCGAAGTGGGCCCGCAGATTCGGGTCCGCCTTGTACTTCATATACCACTTGGCGTGGTAATCCGAGTTGAGCGAGGCGGCCAGCTGGTTGATCTGCTGCCGGGCTTCATCGAGTTTGGCTTTGGGCGTCTTGCCGTCGGCCAGCATGCCGATGTACTCGTTGTTCAGCTTGCTGAACGACTTGACGGCATCTTCCGCCTCCAGCCGTTCGCGCTGGGTGCGCAGCACGTCGAGTTTCTGCCGGCCCGTGCTGGACAGGCCTTTCGTCAGATTGAAATTGACGATCCCGTCGGGCAGGAAGGCGGAAGCGGTCTTCGCGATACCCGTGGCGCCCAGTTCGAAGGCCTTGCCCACGACATAGTCCATGCCGGCCTGCTTGGCACCGTTCCAGATCTTTTCATAGGTGCTCTTGCCCTCCATTCCTTCCGCCGTATAGCCTTCGATGAACGAGGCGATGCCTCCGGTTACCGGGTGGAAATAGCCGGCAGCGGAAGAGGCCGCCTTGCCGGGTCCGCCGGCGATGTAGCCGGTTACACCGCCATAGACGGCACCGACGACGCGTGAGCCCCAGATGGTGGCGGCGGTGCCGGCGCCATAGGCGCCCGCCAGCGCTTCGCCGGCCAGGCCGACGGTAATCGAACCGCAAGCCATGATGACGGCATTGGCGCCCGCCTCTTTCAAGTCGGCCCAGGCGACTTCGTCCTGCGCTTCGGCCTGGTCTTTCAAAGCGGCCGCGTTAATCTGGTTGTTGAAGATGTTCGCCAGTTTGCGGGCCTTTTCGATATCGCCCGAAGCCAGCGCACCGTCCTCATAGAACATCTTTTCAGCACGCTCCCGCGCGGCGTCACGGTCTTCTTCCGGCAGCAGGTTGATCTGCCGGTCGATGATGGCAGCCGCTTTCTTGGTCTGGATATAGCGTTCGGCCTCCACTTTCGAATCGTGGATCATCTTTTCGTTGGCGTACTGCTCGAATTCCGTGCGCGTATGGACGAACTGCCCGGTCTGCAGCTGACGGATGT
Organism: uncultured Bacteroidia bacterium; assembly: GCA_902778855.1. Classification (GTDB taxonomy): domain Bacteria; phylum Bacteroidota; class Bacteroidia; order Bacteroidales; family UBA932; genus Cacconaster. The sequence continues at coordinate 4,963 of CACYZM010000006.1, forward strand.
TGTCACGTTCGCTCTGGATATCGGAACGCTGGTATATGATGCGGCGGTCATAGTCATCGATCTCCTGCTGGATCCACTGCCGCTCCTGAGCCGTCTTGGCCGCATTGTAGCGTTTCACGGCTTCACTGCGCGATTTCTGGTCCCGCGCAATATTCTGCTCGATGAGTTTGATGTTCTCTTCGCGCCAGGCGATGGATTCCTGTTTGGACTTCTCTTCGAAGGCCAGCGAGTCCTGGACCTGCTGCTTGCGGGCCGAAGCCTGGTCGAAGGCCGCCTGTGCGGCCTGGTTATCTGCGGCATCGTCCGCCTCGTCGGTCTTCTTCTTCCGGTTGCCGCCCAGTTTGAGTTTGGGCAGATTCTTGGCATTAGCGGCTTCAATGACGGCTTGCTTCTTGAATGCCTCCTCCAGATCCTCGATCAGGGCGTGCGGCACGACGCCGTCGTCTTTCCAGTCATAGGTATTGAACTTGTCCTCCATGGCCCACAGCAGCGCGGTCTTGAAGAAGACACCGGCGCGGAGGACACGGTTGCCGTAATGCGCGGCCATCTCATGGTATTTCTCTTTGCGTGCCGCATAATTCGGATTCTCTTTCCGCTCCTTGTCGCTGACGTACGAGGTCTCGAACTGCCGCATCAGGTTCATCGTCATCATCGTGATGGCCATGGCCGGCGGCTTGGGATAATAGGTCTGGAACGTGCCGTCCGACTTGAAATCCGGCATCAGGTTGCCCTTGTCGCTGAAATACATCTGCTCGATCTTGACATTGCCCACGCCTTGCGGGTCGTTGTCCTTGTCCTCGACCGGAATCCCGTCTTCCTTCAGTTCCAGCACGAAATAGCGGTCCTCCCCTTTCACCTTCACCTTCATCAGGTAGCGCATCATCGGTTCGGTGAGCGCATCCAGGCCTTCCACCTGATGCTCCTTGTCGATGCGCGTGCCCATCCAGGTCTCACCCAGATAGATCTCCTTGGGCTTGAAGGCCCGGCGGTAACGATCTCGCGCCGCCATGCGGGCCTCGAACGGGTTCGGCGGGTTGCCCAGGGCCTGGATGCGGTTGGCCAGTTCGTCCATTGCCGCTTCCAGCTGCTTGAGCGTACCCGTGTAGAGTTTCGCCTGGAACATCGCGGAACTGAAGGCTTCCTTGTCGTCCCAGCCCACCGCCTCTGAGGCGTCGAACAGGAGCAGCTCGACGTTGGACACGCTGTTGAGATAGCTCTCCCGGGCCACGATGAACTGGCTCAGCAGCGGCGTGAGCTTGTTCATATAGTCGATGATCTCCTGCGAGGGATTGTTGAAGAGCGGCGCCCACATCTGCATGAACAGCTCCGCATCCTTCTCGCTCATCTCTCCGTAGATGATGCGCAGGCTCTCGAAAGCCACGGAAACGGCCATGTTGTAGTCGATCATCGCAATCTTCTTCACGTCCGGCAGCGGAGCCGGAATGACGGCCTTGACGCCGTCCGGCAACTTGACCGGTTCGGCAGAAACCTTTTCCCACGGCGTACCGTCGGTCTTCTGGTTTTCCTTGGCGTACGGGTCGTCGGGATTGAACTTGACTTTGGCGACGTGGGTCGTCGGCAGTTTCAGGTTGAGTTTCTTTTTGTTTTGCGCCAGGGCCGGAATCACGGGAATCGCGAGAAGCGCCAGCAGCACGGTCAGAGCGGGCAGGAGTCGTTTCATGGCTATAATTCGATGGATAGTTTCTCAAAGTTACAAAAAAAAGATATTCAACGAATTGAATATCTTTCTTTCTGTAATGGGACTGCGGTTACCGGCGCGTGGCCTTCTTGCGGCGGCGCTTGCGGCTCTTGTTGCTGAAAACGATGGCGGCGATGATGGCCAGGACGGCCAGGCCGATGATGACATAGGTCATGCCGCTGGCGTTGTCACCCTTCACGCGCGACCACATGGCCAGCAGTTTGTCGGTATCCTTGCCCCAGTCGTGTTCGAGCGCGCAGCGGTCGATGACTGACTTGTCGGGATAGAGCACGGGATTCACACGCACGGCGGCGGCTTCAGGACCGAAGAAATAGCTCAGGTCGATCGGTTCCAGTTCTTCGTCGATCTGCGACTCCAGGACCTCCATGGCACCGTTGGCGGAGACATAGCCCGTTCCGTCCATATTGCGGATGGCGATATCCGGCCGGCACATATAGTCGATGAAGTAGGTCGCGGCCTTCACGTTCTTCGCATACTTCGGGATCACCCAGCCGTCGAACCACACGTTGCTGCCTTCTTCCGGCACGATGTAATCGAGCGACACGCCCACCTCGGCGGCTTCCTCGATGGCCCAGACCGCGTCACCGCTCCAGTTGAGCGAGATCACGCCGCGGCCCTTGGTCATCTGGTCCTTGCCGAAATCGGCTTCCCAGCCCAGCACGCCGTCCTTCACCTGCTTGAGGAAGGCCTCGACAGCGGCGAGCGACTCGTCCGACGAGTCACGCATCAGATCCTGCATCGTCACCTTGCCGGCCTTCAGTTCATCCTGTTTCAGATAGATCAGAACCGGGCTGAAAACGTCGCGCGGAGCGTCCTTGATCAGGATCTGGCCGGCGAATTTCGGATTGCGGATGATATCCCAGGTTCCGGCTTCCTCGGCCGTCACTTTTTCGGTATTGTAGATGATGCCGGACGTGCCCCACATATAAGCCACGGAGTATTGGTTGGCATCGATGTTCGGGTTGATATCGCGGAAGACCTGGCGGATATAGGGCGACGTATTGGCATCGATATAATTGATCTCGGCGGGAATTGCCGCGAAGTCCAGCGGCAGCAGCAGCCCTTCATTGAGCATACGCTCGATGATGTAGTCGGACGGGCAGACCACGTCGTAATCTTCGTGTCCTTTCTCGATCTTCGAAAGCATCGTCTCATTGATGTCGAACGTCTGATAGACGATCTTGATGTCTTCACCGGTCTGCTCCTTGTACCAGGATTCAAAATCGGTCAGGACGGTCTCGTCAATGTAGTCCGACCAGTTGTACACCTTCAGGATCTGGTCGCGGTTTGAACTGCACGACAGCAGGACGGCCGAAAGCGCCGCCAGGATCAGGAATTTCTTCATTTTTTCAGGTTATTGGCTTCTTGTTTGGATTGACGGATGTTGATCACCAGCAGCACGATGAGGATGATCACGAAAATGATGCTCATCAGCGGCTTGAGTTCGGGCGTCAGGCCGCCCTTGCGCGCGTCGGCGTAGATGTAGGTCGACAGCGTGTCGAGCCCGATGGTGCCGCGGGTGAAGAAGGTCACGGCGAAATCGTCGAGACTCATGGTGAACGAAAGGATGAAACCCGAGATCATGCCGGGGCGGAGCGCCGGGACCATCACCTTGCGCAGCGCCTGCCGCGGCGTGGCGCCCAGGTCGAGGGCCGCCTCGTAGATGTTGGGATTCATCTGGCGGAGTTTCGGCATCACGTTGAGCACCACGTACGGGGTGCAGAAGGTGATGTGGGCCAGGATCACGGTCAGATAGCCCTGGGAAATACCCAGGAACACGAACAGCAGGAAGAGCGAGACACCCGTGATGACATCCGGATTGATCATCGGGATGTTGTTCAGGAACGTCATCGTCTGTTTCTTGCGTCCTTTCAGGTTATAGATGCCGATGGCGGCGATCGTGCCCAGGAACGTGGCCACGATCGAGGCGGCCAGGGCAATCAGCAGCGTATTCTTGACCGCGGCCAGCAAGCCGCTGGCGTTCTGCATGCTGCCGTTGAACAGGTTCTGGTACAGCTGCGTCGAGAAACCGGTCCAGTTGCCCAGACTCTTGGCCTCGGTGAAGGAAAAGATCACGATGAAGGCGATCGGCGCATAGAGGATCACCAGGACGAGCCACAGATAGGATTTGGCTAAAAACTTCTTCGCGTTCATCAGATGAGGGCCCCGCTGGTTTCCTCCTGCTGGTCATCGCCTTGCAGGAGCGTGGTGATCAGAATGATGAGGAGCATGATCAGCGAGAGCGCCGCACCATAGTTCCACATCGAGTTGTTGATGTTTTCCTGGATGATCGTACCGAAGAGCTTGATCTTGTTGTTGGTCAGGAACTCGGAGATGGCAAAGGTGGAGACCGTAGGCATGAAGACCATCATCACGCCGCTCCACACGCCCGGCATCGAGAGCGGGAGCGTGACCTTGCGGAACACCTGCCCCGGCGTGGCGCCCAGATCCTGGGCCGCTTCCGACAGGGAGTTGTCCATCTTCTTGAGCTGGTTGTAGATCGGATAGATCATGAAGGGCAGGTAGTCGTAGCACATACCGAAGAGCAGGGTCCCCTTCCCCAGCTGGATGCCGGCCATGCTGAAGAGTTCCGCCGTGGCCAGCGTGCGCATCAGCGCGTTGACCCACATCGGCAGGATGAACAGGACCACGGTCACGGCGCTTCGGTTGAGTTTGTTGTCGGCCAGGATATACGCGGTCGGATAGCCGATCAGGATGCAGAGCAGCGTATTCTCGATCGCGACCTCGATGGAGAGCGCGAACGTGCTGAGCGCATCCTTGTCGGTGAAGAAGCGGGTGACGTTGGCGAGGGTGAAATGCCCGGCCCCGTCCTGCAGCGCATAGAGCAGGATCATCACCAATGGCAGCACCACGAAGAGCACCATGAAGATGAAGTACGGCAGTGCCCAGCTCGACCTCTTACTCATTGCCAGCCGCAGGTTTGGAGAGTTGGATGTCTTCGGGAAGGATCTTGATGCCGACGAAGTCGCCCTTGTCCCAGATGTCGTTGGTGTCGACCCAGATGTTTTCGCCCGCCTCGGTCTTCACCGTCAGGTGGTAGTGGTCGCCCATATAGAGGATGAACACTACGTTGCCGGTCAGGTCGGCATCCTCGTCGTTGTCGAGCAGGTCCACTTTCTCGAAGCGGATGGTGGCCACGACCTCGTCGCCGGTCTCGAAGCCGGTCGTATCGCAGCTGAACTCGGTATCGAGGAACTCGACCTTCCCTTCCCCGGTCACCTTGCCGGCATAGGTGTTGGCTTCGCGCTCCTTTTTCATCACCTGGATGTCGTCGGGATCGATGTAGAGCATCACTTCGCTGCCTACCGGATAGGGATCGTAGTCCTGGATCATCAGTTCGTAGCCCGTATCGGTGTCGACGTACATTTCGTAGTGGACGCCCTTGAAGGTGCAGGAATTCACGGTGGCCTTGAACTGGCACTTGGCCGGGTCGGTCGTGAAATAAATGTCTTCGGGACGGACCACGACGTCGACCTTCACGTCTTCGCCGAAGCCTTCGTCCACGCAGTCGAACTCGTGTTTGATGAAGGCCACGCGGCGGTCGCGGAGCATACGGCCCTTGAGGATGTTGCTTTCGCCGATGAAGTCGGCCACGAACGCGTTGACCGGCTCGTTATAGATGTCGATGGGCGTGCCGATCTGCTGGATCTTGCCCTCGTTCATCACCACGATGGTATCGGAGAGCGTCAGGGCCTCTTCCTGATCGTGTGTCACGTAGATGAAGGTAATGCCGAGTTTCTTGTGCATCTCCTTCAGTTCGATCTGCATGTCCTTGCGCATCTTCAGGTCGAGGGCCGCCAGCGGTTCGTCGAGGAGCAGCACCCGCGGCTGGTTGATCAGGGCGCGGGCGATGGCCACACGCTGCTGCTGGCCGCCGGAGAGGCTTTCGACGTCGCGGTCTTCGTAATCCGACATGCTCACGAGTTTGAGCACTTTCTTCACGCGCTTTTCGATCTCGGCTTCCGGCACTTTCTGGAGCTTGAGACCGAAGGCCACGTTGTCGTAGACGTCGAGGTGCGGGAAGAGCGCGTAGCGCTGGAACACCGTGTTGAGCTTGCGCTGGTACGGCGGAACGTCGTTGATGACCTTGCCTTCCATCGTGACGGTGCCTTCATCGGGTTTGCCGAAGCCGGCGATCAGGCGGAGCATCGTGGTCTTGCCGCAGCCCGAGGGGCCAAGGAAGGTCATGAACTCGCCGCGTTTCACGTAGAAGGAGATGTCGTCGAGCACCTTCTTGTCGCCGAACGACTTGGAGATGTGGTCGAGACGGATGATGATATCCTTTTCTTCTGCCATTTCGGATGCGGGATGCTAGAAGAGGTTGAATTCGAAGAAATAGGTGGCGCCGGCCGACAGATACAGGTCGGTGTCGGAGCCCAGGAAGGTCTTGGTCACGGACGGGGCGACCATGAAATGAACGCGGAGATCCTCGCTGTCGCGAAGCGGATACCAGTTGCAGAGCACGCCGCTGAAGAAGCGGCCGGCGAACTCATATTCGTCCCAGTTGCTGCTGAACGCGTCGTAGCCCACCTTTCCGACCAGACCGAGTTTGTCGGACACCTTCGCCTCCAGGGACAGGGATCCGGACTTGAGGAAGTTGGTGACATTGAGGTCCGTGCCGAGCGTCAGGACATCGGTAACGCCGACCTTGGCGCCGAGGGCGCCCATCCAGCCCCACGAGCCGGAATGGGTCACGGAACCCATCACGGAGACCGTCTCGCCTTCATAGAACGTATTGAAGGTATAGGCATAATTGGCCAGGTTGGTGGTCTCGAAGAAACGGTACATCCCCGGATCGGTAGTCATCTGCAGCGAAACCGTCAGGGTCTCGTCGGTGTTCTGCCAGCCGACGCGGCCGCCCCACTGGTAAACCTGGAAATTGTTCCAGAGGAAGGAATTCATCTGCCAGTGCGAGTTGTAGTCATACTCCTCGATCTCGAAGTTGGCGACGCGCATATAGTCCTTGCCGGCGGAAATGAAGAAGTTGCCCAGTTTCAGGGTCAGGTTGGCCCAGTCCACCCAGTTGCATTCGTACGCTTTTCCGGTCAGGCGGTAGAGTTCGGCCGCGTCTTCGATGTCCGACGTGAAGGCGAACCAGTGGTTGCACACGGAGAAAGACAGATTCTTCGAGATGTTTCCTTCGAAGAGCGTGTACAACGAGGTGCTTCCCAGGTCGAACCCCCAGCTTTCTCCCCCGTAATAGGCGGGATCCAGGTCGAGGCGGGGTACAACAAGCAACGTGCCCTCCGACTGCGCTTTCAAATCTTGCACATAGGTTGTGCACGAAAGCATAAGGAAGGCAAACAAGACAAACATTCTTTTCATTCGAGTATTTGTATTATTTGAGTGAGACGATGCCGGTTCCCAACGGTACGAGCCCCCGGCCCGTCACCTGTGCGAGCGGGTCGAATGCGCTGGAGTAGCCGTTGGAAAAGAGAAAATTCTTCATAGCCGGATTAATGCGCAAAGATAGAAAAAAGATGTAACTTTGTATATCAATCTTTGAGCAATGTTCCAGAAAATCATCCGCGGCTGCGTCAAGGTTGTGCAGCGCTATCTTCCCGAGCCTTTCATCTTTGCCGTTCTCCTGACAATCATCGCCTTCCTCGTCGCGATGCCCGTGTGCCACCAGACCCCGCTCGAAGTGGTCGAACACTGGGGCAACGGCGTGTGGTCGCTGCTGGCGTTCGCCATGCAGATGGCCCTCGTGCTGGTGTGCGGTTCCGCCCTGGCGGCTGCGCCGGCCATCAAGAAAGGCATCAGCGCGATGGCGTCCCTTCCCAAGACGCCTGCCGGCGCCATCGCCCTGGTCACGGGCGTTTCGGCCGTTGCCTGCTGGCTCAACTGGGGCTTCGGCCTGATCGTAGGCGCCATCTTTGCCCGCGAGATCGCCCGCAAGCTGCGGGGCGTGGACTACCGCCTGCTGATCGCCTCGGCCTACAGCGGCTTCGTAGTCTGGCACGCCGGCATCTCGGGCTCCATCCCCCTGACGATGGCCACGCCCGGCAGCGGCCTGAAAGAAATCACGCGCGGCGCCCTCGTGAATCCGGTGCCCATCTCCGAAACGGTCCTCGATCCGCACAACCTCATTATGGTCGCGCTGGTCATCGTGGCGTTGGTGCTGGTCAATTCGCTGATGCACCCCAAGGGCAATCAGGTGATCACGGTCGATCCCGCCATCCTGATGGAGGAGCCGGAAAAGCCCGCCGTCAAGCCCGACACGCCGGCTGAAAAGATGGAAAACAGCCGCCTGCTGAGCTGGATCATCGCCATTCTCGGTCTTTCCTTCGTGGTCATCAAACTGTTCTTCCGCGGCGGTTCGCTCGACCTGAACACGGTCATCCTGATCTTCCTGTTCCTGGGCGTGATCCTCCACAAGACGCCGCTGGCCTATGTGGGCGCCTTCACGAAAGCGGCCTCCGGCGCGGCCGGCATCCTGCTGCAGTTCCCGTTCTATGCCGGTATCATGGGCATCCTGATGGGCGTGGGCAAATCGGGCATCTGCCTGGGCACGGTCATCAGCGACGGCTTCATCAATATCTCGACCCCGGTCTCCTACCCGCTGTTCACCTTCCTCTGCGCGGCCGTCCTGAACATGTTCGTTCCCTCGGGCGGTGGCCACTGGGCCATCCAGGCGCCCATTATGTTCACCGCCGGCGCCGACCTGGGCGTGGATCCGGGCCTGACGGGCATGGCCATCGCCTGGGGCGATGCCTGGACCAACCTCATCCAGCCCTTCTGGGCCATCCCGGCCCTGGCCATCGCCAAGCTCAACGCGAAAGACATCATGGGCTTCTGCCTGATCGACCTGGTCGTTTCCGGAATCATCATATGCACAGGATTGCTGATCTGGGCCTGACGCTAGCCCTGCTGCTCGCCCTCGCGGCGGGCTGCCAAACCTTGCCCGAAACGGGCGTTTCCTATGAGCTCGCCCGCCAGCGCAGCGCGCAGATCCACGACCTCCGCTACCGCTTGCATTTCGACCTGACGGCCGACCGCGATGCGGCCGTAAACGCCACGGAAACCATCACCTGCACGCTCGACCGCAAAGGCGGGCTGATCCTCGATTTCCGTGAAGAGCCCGACCATCTGTTATCCTTAAGCATTAATGGAAATAACATACCTAACAGCATTGTAAACGAGCATATTGTAATTCCGAATAAATACACAGTCTCCGGCGAAAACCACGTCGAGATCACCTTCCTGGCCGGCAAACAATCGCTCAACCAGCGGGAAGAATTTCTCTATACGCTGCTCGTGCCCGACCGGGCGCGGACGCTCTTCCCGTGCTTCGACCAGCCCGACCTGAAAGCCCGCTATACGCTGTCGCTTTCCGTACCCGAAGACTGGGTGGCCGTTTCCAATGCGCCCGTCGCCGAAGAAGGCACGGCCGCAGACGGCCGACGCCGCATCGCCTTTGCGGAAACCGAACCGCTGAGCACCTATCTCTTCTCCTTCGTAGCAGGCCGTTTTGAGCGCGATATGGCCACGAAAGGCGGCCGGACCATATCGATGTACTACCGCGAGACGGATCCCGCGAAACTGGCCCAGAAACCCGCCGTTTTCGGGCTCGTCTTCGACGCGCTCGATTATATGGAAGCCTACACCGGCATCCCCTATCCGTTTGCCAAGTATGATTTCATCGTGCTGCCCGACTTCCAGTACGGCGGCATGGAGCATACCGGCGCCACGCTCTACAACGACCGCCGCATCTTCCTGGGCGAAGCGCCCACGCAGCAGGAGCTGCTCGACCGCGCCCAGCTGATCTCGCACGAGACGGCCCATATGTGGTTCGGCGACTACGTCACGATGGCGTGGTTCGACGACGTCTGGACCAAGGAAGTCTTCGCCAACTGGTTCGCCGCGCAGATGGTCCGGCCGGCCTTCCCGGCCATCAACCACCGCCTCGGCGACCTGCTCAGCTACTACGCGCCCGCCTATGCCGAAGACCGCACGGTCGGCGCCAATCCCATCTGGCGGCCGCTCGACAACCTGCGCAACGCGGGGCTCATCTACGGCAACATCATCTACGACAAAGCGCCCGTGGTGATGGACGGGCTGGCCCGGAAAATGGGCCCGGAAGCCTTCCGCAAGGGGCTGCAGGCCTATCTGCGCGAATACGCCTACGGCAAAGCCACCTGGGACGGCCTGATCGCCATCCTCGAACGGGAAGCCGACTTCGACGTCGAAGAATGGAGCCGGATGTGGGTCAAGGAAGCCGGCATGCCGGAAATCCCCTTTGCCGACCGCGAAACCGACGCCGAAACGTGTTACGCCCAGTACGCCGTGCTCGGCGAAACGGCCCGCCTCGAACTGGCGATGAACCTTTACGAGAATCTCTGGCGCAAGCGGATCGACGCCGCGCGCTTCCTGAACTGGGCCTGCGAAGCCCTGTTCGGCGAGACCAACCCGCTGATCTTCGGGTCGCTCCTCGGCTATGCCGGCGATGCGCTCCGCTTCTCGGGCCAGGACCTGCCCCGCCTCGAGCATACGCTCCGGCTCATCGCCGAAGACCCGGCCCGGAACCACGAAATGCGCCTGCAGGCCTTCCGCAGCCTGGCGACGCTGGGGGAAAGCGACTATACCAGCCTCAGCTACCAGCTGATGCTCCGCTTCCCAGACCGGGCCGGCACGATCCGCGAGACCCAGCGCAGCCGAATCCCCCATCCCGACCGCCTATCCACATTCGATTTCGTAGCACAGGCCGCAGCGCCGGACCGGGCCGGCCGCGACGCCTTCTTCGCTTCGCTCGCGAAGCCGGAGAACCGCCGTCCCGAATCGCGCGTCCTCACCGCCCTCGACCTGCTCTGCCATCCGCTCCTGGGTGCGGAAAGCGTCAGCCGAATCACTCCCGCCCTCGAACTGCTCCCTGAAATCCAGCGCACGGGCGACATCTTCTTCCCCGCATCCTGGTGCAAGCGCATCCTCGGCCCGCAGACCGAGGACAGCGCAAAAAAAGAAGTGGAAGCATTCCTCGCTTCTCACGGGGATCTGCATCCACTTCTCAGGACCAAAATCCTGCTGGCCGCAGGATATCTGCTGCAATAACGCTATTTCGCAACGGCGGCTACGATGTAGTCGCAGACTTCACCGACCGTTTCGAACGGCTTCTCGGTGGTCTCGAACTGCATGCCGAACTTGTGCTCGGCCGCCAGCGAGAGGAGCAGCATCGACAGGGAATCGATGCCCAGGTCGTTCACCAGTTTGCTGTCGAAGCCGACCGTGCTCAGGTCGAGCTTGGGCTTGACTCCTGCAAAGATCTCCTTGAGACCTTCAAACACTTCTTCGCGCGTCATGGCTCTTACTGGTTACGGGCGACCTTCATGCTGCCGGTGCGTTTGAAATCTTCCTTGCGGACCGTCACTTTCAGGATGCGGTGCGTGGAAGGCAGGCCGGCGTTGACCTTGTCCACGAGGTTGCGCATATAGCTTTCCACCTCTTCCCAGGACTTGCCGTCGAAAGCGGGCATCTGCGGGAGAATCTCCACGGCGATCACGCGGGAGCCGTTCAGGTCGTCTTCCTTGACCATGGCGTCGCGGACGCAAGGATCGGCGTAGAACGGTTCTTCGAGGCTCTCCGGGCTCACGTTTTCACCGTTGGCCAGGATGATCAGGTTCTTGATGCGGCCGGTGATGTAGAGGTAGCCCTCTTCATCGAAGCGCACGAGGTCGCCGGTCTTGAACCAACCGTCCTCGGAGAAGGCTTCCGCGGTCTTGACGGGATCCTTGTAGTAGCCGGAGAAGATGTTGTCGCCCTTGAGCCAGAGTTCGCCGTCCACGACCTTGGCTTCCTGGCCCGGATAGATCTTGCCGATGGAAGTCGGTTTCTCGAGGGCGTCGGCGTTGGCCGAAGTCAGGTTGGCGGTCTCGGTCAGGCCGTAGCCGAAGCAGAACTCCACGCCCATCTTCGAGAAGATGTCGATCAGACGCGGCGGCACGTTGGCGGCGCCGGAGATGATCATCCGGAGCTGGCCGCCGAGGAACTGCGGACCGTACATCTTGCACAGGCCGGCGAGGATGTCGCAGATGCCGGGCACGATGACCAGGATGGTCGGTTTGATGACGGGGAGCTTGCCGATGGCGGCTTTCATATCCTCGCAGGTGTAGATGAGGTTGCCGGTATAGAAGCAGCCCATGGTGCCGGCGATCAGGCCGAACACGTGGCTGAGCGGAAGCAGGGCGATGTAGCGGTGCACGCCGATGACCTTGCCGGGCTTGAAGATGGCGTTGTAGCAGCCGCGCATCAGGGCGCGGTGGCTCAGCACGGCGCCTTTCGGGGCGCCCGTGGTACCGCCGGTGAAGAAAATGGCAGCCGGGGAATCGGGATCCACCTCGGCGGCGGGAGCCGTGGCTTCGGACGTCGAGCAGGCCGGGAAGACTTTCGTCGGAGCGCCTTCGGCGATGGCTTTGAATTCATCGCGGACGAAGAGGGCCTGGAGGTCGAAGCGGGCGCAGCAGCCGGCGACGGCCGGAGCGGGCAGGCCGGCGGGGAGCATCAGGGCCGTGTAGCCGGCCGACGTGATGGCCAGGAACAGCTCGATGGCGTCGGCGCTGTTGCGGTCGAACACGCCGATGTTGGCGCCTTTCGGAAGGCCGATGCCGTCGATGAAGGCGCGGCGGTGCGCGATGCGCTCGCCGAGCTGTTTATAGGAATATGTATTGACGTGGTCGCACAGGGCCGGCATGTCGGCATAATTGCTTTCCAACCAGGTAACGAATGCGGGGACAGTGGGGATATACGGCAGCCGGGCGAGTTCGTCGGCGGGCAGCATATCGTAAAAGTAATTGCTCATCGCGGATTCAGGTTTTTAGAAAAATCGGCCAAAAGTAGTAAAAATATCCTAATTTTGTAGAATTAACCTAAAACCTGAAATGACACTTGTCCTGAAAGAAGTGCAGACCCGGCGCGATCTCGGCGGGTTCATCGCATTTCCCGAGCATCTCTACCGAAACAGTCCCTACTGGGTACATTCTTTACATTCAGACGAATACGATACGCTGGGCGACAAGAATCCCGCGCTTGAATTCTGCGAAAGAGTACTTTACCTCGCCTATCGCGACGGCGAGATCGTGGGCCGCGTAGCGGGTATCATCAACCATAACGCCAACCAGCGCTGGAAAGAGGAAGTGGTCCGCTTCGGCTGGATCGATTTCATCAACGACCTCGAAGTGGTCCGCCTGCTCACCGACGCCGTGGCGGCCTGGGGCAAGGCGCGCGGCTGCACCAAGATCAAAGGCCCCCTCGGCTTTTCGGACCTCGACAAGGAAGGCCTCCTGGTGGAAGGATTCGACCACCTCTCCCCTTTCACGGTCATCTACAACTATCCCTACTATGGCGACCTGCTCGAGCAATTGGGCTTCGTCAAAGACGCCGACTGGACCCAGAAGATCGTGGACATCCCCGTGGGCGACATCCCGCAGATGCAGTTCGCCCCGCTGGTCGAACAGCGCTTCGGCCTGCATGCCGTGACCGATATGTCGATGAAAGAGATGGGCAAGAAATACGGCGTCGACCTCTTCCACCTCATCAACACGTCGTTCGCCGAACTCTACGAATATTCGCCGCTTACCGACAAGCAGATCGAGAGCTACCTGAAAGTCTATATCCCTATCCTGAACAAAGACTTCGTGGCCGTGATCGTCGACGCCGACGACCAGGTGGCCGGCTTCGCTTTCTGCGTGCCGTCGCTGTCCACGGCCTTCCGCAAGGCCAAGGGCCGGCTGTTCCCCTTCGGATTCATCCACATCCTGCGGGCGCTCCGCAAGAACGATTCCATCGACGCGCTGATGATCGGCGTCCTGCCGCAGTATCAGGGCAAAGGCGCCAGCCTCCTGATCTTCAAATATCTGCTTGACAGTTGCCACAAATACGGCGTGACCCGGATGTACGCCAATCCCCAGCTGGAAACCAACCAGAAGGTCCAGTCGGTCTTCGACGGCCTGATGGAAACCCACGAATTCCAGCGCCGCCGCAGCTACGTGAAAGCCCTATGAAATTCAGCCGGAAGATGAAAATGGCCGACCTGGTGGAAAAGGATTTCCACCTGCTCGGCCTGCTTTCCCGTTTCGGCATCGACCAGCGCTTCGGCGACGACAGCGTGGAGCAGATCTGCGAAGCCGCCGACGTCGATCCCGACACGTTCCTGCTGCTCTGCGAGATTTACTCCTCGCCCGATTTCCGGCCCGACGCCGAGATGCTGCGCAGCTGCAGCGTCCGCGACATTCTGCGCTATCTCAACCAATCCCACGACTACTACGTCAACCGCTCCCTGGCCGACCTGGCCGCCGCGCTCCGGCAGCTGACGGAGCCTTGCACCGATACGCAGAAGCAGGTCATCCAGCGTTTCTTCTCGGATTACCGCACGGAACTGGAGCGGCACTTCGAAATGGAAGAGAAGACGGTCATCCCCTATGTCCGCAACCTGCTTCAGGGGAACTGCAACACCAGTTACACCATCGACCGGTTCGAAGACAACCACGCCCAGATCCACGAGACGCTCTCCGACCTGAAGAACCTGATCATGAAATCGCTGCCCGCGGTCTGCGACAACCGCCAGCGCATCGCCGTGCTCCTGTCGATCTACCACCTCGAGCAGGACCTCGACCACCACACCTGCATCGAGGACGACGTCCTCGTGCCGATGGTCCGGATGCTGGAATCGCGGGGCAGCCTGCCGGCCACGGCGGCGGCCAGCCCGAAAACGGGCGGCCAGGAGCCGCTTTCCGACCGGGAGAAAGAGATTCTCGTCAGCGTGGCGATGGGCCTGCTCAACAAGGAAATCGCCGACAAGCACCACATCTCCATCAACACCGTCATCACCCACCGCAAGAACATCACCCGCAAAATCGGCATCAAGACCGTTGCGGGACTCACGGCCTACGCCATACTCAACAACCTCGTCGACATTAACGCCATCGAACAATGAAAACCCGATTCCTCCTCCTTTCGGCAGCCCTGCTGTCCGTCCTGCTCGTCGCCGCCGGCTGCGGCAAGAAGCAGAAAGCCCCTGCGACCGAACAACCCGCCGCGGAAGAAACGGTCGATATGAGCCAGTATATGCCCGCCCTGGAAATGGGCACCCCCGCCCCGGATTTCGAAGCGCCCGACGTGCTCGACAATCCGGTCAAGCTGAGCGATTATCGCGGAAAATACGTCGTCCTCGACTTTTGGGCGACCTGGTGCAAGGACTGCCGCGCCGAATTGCCCGACGTCAAGCAGCTCTATGACGATTTCGGGCCGAAAGGCGTGGAATTCCTGGGCGTCTCGTTCGACACCGACCGCCAGTCGCTCGTGGAATACGGCTTCGAAAATGACATCGCCTGGATGGTGGTCTGCAACGAGATCAAGTGGAAAGAAAATCCGATTTCCGTGGCCTATGACCTCAAATGGATTCCCACGATGGTCCTCGTCAGCCCGGAAGGCAACCTGCTCGGCGTGACCTTCCACGCCAAGGATATGGAAACCCTGCTGAAAAAAGAGTTGAATCTCTAGATCAGATTGTTCATCGCCCAGCGGTTCACGTCGTTGTGCTTGACGATCGGGCTGAGGGCGATTTCCCCCGTCCTTCCCATCCGCTTGCGGAGCGCCCGGATCTCTTCGATCCGGGCTAAATTTTCCGGACTGTGCACGGCCGGCATTCCCGCCTCCTTGAGGATCAGGTTGCTCTTGGCCGCGATCGACAGTTCCAGATAAGTCTGCACGTAGCAGTACATATCGAAGAAGGTCTCGGGGTGGAAATTCTCCTTGAGCGAGAGCAGATACTTGCCCGCTTCCGTGCCGGTGAACTCCCCGCGCCGCAGGGCACTTAGGAGCGTGACCTCATTGCCGATGCCCGCATCCACCCACTCGTGCACGAACTTGCTGTTCTTGCGGAAGAGCGAGCGTTTGCTGATGGCGAAATAGATGACCAGGAGAACCGTCATCGCAATCGGGTTGATGGGCTCCAGGGCGTGTACGTAGTGGATCAGGATCGTGGCGATGAAGGCCCCGACCGTGCCGAGGGTCTTGGCGCGGCGCGTATCGCCGAATTTGCCCTGATGCACCATGATCAGGGCCATCGCCAGCGTGGACGTACAGCCGATGTGCATGACCGCCGATTCGAAGCCCAGGAATACGGTATGCGCGACATGCACCTCGCCGTGGGCGGCCAGATAAAAGGCATTCGACACCAAGGCGAAGCCTGCTCCGATCGCCGATCCGTAGATCGACGTGTCGCCGAGCAGGCCCACCTTGTGTCGTGCCAACAGATAGTACAGGATCAGGCCTTTGAGAATCTCCTCCACCGCCGACACCGCCAACCGGCTGGCGGCCAGTTCCGGAATCCGGCAGATGAGCCGGGACAGGAAACACATCGCAGCGCCGGCCAGGATGCAGAAGACCAGCGTCGTCCAGCGCGTCAGCTTGAACGAGTCCATCACCAGCAGAAAGATGATGAACAGCGCCAGCGGCAGGGCGGAAAGGAAATACAGCCAGACCATCGCGTTACTTCGTGCCGAAAATACGGTCGCCGGCGTCGCCCAGACCCGGGAGGATGTAGGCGTCGCTGTTCAGTTCTTCGTCGAGCGCGGCGGTGTAGATGTCCACGTCAGGATGGTCCTGCTGGAGTTTCTTCACGCCTTCGGGAGCCGCCACCAGGCACATCAGGCGCAGGTGCTGGCAGCCCATGTTCTTGAGCATCGTCAGCGCGTCGGAAGCGCTGCCGCCGGTAGCAAGCATCGGGTCGGTGACGATGACCAGGCGCTGGTCGATGTCGAACGGCATCTTGCAGTAGTACGACACCGGCTTGTGCGTGGTTTCGTCACGGTAGAGGCCGATGTGGCCGACTTTCGCCACGGGAAGCAGCGTCAGCAGGCCGTCCACCATACCGAGGCCTGCGCGCAGGATCGGGACGATGGCGAGTTTCTTGCCGGAGATCGTGCGGGCCGTCATTTTCCGCATCGGGGTCTCGATTTCGATGTTCTCGAGCGGCAGGTCGCGCGTCACCTCGTAACCCATCAGCAGGGAGATTTCCTTGAGGAGTTCCCGGAAATCCTTGCTTCCGGTGTGGATGTCGCGCATGATCGACAGCTTGTGCTGGATCATGGGATGGTCAATGATATGAAGCTGGCTCATCTGTATAGTTTTACTTGGTTGCTCCGTACATGATCACGCGGGTCTGGTTCCGCTGTTTCAGGATGTTGTCGATGGCCTTGCGCACATCTTCGGTCGTAATGGAATCCAGGACCTTCTCGTAGTCGGTCACCTCGTCGATGCCGAACTTGTTCCAGTAGTACATCTCGCCCGACCAGTAGCCGTTCTGGCGCAGATTGTCCTGATAGGTCTTGTGCATATAATCCTTCACTTTCTTCATATTGGCCTCCGAAGGACCGTTCTGGACGAATTCGCCGAGCAGTTCTTCGATGCGTTTGTTCAGGCGCTCGTAGGACTCAGGGCTGGTCTGGTAGACGATCTGCAGGTAGGCGTCGGTCTCCTTGGGACGCTGGTTCAGGCCGCCGGCCGTGCTCACGCCGTACGTGCCGCCTTCCTTCTCGCGGATTTCCTCGGTGTAGATGATGTCGAGGATCTGGTGGGCGATGTCGAGGGTCAGGTCGTTCTTCAGGTCATTCTTGCCCTTGGCGGTCTCCATATAGACCACGACGGCCATGGGGACTTCCATTTCCTTGGCGAAGACCTTGTCCTGCATACCCTTCGTGAAGCCCATGCCCACTTCGCGGGCTTTTTCCTTCTTGCCCTGGGCGGGCAGCGAACCGATGTACTGGGCGATCAGCGGCAGCATCGTCTGCTCGTCGATGGCACCCGTGAAGATGAAGGTGAAGTCGGCGGCATTGGCGAAGCGTTCCTTGGCGATCTGCATCACGCGGGCGTAGTCCACGTTGTCCACGTCGGCGGCCTTCATCTGGGTCGCACGCGGATTGTTGTTGTAGAGGGCGCGGGTCAGGGTATCCTGCAGGGCGGTCATCGGCTGCTTCTCGGCGTTGAGCAGCTGGGCGCGCGTCTTGTTCTGCCACGACTTGAAGGCGTCCGCATCGGTGCGCTGGGCCGTGAAGTACAGGTAGGCCAGCTGGAGCATCGTCTCGAAATCCTTCGGCGTCGAATTGCCACGCATGCCTTCCTCGTAGAGGTTGATGTAAGGGTTGACGCCCACCTGCTTGCCGGCGAGGGCCTTGGTCAGGGCCGTGGAGCTGAAGTTGCCCACGCCGCCTTCGGTGAACAGGCCGATGTTCTTCAGGGTGAGGGCTTCGCTTTCCGGATAGAGCGAGGTACCGCCCTGGCTGTAGGCGCGCAGGATGATCTGGTCCTTGTTGAAGTCGGTGGGCTTCACATAGACCGTGGCACCATTGTTAAGTTTGTACATCGTGTAGCCGAACTTGTCGGCCTTGCTCTTGACAATCTTGCCGCCCGTCGGAATCTGGGCGAGCAGCGGTTCGTTGGAGACTTCTTCCTGATAGGCTTCAATCTCTTCGGCCGCCACGTCGGCGAGCATCTTCTTCATTTCGTCCGCCGTGGGATAGGTCACGCCTTCCTTCTCGGGAAGCATGCAGGCCAGCACGATGTTCTTGCCTTCTTCCACGAGCGAGCCGAACAGCTGGTTGATCACCTCGACCGGAATGTTCGGGCAGAGTTGCTGGCTGAGGGCAAGTTCTTCCTCCTGGCTCATGACCGGCTCGTTGTCGATGAAGTGGCGGACATATTCCGCGCAGTAGGAAGCGCTGCTCTTCTTCTCGCGGGAATTGTAAGCCGATTCTACCTGGCTCATGTATTCAGCCCTGGCGCGCTCATATTCACTTGCGGTGAAACCGCCGCGTTTTGCACGGAGGATTTCGCGCCAGATCGTTGCAACTGCGTTCTTCAGCTGGTCTTCGCCACAAACGACGATACCCATGTAGGATTTCTTCGTCTTGGCAAGGAAATAGTCCTCGTCAGAGCCGAACTGGGCCATCATGAACGGAGGCTCGGGCAGCTGGGAGAATTCTTCAAGACGCTCGTTGAGCATCATGGAAGCCATTACGGTGGCATACTTATAAACCAGATAATTCATGTCGCCCCTCATCTCCACGGGATATGCATCGTGCTTCCAGAAGAGGAAGGTCTGTGCATAGGGGAACTCCTTGTCTGTCGCCATGCTCACAATGGTTTCGTCGTTGTCCTCTATCTGCACATAATAGCGCTCTGCAGGATTAACAGGGGTGGCGATGGTGCCGAATATCTCCTTGATCTTGCCCTCTACCTCGTTGACGTCGATGTCGCCGACCACAACGATACCCTGGTTGTCAGGACGGTACCATTTCTCATAGTAGTCGCGCAGCACTTTATACGGGAAGTTGTCCACGACTTCCATAAGGCCGATAGGCAGGCGCTCGCCATACTTGTTGTGATTGGGATAGATCTCAGGCAGGATCTTCTCATAGAGACGCATCTGCGCGTTCTGGCGGCTGCGCCACTCCTCATGGATCACACCACGCTCACCGTCGATATCCTCGTCGGTAAGCAGCAGGCCGTCCGCCCAGTCGTGAAGGATCCAGAGGCAGGAGTCGACGGCGCTCGGAACCTTGGCCACGGGCACGTTGTCGATATTATAGACCGTTTCGTCGATGCTGGTATAAGCGTTAAGGTCGGCGCCGAACTTGACACCGATAGACTCGCAGTATTTCACAACGCCGTTGCCGGGGAAATGCTCGGTTCCGTTGAAGCACATATGCTCGAGGAAATGGGCGAGACCGCGCTGCGATTCGTCTTCCAGAATGGAGCCCACTTTCTGGGCGATATAGAAATTGGCCTGGCCCTTAGGCTCTTCGTTGTGCCGGATGTAATAGGTCAGTCCGTTGTCGAGTTTACCGATTTTCACGTTCGGATCCACAGGGATCGGCGGCATCTGCTGGGCGGATGCCATCATGCCGAGGCCGAATGCCAGGGCAGCGATAACAGTAACGATTCTTTTCATCTGAATGATTGTTGAATTATAATATTATACACTTTTTATTCAGGCTACGGTTTAACCATCCTGCAAATGTAATCAAATAAACGTTATCTTTGCAGGACGAAGCCTGATTTTACCCATAAGACGCACGCATGCCCGAAAAACTACAGAATCCGGAAGAATTGGAAGAACAGCGCCACGCCCAGGCGCTCGCCATCGCCTCGGAAGCGGGGCACATCCTGCTTGAGAACGGTGCCGAGATTTCCCGCGTCGAGGAGACGATGGAGCGCATCGCCTCGCACTATGGCGTGGATTCGAAGAGTTTCTTCGTGCTGAGCAACGGCATCTTCACGACCAGCAGTTTCAACAAATACGCGAACGTGGAGTTCATCCCCTTCAAGGGCACGCAGCTCGACAAGGTCGTGGCCGTGAACCAGCTCTCGCGCGACATCGTGGCCGGCAAGTACACCCTCGACGAAGCGGCCGCGCGGCTGAAGGAGATCCGCACGATGCGCCCCCACCCCGTCTGGGAGCAGGTGCTGGCCTCCGCGCTGGGCAGCGCCGGGTTCTGCATCGTATTCGGCGGCGGGCTGCTCGACTGCGCCGCCTCGTTTGTCTGCGGCATCCTGCTCTGGCTGTTCGTGCTGTATGTGACGGCTCCGCATATGTCGAAGATCGTGGGCAACATCGTAGGCGGCTTTTTCGTCACGCTGCTTTGCATCGTGTTCCATCGCATCGGGTTCGGACACAGTCTGCCCAATATGATCATCGGCGCCATCATTCCGTTGATTCCGGGAGTGCCGTTCGTCAACGGCGTACGCGACGTGGCCAACGAAGACTACATCGCCGGCGCCACGCGTTTGCTCGACGCAATGCTGGTCTTTTTCTGCATTGCCGCGGGCGTAGCCCTGGCATTCGTCTGCGACGGGCTGGTATTCGGGGAGCTGATCGTGCTCAAGGGGATGACGGTCGATCCCGTCACGTTCGCGATGCCGATCCAGATCGTCGCGTCGTTCATCGGCACGGCCGCCTTCGCGGTCTTGTTCGGCGTCCCGCGCAGGTACTACGTGCTCTGCGGCGTCAGCGGCGTGCTGGGCTGGATTCTCTATATGATTCTGGCGCGTTACGCCGGTTTCACGCCGCCGGCTGCCACGGTCTTCGCCACGATGCTCGTGGTCCTGTCGGCCCGTTATTTCTCGGTGCTCGACAAGTGTCCGGCCATCGTGTTCCTGCTATGCGGCATCTTCCCGCTCGTCCCCGGTGCCGGCGTGTTCTGGACCTCCTACTACGTCGTGTCCGACCAGCTCCGGCTGGCCCTCGGCAGCGGTTTCATGGCCGTCAAGGTCACGATCGCCATCGTCCTGGGCATCATCCTCATCAGCGAGCTCCCCGCCAAGATGTTCTCCGGCCGCCGCGCCGCCAAAGCTTTCCACCGGAACGCCTAATTATTTCGCCGTTTACTCCCTCGCGCGGCAGAACCTTTTTAAGCCGGGGCAAGCCCCAGCCTGAAAGAACCTGCCGCTCCACCAGGCCCGCCCGCAAATAAGAATATTATTTGCTGCCGCCGCCGATGAAGGCGCGAAGGAGTGAGGTGGCGGGGATTTCCTTGTCGGAGACGGGGTTGAAGTAGTGGATGAATTTCAGGAGGCGGTGGGCTTCGCTGTATTCGGGGCAGTTCTTCGGGATGGTCCGGAGAATCAGTTCGGCGTGGGTGTGGAGCACGGCGAATTCCACCAGGTAGGCGGAGTTGAACATCACGTCTGCGTTTTCCTGATAGGGATAGATCCACTGCTCTTCGGCACGGCGGACGTTCGGCCACTGGTTGATGGTCTCGCGGGCGGAGAAGGAACCGTTGTTGTAGTCGCGGATGATGCGGCGCAGCAGCCGGTTGTCGCTGGTCGGCACCCAGTTGTGGTCGTCGAGCGCGATGCTGGTGAGGGTCGAGATGAAGATCTTGAACGTATTCTCCGTCGGGACCTGCGGGATCAGCTGCGGGTTGAGGGCGTGGATGCCTTCGATCAGCAGCACCTTGCCTTCCGTCAGCTGCAGGTGTTTGCCGTTGTACTCGCGGCGGCCCGTCACGAAATTGAATTCCGGCACGTCCACCACTTCGCCGCGCAGGAGCGCGAGCACGTCGCGCTCGATGGCCCGGTGGTCCACGGTCTCGAAGTTATCGAAGTCGTAGCTGCCGTCGGGCAATTTGGGCGTCTCGATGCGGTTCACGAAATAGTCATCGGTCGAGAACGAGATCGGGCGGAGTCCGCAGGCCTTGAGCTGAACGCTCAGGCGCCGCGTGACCGTGGTCTTGCCGCTGCTGGAAGGCCCGGTGATCAGCACGATGCGCACCGGATGCACGGGGTCGTTGTAGCGCCGCTCGATTTCCTCGGCGATCTGCACGAGCTTCTTTTCCTGCAGCGCTTCGGAGATCTGGATCAGGTCGGACGCGCCGCCTTCCTGGCAGACGTGGTTCACGTCGCCGGCATTGCGCAGGTTCATGATCCGGTTCCACTTGAAATCTTCCGAGAAGACCTCGAAGGTCTTCGGCTGATCCACGTACGGGGCCAGGACTTCGGGATTGTAGCGGTCCGGAACGCGCAGCAGGATGCCGCCGTGATACGGGATGATGTCCCAGACCTTGATATAGGAAGTCGAGGGCAGCAGGCGGCCGTAATAATAGTCCACCGTATCCCCCAGCGTATAGAAATCCACATAGGGCTGTCCGCTCGTTTCCAGCAGACGCACCTTGTCGTCGTACCCCTGTTCGCGGAAGATCTCGATCGCCTCTTCCAGCCGGACTTCGCGGCGATGGAACGGCAGGTTCTGGTCGATGATCTCCTGCATGCGCGCCTTGATCTTGCGGATGTCCGCTTCCGTCATCGGGCTTCCGTCGGGCTTGTGCCACTCGCAGAAATAACCGTTCGAAATGGGATGCTTGATCTCGATCTTCGACTTGGGGCAGATGTCCTGCGTGGCCTTGCAGAGCAGGAAGCAGAGCGAGCGGCAGTACACGCGGCGTGCGCTGGCATCGCGCAGGTCCAGGAACTCGATGTCGCGGTTGTTGTAGACGCGGAAACGAAGGCCCTGCGAGACATTGTTCACCTTGGCGGAAACAATCGGGTACGGGCGTTCGAAATCGAACTCCGGGAGCATCTCCTCGAGGGTTGTTCCTTCATTGAACTGCTTGTAAGTCTTGTTGTTCTTGCAATAGATCCGAAGCATAGCTTGAGGTATTTACTGGACGTTCAAGGTAGTATTGATGAAGTGGAGCAGGTCGTCCCAGACGCGCTGGCGGCCGGTCTCGTTGTGGATTTCGTGGCGCATTCCGGGATAGACCTGGGCGGTCACGTTGGGATAGCCCACCTCCGACAGCAGGCGCACCGCCTTGCGGAACTGGGCGTCCGTGCCGCGGCAGGGATCCAGTTCGCCGGACATGAAATGGACCGGCACGGAAGGATTCCGCAGCGCCCAGCCCTTGCGGCCGTAGCAGTCCTGCATCAGGCCGAGCAGGTTGTAGAATCCGTTGGCCGTGAAAATATACTGGCAGAGGGGATCTTCGGAATACGAGCGGAGAATCTCCGGATTCGAGCAAACCCACGCCATCGGCCCTTCGGCGATGAAAGGTTTGCTATAGGCGCCGAACGACATTTTCTGCAGGAGATCGGGCCGGTAGTGCCAGCCCTTCGTGCGGCCGAAGAAGCCCGCGAGGGTCTTCCCCTCCCCTTTGGCGGGATTGTCGACCGGGCATCCGCTCACAATGAGCCCCGCGATGCGGTCATCGTAGCGCTTGAGGAACGAGCG
This sequence comes from uncultured Bacteroidia bacterium, assembly GCA_902778855.1. Classification (GTDB taxonomy): domain Bacteria; phylum Bacteroidota; class Bacteroidia; order Bacteroidales; family UBA932; genus Cacconaster. The sequence continues at coordinate 28,419 of CACYZM010000006.1, forward strand.
GACGATCATCGAGCCCATGCTGTGGCCATAGAGAACGATCGGAAGACCGGGATACTGCGCACGGATCCAGTCGTTCACCACCCGGACGTCTTCCACCATAGCCAGCCAGCCGCCGTCATACATATAGCCCAGGTCTTCGGGCGATTTAACGGACTCGCCGTGGCCGCGGTTGTCGTGGATGACGCAGATCAGCCCTTTTTCCGACAGGAATTCCATCAGGGCGATATAGCGTTCTTTGTGTTCACACATGCCGTGGACAAGTTGGACTACGCCGCGCGGAGCGCCGGCTTTGGCATCGGGCACGGACTGGAGGCAGGCAAGTTTCAGCCCATCGGCCGAAGCGTCCAGAGAGAAAGCGTTGATAGCCATTCGAGAAAGCAGGGTTTATCTCTGCGAATTTACGAAATTGCACGGGAAAGCACAAGAATCAGGGTGAATTATTTGTATTTTTGACGCGATGATTGCGACGCTCACCTTTCTGCAGAAACGTTTCGAAACGTTTAACGACGCTTATTTCGGCGGCGCCCTGCCGGCCGTCCCGCTCAAGCTGAGCCGCGCCGTCCGCAGTCTCGGCGCCTGCACCTACAAGAAGCGACGGAAGCTCTTCGGCGGGCTCGAATACTACGATTTCTGCATCCGCATCAGCACGAAGTACGATCTCCCCGAAAACGAACTCGAGGACATTCTCCTGCACGAGATGATCCACTACGAGATTCTGGTCAACCAACGGCGCGACACTTCCGCCCACGGCCAGCTCTTCCGGGCCCGAATGAAGGAATTCAACGACAAATATGGCCGGCACATCACCGTCTCCCACCGGTTCACTCCCCAGGAGCAGGCGCAGCTGGAGGCCCAGGCCATCGCGAAAGGCAAGAAACCCGTCGAGCGCGTGGTGGCCCGCGTCACGCTGAAAGACGGCCGCGTCGGCGTCAAAGTCCTCCCCGACATCCCCCGGCGCATCAACGCCTACCGGCGCGGCCTCCTCCTCAGCGGCCAGGTCGCCACCATCGAAATCTTCCGCACCGCCGACCCCTACTTCGCCCGCTTCCCCAAATCCTCCGCCCTCAACCTCTTCTTCCCCCAAGACCCCGACTTCAATAGTCACTTTCCACCGTCTTTGTCCAAGGGGTCTTTGGCGTAAAGGGCTGGATTGTCCACATATTTGTCCATATCGTTTTTTATTTCGGAACGCCAGATGTACTAACTTTGTAGCTTATAAAAATGTGGACAAATGATGAAACACTTGCGTTTTTGCCAGAGTTGCGGAATGCCGCTTACAGAAGATGTCCTCGGCACGAATGCCGACGGCAGTAAGAATGAAGATTACTGCATGTATTGCTATCGGGATGGCAAATTCTTGCAGGACTGCACGATGGAAGAGATGATCGAACATTGTGCGCAGTTTGTCGGTGCCGTAAACGAGGGGTTGGAGAAACCCATCACCAAAGAGGAGTATATCGGTCAGATGAAAACCTATTTCCCTCAGCTGAAGCGTTGGCGCCAGACGTTGAATGTCAGTAACGATGAAGCCATGCATGTCAACCCCGCTTTGGCCGGCATTAAAGAACTCATTGCCCAGATGGCCGACAAACTGCCGATCGCTTACATCTCATCAGTCGACAAAGACGGTTTTCCCTGGACCAAGGCCATGTTGAAGCCACGTAAGCGTGAGGGCATCAAAACCTTCTACTTTACGACCAACACCTTCTCTATCCGTGTGGCTCAATACAAGGCCAACCCCAAGGCTTGCCTCTATTTTTGCGATGTCAAAGGATTCAAGGGCATCATGCTCAGAGGCACGATGGAGGTGCTGACTGATGCAGCTTCGAAAGAAATGATTTGGCGCAAGGGCGACACACAATACTATCCCGCCGGTGTAACTGATCCGAACTACTGTGTGCTGAAGTTCACAGCGATCGATGGCCGCTTCTACAGCGATTTTTATCCCCGCAGTTTTTTGATTGACTAATGCCACCGGCATGTCTTGCTATCCTGAAAGTGCATTGTTCGCCTCCTCGGAGTATCGTATTCTCGATCCGGACATCGAACCGACTGTCAGGTTCAAGCTGCGAAAGAATAAATAATATGCTTTGCCGGGAACACTCGCATTGTTCCAGATTGCTCCTGAACCCGCACTTTACCTTGGGGCAGGAACATTCCAGATAACTCAGTTCATAAACCTTCCCCGGCTCAATCACCCTACCCTGATACGACTTGCTATTGTATCCTTCCGCGTAAATCCTGTCGAAATCCCCATTATACTTGGCATATATTTGCTGATGGATCGGGAGGACACAATCTTTAACGCATTTTATGGCTTCTTCTCGGTAATCCATATTATTTCTCGATTTATCATCACGAAGATACAAATTAGCCGCCGCTTCCGCAAGTTGGGCGTTCCTTCCGGTCCAGCCGTTGGACCGGAGGGAACACCTGCAGGATAATCTTGGAAGCCCTACGGAGGGAAGGAACAATTCCGGAGCGAATTGGCGAAAAAGGGACGTGCGAGGGCCTGCGCAGGGAGCGGTGGCCGTAAAAAAAAGGGCCACAGGAGAACCTGCGGCCCCTATTTAGGCCATGACGGCGTTTTGTCCGACGAACGTTCCGGGTCCTTGCGGCCCGGATAAGGAGGAGTTCGCCGTCAAGCGACCGATGCCGCTCCCTTTTTCGCCAGCCTGAGCGGAGGAATTGTCCCTTCCCGACAGGGCTTTCTCCGTTTTAACGAATCTCATCCTCATGGGAGAACTCTATTGAGGATGGCGGGCGAAAAAAACGGCTTCCATCCTCACTGACGGGTCAATTTGAGGATGGAAGCCGAAATAGATGTCAGACAGACGATCGCCGCCGGGAACTAGAACGGGCGAAGGATGAAGTGGAAGCGGTAGTCGCCGTACGGGAGCATGTGCTCGGGGAGCGGGGTGGCGCCCCAGCTGTTGATGCAGCCGACGCCCATCTGACGCCAGTCGAGCAGCAGATTCGTCACATCGTCTTCCGTCAGAAGCTCCGTGTGCCGGTTGCGCTTGTTCGGGCCGTCATCGAGCGTCTCGATGTAATAGTGCAGCGCGGAGAACGAGAACGGCTCTTCCGCCTGAATCTCGAACCCGTGACCCGCATTGTTGCTGATCTTCAGCCAACGGACGTCCGTCTTCGTGCCCGTCTCCTGCGGCTTGATGTAACTGTAGAACTGCTCCGTCACCGTCTGCTTCCAACGGCCGAGGAACGACGACGTGTTGCGGTCGATGTAATTCTCGTGAGGACCGCGACCGTAATACTCCAGATGCTCGAACGAACGGGGCATCGGAATCTGCACGCCATAGCGGAACAGATTGGGCAAATCGCGGTTCTTGCCGGGAATCAGCGTCTCCGTGACCTCCATCGCGCCCTGATCGTTGATGCGGTATTCCATCTGCATCTTGGCGTCGGTACCGATGATCTTGTATTCCAGCGTGATGACCTGGAGACGCTCCTTGTCGAACTGCGTCAGACTGTAGTAGGCCAGCTTCGGCTTCCGCCAGAACGACATCGTCTGCTGCAGGTTGGCGCCGTAGTCGTTGTCGGTCGGGGCGCGCCAGAAATTCGGCCGGAGAGTCTCGCCGCTCTTGAGCAGATCGACGTTGCCCACCCGGTAACGCGTGATCGTACCGTCGTCCATCGAGAAGACGATCTCGTAATTGGCGCCCTTCACCGTGAACTGGTGGGCTGCATTGTTGTTGATGCCGGGCCGGGAAACGCTGGTGAGCGGCTTCATCCGCCAGACGAAATCGTTCAGGGCCAACTGCTGCTTCGCCACCACGAATCCCTTTTCAAGCAATCCATCAGGTTCCTTCAGGAAATACGTGACATTCAGCATCCATTCGGCCGAATTGTCGATGTCGCCATAAGGCACGTCGATCAGACGGGACTCTTGCGGCCCGACATTCACGTCGGCCACTTCCCCACTGTCCTGCACGTCGCCGTTGCGCAGCAGTTCCCAACGCATCGCGTAGGCTGACAGGTCGCGGAAGAAAAACTCGTTGCGGACCTCGAGCTTGTTCGGTTCGCGGAGCGAAGTCCAGATGTTCTGGTAGAAATACCCGACCTCCAGCATATGCGGATTCGGCACGCGGTCGGGGCTCACCAGACCGTTGTCGCAGAAGTTCTGGTCGCTCGGATCGGTCCGGTTGAAGTCGCCGCCATAGGCGTAGAAGCGCTTGCCGCGGCCGTTCTTCCAGTGGATCGACTGGTCCACGAAGTCCCAGATGAAACCGCCCTGCAGTTTCGGCTGCGTGCGGATGAGGTCCCAGTACTCCTTGAAACCGCCTTCCGAGTTGCCCATCGCGTGGGCGTATTCGCACTGGATCAGCGGCTTGGTCTTCGTGGGATCCTCGCTATAGTGCTTGGTGTATGCCTGGCTGGCGTACATCGGGCAGAAGATGTCGGTCTTGCCTTCGTAGCCGGCGCGCTCGTACTGGATCGGCCGGTTGGGGTCCATCATCTTGACCATATCGTAGCAGGCCTCGAAGTTGGGGCCGTAGCCCGCCTCGTTGCCCAGCGACCAGATGATGATGGAAGGATGGTTGAAGTTGCGGCGGACGTGGCGCTGGTTGCGCTCGATGTGCGCCTTCAGGAAAGCGGTATCGCGGGCCAGGGTCGCGTCCTCGTAGCCCATGCCGTGCGACTCGATGTTCGCTTCGGCCACCATATAGATGCCGTATTTGTCGCAGAGCTCATACCAGTACGGATCGTCGGGATAGTGGCAGGTGCGCACGGCGTTGACGTTGAACTGCTTCATCAACCGGATATCCTGCTCCATCCGCTCGTGCGAAACCACATAGCCGCCGTCGGGATCGAGTTCGTGCCGGTTCACGCCTTTGATGAGAATGCGCTTGCCGTTGACCAGCAGGTCGGAACCCTTGATCTCCACCTTGCGGAAGCCGACCGGGAAATGCAGGGTCTGCAGGGTATTCTTGCCGTCCTTGAGCGTGACGTCGAGCTGGTAGAGATACGGATCTTCCGCGCTCCACTTGCGCGCGTTTTCCACATAGAAGCGGCCGCTCACGAAAGCGCCCGTGGCCTTGACAGGATTGGCCGCCTCCTTCCCTTGCGCATCGACGAGGCGCATTTCAACGCTCGTGCGGCGCGGGTCGGAGACCGAAAGGTTGACGGTCAGCGTGCCGTGGCGGTAATTCACGTCGAGGTCGGGCGTGATCTCCACGTCCTCGATGTGCTTGACGGGGCGCGTATACATATAGCAGTCGCGGGCGATGCCCGAGAAGCGGAAGAAATCCTGGTCTTCGAGATAGGTGCCGTCGCACCAGCGGAACACCTGGAATGCGATGAGGTTGCGCTTGCCCGGTTTCAGGAACTGCGTCACGTCGAACTCGCACTCGAGCTTGCTGTCTTCGCTGTAGCCCACGAACTGCCCGTTCACCCACAGATAGATGCAGGACGTCACGGAGCCGAAGTGCAGGATGACCTGCTGACCTTTCCATTCAGCCGGAATGGTGAAATACTTCCGGTAGGAACCGACGTGGTTGTTGTCGGTCGGCGGGATGGGCGGCTGGCTCTTATAGCGGCCCAGCCAGGGGTAGCCGATATTCACGTATACGGGATCGCCGTAGCCGTTCAGTTCCCATACGGCCGGGATGGTCATCCGGCTCCAGAGCGCGGTCACATAGTCGAGGCTCCAGAACCCTTCGGGCCGCTGGTTGGCGCTGCGGACCCAGAGGAAATCCCAGTCGCCCGCCAGGGAGATGCAGCTGGCCTCGTCGGCCAGGAAGGTGCTGTGCATGGGAAGTCGGTTGATGGCGTTCACGTGGGGATCCTGCCATTCGGTGAAGGTCTGCGAAAAGCCCGGCAGAGCCAGGGCTGCAAGCAGAATGGAGAGCAATAACGATTTTTTCATCACATAGGCATTATTAGTACAAATTTAATATAATTTGGTTAACTTTACCAGTCTTTGTACACAAAAAGCATGTCAGAAGAACTCAATCTGGTCAAGGACCTGGCCGTCATCCTCATCGCCGCCGGAGTCTTCACCATCATATCCAAGGCACTCAAACAACCGCTCATTCTGGGCTATATCGTCGCAGGTTTCATCGTGGGCCCGCATCTGGGCCTGTTCGGCATCTCTTCCGCGGAGTCCGTGGAGCAATGGTCCGAAATCGGCATCATCTTCCTGCTGTTCGCCCTGGGTCTCGAATTCAGTTTCAAGAAGCTGCTGAAAGTGGGCAGCGCCGCCCTCATCACGGCGGGCTGCGTCTGCGTGGGGATGTTCGTGATGGGCAACATCGTGGGCCACGCCCTGGGCTGGAGTTCGATGGAGGCCATCTTCCTGGGCGGCCTGATGTCGATGTCCTCGACCACCATCATCATCAAGGCCTATAACGACCTGGGCCTGAAGAACAAGGCCTACTCCACGCTGGTCTTCGGCACCCTCGTCGTGGAAGACCTGATCGCCGTCGTCCTGATGGTTTTGCTCACCACCATCGCCACCGCCAACCAGTTCGCCGGAGGCGAAATGCTGATGGGCCTGGCCAAGCTCCTGTTCTTCCTGATCCTGTGGTTCCTGGTGGGTATCTATGTCATCCCGACCTTCCTGAAATGGGTCCGCAAATACCTGAACGACGAAATCCTGCTGCTCGTGGCCATCGGCCTGTGCTTCGGTATGGTGACGCTCGCCAGCTTCGCCGGCTTCTCGTCCGCCCTCGGCGCCTTCGTGATGGGTTCCATCCTCTCGGAGACCATCGAGGGAGAGCATATCGGCAAACTGGTGGTCAATATCAAGGATTTGTTCGGCGCCATCTTCTTCGTCTCCGTCGGTATGATGGTCGATCCGAAAGTCATCGCCGAGCACTGGCTCCCGATCCTCGTGCTGACGCTCGTCACGGTCTTCGGCATGACGGTCTTCGGGTCGCTGGGCGCCCTGGTATCCGGCCGCGGTCTGAACACCGCGGTCCACACGGGCTTCAGCCTGGCGCAACTCGGTGAGTTCTCCTTCATCATCGCGGGCCTGGGCGTCAGCCTGGGCGTGATGCGGGGTTTCATCTATCCGGTCGTCATCGCGGTTTCGGTCATCACGACCTTCACCACGCCTTATATGATCAAGGCCGCCACGCCGGTCTGCAATTTCCTTTATAAAAAACTACCGGTCCGGATCCTGGCGAAGCTCGACCCTTCGCCCGACACTTCCGTCAAGGCGAGCGCCGAAGAGCAGAGCGAATGGAAGGCGCTGCTCAAGAACTACGGGCTGCGCGTCGTGCTCTACGGCGTGATCCTGATCGCCGTTTTCCTCGGGTCCAAGCTCTATCTCGACAAACTGCTCGTGCGGCTCCTCCCCGACGCGGGCAAAGGGCTGCTGAGCGCGCTCGGGCTGGCCATTACGCTGGTGGTGATGGCCCCGTTCCTCTACGGCCTGGCCGTCAACGGCAGCGACATCAAGAAATCGGCCGTCCGGCTGATGAAGGAAAAGGACGCCAACAAATGGCCGATCCTGGCGCTGGTGTTCCTGCGCATTTTCATCGCCATCGCCTTCGTCATCGCCGCCGTGCTGATGCACTATTCCATCTCCTACTGGAGCATCCTGCTCATCATCCTGGCGGGCATCGCCTTCTTCATCCTGGCCCGGCGCTCCGTGCACCAGTTCACCGGCCTGGAAGAGCGCTTCATCACCAATCTCAACCAGAAGGAAGAGTACGAGCGCAAGCGTAGCCCCTTCGCCACCGGCGTGCGCTCCAAGATGAAAGGGCACGACGTAGCCGCCGAGACGGTTACCATCTCGCCCAACTCCGAGTATGCCGGCAAGCAGCTCCGCGACATTCCGTTCCGGCAGAAGTACGGCATCAACATCGCCAAGGTCGTGCGCGGCAGCCGGCGCATCCTCGTGCCGTCGCCCGATGAGTACATCTATCCGTATGACGAAGTGCTGGCCATCGGCACGCGCGATGAAGTCAAACATTTCGTGGAAGACATGAACGCCGAGATCGACGCCGTGTCCTACTCCTACGAGACCGACGACTTCGTGCTCGACAATTTCGAGCTCCAGAAAGGCTGCTACCTCGACGGGAAGGTGCTCCGCGACACGAACATGCGCCAGAAGGGCTGCATGGTCGTGGGCGTCGAGCGCGACGGCCTCTCGCTGATGAGCCCCAAGCCTGATTTCCAGTTCCAGGCGGGCGATTTCGTATGGCTGGCCGGCGAGCGGGTGGAATGCGAGAAAATGGTGCTGACCAATGGAAATCAGGAAGCTTAATTACCGGGCCGGCTGGCTCATCGCGGACTATCTGAACGAAACACCCCGGGCCATCACGCCGGAACTGCTCCGCAGCGTACTGCCCGACGGCGCCGATCCGGCCACGGAAGAATATGTCTATGCCGCCCTGCTCGCCGGATTCCTCGGGCTGGACGCCGAGACTTCGGAAGAAGACCGCTTCATCGAGGCGAACTACCTGCGGCCGGGCCTGCAACGGCTCGACACGGCCCTTTACAAGGACGATCCCTATTACCGCAACATCCGGATCCCGGCCCTCGACCGGGACGGCTGGTCGCTGGCCTGGCAGGACTATCAGCCGTATGAACTTTTCCTGCGCGACGATCTCATCCTGACCGACGACCTGCGGCAGATTCCCGCCATCGGGTACTTCCCGGAGCCGTTCTCCTACCCTTCCGTCCTCCAGGACGGCCGGGAGTGGATGAGCATCAAGCCCAGCGAGATCGAGAGTTCCCGGCCGGCCGTCGAAGCAGCCCGCGGGCGCGTCGTGACCTTCGGCCTGGGCCTCGGCTATTTCGCCTATATAGCCGCGCGCAAGCCCGACGTCACCTCCGTCACCGTCGTGGAGCGCGACCCGGCCGTCCTGGCGCTTTTCCGCGACCACATCCTGCCCCAGATTCCCGAACGGGAAAAGATCGTGCTCGTACAAGACGACGCCTTTGACTTCCTTGAGCGCCGGATGCCCGCCGCGGCGCCCGATTTCGTCTTTATGGACATCTGGCACGACATCGCCGACGGCACGCCGCTCTACGTCCGTGCCAAGCAATTCGAAGCCCGCTTCCCGCACACCCGTTTCTGCTACTGGATCGAGCGGTCGCTCCGCTGCGCGTTAGTGGACGAATTGGCGCATCGCGCCGACCGGCGTTGACATTTTGGCACCGAAACGTGCCATTTCGTCCACTTTTTCGCCCTGGTCCATCCTTTGCCATACCCTATAGCGTCCCGCGAAAGGGATCCGGGAAGAAGGCCGGAAGGCCGGACGCCGGAACAGTTAAAGTTTTTGAATTATGTTACCTGTGAGAAGAACTTCTAATGGCTGGCTTCCAGAAATTTTCAATGATTTCTTCGACACCGGCTGGATGGAGCGGGCCAACTATACGGCACCGGCCATCAATGTAATCGAGAACGAGAAAGCGTATGAGGTGGAAATCGCGGCACCTGGACTGACCAAGGGAGACTTCAAGATCCAACTGGACGGCGAAGGCAACCTTTGCATCGATATGGAGAAGAAGGCCGAGAACAAGGAGGAGAAGAAGCACGGACGCTTCCTGCGCCGCGAATTCTCCTACGAGAAGTTCCAGCAGTCGCTGATGTTGCCCGATGACGTGGATGTCGAAAAGATCGACGCCAAGATGGAAAACGGCGTCCTTAACATCCGTCTGCCGAAGCTCGAGATCGTCGAGAAGCCGGCGGTCCAACGTCAGATCGAAATTCAGTAACGCTTTCCTGACTCATAAAAAAGCCCGACAGTTTTGCCGGGCTTTTTTATTTTTCAGAGAAACAGATGCTCGATGAGGATTTTGATGCCGATGGCGATCAGGATCACGCCGCCGAGGATCTGGGCGCCGCGATGGAAGCGGTCTCCCACTTTCTTTCCGATCAGCAGGCCCACCGCCGAAAAGACCGCCGTCGTCACGCCGATCAGGGCGATCGACGACCAGAGCGGCGCCTGCAGGAAAGCGAAAGAAACGCCCAACGCCAATGCGTCGATGCTCGTAGCGATGGCCAGCAGCAGCATCGTCTTGAAGGCGAAAGAGCTGTCGACGGACTCGCCTTCTCCTTTCAGCGCTTCGCGGATCATATTGCCGCCGATCAGTATCAGCAGGCCGAAGGCGATCCAATGGTCGACCTTCGCGACGAGGTCGGCGAAACTCACGCCCAGATAATAGCCGATGACAGGCATCAGCGCTTGAAAACCGCCGAACCACAGCGCGACGCTCAGGACTTCCCGCCACGACACTTTCTTGGCCGTCAGCCCTTTGCCGATCGACACGGCGAAAGCGTCCATCGAGACGCCGACCGCCAGCAGAAATACTTCCCAGAAAGACATGCGGATTCTACTTCGTCATGAACAGCAGGGCAAAATAGCAGATCTGGATAAGCACCAGAATGACGCCCTCGAAGTGGTCGAGCCGGTTTTTCTTTCCCGTGAAGGCGAAAACGACGAGGCTCAGCGCGCACACGAAGACCGCCGTGTAATCATACCGGCCGATGTGGCCCATCTGCAGCGGATTGATCAGGGCGGAACCGCCCAGGATCAGCAGGATGTTCGAGGTATTCGAGCCCAGGATGTTGCCGAGGGCCAGCTGGCCGCGGCCCTTGGCGGCCGCCACGCAGCTGGTGGCCAGCTCCGGCAGCGAGGTGCCGAGGGCCAGGACGGTGATGGCGATGAACTTGTCGCTCAGGCCGGCCATGCGGGCCACGACCTGCGCGTGGTCGACGAACAGTCGTCCGCCGAAGACCAGCGCCGCCAGACCGACGATGACAAAGAGCAGGCAGCGGAACAGCGAAGCCTGCTTGGGCTTCGCGGCCGCTTCGTCAGCCGCCGCGGCCTCGGCTTCCGCCTGCAGATTGTCCCTGTCGTGCAGGAATGACGAGATCATATACCAGATGAACAGGCCCACGAAAATGCCGCCTTCCACGCGGCTGAGGCCGTCCTCGCCGAAGCCGAAAAGCGTATGCTTGAGGCCGCAGAGGATCAGCAGCGCCGTGATGGCGATATTGACCGGAATGTCCCGCCGCAGGTTGCTCCGTGTGATCGCCACCGGCGCGATGATTGCCGAAAGGCCCAGAATGAGGGCGGTGTTGAACACGTTCGAGCCGATGATGTTGCCCACGGCCAGGTCGGAATTCTTCTCGATGGCCGATACGAAACTGACCACCATCTCCGGCGCCGAAGTTCCCAGCGCCACAATGGTCAGGCCGATCACGAACTCACTCATACCCCACCGGCGTGCCAGCCCCGACGCCCCGTCGACCAGCGCCTCCGCACCGATCAGCACCAGCGCCAGGCCCGCCAACAGTAACAAGATCTCTATCGTCATAAAAAAGCGTGCTTTTCGTTTTGCGCCGCGAAGTTACAAAAACGTTTGGAACTCCAAGCTATCAATTTTGCCAGCCATTCCGCTGCAATGTACACAACTGTCAGTCAGCTCGTTACAAAAAGTGATCCCCCTCGTTTCAAGGGGGATCACTTCACATAATCAACTGATTTTCAAGTGCGTACATTGCAGCGCAAGGTGACAGCCAGGCTGGCAGCGGACGCAAGCGTGACTCAGGACAACTCCAGCTGGCCGTCGCGGAAGGTGGCGGTGATGGCGCTGTCGCGGGAGAGGGAGCCGTCGAGGAGCTTCTTGGCGAGCTCGTCGATGAGTTCCTTCTGAAGGACACGCTTGACCGGACGGGCGCCGTAGGCGGGATCGTAGCCCTTGGTGCTCAGGTACTCGATGAACTCCTCGGTGAAACCGATGGTGATGCCCATCGAGGCGAGCTTCTCCTTCAGCTGGCCGATCTGCAGCTCCACGATCTTGCGGATGTCGGCAGGCGTCAGTTCGTGGAAGACGATGATCTCGTCGATCCGGTTGATGAACTCCGGCCGGAAGCTTTCCTTCACCAGTTCGGGCTTCAGGTTCGAAGTCATGATGAGGATCGTGTTCTTGAAGTCGACCGTGCGGCCCTTGTTGTCGGTCAGACGGCCGTCGTCGAGCACCTGCAGCAGGACGTTGAACACGTCGGGGTGCGCCTTCTCGATCTCGTCGAGCAGAATCACCGAATAGGGCTTACGCCGGACGGCCTCGGTAAGCTGGCCGCCTTCGTCGTAACCGACGTATCCCGGAGGCGCGCCGACCAGCCGGCTGACGGTGTGCCGCTCCTGATACTCGCTCATATCGATCCGCGTCATCATATTCTCGTCGTTGAACAGATACTCGGCCAACGCCTTGGCCAGCTCGGTCTTGCCGACGCCCGTCGTGCCCAGGAACATGAAGCTGCCGATCGGCCGCTTCTCGTTCTGCAGGCCCGCCCGGCTGCGCCGGACGGCGTTCGACACGGCCTCGATGGCCTCGTCCTGCCCGATGACCCGTTTGTGGAGCACCTCTTCGATGTGCAGCAGTTTCTCCTTTTCGCTCTGGAGCATCTTGTTGACCGGAATGCCCGTCCACTTGGCCACGACCTCCGCGATGTCCTCGTCGGTCACCGCCTCGTTCATGATCGGGTTGGGATTCTCGGCTTTCTTCTTCTCGAGTTCTTCGATCTGCTTCTGCGCGTCGGCCATCTTGCCGTAGCGGAGCTCGGCCACCCGGCCGTAGTCGCCGCGGCGCTCGGCCGCGTCGGCCTCGATGCGGTAGTCCTCGATGGCCTGCCGGTTTTCCTGCAGGGCCTTCAGGAGACCTTTCTCATTGTCCCACTGCTCACCCAGTTTCCGGCGCTCGATGCGCGTATTGGCGAGTTCCTCTTCAATGGTCTTGAGTTTCGGGGACTCCCCTTCCCGCTTGATTGCCTCGCGCTCGATCTGCAGCTGTTTGATCTTGCGGTCGAGTTCGTCGATGCATTCCGGCACGGAGTTCAGCTCCAGCCGGAGCTTCGACGCCGCCTCGTCCACCAGGTCGATGGCCTTGTCGGGCAGGAAACGGTTGGTGATGTAACGGTGCGACAACTCGACGGCCGCGATGATGGCGTCGTCTTCGATCCGCACCCGGTGATGGTTCTCATACTTTTCCTTCAGACCCCGAAGGATGGAGATGGACTCGGCCACGGAGGGCTCGTCGACCATCACCATCTGGAACCGACGTTCCAGCGCCTTGTCGGTCTCGAAATACTTCTGGTATTCGTCGAGCGTCGTGGAGCCGATGGCCCGCAGTTCGCCGCGCGCCAGCGCCGGCTTCAGGATGTTGGCCGCATCCATGGCGCCGCTCGAACGGCCGGCGCCCACCAGCGTGTGGATCTCGTCGATGAAGAGGATGATCTGCCCGTCGCTTTCCGTGACGGCCTTGACCACGCCCTTCAGACGCTCTTCAAATTCGCCCTGGTACTTCGCACCGGCGATCAGCGCGCCCATATCCAGGGAATAGATCTCCTTGCTCTTCAGGTTCTCGGGGACGTCGCCGCCCACGATCCGCTGTGCGATCCCTTCGGAGATGGCCGTCTTGCCGACGCCCGGCTCACCGACCAGGATCGGGTTGTTCTTGGTCCGGCGCGAAAGGATCTGCAGAACCCTGCGGATCTCGTCGTCCCGGCCGATGACCGGGTCGAGCTTGCCTTGCCGCGCCCGTTCATTCAGATTGATGGCATACTTGCCAAGCAATTCCAGATTTTCCTTGTTCATATGTTTAACCTCCTTTTTTTCAAATCGTCATCGAAAATCTTTTCAAAAACACGACCAATCCCCCGAAAAGTGACAATTTGTCAGTATTGGAATTCTCGAAACGATTGAGTAAATTTGTGAGATGAATGATAATCACTACAAACCGTATATAGCATGAAAAAACTCCTCGTTCTTTTTGCCGTTACGCTCATCAGCTTCTCGGCCTTTGCACAAAACAATGACGAGGGCTTCAAATTCACCGTGGTGAAAGAGAATCCCGTGACCTCCGTCAAAAACCAGGCGAGCACCGGTACCTGCTGGTGCTTCTCCTCGCTCTCCTTCATCGAGTCCGAGGCCATCCGCATCAACAAGCTCAAGGAAGCCGACTACCCCGATCTCTCCGAAATGTTCGTCGTCTCCCACGCCTATGCCGACAAAGCCAAGAAGTACATCCGCGTGGACGGCGCCCTGAACTTCGCCCAGGGCAGCTCCTTCGGCGACCTGATCTACGTGCTCCGCGACTACGGCATCGTCCCCAACGAAGTGATGCCCGGCCTGAACTACGGCACCGACCGCCATATGCACGGCGAACTGATCGCCGGCCTCAAGGGCTATATGGACGGCATCCTGAAGAACCCCAACCGCAAGCTCTCCACGGCCTGGTATCCGGGCCTCCAGGGCATCCTCGCCGCCTACCTCGGCCCCATCCCCGAGACCTTCACCTACAAGGGCAAGGAATACACCCCGAAGAGCTACTTCGAATCGCTCAACGTCGACCTCGACAACTATTTCGACTTCACTTCCTGGACGCACCTCTCCTACTATGAGAAGCACCCCGTGGAAGTCGCCGACAACTGGCGCTGGGAGCAGGCCTACAACATTCCGCTCGAAGACATGATGACCATCATCGACTACGCCGTCGAGAACGGCTACACCGTGGCCTGGGCTTCCGACGTGAGCGAGCAGGGCTTCACCCGCACCGGCATCGCCGTGGTTCCCGACATGGACGCCATCCAGAAACAGGCCGAGCAGGCCGGTTCCGACCAGGCCCACTGGCTCGGCATCACCACCCCCGGCGCCCGTCCGACCTTCAACAAACCCGTTCCCGAACTGACCATCACCCCGGAACTCCGCCAGCAGGGCTATGAAGAGAAGAACACCACCGACGACCACGGCATGCAGATCTACGGCATCGCCAAGGACCAGAACGGCAACAAATACTATATGGTGAAGAACTCCTGGGGCGAGACCGGCAAGTACAAAGGCTTCTGGTACGTCTCCGAAGCGTACGTCCGCTACAAGACCATGGACTTCATGGTCCACAAGGACGCCATCCCCAAGGATATCAAGAAGAAACTCGGCATCAAATAAATGAAACGCATCCTGACCCTCACGCTGGCCGCGGTCCTCTGCACCGCCGCCTTCGCGCAGACGCAGACCATCTACAAGTTTACGCCTGTCAAAGACATCCCCGTCACGCCGGTCAAAGACCAGGCCCGCACGGGCACCTGCTGGTGCTTCGCCACGGTCTCCTTCCTGGAAGCGGAGCTTCTCCGCCAGGGCAAGGGCGAATACGACCTCTCCGAAATGTTCGTGGTGCGCAACAATTACAACGACCGCATCTTCGACAACTACCTCCGCCGCGGAAACGGCAACATCAACCCCGGTTCCATCGCCCATATGGCCACCCAGGCCATCGAAAGATACGGCATCGTGCCCGAGAGCGCCTATCACGGCATCAATTACGACTCTCCGGGCCACAACCACGGTGAACTCTCCGCCTACTTGAAAGGTATCGCCGACGTGTCGGTCGAGCGGAAGAACCTCAGCCCCGAATACCACAAACTCATCAAGAGTCTGTTCGACATCTATCTGGGCGAAGTTCCCGAGACCTTCGAATACAACGGCAAGACCTACACCCCGCAGAGCTTCGCCAAGATGCTCGGCTTCGACAACATGAGCGACTACGTGGAACTGACGAGCTTCAGCCACCATCCGTTCTACCAGAAGGTTCCCCTCGAAATCCCCGACAACTGGGACCACGCCCTTCTGTATAACGTTCCGCTCGAAGACATGATGCGCATCATCGACAACGCCCTCGAGAACGGCTACACCGTGGCCTGGGACGGCGACCTGACTTCCGGTGAGTTCAACCACAACCGCGGCGTGGCCATCTGCCCCGAGCCGAAGGACTTCCAGGAAGCCGTCAAGCTCGAGAAGGTCTATCCCGACCGCGTCGTGACGCAGGAAATCCGCCAGAAGGACTTCGAGACCTTCCGGACCGTCGACGACCACCTGATGCACCTGACCGGCCTCTTCAAGGACCAGAACGGCAACAAGTTCTACAAGACCAAGAACTCCTGGGGCGAAGGCCGCAATCCCGAGATGAAGGGCTACCTCTATATGTCGAAAGCCTACATCGAGATGCGCACCATCAGCTTCATGGTCCACAAAGACGCCATTCCCAAGGACATCCGCAAGAAGCTGGGTCTTTGATGCAGGTGCGTAAGTACATCCCGAACACCCTCACCCTGTGCAACCTGCTCGCAGGTTGCGCAGGGGTTGTTTTTGCGGTCCGCGGCAACTTTTCCGCGGTCCTGGTCTGTCTGATGCTGTCGGAGCTCTTCGACTTCTCCGACGGCTTTTCCGCCCGCAAGCTCAAGGCGTATTCCGACATTGGCAAGGAGCTCGACTCGCTGGCCGACCTGGTGAGTTTCGGCCTCTGCCCGTCCGTGTGCCTCTTCTCCTGGTACGGCATCGCGCAGCCCGACATCCCGCTGCTGCGCTGGTTCCCGTTCCTGATTGCCGCCGCCTCCGCGCTGCGCCTGGCCAAATTCAACATCGACACGCGGCAAAGCACGAGCTTCCTGGGCCTGGCCACCTCCGGCTGCGCCCTGCTGCTCATCCCGCTGGCCGTCTATTCCTTCTATACCGACGGTTTCCTGCACATCCTGATGGGAACGGTGTGGTTCATCCCAGTCCTGACCGTCGTCTTTTCCTTCCTGCTGGTCTGCGAAGCGCCGATGTTCTCGCTCAAGAAAATGACCGGCCAGCTCAAGGCCTTCATTGTCGGCAGCCTTGTGCTGATCGTCGCCTGCGTCATCCGGGAGATCAAAGGCCCCTGGTACGTCACCGTGAGCCTCTGCATCTTCCTGATCCTGGTCTATTATCTGGTGCTGAATATCGCGAATCTCAAACGCCGATAAGCGCTTCCGTCGCCGCCCAGATGCGGGCATCCAGTTCCGGATCCCGGAATCGTTCGGGAATCTCCCGACTCCCCTTTCCGACATAATACCGATTGCCCTCCGCCGCTGCGAGGGCACGCAAGGCCGGCTGTACGCCGGCCTTCGGCTTTCTGCAGAACGGCTTGAACAACACGTCCGCCAGCCCGTCGTACCAATGGCCCAAATCGATCATATCGGAGGCCACGATGCCCGGATCGGCGAGATTGACGCGCAGCGAAGGATAGCGACGGGCCAGCTCCATCGAGAACGAGATCATCGCCCGTTTGGCCAGGGCGTACGTCTTCAGTTGGCGGAACTCCCGTTTCGTCGGCTGCAGCTTCGTTTCGTCGAGCCTGGCATAGCGGCACGTGAGTGAAATCATATTGACGATGCGGGCGTCCGGCGGCAGCTTCGGCAGCAGCAACTGCGTCAGGAGCCAAGGCCCGAAGTAATTGACCGAGAATGTATTCTCGAATCCATCTAAAGTCTTGAAGTAGCCTTTGGAGATGACGCCGGCATTGTTGAACAGAGCCTCGACCGGCTCGTCGCCAAGGCTGTCGACGAACAATCGAACAGAGGCCATCGATGCCAGATCGAGCTGGCGGATGAGGATGTCGGCCTGCGGAACGCGGCTGAGGATGTCCTTCCGCACGGCCTCAGCCTTGTCGCGATTGCGACACGCCATCAGCACGGCGTGGCCTCGTGCGGCCAGCGCTTCCACGGCCGCAGCGCCCATGCTGCCCGTGGCGCCCGTGACGATGATCCGACCGCTCATTGCCAACGTTTTTCCGCCTGCTCCACCTCCTGCCGCAGCTTCGCCGGCAGGTCGGCCACGCAGCGGTTGCATTTCATCTCCAGCGTATACATCCGGCCGATGCAATAATTCGAGTGGCGGCATTCGCTCCGGTCGACTTCGCCGCGATGGAGCTTGTTCACGAAATCGGTATCGCGGACCAGTGCGCGGGCCATCTGCAGGCCCTGGAAACCGGCCGCCAGGACTTCTTCCATCTTCTGCCGGGACACCATGCCGCCTACATAGATCAGCGGCAGTTTCACCGCCGCACGGAACTTCCGCGCATCCTCCAGGAAATAAGCCTCCTTGTACGGAACCGTCGGAATCATCACGCGACCGAACACGCGGACCAGCGCTTTCAGCCACCAGAATTTCCGCAGGTCCATATAATGCGCGAGCGTACGGAGGGGCATCGCCCCGCGCATCACCTCCATCGGCGCCTTGCTCACGAAGCCGGCCGAGAGCACAATGGCGTGGACGCCGAGCCGTTCCAGCTCGCGCGCCACTTCGAGGCACTCGGCCTCCTGCATGCCGCGGCGGAAACCGTCGTGCATATTCATCTTCACCACCACGCCCAGATCGTCGCCGGCGGCTTCCAGCACCCGCGTGATCACGCGGCGCATCAGCCGCATCCGGTTGTCGAGCGAACCGCCGTATTCATCGCGGCGATGATTGGTATAGGGCGACAGGAACTGGCTGATGAGATAGCCGTGACCCGCGTGGATTTCGACGCAGTCAAAACCGGCTTCCCGCGCCAGGTTCACGGCGCGGCCGAAATCCTCCACCAGTTCATCGATCTCCGCCACTTTCAGCCCGCGCACGAACGTCGGCGAATAGAGATTGAAGCCGCTGGAAGCGCCCACCGGCATGCAGCCGCACGTGGCGCGGTGCGTCATATTGCCGCAGTGGCCGAGCTGGATGGAGCACTTGGCGCCGGCCGCGTGGACCGCGTCGGTGATCCGTTTGAGCCCCGGCACGATTTCCGGGCGCATCCAGAGCTGGCCGTCGAACGAGAGGCCGCTGCGGTTCACCGAGGCATAGGCGAGCGTGGTCATCCCCACCCCGCCCCGCGCCACAGCCACGTGGTAATCGTACAGGTCCTGGGAAGGGCTGTTGCCATACGCCATATTCTCAAATGCGGCCGAGCGGATCACCCGGTTGCGCAAAGTCACGGGGCCGATGGTGACCGGCGTGAAAATGGGAGAATCAATCCATTGTCCGTCCATGGAGCATCAATAAATGAAAGGCAGGATCCGCTTGACTTTCTGCGTATCCAGTTCGCCGGGAAACTCCCGGCTGTACAAATCGTAAATGCGCGCCGCGCGCGGGGCGAGGTTCGCGAAAGTCCAGAGCGCGAACACGGCCCCGGCCCACGACCAGGTTAGCACGGCAAAGCCCACCCATTCCAGGAATTCCCCGAAATAATTGGCGCTGGTCACATAGCGGAACATCCCGCCCTTGGGCAGGTAATGCGCCGTGTCGCCGGGCTTGCGCAGGTTGCGGATGATGCCGTCGGACTGGATGTTGATATACATCCCGACGGCAAACATCGCCGTGCCGGCGATAAACGGCAGGCTGACAAGCCAGTTCTGCGGATAATAGTCGGCGGGCGAGATGAAGAAGATCCAGCCGCCCTGCATCAATGCGTTGAGCGTGTTGAACAGCGCGCCCATCAGCACGATGGTCCACGGCATCCGGCTATGCCCGCGCAGCTGGCGCGGGAAGATGAAGGAGCGGTGGAAATAGTGCAGCTCGAAGAGCAGCAGGAACACCAGCCGGACGAAGTCGCCGCGCCGGTCTGAAAGCAGCCAGAGCACCAGCATCACGATGAACACCGGCACCTCCATCAGGAACCAGCCCCAATGGTTGTCGAGCGAAGGCCCCCAGTTGGACTTGTAAAACTTGCCGTAACCCGCGTCGACAAAATACAGCGACACGAAAACCACCACAGCCACCAGGGCCATGACGATGAGGAAAATATTGAATGTGTGAGTGGATATCATCAAACCTGTTTACTTATTGCGCATATTCCATCCGGACGTTGTCGACCCAGAGCGTATTGCCGAGGGCGCCCACGAAAGCGCCGCAGCTGCCCGCCGTGATCTGCAGGACGGCGTGCGTGACCGGCGAACCGGCCTCGGCCCAGCCCTCCTCCAGAATCGGCTTGCGCTGGCCGCGGCTGTTGAGGGCGTAGAGCGCCTGCTTCCCCTGTAAAAGTCCCATATAGGCCTGATAGCCGGCCTGTTTCGACGCATCGCCATAGACCACGGGCACCCGGAATCCGGTTACCCAGCCGTTCGTGCTCTTCGCGATTCGGCGCACGGCCGTGCCGACGCGTTTGGCGTGGATGTTTCCTTCGTCGTCTTCCCAGCGATACTGCAGCAGCAACAGGATCTGGCAGGGATCTTCGCCCGGGAACTCCTGCTGCCTGAAGGTCGTTCCCTTGGTCAGCATTCCCGTAGCGGGCATCTCGGCCTTGCAGTCGAGCACCAGCGCGGAGGGCCGCTTGGTGAAGGGAATACCCCAGTCCATATAGGAGTATGGATTCTTGACGCTGGGGATCGGTTCCAGCATCTTGCCCCAATAGAGTGCGCCGGTAGCCAGCACATTGATCTCGACCAAACCCGCCACCTTGCAGGAGGCGAAACGCGTGGTGAGCCGCGCACAGGTCCCCGTCGGGCCCTGGTCGGGTTCCATCGTCACGCTGGTCTTGGTCACGCCCGACACACGGGCATAGGCGTTGGACGAGGCCCAGATGGTCTTCGCATAATCATAGGGGGCGTTCTTCTCAATCGTGGCATCGGGTCCAACCACGTAGAGCGTCTTGACCTCGCCGCCGACGATCGAAGACTCGCGGATGTGACGTACCGTCCAGTGTTCGAAATCGCCGAACGGCACCGGCTCGACCCGCTGTGCGCGGGCCGGGAACAGGCTGCAGAGCAGCAGGGCGACCACTATTTGAGCCTTTTCCATAAAGCAGCAACCACGGGCCCCGGAAGCAGGGCGATCAGAAAGGGAAGATAACAGTTCATAAAAGCCGGACTGATCACACGGCGGCGATGGAACATCGCCCGCAGCGCGCGGGCCACCAGCCAGCGCGGTGTGCGGATCAGGCCGATGCGGACACCGAGCCGGAGCCATTTTTCACTCAGGCGATAGAGCGGTGTCGCGATGGCGGCCGGGCAGACAGTCGTCACGCCCACGCCGTAGGGCTTCAATTCGTAGGAAAGCGAGCGGCCGAAACTCCGGAGATAGGCCTTCGTCGCCGAATAGATGGTAATGCCCGGCACCGGAAGCCGCGCCGCCATCGACGACATAATGAGCAGATACCCGCTCCCCCGCTTTTTCATTGCTTCGCCGAACAGCAGGCAGGTGCGCGTGACGGTCGTCATATGCAGGTTCATCATCGCCTGCACCCGGTCCAGGTCGTCGCCGTCAAGTTCCTTGAAGAAGAACATCCCGGCATTGTTGATCACCACGTCGGGCAGGATGCCGGCCTCTTCCGTGCACCAGGCGAAGAGCTTGTCGGCCGCGTCGGGTTCGGCCAGGTCCTGGAAATGCGGCGTCACGGTTACGGAATACTGCTCGCGCAGCTGCGCCGAGGCCGCCTTGAGCTCCACGTCGCGGTTGCTTACCAGCAGCAAGTCGTAGCCGCGCCCGGCAAGTTGCCGTGCGTATTCAAGCCCCATTCCGGAACTGCCGCCCGTGATCAGCGCCCACATAGCTAGCGTGCGACGGCAGGAAGGCTGGCGTGGCCAGCGGACGAAACGGCCCGGACGGCGAAAAAGTAATTGTCTTTGCTGAGCGGATACTGGAAAGAGCCGCCCTGCTGCGCATCGGCCGCGGACACGGTTCCGAGCACCTGCCATTCCGGCTGGTCCGTCTCGCGGTAGAGGATTTCATAGCAGGCCGCTTCCGCGACCGGATCCCACGCCACCACCGTGTGGTTTTCCAGTTCACCCGCGTTGGCGATGCGGGCGTTCTGCGGCCGGGCAGGCGCCTGGGCCAGGCGCATCGCCGTGGCCAGGTTGATGCGGATGTTGCGCGTCAGCGAAGGAATATCAACGCCCGAAAGCATATCGCCGTAGTCGATGCCGTTTTCGGTGCGGACATCCTGGTGCGTGCGGTCATAATTCTCGCAATACTCACTCATCCGGACGGCCGTGAAGCCTTCCCGCAGGAACGGCGTATGGTCGCCGCTGCGGCGGTAGCGGTCGTTGCGGTAGATCAGCTTGACTTCCTGGTCGGGCACATATTGCTGCGCGGTTTCGCGGATATAGCGGGCCAGCTGGCGTGGATCGCTGTCCTCGCCATTGCGGCTTTCGGAGAAGACGCGCACCTTGTGGTCTTCTTTCAGCCCGGTGCCGCTGGCCACGGCGTTGCCGATCATATCGTTGTTGATCATTGCCAGAATGGGCCATTCCTCGGCCTTCGCCCGCGTGGCGATGGAGCGCGAACCGTCGAGGCCCTGCTCCTCGCCCGAGACGAACAGGCATTTGACCGTCTGCTCCAGCGGAATCTCCGACAGGATGCGGACCACCTCGAGCAGGCACGCCAGGCCGCTGCCGTCATCATTGGCGCCGGGCGCGAACGAAGTGGAGTCCATCACGTCGGCCACGCGCGTGTCGATATGGGCCGACAGCAGGATTTCCCGCTCCGCCTTCGTACCCGGGAGCGTCACGATCACCTGCGGCACTTCCACGATCCGGTCGTACCGGCCGCCGTTCTCGCCGCCTTTGTAATAGACGACTTCCACGGTCGGCGCCGGGCGGACGCCTTCCGCCTTCCGACCCCAGGTTTCGCAGCGATTCACCAGATAATGCACCGCCGCGCCGATGCCCCGTTCGGGGTCGGTCTGGGTGCTCAAAGAGTGGCGCGTATGGAAGGCGACCAGCTCTTCGATCCAGGTCCGGATGCTGTCGGGACTGACCCGGGCGATGGCCTCGGCCACGGCCGGATCGGGTTTGCAATCCGCCACCGCCTGTTTCGCAGGCTGCTGGCAGGCCGCCACGCTCAGACAGGCGACGGCGGAAAGAAGGAGAAAGAGACGTTTCATAGTTCAAAGATACGTTAATTTCCGGAACAACGGACAGCGTCGGCAATCGCCTCCTCCAGGAGGGTGGCAGCCACAGCGCCGGCGACGTCGGGGCTGGCGGCGACACGTTCAGCCTCTTCGCCGACAGCGATGGCGTAGATCGTATCGCCATCGGCCGAAGTGAAGGCGGGACGGATGCCGCGGGCCATGCCGGCGGAAGCCATCCGGACCACGTGTTTCAGTTCGGCCGGCGAGAAATGGCCGTTGGTAAAGACGGCGGCGAGCGTCGTGTTGGTGGTACTGGTGAAGAGATTGCCTCCGACGGTCCGGAGCAGCGTCTCCTCCGAGTCGCCGAAATCCTTGCCGTCGGGCGTGCGCATGCCGGCGATCTTCTGGCCGGCGAAATAGATGTCGCCGTAGCTGTTGAGCACGACCGAGACGCCTACCTGCAACTCCCCGACCTGCGCGGCCGCATAGCCGATACCGGCTTTCTGGGCCTGATGAATCCCGGCAGCCTTCCCTACCGTGGCGCCTGTACCGGCGCCCACGCTGCCGCTGCGCGGATCGTTGCCCGCGAAAGTCGCCTCACAAGCCTGCCGGCCCATTTCGGCGTCGGGGCGGACAGCGACGCTGCCGTACTCCAGATCGTAAATGCAGCTCTGGCAAACAATCGGCACTACGGCAATACCGGTGTCGTACCCGATGCCGTGCGCCTCCAGACAGCGCATCACGCCGTCGGAAGCGGCCAGGCCATAAGCGGAACCGCCGGAAAAGACCAGGGCGTTGAGCGGATGATTCCGCTCCGTGGCGATGGTTTCCGTCTCGCGCGAAGCCGGCCCGCCGCCGAATACTTCGACGGCGGCCCGCCCTGCAGGCGTAAAACGAAATACCGTGACACCCGTGCCGGCCTTCTCATCCTGGGCATTTCCCACCCGGACGCCGGCGATCTCGGAAAAAGCG
Organism: uncultured Bacteroidia bacterium; assembly: GCA_902778855.1. Taxonomy (GTDB): domain Bacteria; phylum Bacteroidota; class Bacteroidia; order Bacteroidales; family UBA932; genus Cacconaster. The sequence continues at coordinate 51,981 of CACYZM010000006.1, forward strand.
ATGTGCTTCATTTATTTCTTCTTGGTAAAACGAGGCACCCGGTCGAGCGGGACCTCCAGTTCATAGGTCTTGCCGCCCTTGTAAACTTTGCCGTTCTCGTCCACCCAGCGGCCCTTCGGGAGTTGGACGGTCCGGGTGGTGCCGGGCGTCATCATCGGCGCCACCAGATAGCGGTCGCCCAGCATATACTGGTCGATGCAGGTCTCGAAGCCCTGCCCCGGGAAGGCATATTCCATGCTCCGGACAATGGGCTCGCCGGTCTGTGCGCCGATCTTCGCCTGCTCCACCAGATACGGGCCGAGTTCCTCGTGCAGCCGGGCGTACTTCAGGCAGATGGCCAGATGTTCCTTATCCAGGACGCGCCAGGGGGCCACCGAGAACTGCATCATCGGCATCAGCGCGTGGATCTCGCAGGAACGGACGATCAGTTCCTGGTCCATCTTGCCCTGGTCCACGTTCCGGAAACTGCCGAACTCCCCGCCGCCGATCATATCGGGGCAAGTGTAGATGTGTCCCAGCAAACCGGCCGCGATCATATCCGGAACCAGGCTGGCCACGGCCTTCCAGGAGTAGGACTTGTCGCCGAGGCGCTGGACGAGGGCATCGCCGCCCATCCGCCAGCAGGCGCGAAACTCATTGTAGGGGAACTCCAGGCCCAGTTTGGCCCAGAGCATCGTCTGCTCAGTATCGAAGGACTTCCCGTCGAACGGACGGGTATCTTCCTGCAGGTACCGCTCCGGGTCGCCGGCGTCGAACTTGAAGCCGTCGATCCCGTACTGTTCCTGCAAATCGGTCAGCGTTTTCTTGAAATACGCATACGCCTCCGGATTGCTCAAGTCGTAGCAGGCGCTGAGGCCGTTCCACCAGTCGAGAATGGCGGGGCGGTCGCGCCCGGCATCCATCACCAGATACCCCTTGCGGCGAAGCATCCGATACTCCTGGCTATCCGGAGAAACGAACGGACAGATCCAAAGCATCACCTTGAAGCCCAGGGCGTGCAGCTCGTCCACCATCCCTTTCGGATCGGGGAAACGGTCCGGACGGAACTCCGTGCTGCCGTAGTATTTCTGCCAGTTGTCGTCGATCATCAGGATGCCCGGCGGGAAGCCGTTGTCCACGATGCCGTGGGCGTACTTCAGCACGTCCGCCTGGTTCTGGTCGTAAACCAGTTCGATCCAGGTGTTGTACTGCGGCTTGTTGAGGAACATCTCGGGCGGAATCGTCCCGCTGGGGGCGAAATGTGCGGCGGAAGCAGCCAGGAAGGCCTCCCGGAGCGTCGTTCCCGCCTGCTTGCAGGTAACGGTGCCGCCGTGATGCGGCGTGATCCGGATCGTCCCCTTTGAAATGACGGCGGAGAAGGACTTGTCGCACCAGATGTACCGGCCCTTGTCGGAAACGAGCAACGGGGTCGTCTGATTGTTGAAATTCTGCCGCGCCAGGTCAAACGACAATTCCGTGGAAGCATCGAAAGGCATCCGGACACCCAGGTCCGTGACGCAGCCCCACCATTTTTCCCCGGGGAGCATGGCCACCTTCGCCTCCCGGGCGGACAGCGAGCCGGCGAGCAAGAGAAGCAGGAATGTCAGCACTCTTTTCATAACGCGCGCCCTTTAGATGGCCAGTTCGCCGAATTTGGCCTTGAAATCGCTCCAGCGGTAGAAACCCGGCGCCACTTCGGGAAGCGGCAGCGTGGCGCAGAATCCGTTGAGCAGCGCCTGGACGAGGATCTCGTCGGGTGCCCGGCGGCTGCGGAAGAAGACCAGCTGGAAATTGCAGGCCATCGGGATGTCATAGCTCCGCCACACCTTCTCGACATCGTAGGGATTGTCGATCATCGCATCCATCCCGTTCACGCCGAGATAGGAAATGAGCGGCGCCAGGGCCGTGTCGTGCGAGAAGCGCATCCGGATCGAGATGCCGTTTTCCTGGTCTTCCTCGAAGCGGTCGATGATGTCCTTGGCGGCGACCGACATTTCCAGGAAGCGGCGCCGGTCCACGCCGGGCGCCACGCCCGTATACATATAGTCGCTGTAGTTCTGGACCCGCCAGATGGCGTAACGTTCTTCCGGCGTGAATACGTCCGTCAGCGCCTCCGGCACGGCGAAATCGAGGTTGCTGCAATCCGACACAAGCTGCATCATGTCGTACATAAACGACTCGCGGTCGAGCCCGATGTCCTCGGTCGAAGTGAACCAGCGCCCGATTACGCCCTCTTCATCGAAGACCGCTTTGGCAAACTTTTCATATTTCTCCAGCGCTTCTTTCGTGAAAGGCTCCATCGGCTTGTAGTTCGGATTGGAATGGCTTTCCGGAATGAGCATCGAATAATACGGACGGCCATAGTCCACGAGAACGGTCAGGTCGCGGTCGAGGTCGGAGAGTTCGTCCAGGCAGCAGAGCATGCTCACGATCACGCGCGAAGACTCCGTCGAGAGCGCCACGAGCTGCGTCTGTCCCCGGAAGATCTCCGGATAGTTCCGGAAGATCTGGCCGGCGATCTGCCGGTGCTGCCGCTGGCCTTTCATCGTGAGGATGCCTTCGTGATAGAGCATCCGCGAATACACCTGGGCATAGGCCTCGAAGAAACGCTTCCCTTCCGGGGTCAGGTAGCCCTTCTCGTCCGCCGTCTTCCAGATGCGGTACATCTTCGGATAGAAGTCCGATCCGTCGACAAAACGGGCGCCGTGGCGGCCCATATGGCTGAGATAGAACGGTTTGTACCCCTTCGGCGGCCGCGGCGGAAGAGGCTGTCCTTCCGGATACAGGCCGAAGGTCCCGCCCCAGCGGGAGGGTTCGGAAAGAACGTCCTGCTTCGCCCATTGCGGGTCTTCCTGGGCGAAAAGCACGGCACCCGGCACGAATGCCAGGAGCAGGCACAGAAACAGTTTGCGGATGGAAAGATTCATATTCGTCATCGATTGTTTTTCTTGATGGTCAACGATCCGTCGGGATTAAGCGGCTCCGCCACGGCGAAGGGCACCGGATACCGGACGCCCTTGACTTCCAACTCTGCCTTGAGCTTGAGCCGGCCGCAGTTCCAGTCGAAACCCTTCGGCAGGTACATCATGCCGGAGCGGACGCCTTCCACGTCGGGATAGCCTGCGTCGAGGCAGCCGCTGACGTGCACTTCCCCGTCGTCGGTGAAGAGCGTGAGCCGCAGCACACCGGGCACACCGGCGATGCCGTCGTTCGTCATGCCGATGATCAGGAAATCCAGGTCCTCCTTGTCCTTGCCGTGCCAGATGAAGGACGGGCGCACGCGATAGCCGATGCAGCCCGCCAGGTCGTCCAGCGCTTCGGGATATTTGCGGTAATACGCCTCGAGATTCTCCGCGCAGATGCTGTGGAAACTCCAGAGCGAATAATAATTCGCGCCGGCATCCTTGGCGTGGAGGATCACGTCGTCGCCCGTGGGGCGGCCGTACGGATCGAGCTTGATGGTGGAAGCGTCACCGCGCGTCATCGCACATTCCACGAAGGCCGCCGTCCAGGCAGGCCGGTTGCACAACTGCTCGATGCTCTCGCTGTCCACGAGGATCGTGTCGCGGCGCAGCCAGTTGTGGTCGCGGACCGAGCGGTCCACGAGCGCGGAATTGCCCACGCCGCTGTGGTCGGGCTGGACGTTGGTCACCAGCGGCACCTTCGTCCACGCGGCCTGTTGGATCTCGTACAGCCGCAGGAAGGTGTCTTCCGCTTCTTTGCGGTTCGCGAAATTGTGCCCCTCATACGGCCAGGCGTGGCCTTCGCCCCAGAAGCCGAACATATGCGTGTCCACGAATTCCACAAGCGGACTGCCGTTGTAGCGGTCGGCCAGCAGGTGCTGCATCTCTTCGAAATACCCGATCAGGTACTCGTTGTAGCGCGGCTGATAGTGCCCGTGCTGGAAGCGCGGCTGCGAAGGATCGCCCTTCCACTCCCCTTTCAGATGGTCGAGCGGCACTTTCTTCAGGACATAGTCGGGCAGCGCGTTCTCGAGCGTGTCAGGGTTGTTGAGCATCACCCGGAAGCAGACCCGCTTCCCGTACTGTGCGGCCTTGTCGAAGGTAATCTTCCAGTAGTCGTCGAAATCCAGCTTCCCGGCCTTCTTCTGGATATGGCGCCAGTTCGGGCGGATATGCACCTTGGTGCCCAACGGGAAACGGAACAGCTTGTCGATGGTCGTTTCCAGCGATTCGCCCGGTACGTGCGGCGCACCGTAGTCGCCGGAAATATAGGTGGTCATCCCCATGCCGAAGGCATTGAGCAGTTGCTTGCCGGGCATCGTATACTGGACCACTTCCGGCTCCTCGCCGAAATAGTCTTCCGGCGCGTAGGAAGGGAACGGCCCCTGATAGAGCCGGTCCTTGACTTCCGGCCCCGGACCGAAATCGTATTTGTGCCAATTGTGCTGCGGCACCCAGGCCTTCAGGCTGGGCGCGAGGCCGGCCGCGGCTCCCGCCGCCAGGCCGACTTTGATGAAATCCCTGCGCTTCATTATCCGTTCACGTTTCTGATGATGTTGAGCGACCCGTCGGGATTGACCCCGTGCGCCGCGGCGATGGGCACCGGATACCGGACGCCTTTCACTTCGATCTCCGCCTTGAGTTTCAGGCGGCCGCTGTTGGCGGAAACACCCTTGGGCAGCGTGATCATCGCTTCCCGGATGCCCTTCGGATGCGGGAACCCGGCATCCAGGCAGCCGCCCACTTCCACGCTGCCGTCGTCCGTAAACACGGTCAGGCGCAGAACGCCGGGCACGCCGGCGATGCCGTCGTTGACCATACCGAAAATCAGGTTCTCGCGCCCGTCCTCGTCGGAAGAACGCCAGATCCAGGACGGACGGACCCGGAAGCCGATGCGCTGGGCCAGGTCGTTCAGCGCATCCGGGTATTTCTTATAATAGGCCCAGAGATTGTCGGGATTGATGGCGTGGAAGGTCCAGAGGGAATAATAGTTCGCCTTCAGGTCTTTCACGTGCGAGATGATGACGTCGCCCCGGGCGAAGCCGTCGGCATCGACCGGGTAGTCGGTGCCGTTGCCGGAGCTCATGGCGCCCTCGCAGAAATTCGCCACCCAGGCCGGGCGGTTGCTCAGCGCGTCGATGCACTCGTTCTGCACGAGGATCGAATCGCGGCGCAGCCAGTTTCCGTCGCGGACGGAGCGGTCAATGACCGAAGAATGGCCCACCCGGTTGTAGTCGGGCTGGACATTGGTCACCAGCGGCACCTTCGTCCAGGCCTTCTGCTGGATCTCATACATCTTCAGGAGTTTCTCCTCAGCGTCTTTCCGCGACGGGAAATTGTGCCCGTCGTACGGCCAGGCGTGGCCTTCACCCCACAGGCCGAAATGATGCGTATCCACCATCTCGATCTCGGGGCCGCCGTTGTACTGTTCGGCCAGCAGGTTCTGCATTTCCTCGAAGTAGCCGATCAGGTAGTCGTTGTACTCCGGCTGGAGATGCTCGTGCTGATAGCGCACCTGCGACGGATTCCCGGTCCAGGAGCCTTTCAGCTTATGGAGCGGCACCTTTTTCAGGACGAAGTCGGGCAGCGCGTTTTCCAGGATGTCCGGGTTGTTGAGCATCACGCGGATGCCCACGCGCTTGCCATACTGGCGCGACTTCTCCATCGTGATTTTCCAGTAATCGTCGAATTCCAGCTTCCCTTCCCGTTTCTGGATGTGCCGCCAGTTCGGGCGGATGTACACTTTGGTGCCCAGCGGGAAACGGAACAGGCCGTCGATGGTTTCCTCCAGGGTCTTTCCGGGCACGACAGGTGCGCCGAAATCCCCGGAGATATACGTAATCAACCCCATGCCCATGCAGTTGATCAGCTGTTTGCCGGGCTGGGTGGACTGGTAGCACCACCCGCCGTAGAAGTTGTCCGGCTCATAGCAGCCGAACGGACCTTGATACAGGCGGTCGTGGACCGCCGGCCCCGGGCCGAAATCGTACCCGGTCCAATTATGGACCGGCACCCATCCTTCCAGAACCGGGGAAAGCCCCACCGCCGCCGTCGCCGCCAGGGCCGTTTTGAAGAAATCACGTCGTTGCATGAGTCAAATATACAAAAAATTTTATACAAAAAGATTCGGGATTGTGCTCGGGCACAGGGCCCTGCGCATTCCCTAGGGAATCTTTCTTTGGCCGAAGCATTGAAAAAAAGGAGCCCGCTGGCACGGACTCCCTTTTTTTGTACGGTCACCCCGTCTGAAAGCGAGCTTTCGCCGGGGTGACCGCACAAAAAAAGGACTCGATCGAGTCCTTTTTTTTCAATGCTTCGTGATTCCGTCGGGATTCGAACCCGAGACCCACAGCTTAGAAGGCTGTTGCTCTATCCAGCTGAGCTACGGAACCAGTCCCTCATCGTGATGAGGGTGCAAATTTAGCGCTTTTGGTCGATTCGGCAAAAATAATTACTCGATGTCCTTGAAAGCGTAGGGCGCATAGTTGTAGCCGCGGCTCGTGTAGATCGGGAGAAGACCATTGACGATGCGGTCGACGAAGTCGTCGTATTCGGTACGGCCGTCGGGGTTCCAGGCGATTTCGGCCAGGGCGGCCATACGCGGCAGCACCATGTGCTGCACGTGGTCGAACGTGGCCACATATTCCGTCCACATATTGGCCTGGATGCCCTTGATGTGGGCCTTCTCATTCTCGTTGAGCTGGTCGAAGGGATCGAACGAGTAGCATTTGCGCAGCGGCAGGTTGCCGCCGATGCCGAGGGGCTCTTCGTTGCCCCGCGGGTCACCCGTCTGGTAATAGTCGAAGTAGAAATGGCTGTTGGGGGTCATCACCACGTCGTTGCCCATCTTGGCGGCCGCGATGCCGCCCTGGGCGCCGCGCCACGACATGACCGTCGCACTCTGCGACACGCCGCCGTCGAGGATCTCGTCCCAGCCGATGATCTTGCGGCCCTTGTCGGCCAGATATTTCTCGATGGTCGTGATCAGATAGCTCTGGAGCTCGGCCTCACGCGTGAAGCCTTTCTCCTTCATCAGGGCCTGGCACTTCGGGCATTTCTCCCACTCGTCGCGCGGGGCTTCGTCACCGCCGATGTGGATGTATTCGGAGGGGAAGATGTCGCAAATCTCATCGAGCACTTTCTCCAGGAAAGTCACGGTCTCGGGATTGCCGGCGCAGAAAACCTCGGGGAAGACGCCCCAGGTGGTCTGTACCTTATAGGGATACTCGGCGCCACGGCAGCCCAGTTCGGGATAGCTGGCCAGCGCGGCGGAAGCGTGGCCCGGCATCTCGATTTCCGGGATGACGGTGATGAAGCGCTCAGCGGCGTATTTCACGACATCGCGCATCTGGTCCTGCGTATAGAAACCTCCGTATGGCGTGCCGTCATACTGATTCGAGCCGTAGTGGCCCACCAGCGTCTCGGCCCGGACGGAGCCGACTTCGGTCAGGCGGGGATACGCCTTGATCTCGGGGCGCCAGCCCTGGTCTTCCGTCAGGTGCCAGTGGAACACGTTGAGTTTGTGGAGCGCGATCATATCGATGAACGATTTCACCTCGTCGACCGAGAAGAAATGGCGGCAGCAGTCGAGATGGGCGCCGCGATACGCGAAAGCGGGCTCGTCTTTGATCAGCACGCCGGGAATCCGCTCGCCGCACTGCGCCACGATCTGCGCAAGCGTCTGCCTGCCCCAGAAAACACCGGCTTCGGAACCGCCCTTGATGGTGATTCTGCCGTTTTTGACGCGGAGTTCATACGCCTCCGGAGCGAGTTTCGCATCAACGCGGGTCTTGACGTTTGCGGTTGCCTTGGCACCGCGACCGATCGCCTCGACCGACACAGGATTGGGAACAATGGCCAGTTTGACCGGCGCGGCAGGTTCACTGCCGCAAGCACTGACCACCATCAACGCGACGGCCGCCAGCAAAGGGAAAAAACGGGGTTTCATAAAAATAAATGTACTGTCAATTAGATTCCCGCTTGCCGCTGCGGGTAGCGAGCCACTCGACGCCGAGCACGAGCGCGACGCCGAGCACGCACCAGAGCGCTGCCGCCCCGTAATGGGGATCGGGCAGCGCTTTCGCGCTTTCATTGGCCCACGGCCAGACCTTGACCAGCGAGCCCAGAATGAATCCGAGGAGCACGAGCATCGTCTGCTTCTCGAAACGGGCCAGCAGCCAGTGCAGGAACTTGGCGAAAGCCAGGATACCCACGACGCAGCCAAGGCCGAAGACGATGAGCACGGGCCAGTTCAGGTCGGCGACGGCCTGCATGATGTAGTCGTACTTGCCCATGATCACCAGGATGAAACTGCCCGAGATGCCCGGCAGGATCATCGTGCACACGGCGATGGCACCGCACAGGAAAATGAAGAACCAGTTGTCGGGCGTCTTCGTGGGCGAGAGCGTGCACACGACCAGGCCGAGGGCCACGCCGCCCAGCGTGAAGAGGATCTCCTTGATCCCCCACCCTTTGATGTCCTTGAACATCAGGATGGCCGAAGCCACGATCAGGCCGAAGAAAAAGGCCCAGGTATGGACGGGGAAATGCTCCAGCACATAGGTCATCAGCTTGGCCAGCGAGAATACGCTCAGCACGACGCCGATGGCCAGCCAGATAAGGAAAGTGCCGTGGACCTGATTCCAGAAACCCCGAAAGTCGCCCTTAAAGAGCGACTTCCAGGTTTCTTTTTGGGTGAGGCTTCCCAGCGCCTCGATGATCTCCTTGTAGATGCCCGTTATCAGGGCAATGGTGCCGCCGGAGACCCCCGGCACCACATTTGCCGCGCCCATGAAGAATCCCTTGAGCGCGACAATCAGGTGCTTCAACACGGGCTACTTCTCGTCTTCGATGGCGGCCTGTGCGGCGGCGAGGCGGGCGATCGGCACGCGGAACGGCGAGCAGGACACGTAGTTCAGGCCGATCTTGTGGCAGAACTTCACGGATGCCGGGTCACCGCCGTGCTCACCGCAGATACCGCATTTGAGGTTCTCGCGGGTGGAGCGGCCGGCCTTCACGGCGTAGTCCACGAGTTTGCCGACGGCCTTGGTATCGAGCGTCTTGAACGGGTCGGCGTCGAGGATCTTGTTGCCCAGGTAGTCGCCCATGAAGGTGCTCACGTCGTCGCGGCTGAAGCCGAAGGTCATCTGCGTGAGGTCGTTCGTACCGAAGGAGAAGAACTCGGCGGTGCGGGCCATCCGGTCGGCGGTCAGCGCGGCGCGCGGGATCTCGATCATCGTACCGAACTTGTAGTCCACGTGCTCGTTGAGGGTAGCCTCGACTTCGGCGCGGATCTTCTCGCAGATGGCTTTCTGGAAGCGGAGCTCACGTTCGGAGATGGTCACCGGGATCATGATCTCAGGCATCGGGTTGAAGCCTTCCTTCTTCAGTTCGATGGCAGCCGTGAAGATGGCGCGGAACTGGGTCTCGGAAATCATCGGGTACGTGATGTGCAGACGGACGCCGCGGTGACCCATCATCGGGTTCACTTCGTGGAGGCTCTCGCCGCGTTTCTCGATGTCACCCTTGGTGATGTGGAGCTCTTCGGCCAGTTCGGCCTTCTTGTCCTCGGTCTGCGGGACGAACTCGTGCAACGGCGGGTCGAGGAGACGGAAGGTCACGGGCTTGCCGTCCATGACTTTCATCGTGCCCTTCACGGAAGCCTTGATGTACGGCTCGAGTTCCTTCAGGGCGGCGCGACGCTCGTCGTCGGTCTTGGAGAGGATCATCTTGCGGAGCTTGCCCAGCGGGGTCTCGGAGTTCTTGCCGTAGAACATATGCTCGATACGGAAGAGGCCGATGCCTTCGGCGCCGAAGCTCAGGGCGCGGGCGGTGTCCTCCGGGTTGTCGGCGTTGGTGCGGACACCCATCTTGCGGAACTTGTCGGCGATGGCCATGAATTTCACGAAGCGCGGGTTGTCGGAGGCGTCCATGGTCTCGATCTTGTCGGCATAGACGGCACCCTTGGCACCGTTGAGGGAGAAGTAATCACCTTCGTGATACACCTTGTCGGAGCCGACGAAGGAGACTTCCTTCTTGTCGAGGTTGATCTTCATCACTTCGCAGCCCACGATGCAGCACTTGCCCCAGCCACGGGCCACGAGGGCCGCGTGCGAGGTCATACCGCCCTTCTGGGTCAGGATACCGGCGGCGGCGCGCATACCTTCCACGTCTTCCGGGGAGGTCTCTTCGCGGACGAGGATCACTTTCTTCTTCTGCGCGGCGGCCTTCACGGCGTCGGCGTTGGTGAAGACGATGGTACCGACGGCACCACCCGGGGATGCGGGCAGACCGTGGGCGACGACCGTGGCCTTCTTTTCGGAAGCCGGGTCGAGGATCGGGTGCAGGATTTCATCGAGCTGGGCGGGCGACACACGGCAGACAGCCGTCTTCTCGTCGATCATGCCTTCTTCGAGCATATCCATGGCCATGTTCAGGGCGGCGAGGCCGGTGCGTTTGCCGATACGGCACTGCAGCATCCAGAGCTTGCCTTCCTGGATCGTGAATTCGATGTCCTGCATGTCGTTGAAGTGTTTCTCGAGGAGCATGCGGATGTCGTCGAGTTCCTTGTACACTTCCGGCATCGCGTCCTCGAGGGACTTCAGGTGCGCGTTCTGCGGGCTCTTGGTGGCGTTGTTCAGGGGGTTCGGGGTGCGGATACCGGCCACGACGTCTTCGCCCTGGGCGTTGATCAGCCACTCACCGTAGAACTTGTTGTCACCGTTGGCCGGGTTGCGGGAGAAAGCCACGCCGGTGGCGGAGGTTTCGCCCATGTTGCCGAAGACCATCGACTGGACGTTCACGGCCGTGCCCCAGTCATCGGGAATGCCTTCGATCTGGCGGTACTTGATGGCGCGCTTGCCGTTCCAGGATTTGAACACGCCGCCGATGGAGCCCCAGAGCTGGGCTTCGGCCGTGTCGGGGAATTCCACGCCGAGGACTTCCTTGATGCGGACTTTGAACCGCTCGGCGAGGTCCTTGAGCTCTTCGGCGGTGATCTCGGTGTCGGACTTGTAGCCCTTGGCTTCCTTGAGATCTTCCATCATCTTGTCGAGCTGCTGGCGGATGGCCTTGCCGTCTTCCGGCTCAATGCCTTCGGCTTTCTCCATCACGACGTCGGAGTACATCATGATGAGGCGGCGATAGGCGTCATACACGAAACGGGGGTTCTGGGTTTTCTCGATCATGCCCGGGATGGTGGCCGAGCACAGACCGATGTTCAGGATGGTGTCCATCATGCCCGGCATGGAGCTGCGGGCGCCGGAGCGGCAGCTCACGAGGAGCGGGTTCTTCGGATCGCCGAATTTCTTGCCCATGATGGCTTCCGTCGCCTTGAGGGCTTCGGCCACGTCATTCTTCAGTTCAGCGGTATAGCCGCCACCGAGGGCATAATATTCGGTGCAGCATTCCGTGGTGATCGTGAAACCGGCGGGAACGGGAATACCCAAAGTACACATTTCCGCGAGGTTGGCACCTTTACCGCCGAGGAGATTGCGCATCTGGCCATTGCCTTCGGCTTCCCGGCCTCCAAATCGATAAACTCTTTTCATACAGATTTTTTAGTTTTTATTTAAGTTGTTTTGTTGATTTCTCATTTCATCTTACAAATGTAAGAATTATCTCGTAAAAATCCTAAATTTGCACCATGAAACTCTTTCTTATGACACTCATAGCCGCCAAAGTGGCCTTCTCCACCCCGGAGCCGGCCATCGATGAAGTCATCGCCAAGTTCGACCAGGCCGGTATCGCCTGGAACGCCATCGACCAGGTCAACTGGCCCGAGTACCCCTACAAACCCGAAGTGGAATTCCGTATCATGCACTCCGATACGGAGATCTACCTCCAGTATCACGTGAAGGAAAACGGCGCCCGCGCCACGTACGACTACGACTACCGGTCGAAGCCCTACACCGACGACTGCGTCGAGTTCTTTATGATCCCGTCGGACCGCGACAACAGCTATTTCAACCTGGAGATGAACTGCATCGGCCACGGCACCTTCGACTACGGCCCGCTCGGCGGCCCGCGCTTCCACTGCGACGACCGCATCCTCAGCCAGATCCGCCGCTACTCCACCCTCGGCTCCCAGGCGTTCGGCATGATTGAAGGCCCGCAGGAATGGACGATCACCATCGCCATCCCCAAGCGCCTCTACGCCCAGGCCGACCTCAATCTCACCGAGTTCAGCGGACGCACCGTCAAGGCCAACTTCTACAAGTGCGGCGACGACACCGCCGTCACCCACTATCTGAGCTGGAACCCCGTCGGCACGCCGCAGCCCAGCTTCCACCAGCCGGACTTTTTCGGCGACGTCTATTTCGAGTAGTTTCTACCGCATCGAGGCGGAACTGATCAGCTCAGGCCAGAACATGGCGTTGGCGGTCAGCTTGCCCGTGCCGTACCAGATGGCGAGGAAATTCGGATCGATGGTACCGGATCCTGGGTGAATTTTAGGGTTTTCGTCTTTTCTCTTGTAAAAATATGAAGAAAAAATAAAAAAAAGTTGCACGGGCGAAAATAATTCGTACATTTGCAGTCCCAAAAACGAAGCAACCTCTTGCGAAAGTGATCAGAAGAAATCCAGCAACGTTGCGCTAAAGTAAAGTAAAGAAAATGGATTTGATGAAAGTTGCCTGCGACGCGCTGGCACAAGAACAGAAAAATTATCCCGACTTCAAGGCTGGTGACACCGTGACCGTGGCCTACAAGATCAAGGAAGTCTCCGCCAAAGGTGAAGTCAAGGAACGTATCCAGAAATTCCGCGGCATCGTGCTCCAGAAACGCGGCGCCGGCATTTCGAAGACGTTCACCGTCCGCAAGATGTCGAACGGAATCGGAGTTGAGCGTATTTTCCCCTTTGACTCCCCTTTCATCGACTCGATCGAAGTGAACAAGGTCGGTAAAGTCCGTCGCGCACGGATCTATTACCTCCGCGGCCTCACCGGCAAGAAGGCCCGCATCAAGGAGAAAAAACGCGGCGCCTCCGCCAAAGTAGAGGTCCCCGTCACCGAGTAGCCCCCGTAGCTGCTCAACCTGGCTCCCTAGCTCAACTGAATAGAGCATCTGACTACGGATCAGAAGGTTATGGGTTTGAATCCCGTGGGAGTCACGAATATTTGAAAATGAAGGACTTGCATCCAATGCAAGTCCTTCATTGTTTAGTGGGAGTCTGGTGCGAAAGCTAGCTCTCGCACCAGACTCCCACTAAACAATGCGAAAGGCCGGCCCAGCCGGCCTTCGCATTTTCAAACCTTCGCCCCAGACGAAGGCCGTAGGCAAGGGAATGCGCAGGCGGCTCGCAGCCGAGCACAATCCCGCCCCTTTCGGGCAAGGTCTCATTTGACAGCCGCCACCTTGCCCGCCAGAACACCCTCAGAGGCACATTTGCGGGCAAGGTCCGCCACATGAAATTAGACCTTGCCCGTTTTTCCGTCTTCCCATCCTCACCTACCCCCTCCAGCGAGGATGGCACCGCCATTTTCCGACCGCCATCCTCACCCAGCCGCCCATTTGAGGATGGCGGCCAGAATCAATTGCGTGTGCGAGAAATCTTCCCTGCTTACGACTCCTCGTAATAATAGGAATAGTCGATACCCTTCATGAAGGTTTCGCGATCGTCGATCTTGTCGGTAAGAGCGGATTGAAGAAGCGTCTTGATAGGCATTGAATCCACGACACTCCGGCGCATAGCATCCAGATACGTATTCTTGTCGATGAGGCTCCAGTCCACACACTTCTTTAGCGAGCGCTTGAACATCAGGTCCAGCCAGATGCGAGTACTGCGGCCGTTGCCTTCCATAAACGGATGGGCCACATTCATCTCCACATACTTGTCGACAATCTCGTCGAAGGAGGTCCCTGGCATTCGCTCGATGGTCTCCAATATCTGTGGTAAGTGCAACGCATTGGCGAAGGCGAAGCCTCCTTTGCTGATGTTCTTGGTCCGGATTTGGCCGGCAAAGTCATAAAGCCCGCCGAAAATGTATGCGTGAATCTGCTGCAGGGATCGCACAGTCCCCGGCTCCAAGGTATTCAGCAGTCCACTCTCAAACAAATCGTAGGCTTTCTTCTTGCTCTGCCCGTCGATGGTATTGTCGCTATAGGTAAACCAATCTAAGAATGCATTGGCCCGGTTTGCCGGATAATGTTTGGCCAGCGTCTGCACGCCCTGGGCATCCAGAGCATCTGATGCGCGTTGTTTTCCGTCCGGCGCTTCAAACTTGAAGTGGTTAGTGACACTAACCAGTTCGACGCCATCCTTGGCCATCTTACCTTTTAGGTATTTCCAGTAGTTTCTGCACTTCTGGTAATTCTCTTCGTCATTGATGGCACGCACAATGTCAATGGCCGAGAACCACCACTTGGAATGCTCCTCATCCCAAACCGCGCGCACCTGCCGGTCATTGAAGAATCGTATGGATTTCTTGTGTGCCATCACAGAAACAAATTTAAGCAAAGAAATCAACTTACCCAAGATTCTCGGGCACAAACATGGCATCCTTCACCACCCCAGCCTCAACGAAACATTGGGTAAAATCCCAAACATCGAGTAAGCATAAGCCCGCATCTCGCCGGATTCTATATCCGTTTCAAACTGGTAGCCCAAAGGATTCAGACGGTTGTAGGCGTTGAACAGGCCGAAACTCGCACTCCAATGGAAGCCGTTCTTGTTCTTTGGTGAATGATAGGCGCACGAAAGGTCGAGACGGTGATAGGCAGGTGTGCGACTGGCGTTGCGATTGGTGTAAACCGGGACGGTCTGCTCCATGTATTCATAGAAACCCACAGGTAAAGTGACGGGATGTCCGCTCGAATACTGCCATGCGGCACTTGCGCTCCAACGTGACGTGAACTGGTAGCAGCCATTGATGCGGAAGTCGTGTGGAATATCGGACAATGCCGAATAGGGGTTGCCGTCGTTGATTCCATCGATGGAGTAAATCACACGCGAATAGGTGTAACTCATCGCTCCCGTGAACTTTCCTACATTCTTCGAAAGGTTCAACTCCACGCCGTACGCCTTCGAATTACCGCTTCTCACCTGATTGATAACATTCGGGTTACTAATGAGTTGCGCATGGTCGATGAAGTCGATTTGGTTCTGGCCTTTCTTGTAATAGAGTTCGGCAGAAGCGGAATACTGGCCACCGAAATCAAGAAAACACCCACCCGAAACCATGTCGGCGATGACTGGTTTCAAACCATTGACCGCTGGGAACCAAGTCTCCAACGACTGATAGTCCAAGGCTGTATTTTGCAAGACTTGGATATATTGCACATTCCTTGCGTAGCCGGCTTTCAGCGATGTATTCTCGTTCAGAATAACATTCATGCTTACACGCGGTTCGGGATAAAACAGCAGTTTCTCGCCACTGTTCAAGGGTTGGAAGGCCGACAGGTGTACGCCGTAGTTGAAGCCCAACCAGCTTAAAGGTTTCCAGTCGTTCAATACGAATGCAGAATACTCCATCGCCTGATAAGGTGGCAGGCTTATGCCGATGCCGTCCGATACACCAGGAGTAAAGGCATGGCGGATAGCTCCCGCTCCTATACGCAATTCGCAGTCGGAGGCAATGTAATAACTCAATGCGGCTTTCAGGTTGAGGTCGAAAATACCAGTGCGCCAGTTGAATTTGCTCCTTCTGTAAGTGTAGTCGAGGTCATTGCTGTAATCACTGACAATAAAGGCCGTGTTGAGGAACCAACGGTTGCCGAAGTTGTGCGTCCATCGCAGGGTACCGGAGGTGTTGCCCCAAGTATTGTACATACCTTTCGAATGGTCAATGCCGCCCATGGACTCAATGACATCGTGACCTCGGTAAAACGAGAGATAAATGCGGTCGTTCTGCCCGATTTTGGTGTTGATTTTCGCATTGAGATCGTAAAATCTCGGCACAAGCGGTATGTCCTCGTTGGGTTTCACGAAAAAGTCAAAAAAACTCCTACGTGCCGAAATCAAGTAAGAGGCCTTTTCCTTGACGATGGGACCGCTGGCGGTCAAAGTAGCGGCGAAGGGACTCAGCGCCACCGAGAAATCGTGGTGGTTCATATTGCCTTCCTTCATTTTGCAATCGAGCACGGCCGAGACGCGCCCGCCATATTGCGCGGGGGTATTGCTCTTGTATAGCTTCACTTGGTTCACCGCCTCGGGGTTGAAGATGGAGATCATGCCGAAAAGGTGCGAGGGATTGTAGATGGGCGCCTCGTCAATGAGGATTAGGTTCTGGTCGTTGGTGCCGCCGCGCACGAGCAATCCCGATGAAGCATCGCCGATGGTCTTCACGCCCGACTGCATCTGCACAGCCTTGAGGATGTCAGCCTCGCCAAACACGCTCGGGAGTTTTCGTATCGATTGGATGGTCAGCATCTCGGCGTGAAACTCGTTCTGCTTTTGCGGACGCTCTACAATTGCCGCCTCCACAGTGACTTCACCCAACCCCACGGCGTTTTCCTCCAACTCGATTTCCAAGCTCTTGTCGCCGTCCAATTGGACTTCAATCTCCTTTGTATTATAACCCAAATAGGCGCATTGCAATCTGTGTTTTCCGGCGGGCAAACGCAAAGAATAGAAGCCATAGCCATTTGCCGAGGTTCCAGCTTGAGACGAAACCTCATACAAGGTGGCTCCAATCAATGTCTCGCCCGTAGCAGCATCGGTGATGTGACCGCTTAAGGTATAGGTCTGTGCCTGAAGACAAACAAAAGAGGCAAAGAATAGTATGGTGAAGAGGATGCGTTTCATGGCTTATTCGTTTTCGGGGGTGATGGCGTTGTAGATTTCGTGGTAAGTGAAGGGTTGGCGTCGCACGTCGGAGGCGAAGAAGTAGCCGTAACCGTTCTTGACATTGCCTCGCACATTGCCCGAAATGGTGGCGAACAGGCCCAGGCTCCAGTCGTCTTCGTTGAAGACATCCAACAGGAAGGTGTAGAACTCGGGCGAGACCGAACAAGTGATGAAAGTCTCGTTGCGATCGAGGGCGTCTTCCGTGACATGATAGGAATACCAGAACAGCCTGGCGGTGAACAGTGCCGAGAGCGACATGTCGTTATGGATGAAAGAAACGCTTTCGAGGCTATCAATGGGGAAATCCTCCGACTGATAAAAGGTCAGGCCGCAGATGACAGGCTGTTCCCCAACGGTATATATGTGTTTGTCAAACTGGAATTCATGTGCCATCTTGCCCGATTGCATCTGATAACTCCTCACTTTTGTGTGGTCCTGGATGATTTGGAAGTAATCCGTGTTGCCCAAAGGCGTCAGATAGTCCTCAGCGGTGATGTCGCCCGTAGGTGTTTCGACGACGAGTTTGTAGGTCTTGCCCGCCTCACCTTTGAAGGGTTGCTCCGAAACGAAAACCATACTACTACGGTCGGCTTCCTTTTCAATATAAGGTATCGTGTCGTTGCCGCAAAGCACGAAAACGCGGTTGATTTCCGGCAAAGCTTCTTGATTGTCGCCCCATTGATGCACAGGCGAAATGGTGACGCGGTGCTGGCGCATCTCGGTGGTCACATTGCCAAACACGGCGACTTTGCCGTTCAAAGATTCGCTGTCCGACTGGCCGAAGTTGTTGATGTCGACTTCATCAATTCGGCTGCAAGACATTAGGAGTAATAGCAGCAGGAAAAGTACAGGTTCTCTCATGATCTAGTGGTTTATGCGTTGTATAGCACATGGCACTTATTCGGAACGAGGTGATTTCAGGGCACACAAAAAAGCGCAGACTTTACAAATCTGCGCCCTGAGGCCCTGAGAAGCCCGTAACATCAGATAAGTCAAGCCTGCGCCAAAGCGCAAGCATTTACCGACTTATCCGGTATGTTGCTTGGAAATTTCTCAGGTTTCAGGGCAACCGAATAAATAGCAAATGCTATGTCAATATGTCTGCTTTCCTTCTGAAAAGCATAGCAAAATTAAGAAATTCTTGACGAAAAACCATATTATCAGTTAAAAACCATAAATACCGCCTCGCTCACAAGAGTTGAGGCGAAGAGAGATGCCCTGTCGGATCCGGGCAAGGTTTCATTTGAGACCCGACACCTTGCCCGCCAGAATAGTTTCAGGGGCAGATTTGCGGGCAAGGTCCGCCACGTGAAATGAGACCTTGCCCGATTGCCCGCCGAGCCATCCTCACCTACCCCCTCCTATGAGGATGGCACCGCCATTTTTCGCCCGCCATCCTCACACAGCCGTCCATTTGAGGACGGCGGATGGCCAGTTGCCCATTTCAGGCCAGCGACCACTCAACTATCTGTCGAAAAACGTATCTTTGCATACAAATCCTCTGCAATGAAAAAATTTCTCGCCCTCTTATCCCTTCTTTTTTTCACCGCTTTCGCTTCCGGACAGGTACGGGTTGCCGTGCACGAGGCGGAAGACGGGCCGGTCATTCCCAAGGAGATTTACGGTCAGTTTTCCGAGCATCTCGGGCGCTGCATCTACGACGGCATCTGGGTCGGTCCCGGATCGGCCATCCCCAACATCAACGGATACCGTCTGGATGTGCTGGAAGCACTCCGGGCACTCGGCGTCCCCGTGCTGCGGTGGCCGGGCGGCTGCTTCGCTGACGAATACCACTGGCAGGACGGAATCGGGCCGCGGGAAACCCGTCCGCGGATGATCAATTCCAACTGGGGCGGCACCCTCGAAGACAATTCTTTCGGCACCCACGAGTTCCTGGATCTCTGCGAGATGCTGGGCGCCGAACCGTACATTTCCGGCAACGTAGGATCCGGCACGGTGGAAGAATTGGCCAAGTGGGTGGAATATATGACGGCCAAAGACGGGACACAGGCCGAGCGGCGCGCCGCCAACGGGCGCAAAGAACCTTGGAAAGTCAAGTTCCTCGGCATCGGCAATGAAAGCTGGGGCTGCGGCGGCGAAATGACGCCGGAGTTCTATGCCGACCAGTACCGCCGCTATGCGACCTACTGCCGCAATTTCGACGGCAACCACCTCTACAAGGTAGCCAGCGGCGCCTCCGACTATGACTACAACTGGACCAAGGTGCTGATGGAGAAAGTCGGCCGCCGGGCCGATGCCGTCTCGCTCCACTACTACACCGTGACGAACTGGAACCACAAAGGTTCCGCCACGGACTTCACGGACGGGGAATACTACGACATCATCGCCAAGGCCCTGGAGGTCGAAGAGGTGCTGCGCAACCACGAAGTCATTATGGACACCTACGACCCCGAACGCAGGATCGACCTGCTGCTGGACGAATGGGGCACCTGGTTCGACGTGGAGCCCGGCACCAACCCGGGCCATCTCTTTCAGCAGAATTCGATGCGCGACGCCATCGTCGCGGCCATGTCGCTCAACATCTTCAACAAGCACACCTACCGCCTGAAAATGGCCAACATCGCCCAGATCGTCAACGTGCTCCAGTCCATGGTCCTCACGCAGGGCGACAAGATGCTGCTGACGCCCACCTATCACGTATTCCGGATGTACCGCGGCCACCAGGACGCCGTCGCAGTGCCCGTCGCTTTCGCATGCGACACCCTGCAGGCGCCTTCAGGCCGGCTCTATCCGACGCTCAGCATCTCCGCTTCCCGTTCAGCAGACGGGAAGCTGCTGGTAACGCTCGTCAATCCGCGTCTGGACAGCGCGCAGGCCGTCACCCTGGTCCTGGATGCCCTCCGTCCGAAAACGGCCGCAGGCGAAATCCTCTGCACGAGCGACATCCGTGCGCACAACACATTCGCGCAACCGCAGCAAGTCGCACCGAAACCCTTCGGGGACATCCGCCTCTCAGGCCGCAACGTCTCCCTCACCCTGCCGCCAGCCTCCGTCGTTTCAGTGACGCTCCAGTAGCCGGATTCTATCTATTCTTCCGGCCACTCGAAGTAGCAGTATTTCTTCTCCCAGCGTTTCTTCTCGGGCGTCTCGCGACGATCGTATTCGCTGATGATGCATCCGGTGTAGAGATCCTGGGCCATCTCTTCGATGACGTCGCGGAGTTCCAACTTCTCCGTAAAGAAATCCGGTATGGCCTTGCGGCCATGGAGGCAGCCGACAATATTGCCGCAGATGGCACCGGTCGAATCGCTGTCGCCGGAGTGGTTGACCGACGAGATCACGGCGTCTTCGAAACTGTCAGCGTGCTTGACGGCGCTGTACACGGCGATGGCCAGCGCCTCGTGGCCGGTCCAGCCGCCGCCGATGCTTTCGATGGCGGCCACCTCGGGCTTGTCGGTATGGGCGAGATCCAGCGCCTGCGCGAGAATCTCCTGCTGCCGGGCCACGTGATGAGGCCAAAGCTCCCCGTAGGTCTTCTCCTCGTCTTGCGACACGATGGACGGCAGGCGTCCGGCCGCTTCCTGAACGACTTGGCACAAACTGGAGGCACCCACGGCTTTCCCCGCGAGGATCTGCATCAGGATATCGTTCAAGACGGCCGACGGCAAGAATCCCAACGGATGAAGATGCGTGATCCGCGCAACCTCCGCTGCGGCCCAATCGCAGTATTCCCAATTGCCGCCGTGATAATCGTGAAGATAGCAGACAAGCGCGACAGGCGCCGTCCGCATCACGCCGCCGCAACCGCAACTGTCATTATGAACAGAAAACAGTTCCGGCACATTCATCAGCCAGGAAACCACACGCTCGCCTTCCTTCCGGGAACGCCACTGCTGCGTATGAAGCCAATCGAGATAGGTGTGCTTGCAGTATTCGTCGAGACGCCCCATGATGCCGCGCATCGCGCCCCGCGTCATACCCAGCAGTACGCCGGCGGCGGTGAACAGCGCCATCTGCGTGTCATCGGAAATGAGGGCCAATCCCCCTTTGCTCAACGCATACCGCGTGAGACCGCGATCCCCGCAATGCGCCTTGATCTGCGGCCAGTGCAGAAATTCGATGGGATAGCCGAGCGCGTCCCCGACCGCCCCGCCGACCATGCAGCCCAGGACCCGGTCCTGCTCGGAAGGTAAATCTTTGTTCATAAGGTCATAGTCGTTATTGAATCTGGTCTTTTCAAGCATCCACCCCGTGGTACTGTCCCTTTCCTTGCGTGAGTTTGCCATACTGTACGGCATTCGTCGGGCATTGATGATAGCAGCCCATGCAATGGACACAATGGCCCTGCCACGCGGGCCGGCCGTTGACGAGGCGGATATTATGGACAGGACAGTTCTTCTCGCATTGTCCACAGCTGATACAGGCGTCGGTTGCGTAGAACTGGTGGTCGGCGATGATAAAGCGGTAGAAGAGCGGCCGCAGCAGATAGGTCTTCGTCAGGGGAAATGCACCGCGGAGCATCTCATAATGATTGCAGGTACGTTTCGCGATCAGGTTCGAAATCCGGGGCAGATCGGTCCGGGCAGCATCGATTTTCCGCTGCGCATTCTCAGGGGTATCCAGGGAAAAACCCGGGAAAACCAGATAGGTTTCCGGCATCTGCAGACAGAAACAGGCATCCAGCGAAAGTCCCTTTTTCCGCAAGGCACGGCAAAAGACTTGCCGGGTATAATCGCCTTCGTCGCCGCAAGTGCAGACGAACCATAAATAAGCGGGGTGGTTGCTTAGCTTGATGCGGCGAATATAATCGAGTACAAGATGCGGCGGCGCCCAGGAGTAGACGGGAAAAACGAAGCCCAACGCCTCTCCTTCCCGCAAAGTCAATTCCGGTTCGGTATCGGGAATGAACAACAACGGCTCCCGCAAGTTTTCCGCCAGCGTTTCAGCCACCCATCGGCTGTTGCCGCAACCTGAGTAATAGAGAATCATATGAACAAGACAAATATACGAAAAAAACAGTTGCCGACAAATCGCCGCAAAAAATGTTAAATTTGCCGAATAACCGAAGTAGCCACACCATGAACTGGACTGCCCTACTGACTGCGTTGCTGATACCTTTTGCCGGAACGGCGCTGGGTTCGGCTTTCGTGTTTTTTATGAAGAAAGAGATGCCGAACCGCCTGCAGAAAGCCCTGTTGGGTTTCGCTTCCGGCGTGATGGTCGCGGCGTCGGTGTGGTCGCTGCTGATTCCTTCGATGGAGATGGGCGGCGGGAACGTGTGGCCGGCCGTCATCGGCCTGCTGGGCGGTTTCGCTTTCCTGCTGCTGATCGACTATGTGACGCCCCATATCCACGCCTCCGGCGAAGCGGAAGGCCCGAAGAGCCGGCTTTCCCGCACGACAAAACTGGCCCTGGCCGTCACGATCCACAACTTCCCGGAAGGGATGGCGGTCGGCGTGGCCATCGCGGGCGCGATGACCTCCGGCTTCAGCGTAGCCGGTGCACTGGCGCTGGCGCTGGGTATCGCCATCCAGAACATCCCGGAAGGAGCCATCATTTCCATGCCGCTTCGCCTGGCCGGCAACAGCCGCTGGAAAGCCTTCGGCATCGGCAGCCTGAGCGGCATCGTAGAGCCCATCGGCGGCGCGCTGGTGCTGCTGCTCGCATCCGCCGTCACGCCGTTGATGCCCTATCTGCTGGCCTTTGCAGCAGGCGCCATGCTCTATGTGGTCATCGAAGAACTGATTCCTGAAACCGCCGAAGGCCATCACTCGAACCTCGGCACCATCGGCTTCGCCCTGGGCTTCGTCCTGATGATGGTGCTCGATGTCGTGATGGGATAAACTCGCAACAATACGCAAAAGATGAAAAGAATACTCCTAGTCGCCGTAGCGGTCATCCTGACGGGGCTGAGCGGCTTTGCCCAGGATTTCGACTCCGTGTATCCCGACACCGAATTCGCCGTCAAATTCGGCCCTCAGTTGTACTACGGGGCCATC